>NZ_JBQFNM010000001.1:0-756435 GCF_056532675.1 Ruegeria sp. I1 | reverse complement strand
TGGACTGGCCTTCAATCGTGCCAACCTCAGCCCCATCCGCCTCAACTGCCAGCATGTTGCAAGACTTCACCGCCTCACCGTTCACATGCACCACGCAGGCCCCGCACTGCGCCGTGTCACACCCAACATGCGTCCCAGTCAAACTCAAATGATCCCGCAAAAAACCAGACAATAACGTCCGACCCTCTACATCGCCGCTCACGGCCTTACCGTTCACAGTCATGGAGACCTGTGTCATGAATTCCTCCCGGTCAAATGTTTCTCCCTGTGGCCGAGTTAAGCACGGGAGCCATTGTTTGAGAACACAAATCTTGTCGTATTCAATGCGTCAAGCGTCGTGTAACGCTCATGATTTCGTGCATTGGCAAAGCAGGTCAAAATACGCTGGCGTCACGGTTTGCGTTGCGCCCTAGGCTGGGGCCGCGTGGGAATTTCCTTGAGCAATCCACCCACTCCCATCGCCGCGATATCGGCGCCAGTGGTTTCAACCCCGCAGGCCACACGGGACAAAACCCAATCCGCCCCGTTCAAAGCCGGCGAGCGCGCGCAACCCGGCAGTCCGATCACAGGACGCTTACCCAACGACCCCAGAAAGAGCAGATTTCCAGGATCAACCGGCATGCCAAACCGATCCACCACCCCTCCGGCTTCACGAATGGCTGACGGGGCCACATCATCCACATCCGAAGTTGCCGAGGCGGTCAGGATCATCAACAGGTCCCCTGGCGTCTGAGCGATTGCCGCAGCGATCTGGCCGCTATCGTGAGGCACGATCTGAACGTCGCTCAGCTCCATCCCCAACAGTTCGACACGCCCTTTTATGGCTGCGATGCCTTTTTCATTCCGTGGGCCACCGGGAATATCAGTGACGATGAGCCCAGCGGTTCTGTGAACCGGTGCAATCAATCGAACCGCGTTTTGTGCGAAGTTTGCGGCGCGCCGAACGTCAGCCTCGGGAACCGCATAAGAGATGATCTTGATCGTTGCGACCATACCCCCATCGCTCATTTGCTGGTGCTGAGGCACGGTGGCGACGGTGATCATCGGGTTGACCCGATTGAACTGTTCCAGCGCGTCGACATCTAGGTTTACGACGCCCGGACCATCAGCCAAAAGGTTCACGCGCCCGGTAAACGCTTCGGTGATCCGCAGATTGGCAGCCTCTGCATCGGGAACCAAAGCGCGCGCCAAAAGACCAGCCGCCTCATCCTCATGGCAATCGCCGGGATCCAGTTGCGCGACGGTGACTTCGGTCAGCCCGGCTTGGGTCAGTCCCGCAATGTGATCATCTGAGAGGGTCAATCCCTTGCGCAGCTTGCGCCCGTTTGCTGAAACTGAATGCGCAAGGATCGTTCCCTTCGCCTGATCAACGGGCAATGGGCCAAACTTCATGCCTTGCCCCGCAGAACAGCCGTCATCTGGGCCAGAATGGCCACTGCAATCTCTGACGGATCAGACGCCCCGATGTCCAGGCCGATAGGTCCATGGATCAGATCGATCTGTGTGTCGGTGAACCCGGCAGCTTGCATCCGCGCGACCCGTTTCGCGTGGGTTCGGGTCGAACCCAGCGCGCCGATGTAGAACACATTCGCCTCAAGCGCGGCTTGCAGTGCGGGATCATCCAGCTTTGGATCATGGGTCAGCAACACGACCGCGGTACGCGTATCCAATCCCAGCTTGGCAACGGCCTCATCCGGCCAATCCGTGAGAATAGTCTCACCAGGAAAGCGGGCGTCAGATGCGAAGGCTTCACGCGGGTCGACAATTGCGGGATCATATCCGGCGATCCGAGCCATAGGCACAAGCGCCTGCGCGATGTGAACAGCGCCAACGACGATCAGCCGAAGTGGTGGATTGTGGACGGCTACAAAGGTTTTGCCATCTTCTTCGAAACCAGACCGGTCCATGCGCAAACGGTCGGGATATTTGTTGCGCCGCAGGGACCGGTGGCCGCTGTCGATATTGACCTCATAGGCCAAGGGCTCGCGCGCTGCCCGCGCGGAGACCAGTTCGGCCAGCATGGGTTCGGGCAAAACCTCGCCCACCGGCTCGACCAAAACCCTGATGGTGCCGCCGCAAGCGAGACCGACGGCAAAGGCGTCCTCGTCGCTGACACCAAATTCCAATAGGCGTGCCTCACCCTCGTCGATAGCTTCCAATGCCTCGACAATCACAGCGCCTTCGACGCAGCCACCCGAGACAGAGCCTTCGATCAGGCCATCGCCACCGATGACCAACTGCGCTCCAATGCGACGCGGCGCACTGCCCCAGGTTTCAACGACAGTTGCAAGGGCCGCACCGCGCCCGCTGCGATACCAGTCCAGAGCTGTTTCAGGGCTGTTGTCGAATCTCTGCATCAGAGCCTCCTGCGGTGTATCGGTTCAACATAGTGAGCCATGATACAAAGAAAAGCGTAGGCGGGTTGCTGTGATATCAGATTGATCCTATCCCGCCCGGCTTCTAATCTGTCACCATGCTTGGAATCAAATCCAGCAGACCCCCAAAATTTCAGAACGGAGACACAGAATTGAAACGCATTCTTACACTCGGCGCCGCAATCGGCATGTTGGCTGCAACCGCAGCCTTTGCGGATACATATGAACGCTACGGTGAGGTCGAGGGCTGGAAAGTCTTCATCGACAATGAGCGCAAATCCTGCCTGATCGAAGCCATTGATGACGCTGAAAATGTGGTCCAGATGGGACTGACCGAAGATCGCGGCGTTGGCTATGTTGGTGTGTTTACCAAAGCCAAGACAAACATCAAACGCGGCGAGAAAGAAGCCGTGGCAATCCTTCTGGGCGACAACCTCTATCTGGGCGAAGCCACGGGCATGAAGGGCAACATCACCAAAGGCTATTCCGGCGGGTATGTCCTGTCTGATGACCCTCAGTTTGCGGAAGACATCGCGAAGAAGCAGGTGATGATCGTTTTCCCCGAAAAGGAGTTCGCCTTCACCGTCGATCTGACCGGCACCTATAAGGCCATGGAAATGGCGCGGGAGTGCAACGCAAAACAACTGGGCTAAATCCTAGCCTGAAAGCGCGGACATAAGCCGCGCTTTCTCACCCATGTCACCGGGCTCCGAGATGACGGTCGCCAAGTCTTCAAGCGAGGCAATGGAGTGACCGGCCCGAAAACTATCGACATGTGGCAGCATCGCGGCCACACCCTGCGCCTTGGGCGCAAAGCCATCCCAGCGCAGCAGCGGATTGAGCCAGATCAGGCGGCGCGCAGACAGGTGCAACCGTTCGGTTTCCTTGGCTAACGCTTCTGCGTCACCCCGATCCAACCCGTCCGAGATCAGCAGGACGACTGCACCCTGCCCCATTACGCGACGCGACCAGTCCCGGTTGAACGCGTGCAGGCACTCTCCGATCCGCGTGCCCCCTTCCCAATCCTGCGCCTCGGCCCCCGCAGCGGCCAAAGCGGCATCCACGTCACGTTGGTGCAGATGACGAGTAATGTTGGTGAGCCGAGTTCCGAAGGTAAAGGCATGGACCTTTGCCCAACCCGCCCCCTTGGCGTTCGAGACCGTGTGCAGGAAGTGCAGGATCAACCGGCTGTATTGGCTCATCGACCCGGATATGTCGCAAAGCACCACAAGGTTGGGCCAACGCGGTCGCTGTTTTTGCCGCGCTATTTCGTGGAGTTCACCCCCTTGTCGCATTGCGGCACGCAGGGTTCTGGCCCGATCTATCCGATGACCAACATGACTCGGCTGTCCACGACGGCTTTCAATAGGTTTAACAGGAAGGCTGAGACGCGCCAAAAGGCGTTTGGCCTGGGCAATCTCTGCCGTGCTCATCTGTTCGAAATCCAGACTTCGAAGCCTTTCTTCGGAGGATGCGGTTTGTGACGCGTCGATATCGAGCTCGGTCTCACCCTCATCATTCGTGCTCTCGGGCTGATCGCGCTCAACCCCATCCAGCAACGCCTCTGCCGCCCGTTTTTCGGCCGCGTCCGCCTTGCGTTCCTCCTGCACGCCACGAATGGCGGGCAGCATCATGGACATCATATGCTCCAGATATCGCGGGTCGCGCCAGTAGAGGCGAAAGACCTGAGCAAAAACGGTGCGATGTTCGGGCCGGTTCACGAAACAGGCGTGCAGGGTCCAATAGAAATCCTGCCTTTGGGTAAAACCGGCAGCCTGTACTGCCCGGATCGCGTCCACCACCCGGCCCGTCCCGATTGGCAGCCCCGCCTTGCGCAAGGCACGGGCAAAATGCGTGATGTTCTGCGCCAGTTTCGGGTTGTCGGGGATATCAAGCGGGAGTTGTTCAGCCATTACCGTTCATGGGGGCTCTGCCCCCAAACCCCCGAGGTATTTTTGAACAGAAGAAGCATCAGGCGGGTTCGAGATTGGCTTTGGCCTCGTCCAGAATGCGTTTCGCTTCCGAGCCCTGCAGTTTCTGGATGTCGTCCTGGTATTTCAGGATCGCGCCCAGCGTGTCGCCGATCACCTCGGGGCTGAGGTTGATGACGTCCAGAGCCAACAGGCATTTAGCCCAGTCGATCGTTTCGGCCACGCCGGGTTTCTTGAACAGGTCTTCCGTGCGAAGACGCTGAACAAAGGCCACAACCTCACGGCTAAGGGCCTCGGCGGCTTCGGGCGCGCGGGCTTGCAAAATTTCAATCTCACGATTGAAATCAGGGTAGTCGACCCAGTGATACAGGCAACGGCGCTTCAGGGCGTCATGCACTTCGCGGGTGCGGTTCGAGGTCACGATGACGATGGGCGGTTCGGGTGCCTTGACGGTGCCGAGTTCCGGGATCGTGACCTGAAAATCGCTGAGTGCTTCCAGCAGAAACGCCTCGAACGGCTCATCCGTGCGATCCAGTTCGTCGATCAGCAATACTGGCGCGCCATGTTCGTCGGGCCTCATCGCCTGCAACAACGGGCGCTCGATCAGGAAATCATCCGAGAACAGTTCTGTTTGCAGCGCGTTTCGATCTGCACCACCGGCAGCCTCGGCCGTGCGGATGGCAACCATCTGGGCCGGGAAATTCCATTCATAGACAGCGGAAGAGGCATCCAACCCCTCATAGCATTGCAGCCGGATTAACCGGCGGTTCAATCCGGCGGCAAGCGCCTTGGCAATCTCGGTCTTGCCAACCCCAGCTTCGCCTTCCAGAAACAGGGGTCGACCCAGTTTCAGCGATAAGAACACCACGGTCGCCAAAGCCCGTCCGCAGACATAACCCTGCTCTCCCAACATGGTCTGAACCGCATCAATCGACTGCATCTTTGACATGGCATCCCTCCGTCCGACCAAAAGGTCACGCTGGGCGCCGGTCGTCAACCCGGCCCGATATGGTCCCTTAGTCGCATTCCAAGCTCTTTCACAGCGGCCCGCGCTATGTTAGCGGGGCGTCATGACCGAAAGCATCACGATCCGCCGCCCCGACGATTGGCATTTGCATCTGCGCGATGGCGCGATGCTGAAGGCCGTCCTGCCCGAAACCGCACGCCATTTTGGGCGTGCGATCATTATGCCCAACCTAGTGCCCCCGGTTGTGACCGGTGCGCTGGCTGCCGCGTATCGGGATCGCATTCTGGCTGCTCTGCCCGATGGCATGCATTTTGAGCCGCTGATGACTCTGTATCTAACCGAGGATACCGACTCGAGCGATCTAGCCGCGGCCCATGCCAGCGGATTGGTCAAGGCTGTGAAGCTTTATCCGGCCGGGGCCACGACCAATTCAGCCTCGGGCGTGCGAGACTTCAACAAGGTTCGCCCGGTGCTTGAGAAGATGGCCGAGATTGGTCTGCCTCTATGTGTGCATGGTGAGGTCACAGACGCCGAGATCGACATCTTCGACCGTGAGGCGGTGTTCATCGACCGCGTTCTGGACCCGATCCGCAAGGCCACACCGGGCCTGCGCGTGGTGATGGAGCACATCACGACCCGCGATGGCGTTCAGTATGTTGCCGCCAACGACACCGATCTGGGTGCGACGATTACGGCGCATCACCTGATCATCAATCGCAATCACATTCTGGTAGGCGGGATCAAACCGCACTACTACTGCCTTCCGGTTGCCAAGCGCGAAGAACATCGGCTTGAGTTGCTGAAAGCTGCGACATCGGGCGATCCACGTTATTTCCTGGGCACGGACAGTGCGCCTCATACGGATGACAACAAAGAAATGGCCTGTGGTTGCGCCGGGTGTTTTACCGCGACTAACACGATGTCACTGGTGGCAGAAATGTTCGATCGTGAAGGGGCCATGGACAAGTTGGAAGGGTTCGTCTCGCTGAATGGACCCGCCTTCTATGGCCTGCCGGTGAACGAAGGCACCATCACGTTGGCCAAAGGCGACCCGGTCGAATATCCCGACAAGATCGAAACCGAAGACGGCCCCGTTACGGTGTTCGATCCCGGCTTCCCTCTGCACTGGCGCGTGGTCTAACCCGCCAGTTTTGCAGCCAGATCGCGGGCGCGACCTCCGGTGCGCAGCATCGACCAGATCGCGTCCGCCTCATCCGTGCTGATCAGCTTGGACGCTTTAGCGCGCACACGATCCTCTCGATCCGGCAGGGATATCGGGGTCATCAGGTCATGCGTTGCCTCAAGCCGAGCCCCATCGCGGCGCAGCAGGGCCAGTTGGGCTTGCGTCTCGGACAAGGCTTCGTCTGCTTCGACCACGATACGGTCCTGCAGCGATTTGACACGCGGGTCTGCGCAGACTTTCTGAGAGTAGCTTCCAGGCAAGGCGGTATCATAGCCAAGGGCCTGCATCGCGATCACGGCACGATAGGAAAACTTGGCTTCCAGCCCTGTGGTGGGTGACATCTGGTTGCAGACGCTCATCCAGCGCGGATGCGTTTTGACCTTGATCTCAGCGACTTCAGGTTCGGCGATATCCAGATCACGTGCCGCCTCAAGCGCCGCATGCAATCCATGACAACAGGCGTGGAACTTGTGGCTAACGGATTCGAACAGCCATTCATCTCCGAGCCCATCCAGCGCTGCGACGTCATCGGCAGCCCCTTGATGGGTGGCACCAAAACCAAACGGGCCTTCCATAGCGTCCTCGTTAGGCTCAAACCCTTTGTGAATCAGAAGCGCAGCCTCGACGCCCGCAGCAGAGGCCATCCCAGCGTTATAGGGTTTGCCCATTGTCCCGAATTGCGCCTTAAGGCCCGCCGCGCGGGTCGCCGTCAGTCCCAGCACCTGCCGCATCTGACCCGCGCTGAACCCCAGAAGGCGCCCGAGCGCAACCGCTGCCCCAAAGGCCCCAGCTGTGGCCGTTTGATGAAACCCGGTCTGATAGTGACCACGGCCCAGCCACAGCCCGATACGGATTGACGTCTCCATCCCAACCAAAGCCGCTTCGAGAAGATCGACCAGGATACGATCATCCCACTCTGACGCCGCCAATGCAGCGGGTAGGACAGCGACCGAAGGATGGCCGATATGGGCAAAATGGGTGTCGTCATAATCCAACGCATGGGACACCGTTCCATTGACCAAAGCCGCAGTACGTAAGGGCGCGGCACCGCCACCGAACAGATGCGCCTGTGCTGCGCCTTTCTCGTCCATCGCCATGTCGCGGACGATAGTCGAAACGGGCTCGTCAATACCGGCCCGACCGACGGCGACCCAATCCAGAACAGAAAGCGATGTGACGATGCGCGCCTGCGCGGTTGTCGTGATCGGGCCTGCGGCAAATGCCGCCAGTGTTGAGGTGAAATCTGACATGAGGCGCAGTCTAGCGTGCGCCAAGCGCGGGTAAAGCCTTAGCTGTAAAGCGAGGCGGCGCGGGCCTCGAACGCACGCACGATGCGCTGCATGGCTTCGTTAAATACAACGCCGATGATGCCTTGCAGGATGGCGTTCTTGAACTCAAAATCCACATGGAATGAGACATTGCATCCACCTTCAGGCGCGTCCTCGAACTGCCAATCAGATTTCATGTATTTGAACGGGCCATCCAGATACTCGGTATCGATCTTCTTTTGGTGCGGGTAAAGCGTCACCCGGCTGCCGAACCGTTCGCGGAACACTTTGAACGAGATGACCAGATCAGCCTCCATCACTTCAGCCTCGCCCACCGCATAGGTTTTGCGAATACGGGCAGCCGCGCACCAAGGCAGAAACTGCGGATACTGTGCGACATCCGCGACCAGATCATACATCTGTTGGGCGGTGTATGGCAGGTGGCGCGTTTCCGAGTGAATTGGCATGGCATTCAGGCATTAAAAGGTGACATTGGCGCGTCATGTCGTATGTTGCGCGCCAAAGATCAAGGGGGCAGCGATGAGCGACCGCGCATATGTGATAGATGAGATGATCTCGGCCAAGGCCATCGCGGCGCGGATCGAGGAGTTATGTCGGGAAATCACCGAAGAGTTTGGCAATACAGACAAGCTGGTTGTGGTCGGCTTGTTGCGCGGTAGTTTCGTGTTCATCGCCGATCTGGTGCGCGAGCTGGACCTACCGATCGAGGTGGATTTCCTTGAGGCCTCGTCTTACGGCGATTCGATGGAGAGTAGTCGGGAAGTTCGCATTCTCAAAGACTTGCGCGGCGCAATTGAAGGGCGTGATGTGCTGGTTGTCGAAGATATCGTCGACACCGGCCATACGCTGAACCACGTCACAAACCTGCTGCGCAGCCGCGATCCAAATCGCCTGAAATCCATCGCCCTGCTGGACAAACCCAGCCGACGCGAGGTCGATTTCCGCTCGGACTGGATCGGGTTCGAAATCCCCGATGAATTTGTCGTGGGCTATGGCATCGACTATGCGCAGCGCAATCGCAATCTGCCCTTTATCGGCAAGGTTCGCTTTACCGAAGGCGGGTAAGCGGCTGTTTCAGCCCAAAATCTGACGGATCGCACTCAGGAAGATGCCCGTTCCAACCGGGATCAAGGCGTCAGGGAAATCGTAATCCGGATTGTGGAGCTGCGGGTGATCGCGCCCTGACCCAAGCCAGAACATCGCGGCTTTTGCGTCTTTGCCGAACTGTCCAAAATCCTCAGAAAACCGTTGCGGTTGATCGGTCAGGTCACAGGTAGTGTTTTGTGCCGCGCATGCATGGGACAAAATATCGACAGCACCCGCATGATTGGTGCAAGCCTCAAAGACATCTTCGTACGTGATAGAGGCGCTAAGCCCGTCGGATCGCGCGACCTTTTGCACCAGCGTTTCGGCGTCTGATACCAGCTTGTCCATGCGTTGATCAGATACCGTGCGTAACGTCACCCACAATTCGGCCTGCCCGGGGGCAACGCCAAAGGTTTGCTCTCCTAAACGCGCATGGGTGATAGTCGTGAGCGCGTAGTCCTCGCTTAGGTCGCCACCCATACCAAGGCCCGTGAGCCTGGGAATCAGGGCTGATACCGCACCCGCCGGGGATACCCCATCCTGAGGCACTGCGGCGTGCGAGGTTTTACCCGTCAACCCAATTCGCATCCCGCGTGAGGCGCAATTGGCAGGGCCTTTGCACAACTCGACCCGACCAAGCGCAAGACCCGGCAGATTGTGCAACGAAAACACATAGTCAGGAGCGATCTTTGCAAAACGCGGATCAGCGCGAAAGGCTTTGGCCCCCTGCCCAGTTTCTTCGGCAGGTTGGAAGATCAGGGCAACACGACCGCGCAGTGGGCGTTGCTGTTGCAAAGCCAACGCCACGCCCAGAACCATCGCCATATGACCATCGTGACCGCAGAGATGCCCCTTACCCGACACTTGCGACCGATATGGCATGCCCGAAAGCTCCTGTATCGGCAACCCATCCAACTCACACCGGATCGCAATGCAAGCGCCGCTCTGGCCGCTGTTGAAGATGGCGGCAACGCCATGCCCTCCAAACCCCGTTAGCACCAAGTCTGCGCCTGCGTGCCGCAACTCATTTGCCATCCGCGCAGCGGTGGCTTGTTCCTGTCCAGACAGTTCGGGTTGTTGGTGCAGTTCGTGGCGCAGCTGTGTGAGCCGCGCCAGATGGTCTGGCGTCACGCCTGCCCCAGCTTTTCTTGCCGGGCAGCGCGCAGGCGGGCGAAATCATCACCGGCATGGTAGGAAGACCGAGTCAACGGTGTAGCCGAAACCATTAGGAATCCCTTGCCATAGGCCGCCTTTTCATAGGATTCGAACTCTTCGGGCGTTACGAACCGATCCACCGCGTGATGTTTAGGCGTCGGCTGCAGATACTGCCCGATGGTCAGGAAATCGATGTCGGCTGCGCGCATGTCATCCATGACCTGGGCAACCTGCTGCTTGTCTTCGCCTAGCCCAACCATGATGCCGGATTTGGTAAAAATCGACGGGTCCAGTTCTTTGACCCGCTGCAACAGACGCAGAGAATGGAAATACCGCGCGCCAGGACGCACCTCGGGATAAAGGCCCGGAACGGTTTCCAGATTGTGGTTGAACACATCCGGTTTCGATTCCACCACGGTCTCCAGAACTTCCGGATCACATTTCAGGAAATCCGGCGTCAGAATTTCGATGGTTGTCTTAGGCGAACGATGACGCACCGCGCGAATGGTCTGCGCAAAATGATCGGCACCACCATCCTTGAGGTCATCTCGATCGACAGACGTGATCACCACGTGGTTTAGACCCAATTTTTCAACTGCATGCGCCACACGGCCTGGTTCGAAAACGTCCAGCGTGTCCGGACGCCCGGTGGCGATGTTGCAAAAGGTGCAGCCACGGGTACAAATCTCACCCATGATCATCATGGTGGCGTGACCCTGGCTCCAGCACTCGCCCACATTGGGGCAGCCAGCCTCTTCGCAGACAGTGACCAGATTGTTTTCGCGCATGATCCGATGAGTTTCGGCATAGCCTTTACCACCGGGCGCCTTGACGCGAATCCATTTGGGTTTTTTCGGCTGCGCATTGTCCGGGCGGTGAGCTTTTTCCGGATGACGTTGTTCTGGGATCTTCAGATCTCGCACGGGCCGCTTTCCTAGCATTGGGTCAACTTTGTGTACCTATAGCATAGTGCAGTGAAGCCGGTTACGCCAGCACTGCATAGCCGCTATGCATGCACACCGCGCAAGCGCAGAATAAGGCGGGAATCAAAGCAATATCGCTTTGTTTTTTCGTTTATTTCCTGCTGCTTAGAGATAACTCGCATACGCAGCATTTCTACGATTGAAGGCCCGGATCAACTGTTTTACTCCCAAGCCAATTCAATATGAATCACAGGAGATCCAGCATGAAATCCGGCGCAAAACTGCCTGATGTCACCTTTCACACTCGCGTCCGGGATGAGGCCATCGAAGGCCCCAACCCCTATCGCTGGCAGGATGTCACCACAGCGGATTACTTCGCTGGCAAGCGGGTTATCCTGTTCTCGCTGCCCGGTGCGTTTACCCCGACCTGCTCGACCTACCAACTGCCGGGTTTCGAGAATGGCCATGGCGACTTCGTCGCCAAAGGCGTTGATGCCATCTACTGTATGTCGGTCAACGACAGCTTTGTGATGAACAAATGGGCGCAGGATCAGGGGCTGAAAAACGTCAAGGTCATCCCGGACGGGTCCGGTGAATTCACCCGCAAGATGGGCATGCTGGTCGACAAAGACAATCTTGGTTTTGGCATGCGGTCCTGGCGCTATGCAGCGATCATCAATGACGGTGTGGTCGAAGCTTGGTTCGAAGAACCGGGCCTGATGGATAACTGCCCCGAAGACCCGTATGGGGTTTCCTCGCCCGAGAACCTGATGAGACACTTGGAACAGGCGGCAGAGCCTGAATTGGCCTAAGCCAACTTCTACACCCACGATCTGGCCCGCCCCTTGGCGGGCCATTTCATGTTCGGGTGGCCGTTACGATCTGTTCACCCACGTCGCGGATCACGTGTTCCAGCCTTTCGGCCCAATCGGCCTTGCCGCTTGAAGCACGGTGGACCAGCCCGACAGTCCGGGCCGGTTGTGGGCTGCCAAACCGCAATAGTCGCAGGCCTGGAACGGCCTCAGCCTCCGCATGGGCAGCGAGCTCAGGCATCAGGGTCAAGCCAAACCCCTCGGCCACCAACCGCGACAGCGTCGCCAGGGATGAGGCCCCCATGTTGATCTGCCCGCTGCCTCGGTCCTGACCGCAGACCTCGAGCGCCTGATCGGTCAGACAATGACCATCTTCCAACAGCATCAATTGAGCCGATTGCAGATCAAGTGGACGCAGCATATCCGGGCTTGCTGATACCTTTTCAAGACGCGCAGCACTGCCTGCCAAAAGGAACTGATCCTGAAACAGAGGTGTTTCCCGGAATTCGGTGCCACCAACTGGCAAGGCCAGCACAGCCGCGTCAATCTCGCCCACACGCAGCAAGGCCAACAGACGCTCGGTTCTGGCCTCACGTATCTGCACTCGCAGCGAAACATCACCCGAACGTAAACCAGCCAGAACGCCAGGCAAAATATAGGGTGCAATCGTTGGGATAATGCCAATGGACAAGGACCTGTGCCCGCCAGAATGGTCACGGGCAAACTGATCCAGCCGGTCGGCGGCGCCTAGGATCAGACGCGCGCGCTCTAGCACATCGCGCCCCAATGGCGTCAGCAGGATATCGCGGGCCTGTCTTTCGAACAGAACACCGCCCATAATCTCTTCCAGCGCCTTGATCTGAACTGACAAGGCGGGTTGGGACACATTGCAGACCTGAGCCGCACGACCAAAGTTACGCTGCTCGGCGACGGCCTGAAAATATTGCAATTGTCTGAGGGTAAAACTCATAACCCTTGCTTATCAATACCGGGCGATTCCGCAAGGGTTGCATATGGTCTTTATCCGATCATCTGGTCCCGCTCCGTCTGATCTTCATAGTGGCGTTTCAAGCGCTGCAAGGCGATGCGCAGAACGATCTTGCCGGACCGTGCAGACCAACCCATTCGCTTCTCTGCTGCCTCCAGCCCTTCGAGGTAACAGCAACAGCGCAGCGCCACGTCGCTCAGCCCCGGCCCCAGATCCGACAATGCCCGCGCAACCCGATCTCGCGCGTCCGAAGATCCACGCCCACTATGCGATTCACTGTCAAAGCTGCCTCGGCCACCCCCTGTCAGAAATCGATCCCAGTTTTGCGCGACCTGCGGCCCGATCTGAGCCAGTTCGAAATCCTCGCGCAGGCGCTCTCCGGCGCTGACAAGGGTTTCGTCCAGAAAGGGTTTGCCATCGCGATCCCGGCGACGCGCCAGTGCGACCAAGGGGCTTTCCGCTGCACAATAGCGAATCCGCCGCGCCCGATCCGTCTGTGTCGTTGAAGCTTTGGCCTGAAACGGCATCTGAGCCTCAGCCATTCCAAATTCATTCTTGGTGCGGGCCTCGTTCTCTGCTTCTGCCACCAGACGGTTCAGCGCCGCGCGCCCCGATGCCGAAATCCGGTATCGCGAGATGCGACCAGGATTGTCGCAGCTGATCCAATCCTGCAGCGCAAGCGCCTGCGCAATCTTGCAATCAACAACAGCCGTTCGGGTTGCCGCAGCATCGCCGGTATCCCGAACAACAACCGCCTTATCCATATCTTCCGCAACGGCAAGAACCGATCCGGTTTCGCACAGACGACGCAGGATGCGCAGCGCTTCCTGATCAAACTTCTCTGCGTCTTCTGACTCTTGCCCAACCCGGTGATCTTCCGAGATCGAGAAATGCGTTTCGGCCAGCGATTGCAACGCGGCATCCACAAGTGGATCATCCCGACGCATTTCGATACGTCTGATTTGTCGCAGAATAGTTGATGCATGGCACCCCTCGGATCGTGCGATATCTCGTATCGATCGACCGGTCTCGGTATGCGCAAGGTATCGCTGCGCCCCTTCGGGCACCCAAGCCGGTATGGTGAAAGCCATGTAGTTTTCCATATTCATTTGCCCTCGTCGACAAAATTGACTGCCACTTTTCGCCCGCGGAATTTGAGTTAACCAAATCTAACTAGAGGTGCTTTCGTTACTCGTTCGTTAACCCCAACGGTTGCCAACCAGATTTGATTCAAAAAGATAAACAGTCGTGAAACCATAGTTCGGAGGGAACCCGCACCAAGCAACACCCGCTTAGGTTGTGTGACAAACAGGCCAAATCAAAACCGCGTAAAGGAACACGGAAGATGCAGGACCTGATGACCATGATCACGACACTTCGCCGCCCACGGCTGCTGACACGGGCGGCAAAACTCGGGGTGCAGGATTACAATCGGGACCGACATCTGCAGCGCATTCTGGGCTATGGATCGCTACCCGGTACAGGCGCGGCGCTTATGCGGCTGATGGATCTTGAGCGAGAGGTAAACGCGCAACGAAAAGAAGAAGATGCCGCTTACTCATTGGTGCGGCATCTGGATCTTCTGATCGCGCTGTTGGGCGAGGCGCAGTTGTATCAGGCCAACCGCGCCTCGGCCCTGAACTGATCAGGTGAACGCATCCGGCATCGAGGCTTTCTTCTCAGCGATGTAAGCCTCAAGCGCTGCGGCTGTGTCCGGGTCCATCTGTGGCTGCTGATAGTTGGCCAGCAGATGCTCCACCCGGCTCGACGCCAGCTGCCGGGTATCGCGCGACCCTTCGTCCTGCCAGGTCTCGAACGGCTTGTAATCCAGCACGTCGGTTTTCCAGAAGGCTTCCTTGAAGTTGGCCTGCGTATGCGCGCAACCCAGATAGTGCCCGCCCGGACCAACCTCGCGGATCGCATCCATGGCCTGAGCGTTTTCATCATAAGCCACGCCTTTGGCCAGCCCATGCAAAACGCCCAACTGGTCGGCATCCATGACAAACTTCTCAAAGTCGGCCACCAGACCGCCTTCAAGCCAGCCACAGGCATGCAGCATGAAGTTCACACCAGCCATCAGACCCATGTTCAGCGAGTTCGCCGTTTCATAGGCCGCCTGCGCATCCGGCAGTTTCGAGCCGCAGAACGACCCGGCAGAGCGGTACGGCAGGTTCAGGCGGCGGGCCAATTGACCTGCGCCATAGGTGATATGCGCCGCCTCTGGTGTGCCGAATGTCGGCGCGCCCGAGTTCATGTCGATCGAGGTCACAAAGGCCCCAAAAATTGCTGGTGCGCCGGGTCGAATGATCTGGCTGTAAGAAATACCCGCCAGCACTTCTGCCAGAACCTGCGTCAGCGTGCCCGCAACCGAAACAGGCGCCATTGCACCACCCACGATAAAGGGCGAAATGATGCAGGCCTGGTTGTTCTTGGCATACACCTCCAGCGCGCCCATCATCACGTCATCGAATGTCATGGGTGAGTTGATGTTGGTCAGCGAGGTCATGACTGTGTTGTTCTGAACGAACTCTTTGCCGAACAAAATCTCGCACATCTCAACCGAATCCTGCGCACGGCTGGGATCGGTGACTGATCCCATGAACGGCTTATCAGACAGAGTCATATGCGCCTTGAGCATATCCAAATGCCGCTTGTTCACCGGAATATCAGTCGGCTCGCATACGGTACCGCCCGAATGGTGCAGCCACTTGGACATATAGGCCAGTTTCACGAACTTGTTGAAGTCATCCATGGTCGCATAGCGGCGGCCACCTTGGACATCCCGCACAAACGGCGGGCCATAGACCGGAGCCAGCACCAGATTGCGGCCGCCAATCACCACCGATTTCTCGGGGTTGCGGGCATGTTGTGTGAACTCGCTGGGGGCGGTCTTGATCAGCTCACGTGCTAATCCACGGGGGATGCGCACACGTTCACCATCAATATCGGCGCCGGCATCGCGCCAGCGTTCCAATGCAGCCGGATTGTCCACGAAGTTGACGCCGATCTCTTCCAGCACTGTTTCCGCGTTGTGTTCGATGATCTCCAACGCTTCTTCGTTGAGGATCTCGAAATTCGGAATGTTGCGTTCGATATACTTCGCCGTTTCGATTCGAACTGCGGTGCGCTCGGCACGGCGGGCGGCACCACCGCCACCTCTCGCCCTGCGTCGGGTGCTTGCCTCTGCCATGAGAAATCCCGTCTGATGTGTTTAGATTGACAGCTTAGTTACAGGATTGAGCACCCACAGGCATATGGTTTACGGCGCTCTGGGGGGAAAAGCGACATTGGGCGCAGCGTTCGCAACCATCTGTGCCGTCGCGGCGATGGCGCTACGCTTCCGAGATCGTATCCCACTCGATACTGTCGATACTTGGCTCTAACATCAGTGGGGCCACAACCTTATGCTGCAGTTCTTCGGGATGATCCTCCATCGAAACAAGAACAGCAATTGTACGCTTGCCTTCAATTGCGTCGCCTTTTTCAAAGCCCACGATCCGAACATTGTTCTGCGCCAATGCCTTGAGAACAGCGACACGCGCATCTGCCTGCGCCTCTTCCAAGCATTGAAGAACAACCTTGAACTCCTGAGTCAGAGGCACCCCGGCTCGCGTCGTGCGTTTAAGCCACTTCACCAAGGGCCTGAGGCCAAGGTTCACGAAGATGACGAAGCCCGTCATCATGACGGCAAACACCCAGGCACCCGCCCCTGCCATCATTCCAACCGCTGCCGAGCACCACAGCGTCGCCGCGGTATTGAGGCCATGAATCGTGAACCCGTGCCGGAAGATTATCCCGGCCCCCAAAAAGCCGATGCCCGAAACAACCTGAGCCGCAACACGCGTTGGGCTGACCTCATCGGGAAAGAGCGCTGAGAATACAACAAAGGCGGCGGCACTTAGTGCAACCAGGGCATTGGTGCGCAGCCCGGCCATTCTTTGGCGCACCTGACGCTCTGATCCGATCAAAGCGCCACAAAACAGCGCCAATCCCAGGTTCAATGCGGCTATCTCGATGGAAATCGGCAATTTCTGTCCCTTGTCTTATCGGGGCATTCCTTGACCCAGCCGAGCTGTCATATTTTCGTTACAAAACTTTTACAATTCCTTTTTTTGGTTCACAGAACTTACCCGAGGATCAGAGGTTGCTCTTGCGAAACTGATGCGCTTGGCCTAAGGCGCGGATATGACCCAAGACACCCATGACCGCCTTCTGATCATCGACTTCGGCAGCCAGGTGACGCAGCTGATTGCACGCCGCCTGCGCGAGTTGAATGTCTATTGCGAAATCCACCCCTATCAGAATGTCACGATGGACCTTGTGCGCGAAATGGCCCCGCGCGCCGTGATCTTCTCGGGCGGGCCCGACAGTGTGACGCGCGATGGATCACCCCGCGCCCCGCAAGAGATTTTCGACTACGGCGCTCCAATTCTGGGCATCTGCTATGGCCAGCAGGTGATGATGCAGCAACTGGGTGGGAAGGTTGAAGGTGGTAAAATTTCGGGCGGTGGCGGCACAGCGGAATTCGGCCGAGCTTTTGTCAGCCCGAAGGGTGCCTTGTCCCTACTGGACGATTGGTTTGCCGAGGGTGACGAACAGGTCTGGATGAGCCACGGTGACCATGTCAGCCAGTTGGCCCCAGGGTTCGAGGTTTATGGCACTTCACCCAATGCTCCTTATGCGATCACCGCCGACACCACACGCCATTTCTATGCGGTCCAGTTCCACCCAGAAGTGCACCACACCCCAAAGGGCGCCAAGCTGTATGAGAACTTCGTAAAGCTTGCGGGCTTCAAGGGCGATTGGACCATGGGTGCCTATCGCGAGGAAATGATCCGCAAAATCCGTGAACAGGTCGGCGACAAAAAGGTCATCTGCGGCTTGTCCGGCGGCGTCGACAGTTCGGTCGCGGCGATCCTGATTCACGAAGCCATCGGCGATCAGCTGACCTGCGTTTTTGTCGACCACGGGTTGCTGCGGAAGAACGAGGCCGAAGAAGTCGTCGGCATGTTCCGCGACAATTACAATATTCAGTTGATCCACGCCGACGATTCCGACCTGTTTCTGGGCGAGTTGGACGGTCAGTCCGATCCAGAAACCAAGCGCAAGATCATCGGTAAGCTGTTCATCGACGTGTTCCAGAAACATGCCGATACCATCGACGGGGCCGAGTTCCTGGCGCAGGGCACGCTGTATCCGGATGTGATTGAATCTGTTTCTTTCTCGGGCGGCCCCTCGGTGACGATCAAATCGCACCACAATGTGGGCGGTCTTCCTGAAAAGATGGGCCTGAAACTGGTTGAACCCCTGCGGGAGCTATTCAAGGATGAGGTCCGCGCCTTGGGTCGCGAACTGGGTCTGCCCGCCAGCTTCATTGGCCGACACCCCTTTCCCGGCCCCGGTCTGGCAATCCGTTGCCCCGGCGAGATCACCCGAGAAAAGCTGGAGATTCTGCGCGAAGCAGACGCCATCTATATCGACCAGATCCGCAAACACGGGCTCTATGATGATATCTGGCAGGCCTTTGTCGCCATTCTGCCCGTGCGCACCGTGGGCGTGATGGGCGATGGCCGCACCTATGACTACGCCTGCGCGCTGCGCGCGGTCACTTCAGTCGACGGCATGACGGCGGATTATTATCCGTTCAGCCATGAGTTTCTGGGCGAAACCGCCACACGGATCATCAACGAGGTGAAGGGCATCAATCGCTGCACCTACGATATCACTTCGAAGCCGCCCGGAACGATCGAGTGGGAGTAGTCCCAGATTAAACGAACGGGAAATCGCGCTGAAAACCCTTTCGCCAGTTCGAGCAATCCACCCTCCTGAGCGCGATTTCTTGCGCTCAGGATTGGCTTGCAATCCAATCTCTGATCACTCACCTTATGAGCGGCTCATCTGGTATGTATGACCCGGCCAATTGATTTTTTGTTACTAGGTTCCGCCCAAGGCTTCGTTTATGGCACTGATCCGAAACGCTTTTCATATTCTTTTCATGACCATCTTCACACTGATCGCGCTTGAAGCGGTCCTGTTTGCCGCGTTTTCGATACGGGACATATTCAGTGGAAATGAAGCCCCCAAAACCTCCGATAATCCCAATCAAGATGAAGAGACCCGGCAGTTCCAAAAGGACGCGCAAAGCTTTCAGGGCTATCCCTATAAGGCTTTTGTGGGGTGGCAATCGCCTCAAATCTCAAGCGAGACGCTGAATATCGACGACAATCTGCGTCGGATCACAGTCAATTCGAACCCGCCGACGGATCACAAGGTGCATTTCTTTGGCGGCTCCACCATGTGGGGGCACAGTGTTTCCGACAAGAACACAATCCCATCCCATTTCAGCAATTTAACGGGAAAGACGGCGATCAACTACGGGGAACAAGCCTATAACTCGCGCCAGAGCCTCAACAGGCTTCTCAACACTCTGGACAGTATCCAACCCGGCGACAACGTCGTATTTTTTGATGGTGTGAATGACGTCTATCACAACTGTCTCAGCCTGAACTCGCCCGACGGGCATCCGCGCGAAGGGTTTATTAAGGAGAAGCTGCGTGGGAAGTTCGGCGGCATCTCGGGGCTTGTATCATCGACCTCAACCTACCGGCTGGCCCGCCGGATCAGTGAGAAGCTGGGCTCGGGAGACAATAGCAAGCGCTTTGCAGATCTGAACCAATGTGGTGATCCGGCCTATGCCGAGCGTGTCGCCGATTTCCTCGTCAGCAGCTGGGCTGCAACCGAAGCCATTGTAAATTCACGGGGGGCACGTTTCTCCTGCGTCTTGCAACCAAACCCGTATACCCTGCCCGACCGTCCGTTCAGCCACAACGAAACATATGCCGCGCAGATTCAACAGGTTTATCCGCTGATCCGTGAAAAGGCGCAAAAACTCGACTGTTTTCAGGACTATTCAGGCATCCTGCAGCAGGATTTCTATATCGATCATTGTTGCCACGTAAACGCACAGGGAAACCTGGAAATCGCCCGGCGTTTTGCGCAGGACCTCAACTAATCCAGGCATTTCTTCCTACACGGAAAGATTCAGAGTGCCAGAGCGGAAAAAATCCGGTTAGTTCCAGTTGCAGCGTCGAGAAATTGCGAAGGACACCGGGTGGATAAGGGCTCAATTCAAATCGGCAAGGCGGCCCTTTGGATGACAGGGGCCATTCTGTCATTTTCCTCAATGGCAGTGGCCGGGCGAGAGTTAAGCCTGCATCACGACACGTTCGAAATAATGATGTATCGCAGCTTTGTGGGCATCGTAGTGGTCGCTCTGGTGCTGAGCGTATCCGGCAAATGGCATCAGGTTACAACCCAGCGACTGGGCCTGCATGCGGTGCGCAATGTGCTGCATTTCACCGGGCAAAACCTGTGGTTCTATGCAGTCGGAGTGATTCCCTTGGCGCAGGTCTTTGCCCTGGAATTCACGCAACCGATCTGGGTGATCCTTCTGTCGCCTCTGCTGTTGAAGGAGCGTCTGACGCCGCTGAAGATGCTGGCCGCGCTTATAGGCTTTGCCGGTATCTTGATTGTCGCGCGTCCCGGCACCGCACCAATAAGCCCAGGGCTGATAACTGCTGCAGCGTCTGCAATTTTCTTCGCGTTTACAACGATTACCACGAAAAAGCTAACGCGCTTTGCTAGTATCGGCTGCATCATGTTCTGGCTGGCGGTAATGCAGGCCGCACTCGGCGCAGCAGCGGCCGGTTTGGATGGTCAGATCGCACTGCCAAACGCCCAGACCGCACCGTTTCTGGTTCTGGTTGGATTGGCCGGGTTGCTGGCACATTTCTGCATTACCAATGCCTTAGCCATCGCGCCTGCAACGGTGGTCGTACCGTTCGACTTTGCCCGCCTGCCCACAATTGCGGTGGTTGGCATGCTTTTGTACCATGAGCCAATTGATCATTGGACCATGCTGGGCGCCGCAGTAATTTTTTCCGGTATATTTCTGAATGTCTGGTCCGAAAATCGTAACAGTTTAGCAACAGTCCATAAGTCTAGTTGCAATAAGTAACGCTCCGTCACCCGTTGACCTTAAACTAATCGAAAAGAAAGTATCGGGCACCAATCAGCGGGTCAGTGTCAAACACACTCAGTTTTTAATCACGAAAGCCCGCATCGAAAGCAAGGGAGGACAGCAATGAAAAAGGCACTACTCGCCACATGTGCGCTGTGCGTGGGGGCAACGGCAGGCTATGCAGGTGGTCTGGACCGCAGCGGTCAAGGCATCAATCTGATCTTTGAAGAAGGTTCCGTGGTTCAGTTCCGGTTGGGGTACACTGACCCAAGCGTCAGCGGCACGCTCGGTGGCGTAGATTCTGGAAATGTAAGTAACAGCTTCTTTACGCCGCATTTTGGCTACAAGACCTCGCTAAGTGAAAAGCTCGACTTTGCAATCATGTATGATCAGCCATTTGGCGCTGATATCGAATATGCTTCTACATACCCTCTGTCGATCAATCCAGCGGCACCCGGTGACACACTGAACGCCAGCGCGGATACCGATGCGATCACCGGCTTGTTCCGTTACAAGTTCGATAATGGGTTCAGTGCGCTGGCCGGGCTTCGCATTCAGCGTGTCGAAGCCAATGTGAACGTTCCGGTGGTCGCTGGCTACAACGTTCAGACCGATGCAGATACTGCATTTGGTTATGTGGTTGGCGTCGCTTGGGAGAAGCCTGAAATCGCAGCCCGTGTCGCACTGACCTACAACTCAAAAATCTCACATGATTTGTCTCAGACCGAGACCAGTCTTTTGACCGGCTCCGCCGCAACGACCACAGAGATCGAAACACCGCAGTCGGTCAATCTCGATTTCCAAACCGGGGTAGCACCAAAAACACTTTTGTTCGGATCTGTGCGCTGGGTTGACTGGCCTCAGCTGGATTTTGCGCCGCCAACCTATGTAGGCCTTACTGGAAACAGCCTTGTAGACTATGAAGATGATACATTTACCTACACGCTTGGCTTGGGTTACCAATTCAACGACGAATTCTCGGGTGCGGTAACGCTAGGATACGAATCTAAAGGCTCTGAGCCAGTTTCCAACCTTGGACCGACCAACGGCTTCTGGAGCATCGGACTGGGTGGTACGTATTCGCTTGAAAAGGCCAAGATTTCGGGCGGTGTGCGATACACAGATATCGGAGATGCAATCGTTGACGGTGCTGGTCCCGGCGCTCGGGCCAACTTCACCGGCAACAGCGCTTGGAGCGTTGGATTCCAGGTTACCTATCAGCTGAATTGATCAGTCCAAATCGCAAGTCTAAGGCCCTGCCCACCCGGCGGGGTCTTTCTTTTTCGCAAGAACCGGGTCGCGACGCCTGTCATCAAATGACAAGTAAAGGCAATGGAACCGCAAAAACATCTCTCACCCCGAGCTTGGGCCGAACTGCTGTTGCTCGGTCTGATCTGGGGCGCGTCCTTTGTTGCGATCCGCATCGCTCTGGACACTATCCCGGTTATGACTTCGGTGCTGCACCGGACCTTCTGGGCCATGGCCGTGCTATGGTTGATTGTCTGGATCAAAGGCATTGAGATTCCGAGAAATCCAAAGGTTTGGCTCGCGTTCCTGATCATGGGCCTTTTGAACAACGTCATCCCGTTTTCACTGATGGCCTGGGGGCAGCTTTACATCGACACCGGCCTGACTGCGATATTGAACGCCGCAACCGCAGTCTTCGGCGTATTGGTCGCCGCGCTGTTCTTTAAAGACGAACGGCTGACACCAAACCGGTTGATCGGTGTGGTCCTGGGGTTTCTCGGCGTCTCAATTGCCATCGGATTAAGCAGTTTCACCGGTTTCAATCTGCAAAGCCTTGCCCAACTGGCCGTGCTGGCGGGCACAGTCTCTTACGCATTTGCCAGCGCGTGGGGCCGCAAACACTTGTCAGGTCTGTCTCCTATCCTCGCGGCTGCTGGAATGCTGACGGGGGCAACCTTACTGATCCTGCCAATCAGTATAATACATGACGGGCTGCCCACACTTGCCCTCCCGGCAGTGACATGGGCTGCCATCGGATACTATGCGATCATCGCAACGGCGGCGGCCTATCTGCTCTACTACCGCGTACTTGCCATGGCAGGCAGTGGAAATCTGATGCTGGTAACCCTTGTGATCCCGCCGGTTGCCATCGTTCTTGGCTCGCTTTTGCGGGACGAAGCGCTTGGCGCAAACGCCTATATCGGCTTTGCGATCCTTGCACTGGGTCTGCTGATCTTGAACCGCCACGGCAAGCATGATTGACGCGCCCCCTCGCCCGTTCTAGCAAAGGCGAAACAAAGGGACAGCGGATCATGATCTACGGCTCGGCAAAAGACTGGCGCACAGCTGCGCGCAAGAAAGTGCTGTTTTTCGGCATGTCGGGCTTGGGCAAAACCTACGTGTCCAACATCCTGCGCGATTCAGGCGATTGGTTCCACTACTCGATCGATTATCGGATCGGCACACGATATATGGGCGAATACATCACCGACAACGCCAAGGCCGAGGCGATGAAAGTGCCCTTTCTGCGGGACCTGCTTCTGTCGGATTCCATTTATATTGGCTCGAATATTTCGTTCGAGAATTTAACCCCCGTGGCCGCCTATTTGGGAAAACCGGGCGATCCGGCCAAGGGTGGGCTCGAAATGCCCGAATACCGGCGCCGCCAGGAACAGTTTAGATTGGCCGAAATTCACGCCTTGCTGGATACCGAATATTTTATCGATCGCGCTCAGCGCCTGTATAACTATCCTCACTTCATCTGCGACACCGGTGGCTCGATCTGCGAGTGGGTCGACCCGGACGACCCTTCGGATCAGGTGATGACTGAGTTGTCAAAGCACACGTTGATGATTTGGCTCAAAGGTGATGAAGAGCACACGGCCGAGCTAATACGCCGCTTCGACAAAGCCCCCAAGCCGATGTCCTATCAGTCCGAGTTCCTGACCCGCAGTTGGACTGAATACCTGGATCAGCAAGGCTGTTCCGAGGCTGAGGTCGATCCCGACGCCTTCATCCGCTGGACCTATGCCCAGGCGCTGGCCCACCGCCAGCCAAGATATGCCGCGATGGCCAAAAACTGGGGCATCGCCCTCACTGCAGCCGAGATCGGTGGCGTGCGTGACGCATCTGATTTCGATGAGTTGATCGAAGGCACCCTTGAGGCTCAGCCCAGGAAAGCCTAGTTAGCAGTTTCCGTTACACTTATTGAAGCCTGAACCGATGCCGATCAAAATCCCATCTGACCTGCCCGCCTATGATGTCCTGACTGAGGAAGGCGTCATGGTCATGGCCGAGGATCAGGCGATGCGGCAGGACATCCGGCCCTTACGCATCGGGTTGTTGAACTTGATGCCCAAGAAAATTCAGACTGAAAACCAATTTGCACGATTGATCGGGGCGACACCGCTGCAGATCGACCTGTCGCTGATCCGCATGACGGAACACCGGACCAAGAACACGGCTGCCGCGCATATGGCGGAGTTTTACCGCCCGTTTCAGGAGGTGAAGGATCAAAAGTTCGACGGCCTGATCATTACCGGTGCCCCGATTGAGCATCTGGAATTCAACGATGTCACCTATTGGGACGAAATCAGCGAAGTGTTCGAATGGACGCAAACCAATGTGCATTCCACCTTCGGCGTTTGCTGGGGTGGAATGGCGATGATCAACCATTTCCACGGCGTGAAGAAACACATGCTGGATGCAAAGGCCTTTGGCTGCTTTCGGCACCAGAATTTGAACCCGGCCTCGCCATTTCTGCGCGGGTTTTCAGACGATTGCGTCATCCCCGTCAGTCGCTGGACCGAGATGAAGCAGGCTGAGATAAATGCCGCACCGGGTCTGAACATCCTGTTGGGCAGCGATGATGTCGGCCCCTGCCTGGTTGAAGATCAAAAGCACCGTGCGCTCTATATCTTCAACCATTTCGAATATGACAGCGATACGCTAAAGCAGGAATATGATCGAGACGTGGCCAATGACACGCCAATCAATGTGCCGATCAACTACTACCCGGATGACGATCCTGCACAAACGCCACAGAACAGGTGGCGTAGCCATGCGCATCTTCTTTATGGCAACTGGATCAACGAAATCTACCAGACAACACCGTTCGATATGGATCAAATTGGCCGCTAAAATACTGATATCATTTGCCGTACTCCTGCTGGGCTTCGCCATTTTTACAACTTGGCGCAGCACCCAGATCGAAGCTCGGGCCGAGGCTGCCTTCCCCCCCGAAGGTCAGATACTGGATGTTGATGGGATAGCGGTGCATGCCGTTGTGATGGGCACAGGGCCGGACGTGGTGTTGATTCATGGCTCCAGCGGGAACACTCGTGATATGACCTTTGCGCTGGCTCCGATCCTTGCGCAACAGTATCGCGTGATCGTGTTCGACCGCCCCGGCCTGGGCTATTCGGCCAGCTTCAACCCGGATGGCGAAACTATCATCGAACAGGCCGAAATCCTGCAAAAGGCCGCGGCGCAGCTTGGGGCAGAGAAACCCATTGTCGCGGGGCAAAGCTATGGTGGATCGGTTTCCCTGGCCTGGGCTGTAACACAGCCCGACAACATTTCAGCCCTTGTTCTGATTGCACCTGCCGCAATGCCCTGGGAAACGCCTTTGGATGGCTTTAACCGCCTAGCCTCAACCCCAACTGGCAATGCTCTGGCCTTGCCGTTGATCACATCCTTTGTTCCAAACTGGTATGTGGACCAGGCGATGGATCAAGTCTTTGCCCCGCAATCCACGCCAGAAGGCTATGCTGCGCATTTCGGACCCGAACTGACGATGCGCCGCGCATCTATGCATGCCAATGCCAAACAGCGAGCAAATCTTCTGGACGAAGTCGCCGCGCTACAGCCGCGCTATTCAGAAATTTCGGTTCCGACCGAGATCGTGCACGGAACGGCGGATGACACCGTTGGGCTGGAGTGGCATTCCCACCGTCTGATTGACCAGATACCGGGGGCTGAACTCATCGAACTGCCGGGGATTGGCCACATGCCTCAGGTTGTTGCCGCTGATGCGGTCGCAGCAGCAATTGATCGCGCTGCAAAACGCGCGGGTTTGCGTTAAGCGGTCAGCTAATCCATAGTAACTTATGGATTTATCATGAGGTGAGGCATGGCCCGGACCGAAAAAGACGCGATCACGGCCTATTTCAACAAGAAAGCCCCCAAGGACGTACGTACGCTGATCAAGGCAGCCGAAAAAGGCGATATCCTGAACCCGACCTACCCCTATGCGCAAAAGATGAAGTCGAAAGACTATGACGCTCAGATCGATGCGCTACAGATCGAACTGGTCAAGATGCAGTCTTGGGTCAAAGAAACCGGCGAGCGGGTAGCGATTATCTTCGAAGGCCGTGATGCTGCGGGCAAAGGCGGCACAATCAAACGGTTCCGCGAAAATCTAAACCCTCGGGGTGCACGCAACGTTGCGCTGTCCAAACCCTCGGACGCCGAGCACAGCCAATGGTATTTTCAGCGCTACATCCCTCATCTGCCTGCCGCAGGCGAAATCGTGTTTTTTGATCGCAGCTGGTACAATCGCGGGGTGGTTGAGAATGTCTTTGGCTTCTGCACGCACGAAGAACGGGAACGCTTTTTTCGTCAGGTCATTCCGCTAGAAACCGGTTTGGTCAATGACGGCATTCGACTGTTCAAATTCTGGCTAAATGTCGGCCGGGCCGAGCAGCTCAACCGGTTTTTGGCAAGAGAAACCGATCCGCTAAAGCAATGGAAACTCAGCCCGATTGACGTGGCCGGTCTGGACAAGTGGGATGCATATTCGGAATCGATCTCCGAAACCTTAACCCGTTCACATACCGAGAAAAGCCCCTGGACCATCGTCCGATCAGACGACAAAAAACGCGCTCGTATTGCGGCCATCCAGACGGTTCTGCATGCATTGGATTATGATCAAAAAGATCGCAAGGCTTTGGGTAAGGTTGACCCAAAGATCTGCGGCGGGGCAGAGATATGGGACGCTTAAACAAAAAAGCACAAATCATCGATATTCGACACCACACCAAGTAGTTGGACGGCAAGCCGCCAGTCGACTATGTCAATGGTTCTGGAATACTGAAAACAACCCTGAGGCCGGGATGACGAAACGCGGGTACCACCACGGAAACCTGAAACAAGCCTTGATCGAGGCCGCGTTGTCCCTGATCGAGGAGAAGGGGCCAACGGGCTTTACCCTGTCCGAGGCCGCCAAAACCGCCGGTGTCACCCCTGCTGCCGTCTATCGCCACTATCACGGGCGCGAAGACCTGATAGCCGAGGCGGCAAAACAGGGTTTCGAGATGTTCGCGGACCTGATGCAATACGCCTATGACCAGGGTCAGCCTTCGGCCTTAGCTGCGTTCGAGGCCACAGGGCGCGCGTATCTGGCTTTTGCCCGAAAACACCCGGGCCACTATATTGCGATGTTCGAAAGCGGTGTTTCATTGAACCGCACGCCCGAGCTGTCGCTGGCAGCGAACCGTGCCAAATCCGTGCTGGAAAAGGCAGCCGCAGATCTGTCGCAGCATATTCCGCCCGAAAAGCGCCCACCTGCCTCGATGTTCAGCGCACATATCTGGGCGATGAGCCACGGCGTTGTCGAGCTGTATGCCCGGAACACGGGTGCGACATCACCCTTCCCGCCCGAGGATTTGCTGGAAAGCGGCATCGGCATCTATCTGCGAGGGTTGGGTCTGGTCCCACAGGACGATTGATTGGTTCAGATGCGCCCGCTGTTCTGAGGAACACTTAGCCCAGACGTGACATTGATCAGGTCCATGTCACCCATTCCCTTGATAGCGACACGCCCGATATCTGACACCTGGAACTCGTCAATCAACGCGTATTTCATCTCTTCCGGAGCAACAATATGCATCGGGTTTGCAAAGACCTGAAGACGCGCAGCTGTGTTCACCGCAGGCCCGAACACGTCGTAAACATATTTCTGAATACCCACGACCGACCCGACAGCGGCGCCCATGCCCAGACCAATCCGGGCCTGCCATTTATGCGGATGGCTTTCATTTCGCCGCTCGAGATATCGCAGAAAGCGTACGGCGCAATGGGCCACAGAGGTTGCGTGATCGGGCGTAGCGTCCGGCATCCCGGAAACAGCCAGATAAGCATCGCCAATCGTCTTGATCCGCTCGCAACCGAACTGTTCGACGATCCGATCAAAGGCCGTGAAGATATCGTTTAATTCGCTGAGTGTGACAGTTGGATCGGTTTTGGCGGCGAAATCGGTGAAGCCGACAAAATCCAGCATTACCACCGAGACTTCTTTGTACAACTGAGGCGTCACAACGCCAAAGGTTTTGAACTCTTCGTAGACCGCGCGCGGCATGACGTTCAGCAGCAGACGCTCGACCCTCTCTTTTTCACGCTCCAACTCACGGGTGTTGCGCTCTACCATGGTCGAGTAGCTGTCGATCATGCTTTCAAGCTCACGAATGCGAGTGATGTTCTGGCATTCAACAATCAGCAGTTGGTCTGACAGTTCATTGGTCAGCGAAACGGTGACCGCAAAGACCAGTGTCCGGCGCTTTGGTTTGATCTTTAACTCAACAGAGTAGCGTAGTCCGGACTGTTTCACATCATCCAGTTCACGCAGATCAAGGTCAGGGATAAGGTCCAAAAGCGTCTGTTTCTTTTCGGGCGTGCCGAACCATTCCGAGAAAGGACCGTTATGAAAGACAAACTTCAGGTCCGACGCCCGCACGATCGCTACGCCGACCCCGATCGCGCGTAAAAGTTGTTCATTGATGGCATGAATGCTCATGCAGCGTGCCGTACCACTATGATTGAACGTTTGTTTTCAATCGCGCCAAGGGCCGTTTGGATATCCTGAGCGGATACACCGTGCATCTCCAAAGCTTCACCAAACAGCGCAGCCATCTCGTCAAAATCCGCATGCGTAATATTGAGATGGCTGTGAACAGCCTTGATCCTGTCATCGCTGAATGAAGCCGGGCCGCCGATTAGTGAGGATACAAACTTGGTCTGATGATCAATCAATCGAGGCATATCGATATCTTCGAAATAGTCCCCGATCTGGTCGGACTCTAACGCCATTTCATAAAATGACATCACCACCCGGCTGATCGTTTTGAAACCACCGTATTTCTCATAAAGCGTCTGTGCCACACGAATACCCGGGTGCTACCTTTGAATAACACCATGAGACTACATCAAATTAATGGTATTGTTAACGTTTAACGGGTCAATGCACCTGCAACCTGTGTATCTGCTGAAAAACGTGACATCGAATTGTGAGTCAGCGCCTATCTGGTTCCGTGTGTTTGATCATATGCGGACACAGCAGGTTGCACATGTGCTGATCGCGCTTCATCGCCCGGATCGTAGATCTCGATCAGCAAGGGATAGCACGCGGCGGTGTCCGACGAATGCTCTGACGAACAATCCCCGCCTGGACAGGCTGACAGGCCAACGGTCACGTCGATTTCGGCATAAAATTCAAGATAATCGCCCGGGCGCACCGGGCTGGCCTTCATGAAATACTGCCCGGTTTCCTGTGTGAATCCGGTGCACATGAAAACGTTCAGTACATCGTGTACAAGCATCTCGGCTTCGTGCAAGGGCAGTTCACGATGCTGGGCCAGCGTGCGTGTCAGGTTCGAATGGCAGCAATAGTGGTAGTCATGGCCCGACAGCAAACGCCCTGTGTACGGATCGCACCGCGTGCCAATCACATCATGGAGAGAGCCACCAAAAGCGTCGAACCCGTACCAATCCAGCGTATCGTCAACGATAGTGGCCATCGGGCGCAGGAAAGGAAAGCTGGACCACATCCGGTCACCCGTCGACAAATGCGTGCCATGCAACGCGCGGGTTTTGCCGGAATAGAACCGCTCTGACAGGTTATGGGTATTCCACAGGTTCAAATCCCCAACCTGCGGGCCTTCGACCGAGACAATCCGGAAAAAGGCACCGGCAGGCACGTCGATACAGGCAGCATCGCGCGGCGCAGCTGTCACCTCAGCCGATTTACGGGCTGTTTCGCGCAGTGCCTTCAACCCATTCAGATTGGGCTGCACCAAGCTGTCAGGCGGGTAGCAAATGACCGGCTGAATGGCCTGACGCGCCGCCGCATCAAAAGGCGCTGCGTGTTTGGGATTGTCAGATTTCATAGGCTACCTCCGGACCAAGTACCGATTGTTCCGTAACTAGTTAGCTTAGTTTCTGATCGACAACCATGCCTGCATCAAGCTGCTGAAAGAAACACATACCCAAAGCCGCCTACACGCCAATCGAAGGTTCCTATCAGCAAGGGATGATGGCGGAGAGACAGGGATTCGAACCCTGGAGACGGTTTCCCGCCTACACACTTTCCAGGCGTGCGCCTTCGACCACTCGGCCACCTCTCCGTGAGCGGGATACTTGAACCATCGTCAGAGGATTTGCAAGGGGCGAATAGCGCGAAAACTCAACCTTTCACAGGCAGCTCTGAAATCGGGCTAAGGCTCATCTCCGTCACCGTCAGACAGGTCCGCCTGGGTCAGATCGGCGGGTTTCGAAGAGGCCTGTCTGAGTTTCTCCTCAGGCTTGGCAACAGGCGATTGCGCTTGCAGCACCTCTGGGTTCCGCAGCCAGAGGTCACGCTGAGCGAACGGAATCTCGATGCCCGCTTCGGTGAAGCGTCGGTTGATTTCGTGGTTCATGTCGGATTTCACCGACAGCACCCAGTTCACATCCCGCAGAATGGCACGGATTTCAAAATCCAGCGAATCCGCACCGAACCCCTGGAAAACGACGCTGGGCGCTGGGTTCGCCAGAACCATGGGATGTGCGTTTGCAATCTCACCCAGGATCGTTTCAACCTGCTGTGTATCGGTGCCATAGGCGACACCCACGGGCACGATAACGCGGCCAATTGTATTGCCTCTTGTATAGTTGGTAACCACGCCGGAAATCAGGTCCGAGTTGGGGACGATCACATCTGTACGGTCAAATGTTTCGATCCGCGTTGACCGGACCGAGATGTCGCGCACATAGCCCATCATTCCGTTTACATCGATCCAGTCGCCTTTGGAGATCGGCCGCTCAACCAACAGGATTATGCCCGAAACGAAGTTCGACACGATAGTTTGCAGACCAAACCCAATACCGACAGACAGGGCACCCGCGACAATAGCAAGCGATGACAGATCAAAACCTGCCACCATGATTGCAACCAAAGCCGCCAGGAAAATCCCAACATAGCCTGAACCTGCGACAATCGCGTTCTGCCCACCCGGATCGATACTGGTTTTGGGCAGCAACGAGTTTCGCAACCCGCTTTGCAACAATCGTGTCAGCCCATACCCGATCACAAATACGGCGACAAAGGTCAGGAAGTTACTGGGCGAAATTGTAATCCCGCCGATGTTGAACCCTTGCAAGAGGCGCGACCAGACTTCCAGCAAGTCCGTTTCACGCGCGCCCCAGTAAATCGCCAAAATCGGCAACGCCAATATCGACAGGGCAAACCCGACCAAAACTGCGAACAATGAATCCCGCGCGGCATCGCCCTGCCCTGTGATCCAGCCATAAACCTGGCTGATAAAACGTTGGATGATGACCAATGCAGCGATCAGAATGAGTGTCTTAACAGCAGGGAAGACAATGGCCTCGGCTGCGTTGATATAGCCAAAAATCGCCAGAAAAGGCGTTGTGATACCCAACAAGAAAACTGCGCGGCGTAAGAACTCGAGCACTTGGGTGAAACCGGCGCTGCGCACTGTGCCCGCCTGATCGGACCCTTCAGACCGTATGTCATTGGTTCGAATTTGCCGAACACGTAGCAGCAAAAGCGCAGTGACCACGATCACCGGAAAACTGACAACGGCGCGGGTCGCATCAGAAATGTTTTCGATCTGCTCGAACAGCAATGCCAACTCGTGCAGGATCAACATGATCGCTAGAAGATCAATGTAGATGCGCAATTCTGTGATTCTGGCAGGGGAAATACGCTTAAAGTCGTTCGCTGCGCTCATCACGTAGATCTGACGGCCAATCCAATCATAAAACAGAATGATCGCAGCCCAATAGGGAATCTCATCCAGCAGCAAAGTACCCCTCAGACCAAGAACATCGGTCATGTCGATGGCTGTCACGATGGCGACGACCCCGATCCAGGGCAGAACAATCCGAAGCAGAGAAATCACAAAGGTCCATGCGCCTGCACCCCTGCCGCCGAGCCTGCGCAAATAGTCCCCGCCTTTTTCGGACCAATGCTTACCAAAGATCAGCAAAACAGCGGAGAGCACCAGCAATATAAAGATGCCTAAACCACGATCGGTGACCTGTTCGCGAACAACGTCTGTTCGCATGTTCTCGACCGTTTCATTGATGAGGCTGCGGAAGGCCTCTTTGACGTCCACCCACGCCGGACCCCAATAGACCGGATTGATCGGAGACGGCCCTTTTTCAAGCAGTTGTTTTTTCTGACGCTCGCGAAGGATCTGATCAATTTCGCCGATCAGCCCGTTTGCACGACTGAATGCTTCTTCAGATATGATCCTTGGGACCCGCAGCTTGTTGAGCTGGTTTTCGAGATGCTCGCGCAACGCAGCGATGTCTTCAGGTTCTGAGGCATCGCCTTCAGGCTTGGGGCCCAGGGCCTTTAACTGGCTTTCAAGCGTCTGTATCCGCTCTGTGTTGGCGCCACGCGCCCTGTTAAAATCTTCGCGATATCCATTAATTTCCGAGCGCAGATTCTCCATTGCGGCATTCGACGCTCGGTTTGCATCGATCACCGCCTCGGCCCGGTCCGCCGTCTTGATCCAGCCCTGATAATACTCACTCTGCCTGTCGGTCAGCTGCGCACTCGCCGCGCCAACGAGCCCGAACAGGCAAAAGATCATCAGCGTCAGACACAGGCGGACCTGTTGCAGCATCAGATATCCTCGAAAACGCCGGGGATTTTGCGAGGAACTTCGGTCATCCAATCAGGCACCGGCAGCTCTTTTTCCCGCAGGAATTCTGGGTTGAACAGTTTAGACTGATAGCGCGTGCCGTAGTCGCACAGAATGGTCACAATAGTATGGCCCGGCCCCAGATCCTTAGCCAGACGCACGGCGCCCGCCATATTGATCGCGGTTGATCCGCCCATGACCAGACCTTCTTCGCGCAGCAGATCGAAGATATAAGGCAAGGCTTCGTTATCGGTCATCTGATACGCGAAATCGGGTTTGAACCCTTCGAGGTTCTTGGTGATGCGCACCTGCCCGATGCCTTCGGCGATCGAACCGCCCTCCATCGCGATCTCACCAGTGGTGTAGTAGGAGTACAGCCCTGCGCCCATCGGATCGACCAGACCGATCTTCACGCCTTTGGGCTGCAACGCTTCGGCCACACCGGCCAATGTACCGCCCGACCCCACCGCGCAGATAAAACCATCCACCTTGCCATCGGTCTGTTCCCAAATCTCGGGCCCAGTGGTTTCCACATGCGCCTGACGGTTGGCGACGTTGTCGAACTGATTGGCCCAGATCGCACCATTGGGTTCGGTCTTGGCCAGTTCCTCGGCCAAACGACGCGAGTAATGCACAAAGTTGTTGGGGTTGCGATACGGAGCGGCGGGAACTTGCACCAATTGCGCCCCCGCAAGGCGCAGCATGTCCTTCTTTTCTTCCGATTGAGTTTCGGGGATGACGATCACCGTCTTGAACCCCATCGAAGCACCGACTAGCGCAAGGCCTATCCCGGTATTGCCCGCGGTACCTTCGACAATCGTGCCACCGGGCTTTAGTTCACCTCGGGCAACCGCATCGCGAATGATGTAAAGCGCCGCGCGGTCTTTGACGGACTGACCAGGGTTCATGAACTCGGCCTTGCCGAGGATCTCGCATCCGGTCTCTTCACTGATGCGTTTCAGCCGGATCAGCGGTGTTTTCCCGACTGCGTCGGCAAGGTCTCGTGCAATGCGCATGGCGCCCTCATGTCATTTGGTATCAGGCAAGATTTACAGCCGCGCTGCCGCAACCACAAGCGCGATAGTCACCCTCGCAGCCGGTCCCGGTGGCGGGCCAACCAATGGGCTAAGGACAGAAGCGGCAAATCCTTGAACGCATGGCTGTCTACAAGGTCGATGAATTCGGAATAAGGCACGATCCGGGTGCGGATATCTTCGCCTTCGCTCGCCAAACCGCCCGTATCCGTGGTTTGGGTCAACTCCCCTAGTCCGACATAAAGATACAGGTACTCGGTCGAGGATCCGCTGGACGAATAAGCCCCGCCTGCAAACTCCAATGTGTCAAAGGTGACACCGGCTTCCTCCAGCGCTTCGCGATATGCGGCCTGTTCCGGTGTTTCACCCGGATCGATCATGCCCGCGACAGGCTCCCACATCCAGGGTTCTGGGTCTTCGATCAGGAAAATCGGTGTCCGAAACTGTTCGACCAGCAGGACCGCATCGCGCACAGGGTCATAAGGCAAAACGACCACCGCACTGCCCTGCAACAGGCTGTTGCGGTTCAGAACCGGCCCCATTGATCCGTCATGCTGGCGATATTGGAGCTGGATCTCCTCCATCCCGAAATAGTCGACATAGGCGCGGCGGTGGCTGTGGACGATCACGTCCTGTGTGATGTCACGCGGATCACCTGTGCGTCGCTGTCGGGCGAACAGCTTAGCCCAGGCACGGGTTTGGATGGCGGGCATGCTGCGGGTCATCTGCTTTGGGTCGACTCTGCCGAAATAGGCCATCTCCTCTTCGGCGGCGAGGGCCGTAACGGGCCCCAGTCTTTCGGCCCATCTTTCCAACGACCACAAACCCGAAGGAACCCAGACGCCGGGCGCTGGAAAGAACACCTGAGCCTCTGCCGGCGTTCCATCTGGCAAAGCAACGCTCAGCGTTTGCAGATCATAGTCGAAACCGCCTTCGTAGAACGACAACCGCGCCAGATCGACCTCGCTTAGTCCACGTATCAGCAGGCCGTCGGCTTGTGCACCCGATACGCGTTGGATCATCGGGAAATCCTGACCCTGTACCGCGTGAACAGCGTGATCCGCAAGGATTGCTGGTGTGATGCGCAAATCCTCCGCGGAACGGCCCAGGACACACTCCAGCAGCGGGACATAGCGAAGGGTGCCGTAAAAGAACAAATCTGACACGGAGAGGCTTTCTATTTGGAGTGACGGGTCAGCGCCAGCGGCGGCTAGCGATTTCGGTTGCAAGCCCAGACAAAACAGACCCAACGGCTAGGGTGATCAGGATTTCAGGCACCAGCAGAAGCTTTCCATAATCGACTCCGATCACGAAGATCGCCTTTACAGCCTCGAAGGGGCCATCATACCGGTTGCGCATGGCCAGGCGGAACATCTCGTAACAGCCCTGCACAAACAACGCCCAGAACACCAGCGAGGCCACTCCGGTCAGACCATTGTTGATCCCCGCCGTCCATCCGCGCCCGGCGCGCTTGCCCATGATCTTCCACCCACAGGCAACGGCCAGCGCAATGTTCACAAGGGTGAAATAGCCATAGTCTTTGCCCTCTTCGCCATTCTCGATGATCATGGTCGACACCAGAAAGGCCACCACCACCAGGCAAAGGGCGGCAACTAGACGAGCGGCTGTGGGCATTGCGTATTCCGTTCCTTAACTGGGCTTTGCTATGGTGATCTGTGTCACATCGCAATTGCCTGTGTCAAAGGCAGCGCCACATGCGGTCAAATAATAATTCCACATGCGGCGGAAACGCTCATCAAACCCCATGTCCGAGATCTGATCCCATTTGGCGTTGAACGTGTCATACCAGCGGCGCAAAGTCAGGTCATAGCTTTTGCCGAACTCTTTCGAACGCACCAAGTTTAGTCCCGCCAGATCGATTTGCTCACGTAAAACCGTAGGCGATGGCAGCATACCGCCGGGAAAGATATATTTCTGAATGAAATCAACGCCATTCTTATAGTAGTCCCAGCGGTGATCGCCAACTGTGATAATCTGTAGCGTCGCCTGCGCTCCGGGTTTCAACCGCTCGCGCACCGTATCGAAATAGACAGGCCAGTATTTCTGCCCAACGGCCTCGAACATCTCGATCGAGGCGATACCGTCATATTGCCCGGTTTCATCCCGATAGTCCTGCAGCTTCAGATCAACCATATCGGAAAGCCCAGCCTTTTCCATGCGTTGCTGCGCAAACTTCAACTGTTCTTGACTGATAGTCAGGCCGGTGACCCGAAGGCCACGCTCTTTCGCGGCATATTCGGCAAAACCGCCCCACCCGCATCCGATCTCAAGCACATGATCACCGGGTTTCACGCCCATTTCGTCAATCAGGCTGGCATATTTGGCGGTTTGCGCCTTTTCCAGACTCTCCTGCCCGGTCTCGAACAAGGCGCTTGAATAGGTCATCGTATCATCAAGCCAAAGACCGTAGAAATCATTCCCCAGATCGTAATGATACGAGATGTTTTTCTTGGCCTGAGCCCGGTTGTTCCGATGCAACCAGAACCGCAAACGTTCATAGGCCTGAACAAGGAATTTGCCCGTAAACCCGTCATAAACCGTTTCCGAGCCCAGATGCACCAAATCCATGAAAGAACGTAGGTCCGGCGTGCTCCAATGCCCTTCTAAATAAGCGTCCGAGAATCCAAGCTCGCCTTCGCGGATCAAGCGTGCAAATACATCGGGATCATGAATTTCTACGGCGGCAATAGGGCCAGGTTTTGCACCTTCGGTCCGAAACACACGGCCATCAGGCAGTGTGATGTCCAATCGCCCAGACTCCATCTTGCCGAGCATTTTGAAGACTTGGGCAAAATATCTGGGCAGGTTTTTCTGCCCCTCGGTCGATGTCAGGGTCATCCGCTCTCCCCTCTGCGGTGTTTGATGCAGGCTAGGACGGGTTTTTGTTTCTTGCAAGTTTTCAGTTCCTTACTGGTTTTTTCGGCTGTCATACGCAGACAGTGCGCGGGCGCGGCCTTCGGCCATTTCAACAACAGGCGGCGGATAGGATTGCCCGGCGTTCCGCCCCCAGCTTCGGGGGATCGCTTCGAAATATGACAGGGCCGTGGGCGTTGGGTTCGAACGGTCTTCGGCGATCCAGCGATCCAGATATTTGCCTTGTGGATCAAACTTTTCCTGCTGGGTCAGCGGATTGAAGATACGGAAGAACGGCGCGGCATCGGGACCCGATCCGGCCACCCATTGCCACCCCATCGCATTGCAGGCCGGGTCCCAATCGATCAGGCAATCCTGAAACCAGCGCATGCCAATCTTCCAATGAGTCATCAAATGCTTGGTCAGATAGCTTGCGACAATCATCCGGGCGCGGTTGTGCATTCGGCCTGTCACATACATCTCTCGCAGGCCCGCATCGACTACTGGAATACCGGTTTTTGCCTGCTTCCACGCTGTCACTTCAGGACGATCCGCGTCTGTGTTCCACGGAAAAGCATCCCATTCAGGCCGCCAGTTTCCGCTGAGCAGATGCGGCGTGTGGTACATCAGATGATAGGCGAACTCGCGCCACACCAGTTGTCTCAAAAAGCTACCAGTGCCCGAAACCCCCAGCATTGCCGCCCGCTGCACCCTGTGCCATGCGCTCCGTGGCCCGATCTCACCCAGCGACAGATATTCTGACAGGTTTGAGGTCCCGTCGATATCTAGCCGATCCCGGTCATCAGAATAGCGCGCGACACGGTCAAGAAACCCGTCCAGATGATCAAATGCGGCGGTTTCGCCTGGCTGGACATAGGGGCGCACGATCTGCGCACCCCGGTTCATGGGCCTCGCCAAGTTCCAGTCAGTCAGGGTGTCGCTCTGGGGCCAGTGCGACGGTGCGGTCAGGCGCGTGACGGCCGCATCAGGCTCTGGCACGTCTCTCCCCTGCACCGCGCGCCACATCGGCGTGAACACCCGAAACGGTTGTCCGGTTTTGGTGGCAACGGTCCAGGGTTCGAACAACAGATGACCTGAGAAGGACTTCGCGCATACGCCATCCTCGGTGAGCTTCGTCTTTATGTTGGTATCACGTGCAATCGCATCCGGATCGTAAGCGCGAGACCAGTAAATCTCGGACGCCCCTGTCTCGGCAATCACCGCGCGCAACTGCGCCAACGCATCGCCGCGCCGAAAGATCAGACGGCTGCCAATCTGTTCTAAGCTTTGGGAAAAGGCATCCAACCCCAGACCCAAACGCCATTTAGGGGCGGCCCCCAGCGCTTCGGCCAAAGGATCAAGGATGTATACCGGCACCACTGGGCGACCTGTTTGCGCAGCAGCGGACAGCGCCGGATGATCGGACAGGCGCAAATCCCTGCGAAACCAAACGATGATCGGAGAGTGCTGTGACGACATAGCCAGCCTGTTGTTTTCTTCGCACTACGAAACAGGTCTGAAAGTGGATCACAAAACGCGGTCAAGCGCCTCCAGTAATTGATCAATTTCCTGTTGTGAAGTGTAATGCGTGAAGCTGACCCTCAGGACACCCATAGCCGGATCGACACCCATCGCCTGTAACGGGCGCACCGCGTAGAAATCGCTTCCACCAGCCATTACACCATATTTCGCCAGCTCCGCAGCAACAGGCTCTGCTGGCCGTCCTAACGAAAGTGCAACCGTCGGTGCGCGGCGCGTTGCATCCGAGGGGCCGATCAGACGCACGGTGTTACGGGTTTTCAAAGCATCCAAAACCGGTTGCAGCAACGCTTCTTCATGGGCGCGCATCAGGTCATGCACAAATGCACCTTGCTCTGCCGCGCCTTGTTTTGGGCCACCGTGATGCAGACAAAGTTGTTCGATGTAGTCGGCCATCCCGGCGCTCGCTGCAATCTGCGCGTGGTCTGGCCCAGCCGGTGTGAACCGTTTGTACAGGACATCACCGTTGAAATAATGTGCCTGATTGGGCAACAGCTCGCCCAGCCCCCGCCGAATGACCATACAGCCCTGATGCGGGCCATAGGTCTTGTAGGCGGAAAACAGGTAGATATCCGGCCCAAGATCGCCAACATTCGGCAGCCCGTGCGGCGCATAAGAGACGCCGTCGACACAGACAAACGCGCCTGCGGCATGGGCGATCGCGGTGATTTCGGTCACCGGGTTGATTTCACCCACCACGTTGGAGCAATGCGGAAAACAGACAAGGCGCACCTTCTCATCCAGAAGGTTCTCAAGGTCCTTAGGGTCCAGCGCGCCGGTGTTAGGATCGATCTGCCATTCCCGCACCTCGACCCCGGCATCCGCAAGCCGCCGCCAGGGCCCGGAATTTGCCTCGTGATCCTGATTGGTGACCACAATCGCCTCACCCGGTTTCAGCCATTGCCGGAAGGCCTGCGCCAGAACATAGGTGTTTTGCGTGGTCGACGGGCCAAAGCTCAGCTCGTCTGTCTCAACGCCCAGAATGGCGGCGAGTCGGGCGCGCGCCTCGTCCATCTCGGCGCCCGCGAGCTGACTGACCTCAAACGGCGCATAGGGTTGAACCTTGCGCTGGGTGTAGAACCGGGTCAGCCGGTCGATGACGGGCTGGCAGGTATACGACCCGCCCGCGTTTTCAAAGAAAGCCTGCCCCTGCAAACCGGATTCGGAAAAGGCTGGGAATTGCGCCCGCACGAAATCAATATCCAACGGTGGCATGGTCGGTCCCTCCCCTATGTGTTTTCGATTGATCGCGCAGCGTCAGCCCTGAACCTTGGTATAGGTCCCCTCACCGGCCAGAATGCCCCGGAAGCCGCCGGGCTCATCCAGTCCAAACACGATCAACGGCAGGTTATTGTCCCGCGCCAACGCAATGGCCGAGGCATCCATGACCCGCAAGCGTTTCGCCAGAACGTCATCATAGCTGACCGTGTCATAGCGCACGGCATCCGCGTGCTCTTTGGGGTCTTTGTCGTATACACCATCGACCCCGTTCTTGCCCATGAATATCGCCTGACAGGCCATCTCATTGGCGCGCAGGGTCGCGGCGGTATCGGTGGTGAAATAGGGATTGCCGGTTCCGGCGGCAAAGATGCAAACCCGTTTCTTTTCCAGATGTCGCACGGCGCGACGGCGGATATAGGGCTCGCATACCTCATCCATGCGAATGGCAGAGATCACACGGGTGAACACCCCGATCTCTTCCAGCGCCGACTGCATCCCCAGCGCATTCATGACGGTGGCCAGCATGCCCATGTAGTCTGCCGTTGTCCGCTCCATCCCTTGAGCTGAGCCGCTGAGGCCGCGGAAGATGTTACCCCCGCCGATCACCATGCAAATCTCAACGCCCAGATCATGGACCGACTTCACTTCTTGCGCGATGCGCTGCACAGTTGGCGGGTGCAGGCCGAATCCCTGATCCCCCATCAGCGCCTCGCCAGAAATCTTCAGCATAACGCGGTTATACTTGGGTTTCGTGATGTCGGTGGATGAGGTCAGGCTCATATTGCGCTCCGGGCTGGCACGGGTTTATTTTCCGGCGCAAAATGAAGCAAAACCTCCGCAGGTTCAATGCGGTTGGTCAGGAATAAGACACCCCGGTATGGCCCAGCACACCCAAGCACAGATTTGGAACGATTTGCCCCCAATCGAAGACGGCAAACCCGTTCTGATCGCAGGCCCAACCGCATCGGGAAAATCCGAGCTTGCGTTGCGGATTGCCGAAACCTTTGGGGGGGTCATCGTCAATGCGGATGCCAGCCAGGTCTATGACTGCTGGCAAGTCATCTCGGCCAGACCATCGGCTCAGGACGAGGCGCGCGCGCCGCACAAGCTGTATGGTCACGTCGCCCATGACCAAAGTTATTCCACCGGACATTGGCTGCGTGAGGTCACGCCGATGCTTTCGGGCGATGAGCGCCCTATTATTGTTGGCGGTACCGGGCTTTACTTTACAGCCCTGACCGAAGGCATGGCAGAAATCCCTGCTACTCCGCCCGAGGTTCGGCAACAGGCGGATCAACTGCCCCTGTCAGACCTGATCAATGACCTAGATGCGGTTACCTTGGCCGGGCTCGACACCAACAACCGCGCGCGCGTCCAGCGCGCGTGGGAGGTTCAGCGTGCCACCGGTCGCAGCCTGAACTCCTGGCAGGCGGATACTCCGCCGCCGGTCTTGCAGATCGAGGACTGTACCCCATTGGTCTTTGACGTCGATAAAGCGTGGCTGCTGAATCGGATCGTCCTTCGGTTTGATCAAATGCTGGAAAAAGGCGCTTTGGACGAAGTGGCGGCCATGCGCGAACGCTTCGATCCTGCGTTGCCAGCCTTCAAGGCGATCGGCGTACCCGAGTTGATGTCGTTTCTAGAGGATCAGATGACCTTGGACCAAGCCCGCGAGCGCGCCACCATCTCAACCCGACAATTCGCAAAACGACAGCGCACCTGGTTTCGGGCCCGAATGAAGAACTGGAATCGGCTATATATCTCAAAGTGATATGACGCGAGTTTGTCATGGGCCTTCTCGCAGATAGAATCAGCGTCTTCCATGTTGGCCCCTTAGGCCAAACGTCACCTTAAATCGACACAAGCGGCATCCAGAGCCCGCTTGAATCCGGTTATTAACAAAACAATCACCTCCGCCCGTTACCGGAAACAGCCCGTTCCGAAGGGCAAATGATGTCGTTTTTGTACCTTGGATGACGAATTCGAACATTGACGCTGCCATTTTTCTGGTGCCGAATACGCCCATGGGGAGAGACAGAATCCAAAAAACGAGACCCATAGAATTACCTGACGGCGCAAAATGCGCCGCGTAATCTGAATCATCACATCAAAAAAAACTGTAACTCAGGGAGAAGAGTTAATGGCAAATCAATCAACTACCGGAGCAAATGTTCACTGGGCGGCCGAGATGCACGCTCAGGAATGCCGCGACGGTAAACTCAGCCGCCGCGAGTTTATGGCGCGGGCAACCGCGCTGGGTGTTGCCGTACCCACAGCCTATGGCATGATCGGCCTGCAAACACCTGCGGCTGCTCAAGAACCTCCGCGCGGCGGCACCATTCGCTATCAAATGGAAGTGCGCGCGCTCAAGGATCCGCGCACATATGACTGGACACAGATCGCCACGTTCACTGCAGGTTGGTTGGAGTATCTGGTCGAATACAACAACGACGGTACGTTCAAACCCATGCTTTTGGAAAGCTGGGAAGCCAATGACGACGCAACCGAATACACTCTGAATGTCCGCAAAGGCGTCAAATGGAACAACGGGGATGACTTCACCGCCGAAGACGTGGCGCGCAACATCACCGCATGGTGTGATGCAACGGTCGAAGGCAACTCGATGGCCGCACGGATGGCCTCACTTGCAAATGCGGAAACGCAAAAGGCAGCCGATGGCGCAATCACCGTTGTCGACAGCCACACAGTTAAGCTGAAGTGCAACGCACCCGACATCACGATCATTCCGGGCATGGCTGACTATCCAGCCGCCATCGTGCACAGCAGCTTTGACGCCAATGACATGCTGAGCAACCCGGTCGGAACCGGATTTATGCTGCCTGAAAGCCACGAAGTGGGCGTAAAGGGCGTTCTGGTCCGCAACGAAGGCCATGATTGGTGGGGCTACGAGGCCGGCAAGGGCGGCTATATCGACCGGATCGAGTTCATCGACTACGGCACCGACCCGGCCGCCTTCCTGGCCGCGTATGAGGCCGAAGAGATCGACATGAACTGGGAATCGGTTGGGGAATTCGTTGATATCTTCGACGGTATCGGCCTGGTTCGTTCGGAAATTCCGTCGGGCTTTACTATCGTTATCCGCCCCAACCAGTTGGCCGAAGATGGCAATGGCAACAAGATCTATGGCGACAAACGGGTCCGTCAGGCCCTTGCGATGGCCGTGGACAACGAGGTTTGCCTGGAACTGGGTATGTCTGGATACGGCATCCCAGCCGACAACTGCCATGTGGGCCCGATGCACCCCGAGCATGACTCGGCCGTGACCCGTATTCCATACGATCCGGCAGGTGCCAAGGCGCTGATGGACGAAGCAGGCATGGGTGATTTCGAACACGAGGTTCAATCCATCGACGACGATTGGCGCCGGAACACCACCGCTGCCGTTGTCGCTCAGCTGAACGATGCGGGCATCAAGGCCAAGCACACCGTTCTTCCGGGATCGACCTTCTGGAACGACTGGACCAAATACGCGTTCTCCTCGACTAACTGGAACCACCGTCCGCTGGGCACTCAGGTTCTGGCGCTGGCCTATAAATCAGGTGTTGCCTGGAATGAATCGGGCTTTGCGAATGAGGAGTTCGACACGCTGCTGGCCGAAGCGAACTCGATCGCTGATGTCGACAGACGTCGTGAGGTGATGGCCAAACTGCAGGCGATCATGATCGATGAAGGCGTGACTATTCAGCCTTACTGGCGAACAGCAATGCGCCACCACCGCGATAACATGGTGGGTGTCGAAAAGCACATCGCGGACCTGCCGCAGATCTACAAGTTCGGCATCCTGTCCTGAGCCAATACCAAACAAGAGGCCGCGCCACATTGGCGCGGCCTTTTCGTCCTGACAGCGACGACCATAAAAACAGCTACGCGTGAAGCCAAAAGACACTCACGCCAGCCTACCAACAGGGGCTAACATGGGACTATTTATCCTAAGACGCGTTGGCATCATGCTTTTGACAGCATTGTGCCTGACGTTCTTGGTCTTCTTTCTGACGAACCTCTATCCAAACCTGGAAAAGCTTGCGAAAACGCAGGGCAATTTCCGGATGTCGGATGAGCAGGTTGAGAGTTTTCTGGAAAAAGGCGGCTATCTGCAATCCACGCCGATCAAATACGGCGAATGGCTAGGGGTTCTGCCTTCGTACCGGCATACGAATGAAGATGGCACGGTTCAGGGCCGATGCATCCAGCCTGGTCAGCCTGCGGAAGAAGCCCCCAATTTCTGCGGTATCCTGCAAGGGTATTGGGGATATTCGACGGTCTTCAAAGAAGAAGTATCAACCGTTGTTGGCACCCGTCTGGCCCTGACGGGGCGGCTGATGTTCTGGGTGATGCTGCTGATGGTCCCGTCAGCTTTGATCCTGGGTATCCTGGCCGGGATGAAAGAAGGTTCGGCCACCGACCGGACCCTTTCGACCTTTGCCATCACCACCACGGCGACACCGGAATACGTATCAGGCGTGATTTTCATCGCCATCTTCACCTCGTCCGCTGTTGGATTGAAATGGTTCAAGGGCACCGCGACGCAGGCGATGGAGAATCCAACGTTTGAGAACTTCTTCCTGCCGGTATTGACCATTGCGCTTTATGGCATGGGCTATATCGCCCGAATGACCCGCGCTTCGATGACTGAGGTGATGACGGCGCAGTACATCCGCACCGCGCGCCTGAAAGGTGTCTCGTTCCCGAACATCGTCATGAAACACGCGCTGCGCAATGCGCTGATCGCACCCTTCACCGTCATCATGCTGCAGTTCCCATGGCTGCTGAATGGTGTTGTGATTGTCGAGACCCTGTTCAACTACAAAGGCTTTGGCTGGGCGCTGGTACAGGCGGCGGGCAACAACGACATCCAGCTATTGCTGGCAATCTCGGTCGTATCTGTCTTTGTGGTGCTTGTGACGCAGCTGATATCGGATATCGGCTATGTCTACCTCAACCCGCGCATCCGCATTTCTTAAGGAGGGATAGGATATGGAACCATTAACCTGGACCGGCTCTATCGCCTTCCTGAACCCGCTATTGGCTCTGGCTTTGGGGCTTATGGTGCTGTCGATTATCGTCTGGATGTTGGCCAGCATCGTGCTGCCAGAGGATCAGATGACCGTGAACCCGGATGGCACGCTGACCTCAAGTTCGGGCTTGAGAAACCTGATCGGCGCGTCGTTGCGCTATAGCTTCTTGGCCAGTGTCGGGATTGCCGTTGCCTATATTGTACTCGGCATTGTGATGGGCACAGGCGCAGGTATTATCGGCGCCATGTCTCAGCAATTTCTACCTGTCTGGCTTTCGCTGATCCTGCTTTATGCCATGTCGATCGCCTTCAAACGCAAGCTGGGCCTTTATGGCAAGCTGTTTGATAGCCCCATTGGCATGATCGGCTTCGGCCTTGTCATGTTCTGGGTCTTTACCGGCATATTCGGGGCGGTCGACATGATCGTGACCCATGATCCGCTGGCACAGGTCTCGGGCATGAAAAACAAGGTGCCCGGCACCCCATTATCCAATATCGAAGACGGCCAATACGCCTGGTACCTGCTGGGTGGCGACAATTTGGCCCGCGACGTCTTTAGCCGAATGGTCAAAGGCGCCTGGATCGTGGTGCAGATCGCGCCGCTGGCGACGATGTTTGCCTTTATGGTTGGCATCACCTTAGGCCTGCCTGCCGGGTACTATGGCGGTCGGTTGGATACTCTGCTGTCGTTCCTGGCCAACCTGATCCTGGCCTTCCCAGTAATCCTGCTGTTCTACCTGCTGGTGACGCCCGAGATCGTGGCAACCGGAGTGCCGAATTATATGGCGGCTGTGCTGTTCATCTTCCCGATCATCTTTTTGGGAGTGCTGTTGAACTCGCGCTACTACACGCGTCCAAATTTCCGCACACCTCTTCTGATCGGTGTTCTGGGTGTGGCCTTGTGGCTGTATCTGTCGCTGATTTCGACCGGTGGCTACATCATCAATACCGACGCCTACCGGATCTGGGGCCTGCCGATCTATCTGGACCTGTTCGATATTCCCGGCGGTATTCTGGTGGTGTTCGTCTCGGTGGTCTTCGTCAACTCGCCCACGGTCTTCCGTATCGTGCGCGGCCTGGCACTGGACATCAAAACCCGCGATTACGTGGCTGCGGCCCAGACCCGGGGCGAAGGGCCGTGGTACATCATGCTTTGGGAAATCCTGCCCAACGCCCGTGGCCCTCTGATCGTCGATTTCTGTCTGCGCATCGGTTACACCACCATTCTTCTGGGGACTTTGGGTTTCTTCGGGTTGGGCTTGCCGCCCGAAAGCCCGGATTGGGGATCCACGATCAATGAGGGGCGCAAGCTTCTGTCGATCTATCTGCACCCTGCCCTTCCGCCTGCGCTGGCGCTGTTGTCGCTGGTTCTGGGTCTGAACCTGTTGGCAGACGGCCTGCGAGAAGAAAGTCTGAAGGACTGATGTGACTGTGGCCGGGGGGCCAGCCCCCCGGACCCCCCGGGATATTTATGGCCAGATGAAGGGGATCCCCCGGACTCTCGCGAGGAGAAACACAGATGAATAAATTGGCAGATTATGACGGACCTATCCTAGAGATTGACAAGCTTTCGATTTCGTTTTTCACCCGGCTGAGGGAAATTCCCGCCGTTATGGATTTCTCGGTCTCTGTGCAGCCTGGTGAGGCTGTCGGGCTGGTGGGTGAATCCGGCTGTGGTAAATCTACGGTGGCGCTGGGTGTCATGCAGGATCTGGGCAAGAACGGGCGCATTGTTGGCGGTTCGATCAAGTTCAAGGGGCGTGATCTGTCTGAGATGACCACCGAAGAGCTGCGTGACATTCGCGGCAACGAGATCGCGATGATCTATCAGGAGCCGATGGCCAGCCTGAACCCGGCCATGAAGATCGGCAAACAGCTGATGGAAGTGCCGATGATCCATGAGGGTGTGAGCCAGGAAGAGGCTTATTCCCGCGCGCTGGAAGTTGTGACGGATGTGCGCCTGCCCGACCCCGAGCGGATGCTGAATTCCTTCCCGCATCAGCTGTCCGGTGGTCAGCAGCAGCGGATCGTGATCGCGATGGCGCTGATGTCAAAGCCGGCGCTTTTGATTCTGGATGAGCCAACCACCGCTTTGGACGTGACGGTTGAGGCTGCCGTGGTCGAACTGGTCAAAGATCTGGGTAAGAAATACGGCACTTCGATGCTGTTTATTTCGCACAACCTTGGTCTGGTGCTTGAGACCTGCGACCGGCTGTGCGTGATGTATTCCGGTGAAGCGGTCGAGCGCGGCTCGATCAAAGACGTGTTCGACGAGATGCAGCACCCGTATACGCAGGCGCTGTTCCGGTCGATCCCCCTGCCCGGCGCGGACAAGAACGCGCGCCCGCTGGTCGCCATTCCGGGGAACTTCCCACTGCCGCATGAACGCCCGCCAGGCTGCAACTTTGGGCCGCGCTGTGACTATTTCGAAGAAGGCCGCTGTGACGCGCAGAATATCCTGATGGAGGCGGTGCCCGGCAATGATCGACACCACACGCGCTGCCTGAAGTTCAAAGAGATCGACTGGAACGCGCCGATCACAGTGGGCGAGCAGAAGGAAAAGGCCGAGATTGGCCGAACCGTTCTCAAGATGGACAACCTCAAGAAATACTACGAGGTGGCAGCCAACGCCCTGTTCGGAGGCGGTGAAACAAAGGTTGTGAAAGCCAACGAGACGCTGAGTTTCGAGGCACATGAGTCCGAGACGCTGGCCATCGTCGGTGAATCCGGTTGTGGTAAGTCGACTTTCGCCAAGGTTCTGATGGGGCTTGAAACCGCGACAGACGGACAGATTCTGTTGGACAATCGCAATATCGAAGATGTGCCGATTGAAGAACGCGACGCGAAAACCGTGGGCGAAGTGCAGATGGTGTTCCAGAACCCGTTTGATACGCTCAACCCCTCGATGACCGTGGGGCGTCAGATCATCCGCGCGCTTGAGATCTTCGGCGTCGGCAATTCCGAGGCCGAGCGTAAGAAGCGCATGCTGGAACTGCTGGATCTGGTGAAACTGCCCCGCGCCTTTGCGGATCGAATGCCACGGCAATTGTCGGGCGGCCAGAAACAGCGTGTGGGCATCGCACGAGCTTTTGCTGGCGATGCACGGATTGTGGTGGCGGATGAACCAGTTTCGGCTTTGGATGTGTCTGTGCAGGCGGCGGTCACCGATCTACTGATGGAAATTCAGCGCGAGCACAAGACGACACTGCTGTTCATCAGCCATGACCTGTCGATTGTGCGCTATCTCAGTGACCGGGTGATGGTCATGTATCTGGGTCATGTGGTTGAACTGGGAACAACCGATCAGGTCTTCTCGCCCCCCTATCACCCCTATACCGAAGCCCTGCTGAGCGCGGTTCCGATTGCGGATACATCCATCGAGAAAACGCATATCGTTCTGGAGGGAGACATCCCATCTGCGATGAACCCACCGCCAGGTTGCCCGTTCCAGACCCGCTGCCGCTGGAAATCCGAAGTGCCGGACGGGCGGTGTGAATCGGATGTTCCACCGGTCAGAACACTGGCCGAAGGTCATCAGGTTAAATGCCACCTGGCCGAGGACATTCTGGCACGCATGGAGCCGGTGATCAAAATCGCCGCAGAGTAAACCACTGATCAGAATTGGAAAGGGCCGGTCATCGACCGGCCCTTTCTGTTCGCACCGCGGTTTGTGGGGAGACAGGCGGCACGCATCGGTATGCGTGAGTGGCGGAAGTCTTCCGAGGTCGGCTCAGCCGGTCATGACGTTGTTCCCGAAATGCATGAACTCCTCGCTCATTCCGGCAATTTCACCAGCTTCAAGCTGGAGGCTGGCGCTGTCGAGCATCTGGTAACTCTGCTGTCCTTTGACCCAATCATCGGCGGATTGCAGTGTGGTCAGTGTGTAAGACGTGACCTCGTTCAGGTAATGGGTCGGGATGATGACCTTGGGTTTGAGCTTAGAAACGATGTCATTGCCCTGATCAAAGCTGAGAATGTGTTCTGAACCATCCACTGGCAGTGTCAGAACATCGACCTGCCCGATAGCATCCCAGAACTCCTGCGGCGGGTTATGGCGGTTGTCGCCCCAGATCAACGTACGGATGCCGCCGGTTTCGACCAGATAGACCACCATATCCATATGGCCGACATTGTTCGGCGGGCAGGCTTCCACCCCGAACTCGGCGAGCGCATTCGTCCAGTCATACCATCCAGGTGCAACGCAAGCGTGTTTATCGGCAAAGCCCGTGATCTTGACGTCGGCAAACTCGAAATTGCCCACCATCCGGTCCAACACCATGGTCGAGCTTGGACGCTCAATCGCATCATGGTCAAAATGCGCATGGGTCGACAGCGTGATGTCCACAGGGATTTGCGGGAATTCATTGCGGAACCAAAGTCCCCAGGCACCAGACGGATCATCGCGCCAAGGATCAAACAAAACAGTTGCCCCATTGGGTGAAGTGATTTTGATTGCACAATGACCGTAGTAATCGATGCCTACAGCCCCGGTGCTGGCCTGGCCGGTGGACCCCTGAAGATCAATCACATGATTGTTGTTACCCGGCTGTAGCCAGGCCTGCGATTGCGCCTCTGCTGGTTTTGCGCCAAGAACCGAAGCTGTTGCGCCGACGCCCGCTGCGCCCGCTGCCATAAAGAAAGACCGGCGCGACAACCCCGGTGCCAGATGATCCCTGTCCCCTTTCAGGAGCGTGGGTTTCAGATCTTTGCGATCCATTTTGATGTACCTCTCTGTTGGTTGTGTGCAGTTAGTCCGCACCTCTCGGCAGAGGGTAACAAGTCAAAGCATATGGGCTCAGACCGGAAAATTGAGGGTGAAATATGGGGACAAACCCCATATTCGAACATCACGAAATCGAGAGCAGATGGCTGCGTAGGTTCTTATCGCGCCCTTCAAGGCCCAGTTTGCGACGGATGTTGTTGCGGTGAAAATCGATGGTCGACGTTTCCCGCGACAGCGCTTTGGCTATGTCTTTGGTTGTCTTTCCGAACATCACCATCTGTGCGATTTCAATCTCGGTCGGAGTCATCACGGCGAAGGCATCCGTGAGTTCGTCAGAGAGTGATGACGTAATCTCGTTCAGGTTTTTCTCAGCCAATTCAAGGTATACGCATTGCGCTTCGTCCTCTGAAAGCTGAGCACGCACCTTTTCGAGATATGGCAATACGCGGCTACGCACCTGATCGACAATTTCGTGATCTCGGCTTTTACGGTCATCATCCAAACTGGACAACAAAACACGCAATGCTGTGTTCGTTTCTTGCAACTCGCGGGTGCGATCCGAAACGCGGGTTTCGAGCTGCGCCAGTGTCTCGTTCAGTTTTTCTTCCAGGGCGCGGCGCAGGTAAACCTCTTGCAACAAGGCCAAATCCGACTCGACCATACGCGCAAACTGCGTAAGACCTTCGCGGAACAACAACGCGCGCCTGTTTTGCTTGCGGTCCAGAACACAGATTGTGCCGAACAGCGATCCATCCGGCCATTTCAACGGCAAGCCGATGTAAAATGTCATACCGTGTTCAAGGTCGTCATTGTCTGCCCAAACCGGATCGCAGGCGGCATCCTTGACCACCAGTTCTGCGTCGCGTTGTAGAACGCCGTGACAATAGAGTTTCGGATTAAGCTGAAAACTCATACCGACGGGATATGGGTTTTCTGGATGATCTGATGTGATCAAAACCGCATGATCTGGCGCATCGGTTCTCATGATCAGGCTTGCTGGAACATCCGCCAGCTCTGCAACCAGATCCACAAGCTGTTGCCAGTTGGCCAGTGTTTCCTTGGGAATCTGAGGGTGATCAACAGGCATGAGGGGTCTCACCAATTGGTGGGCAATACACCCTTTCAGGTTAGTTGGTCCATCGGTGAAAGATCAAGAATAGGGCGCTCTGCGTCGCAGCATCAGGGCTTAACCGCCCCAGATTACTTTTACATAGTTCTGGGTTTCCTTGTACGGCGGGATACCGCCGTGCTTTTCAACCGCTTTGGGGCCAGCGTTGTAGGCGGCCAGAGCCAAGGGCCAGGATTTGAACTTGCGATATTGCCAGGACAAATACCGCGCGCCGCCTTCCAGGTTCTGTTTGGGGTCATGCGGATTCACGCCCAGCAGTTCAGCCGTTTGTGGCATCAGCTGCGCCAGACCCAGCGCCCCTTTGTGCGACTTTGCATGCGGATTCCAGCCGCTTTCCTGTTGCACGAGACGCAAAAACAGCTCCTCGGGGATGCTATGAAGACGGGCGGCTTGCCGCGCCATGGTCAGATATTGGCCGCGATAGCTGCCGGTATAGCGTTTGGCGAAACTGCCTTGCGGGGTCTTTGGTTTCAAACGTTCGGACCCGCGATACTGCGTGGCAGCGCGGCCATCCAACACTTTGGATTGTTTCAGGAAAATATCCATTCGACTTTTGGTCGACAAGGTATCCGCCTGCGCAGTGCCCGACAGCAGCACAATGCCCAGAACCGTTAAACCAACACACACAGAACGCATCAAAGCTTATCCCGCTCGCTCAAAAATCAGTCGGAGTATAGGTATTCCAGTCAAAAATGAAAGCTTGGTTAAGGCCGGGACGGGATTTCTTGCCGAACGATAGTGTGATCAATCATGTTTTAACCATGACGCAGGCGATATAGGGTCGCAGAGATATCCGGCGTCAGATTCGGCGCATTCAAAGTAATACAGAACGGGGAAATACATGGCGGGTTCAGTCAACAAGGTCATTCTGGTCGGCAATCTTGGCCGCGATCCCGAGGTGCGGTCGTTTCAGAACGGTGGCAAAGTGTGCAACCTGCGCATCGCCACATCCGAGAACTGGAAAGACCGTAATACTGGCGAGCGTCGGGAACGGACGGAATGGCATTCTGTGGCCATCTTCTCGGAACCGCTGGCTCGTATTGCCGAGCAGTATCTGCGCAAGGGCAGCAAGGTCTATATCGAAGGTCAGTTGGAAACCCGCAAATGGCAGGACCAGTCCGGGCAGGATCGTTACTCGACCGAAGTTGTTCTGCGGCCCTATCGTGGCGAACTGACCCTACTGGACAGCCGTGGCGAAGGTGGCGGTGGTGGCCAGTCGGGTGGTTATGGCGGCGGTCAGGCCGGTGGCGGCTATGGCGATCCCTATGGCGGCCAATCCAATGCCCCTGCCCCGGCATCCGGCGGAATCGACGACGACGAGATTCCGTTCTAAGCAAAACGGAGACAACGCATGACATGGTCCTTTTCGCTCGGCCGACTACTCGGGTCCGAACTTAGGGTCCATGTCACCTTCTTCCTTCTGCTCGCCTGGGTCGGGTTTGCGGCCTATTCCAGCGGCGGCTGGCCAGCGGCCGTCGACAATCTGCTCTTTGTGCTGGCCCTGTTTGCCTGCGTCGTGGCGCATGAGTTCGGTCACGCCCTGATGGCCCGGCGCTTTGGCATCAAAACCCCTGACATCACCCTGTTGCCCATCGGCGGTCTGGCGCGGCTGGAGCGGATGCCAGAAAAACCGATGCAAGAAGTCCTCGTGGCCCTTGCAGGCCCAGCGGTGAATATCGTCATCTGGCTGGTGCTGGTTCTGCTTGGCGCAGGGATGTCGCTTGGGTCCTTCGCCGATCTGGATACGGCCAGTTTTGGGCTTTTGCAGCGGCTGGCTTACATCAATTTGCTGTTGGCGGCATTCAACATGATCCCGGCCTTTCCCATGGACGGGGGGCGTGTCTTTCGCGCCCTTCTGTGTCTGCGTATGGATCGCAGAACCGCCACCCGTATCGCCGCAGTCAGCGGCCAGATCGTCGCGGTTGGCTTCGGGTTCTGGGGGTTGAGTTCAGGCAATCCGGTTCTGGTTCTGATCGCAGTCTTTGTGTTCATCGCGGCCAATTCCGAAAATCAGGACGTCGCGCTTAGGTCAGTGGCACGGCGCGTTCTGGCACGCGACGCCATGATCACCGCGTTTCGCTCTCTATCACCTCAAGATACTTTGAACACAACGGCCGAGGCCGTGATCCACACAACTCAGCATGAGTTTCCGGTGCTGGAATCTGACGGGGCGCTGCTGGGCTTTGTCACACGCGATCGGCTGTTTGCAGCGATGGCCGGGGATCATCCGCGATCCGACCCGGCAACATCGATCATGGAGGCCGATATCCCCCAAGTCGCGCTGACCACAGGGCTGGAAACGGTGTTGGGCGAGTTGCACAAAGGCGCGCCTGCGGTCGCGGTGATGAGCCAAACAGGGAATATGATCGGCTATATCACACGCGAGAACATTGCCGAGTTGATGATTATAGGTGGACGCTGAATAGCGTTTCAGCGCGCTGCCAACGCATCCTGCAACACCGACATCACCGCATCGCGCGGTACGTCCGAGGTGACAAAAGCCTGACCGATCCCATGCGCCAAGATAAAGCGCAACTGACCGTCGATCACTTTTTTGTCCTGCGCCATCAGGTCGACCAGAGCCTTGGCATCCGGAAGCTCTCCGGGGATATCGGACAGGTCGGTTTTCATGCCCATGGCCTTGAGATGCGCCCGAACACGGCTTGGGTCTTCCTGCGAACACAGGCCAAGACGGGATGACAGCTCAAACGCCAGCGCACAGCCGATGGCAACGCCTTCGCCATGCAGCAGACGGTCGGAATAACCCGTCGCGGCCTCTAGTGCGTGGCAGAATGTATGGCCGAGGTTCAGCAACGCCCGGTCACCCTGCTCGGTCTCATCCCGCGCGACGATGTCAGCCTTCATCTGTACCGAGCGTGTGACCGCCTTGACTCGCGCGGCCATATCACCAGTCGAAACATCTGGGCCGTTGGCCTCAAGCCAGTCAAAAAACGCGGCATCGCCCAGCAGGCCGTACTTGACGACCTCACCATATCCAGACAGGAAATCCCTCTGGGTCATCGTGCCCAGAACCGAGGTGTCGGCCAGCACAAGCGAAGGCTGATGAAACGCGCCGATCAGGTTCTTGCCCTGCGGCGCGTTGATCCCGGTTTTTCCACCCACCGAACTGTCGACCTGCGCCAACAGAGAGGTTGGGATTTGAACAAACCGTACGCCACGGCGCAACACGGCGGCGGCAAAGCCCGCAAGGTCTCCGATTACGCCACCGCCCAAGGCAACAACAACATCGCGGCGTTCGACTTTTTCGGCCAGCAGCCATTCAACGGCGCGTTCAAAATGCGGCCAGCTTTTGGTCGCCTCACCTGCGGGTAGTGCAAGCGCAGACATCTGAATCCCGGCAGCAGCCAAACCGTCACGCAGCGCATCCAGATGCAGCGCTGCCACGTTTTCATCGGTCAGAACGGCAACCTTGAGGCGATGCAGCAAAGGCGCGATCCGTGCGCCCGATTGCGCCAGCAGATCGTGGCCAATCTCGACATCATATGCGCGTTCGCCCAGCTCTACATGTACGGTTTGATGCATTTATTTTCGTTCCAAAACATCCGGGCGAGCCAACAAGGCCTCGACCACGCGGTCCACCATATTGTCGATTGAGGTTTCGCCATCCGAGTCCGCGATCAGATCGGCCTTGGCATAAATCGGAACGCGATCCTCGTACAGGGCCTTGAGCGTGGCGTATGGATCGGCGGTGTGCAACAAGGGGCGCGTATCCTTGTGACGCACCCGGTTCCAAAGCACAGTCAGATCCGCGCGCAGCCAAACCGCTGCGCCGCGTTCACTGATCATCCTGCGATTTTCGGCAGACATAAACGCGCCACCACCGGTGGAGAGTATCCCCCGCTTCTCATCCAGCAAACGACCAATGACCTGAGTTTCCTTCTGACGAAAAAACGGCTCTCCATCGCGTTCGAATATTTCGGGGATTGTCATGTTGGCCGCCGATTCGATTTCGGCATCGCTATCGAGGAACGGAACGCCCAGCCGTGCGGCCAAGGCCCGGCCCACAGCTGTCTTTCCGGCCCCCATCATCCCTACAAGCACAACCGTTTTGTGCAGATCATATGATGATCCGTCATCCGCAAGTCGCGTGTTATGCTTAATTTCGCTCATTTCATCGTGAATGACGTGATCTTAGAAAAAATGCCAGTTATAACTTGGCCAAAATCAAAAATTGAGGCAGCGTGACGCCATGGGCCGTCTGATCAAGTTCCTGATATATATAATTTGCCTGTGCTTCATCGGGCTCGTGGGCTATGCCTATATCGGCCCGTTCTTTGGGGCCGATTTCTCGGCCCCTCAAAGCGAAATCCGTGAGCCGGTTACTCTGGATGTCGACTAAGCACATTGCGGTGGCAGTGCTGTTGGCCGGGGCCGCGCACGCGCAGGAGCCCCTGTCGGCGATCGAATGGCTGACCGAACCGCCAGAAAACTTACCCGGCACAGTCCTACTGGAACCGCCCGTAACCCAAAATGGAATTCAGCCCGAGGTCGAGGTGACGCCGCTTGAGGCACTGTCTCAGCCGCTGGGCCTTGTGTCATCCACGGTCACCGGGCTACCGGTCGACCTATGGCAGGGCAGCGATCCCGCGCGTCTGGCTGAACTGATCGCGCGCGTTCCGGTCAAGACCAACCCGGCCATGCAGCGCCTGCTGTTTACGCTTCTGCTGTCGGAATCCCGTGCGCCAGCTGGGCCAGGTGCTGAGGAAGCCCTTTTACTGGCCCGGCTGGATCGTTTGATACAGCTTGGCGCCGCTGATCCCGCGCAGTCGCTTGTTCAACTGGCCGGCCCTACTGACACGATGGCGCGGTTTCAACGCTGGTTCGATGCCACGCTGCTGACCGGGGATGAGGATCGCAGCTGCACTGCTCTGATCGCGCAGCCGCACCTGTCCTCTGACTATGCGGCGCAGATCTTCTGCAAGGCCCGCCGGGGGGATTGGGCGTCTGCCGCTCTGACGCTTGAGGCCGCACATGCGCTGAGCCTGCTGCCGCCAGAGGAATTGGACCTTCTAGACCGGTTTCTCAGTCCCGAACTCTATGAAGACGCAGCCTATCTTCCTCAACCTGACGACCCGAACCCCCTGACCTTCCGCCTGTTCGAAGCGATCGGGGAGCGGTTGCCCTCGGCCCCGTTGCCCCGCGCCTTTGCCAATGCGGACCTGCGCGATGTGGCTGGTTGGAAAGCTCAGATCGAAGCTGCTGAGCGCCTGACCCGGATCGGCGCGCTGACACCCAACCAATTGCTTGGGCTTTATACCGAGCGTGAGCCAGCCGCTTCGGGCGCAGTCTGGGACCGGGTGTCAGCGATTCAACAATTCGAAAGCGCTCTGAAAACCGGCAATGCTGAGGCAATCGGCAAGACACTGCCCCCTGTCTGGGACCAGATGCGCGGCGTCGGGCTGGAGGTTCCGTTTGCCGAGCTGTTCGCCGATCAGTTGGCGCGCGTAACCCTGCCAGTGCCCGCAACAGACGCGCTGCGGTGGCGCATTCTGATGCTGTCCGAGCTTTATGAACAGGCCGCTATGTCCCCGCCAGACACATCGACCGAAACGCAGTTCCTGACCGCCCTTGCGCAAGGCGATCCGGGGCGTGCAATCTCTCCGTCACCCTTGGCGGATGCGGTGTCACAGGGGTTCCAATGGGCAGCTCCAGTTCCGCCGGATATCGACGCTTTGCTGGATCAGGGCCAATTGGGTGAGGCGCTGCTGGAAGCCATGCAGATGTTCGCACATGGCGCACGTGGGAACCTTGTGGACCTGTCTGCCGCCATCGCTGCTTTTCGACGTGTCGGTCTGGAGGACACGGCAAGACGCGCCGCCTTAACCCTTTTGATCCTGCAACGGTGATCGTGATGAGCGCGCCAGCCTCTCATGAATTGTGGATTTCTACCTTTCTACAGGCGCAAGCGGCCGAGCTTGGGGCAGCAACCAACACGCTGCTGGCCTATGGGCGCGACCTGAAGGATTTTGCCGCATGGCTGGAACATCGGAAGATTGCGCTAGGTGACGCAGACCGCGACCAGATCGAAGCCTATCTGATCGATTGCGACGCCCAAGGCTTATCGAAATCCACCCGCGCACGCCGTCTGTCAGCGATCAAACAACTCTTTCGATTTGCCTTTGAAGAAGGATGGAGAGACGCCAACCCCGCAATTCAGATCAAAGGCCCCGGCCGATCTAAGAGGCTGCCAAAAACGCTGGATGTCGCTGAAGTGGATCGCCTGCTTGAGGCCGCACGTACGACCGGGCGCAGCGCATCAGACCGGATCCGGAACACCTGCCTGATGGAGTTGCTATACGCCACCGGCATGCGCGTGACCGAACTGGTTTCGCTGCCCGTCTCCTCGGCGCGCGGTGACCCGCGTATGCTATTGGTTCTGGGCAAAGGCGGTAAAGAACGCATGGTGCCGCTGTCCCCACCCGCCCGCGACGCGCTGGCCGATTGGCTGGTGCAGCGCGATGAGGCTGAAGAGAGCGCACTTGAGAAAGGCGGGCAGAAATCACGGTTCCTGTTCCCCTCGCGCGGGAAATCGGGGCACCTGACACGGCACCGCTTCTTTCTTCTAGTCAAGGACCTGGCGGTTGCTGGCGGCGTTTCCCCTGCAAAGGTCACGCCGCACACGTTGCGCCATGCGTTTGCGACGCATCTTCTGGCCAATGGGGCTGATCTGCGTTCGATCCAGACCCTGCTGGGCCATGCCGATGTCGCCACGACCGAGATTTACACCCATGTGCTGGACGAACGACTGGCCGAACTGGTGTTAGAGCATCACCCGCTGGCGAAAGACCCCAAAGATCAGGGCTAAACCCTTGATCCATAGGGGCAGCATCCCCATAACGGGTGCAGAAACACGAACAACCAAGGACCGATGGAACCCACATCCTCTCTGATCGACGGCGCATTCTGGTTTACCACAGGCGCCATCTTGCTTTTGCTTTTTCTGTCAGGCTTCTTTTCCGGCTCGGAAACCGCGCTCACGGCCTCATCCCGAGGAAAACTGCGCGCGCAGGCCGACAAAGGCTCTCGCGGCGCGAAAAAAGCGCTGGAAATAACCGAAGATAATGAACGCCTGATCGGATCGGTTCTGCTAGGCAACAATCTGGTGAACATTCTGGCGGCCTCGCTGGCCACGGCCTTGTTCACGCGACTGTTCGGCGAAAGCGGCGTGGCGCTGGCGACGCTGGTCATGACCCTGCTGGTTCTGATCTTTGCCGAGGTTCTGCCCAAGACTTATGCTATCACCAACTCGGAAAAGGCGGCCTCGGCGGTTGCGCCGATCATTGGCGTCGTTGTCACCGTCTTCTCGCCCATCGTGGCCGCTGTACGCTTGTTGGTGCGTGGGGTTCTTCGCCTGTTCGGCGTTCGGATTGACCCCGACAGCAATATCCTTGCTGTAAGGGAAGAGATCGCAGGCGCCCTGCAGCTGGGTCATTCCGAAGGTGTGGTCGAGAAAGAAGACCGCGACCGGATTCTTGGGGCACTCGACCTGGGCGACCGGGTGGTGGAAGAAATCATGCTTCATCGCTCGAACATCGAGATGATCGACGCGGATGCCGCGCCCGAGGCGATCCTGAAGCAATGTCTTGAAAGTCAGCATACGCGCTTGCCCGTCTTTCGGGACGAGCCAGAAAACATCGTGGGCGTCGTCCACGCCAAAGACCTGTTCCGCGCCATGTATGCGCAGGTTGGCGGCACCGATGGTGATGCGGATCGGTTGAAATCCTTTGATATCGCCAAGGTCGCAAATGACCCGTATTTCGTTCCGGAAACCACCACTTTAGATGACCAGATGCGTGAGTTTCTGCGGATGCACAGCCACTTCGCGCTTGTGGTGGATGAATACGGATCACTGAGAGGGTTGATCACCCTCGAAGACATCCTCGAAGAAATCGTGGGCGAGATCGCAGACGAATTCGATATCGAAGAAGATGTGCCAGTGACCCGATCCGAGGATGGGCAATACCTTGTCGAAGGGGCGATGACGATCCGCGACGCGAACCGCGCGCTGGATTGGTCCCTGCCCGACGAAGAGGCCAACACGCTGGCCGGGCTGGTGATCCATGAGGCTCAGATGATCCCTGTTGTGGGTCAGGTCTTCTCGTTCCACGGTTTCCGGTTCGAGGTGACGTCGCGCGAAGGCAATCGGATCACAGAGCTGAAGATCAGACCTCTTTCCACACTGTAACAAGCGCCAATCAGAGCGCATTGGTAAAAACTGATGCGCTCTAACCGACAAACTTTGTCGTATTTTCACATGCAGAACACCACCCTCCGATCAGACTGACCGCAATTCTGACGGAGGTATTCATGAAACTTCAAACCCGTGTGGCCGTGATCGGCGGTGGCGTTGTTGGCTGTTCGGTATTGTATCACCTGACCAAACTGGGTTGGTCAGACGTGATGCTGCTAGAACGGTCCGAGCTGACCTCGGGCTCGACCTGGCATGCGGCGGGCGGATTTCACACTCTGAACGGCGATACCAACATGGCGGCGCTGCAGGGCTATACAATTCGTCTGTACAAAGAGCTGGAAGAGATCACCGGCATGTCATGCGGGCTTCACCATGTGGGCGGGGTGACGCTGGCTGACAATCAGGATCGGTTCGACATGCTGCTGGCCGAACGCGCCAAGCACCGGTTCATGGGGCTGGAAACCGAAATCGTCGGCCCGGATGAGATCAAGAAAATCGCGCCGATCACCAATACCGACGGCATCATCGGTGCGCTCTATGATCCGCTGGACGGGCACTTGGACCCATCGGGCACCACCCATGCCAATGCCAAGGCGGCCCGAATGGGCGGTGCCACGATCGAGACCCATTGCATGGTGCGTGAAACGAACCAGCGTGCGGATGGCACCTGGGATGTGGTCACCGACAAGGGCACGATCCACGCCGAACATATTGTCAACGCAGGCGGCCTCTGGGCGCGCGAGGTCGGCGCGATGGCGGGTGTTTATTTCCCGCTGCACCCGATGGAGCATCAATATCTGGTCACAGACTCGATCCCCCAGATCGAGGCGATCATCGACGCGGGCGGAGAGCATCCGCACGTGATGGACCCTGCAGGAGAAAGCTACCTGCGGCAGGAAGGGCGAGGGTTGTGCATCGGGTTCTACGAACAACCCTGCAAGCCTTGGGCCGTGGATGGAACGCCGTGGGAGTTCGGGCATGAATTGCTGCCGGATGACTATGACAAGATCACCGACAGTATCGAGTTCGCCTATACCCGCTTCCCGGTTCTGGCCGAGGCCGGGGTGAAATCGGTGATCCATGGCCCATTCACCTTTGCGCCCGATGGCAACCCTCTGGTCGGGCCGGTGCCGGGGATGCGCAACTATTGGTCCGCTTGCGGTGTCATGGCCGGATTCAGCCAGGGCGGAGGTGTTGGCTTGATGCTGGCGCAATGGATGATCGAGGGCGAGCCGGAACGCGATGTCTTCGCCATGGATGTCGCCCGGTTCGGCAACTGGATCAGCCCCGGCTATACCCGCCCGAAAGTGATCGAGAACTACCAGAAACGGTTCAGTGTCGCCTACCCGAACGAGGAACTGCCCGCAGCACGCCCCAACCGCACCACGCCGATGTATGACATCTTCAGCGAACTGGGCGCGGTCTGGGGTCAGCAATATGGGCTGGAGGTGCCGAACTATTTCGCGCATGGCGATGAGCCGGGCTTTGAGACCCCCTCTTTCCGCCGCTCGGATGCATTCGAGGCGACGGGCCGCGAGGTCCGCGCCGTCCGCAACGGTGTTGGCATCAATGAGGTGCATAATTTCGGTAAGTACCGGATCGCGGGGCCACAGGCGCGGGATTGGCTGGATCGGATAATGGCCGGGCGGATTCCGCAGCCGGGGCGCCTGTCGCTCACACCGATGTTGTCGCACAAGGGCAAGCTGATCGGGGATTTCACTGTGTCTTGCCTGAGTGAGACCGAATTCCGCCTGACCGCCTCTTATGGCAGTCAGGCCTTCCACATGCGCTGGTTCCAGCAAAACGCAATCGATGGAGTTTCCATCGACAACATCAGCGATCAACTCAACGGCTTCCAGATCGCGGGCCCGAAGGCCGCGCAGGTCTTGTCGGCCTGCACACGTGAGGATATTTCGAACCTCAGATTCATGGATGTGCGCCAGATGACAATCGGCATGACGGACTGCATCGTACAACGGGTCAGCTACACCGGCGATCTGGGCTATGAGATCTATTGCGATCCGATGGCCCAACGACAGCTGTGGTGGACCTTGTGGCAGGCTGGGCAGCCGTTTGGCATAACGCCCTTTGGCATGCGCGCTATGATGTCCCTGAGGCTGGATAAGTTCTTTGGCTCGTGGATGCGGGAGTTCTCGCCCGATTATACTGCGGCTGAGACCGGGTTGGATCGCTTTATCTCATTTTCGAAGAACGCCGATTTCATAGGTCGCGCTGCTGCAGAAGCGGACCGCGCAGCGGGTGCTGCACGCAAACTTGTGGCCTTCGAAGTCGATGCGGCAGATGCGGACGTCAACGCCTATGAGCCAATTTGGCTGGAGGGCGCTGTTGTGGGGTTCTGCACCTCGGGCGGCTATTCCCACCACGCGCAAAAATCCATCGCCCTGGGGTTCCTGCCAACTGACCGTGCGCAGGACGGTCTGGAAGTTGAAATCGAAATCCTTGGGGATCTGCGCAAGGCCCGTGTGATCTCGACCCCGCTGTTTGATGCGGATGGCGCGCGCATGAGGGGATGACTTACCGCCACTGGGGCGGCATGTTGTCCACATGATACAGATACCAATCCTGCTGCTGGCCGCCGGGCAATCAAGCCGTATGCGCGGCGCCGACAAGTTGATGCAAGAGATTGACGGTATTCCCCTGTTACGACGCTCGGCTTCGACCGCGATGGCAGCTGGACCGGTCATTGTCGCGCTACCGCCACGGCCTCATCCCCGATACGAGGCATTATCAGGGCTTGATGTGCAGATCGCACCAATCCCTGATGCAGCCGAAGGTATGAATGCCAGCCTGCGAGGCGCTTTGGCCCTTGTCAGCCTCGATGCGCCTGCGGCCATGATTATGCTCGCAGACCTACCGGACCTGACGCTAGACGATCTGAAGGCGGTGCTGCGCGCTCGCGAGCGGAACCCGGACCATCTGATCTGGCGAGGTGCTACCCAAAGCGGCAAACCCGGTCATCCGGTTCTGTTCGACCAGAGCCTTTTTGCCACCTTATCGCAATTGACCGGAGATACGGGTGCGCAATCCGTCATACGTTCGAACGGTGCGCGCCTGTGCTTGGTGCCCCTTCCCGGTCGAAACGCGCTGTGTGACCTGGATACACCGGAAGACTGGGCGAACTGGCAAAAAGTTCGGGACGGCAATACCCTGTCCCCCAAATAGCTGCGACCCGGTTGTTGCCAACCGGGCCGCGTACCCAATAAAGGACTACCACTTTCTTCAATCTCAAATGCGCGACCTAACGCCAAACGGGCTGGTCGACTATGCTGCGAAACCTAAACAAGACCCCCTCGTTAACATGCAACATACACTACCTGAGATTGAGAACACCGTCGGCACCCCCTAGTGCTTTCGGCTCCCCCTCACTTGGGTAAGGTTATTTACCCCGATCTGATCTCTCAAAACAATATAAAATTGGGCAAAACGAACCAGTTCAGGACTGCTCTTCTGGCTTTTGAGCAACATCCCGCTTTTGTCAACATTACTATAAGTTGTATCCGAGATCAGGCCCTTGCAACGAAACACCATTTATGAGCACGCATAATTGACCCAAAGGCAATAAAAATAGCCGGTTAGTACATGAATTTCTGCACCAGCAAATTCGACGCTCAACCCAAGGAAGATCACATAATTTTCGGATTTTGGGTGGTGCGCATTGTCCTCAAAAGAAAGGCAATGCAATAGATTTGATTGTTTGACGCCGATTTTGGCAACAATCCACTGATTCTTCGACGCGACCACTTAGGACTCAACGAATCCTCGGGCGGCGATGATCTGCACTCAACTGCTCCTTTGTGGCAAAATTAAGTTTTCTTAACGAAACCATCAGGTAGCACACAGATTATCGGCATATCTCCGGCCTTAACGCGCGGTTGCAATCGCGTGAAACACACAGGAGACCTAAATGAGCATCCGTAAATCCTCGCTTCTATTGCCGCAGAAATCTGGCTGGATCGGCGCAAGCGCATTGGGCGCAGTGTTGCTTGCATCCACTGCCCTACCCGCGCTGGCGGATGAAGCGCTGGCTGATCTGGTCGAAACCGTATCCCCTTCGGTCGTGACCATCATCGCCGAACAGGACCCGACCACTAGCCCTGCATCCGGCCAAGACTTTGACCTCGACACCCATCCGTTTGGTGAATTTTTCAAGCGCTTCGGTGGGCCCGAAGGCTTCCAGGCACCACAGCGCGGTCCGGCACAGGGTTTGGGATCGGGATTTGTGCTGGATGAGGCCGGGTACATCATCACAAATCACCATGTTGTCGACAATGCCACAACCGTAACCGTGCGCCTGAACGATGACCGGAGTTTTGAGGCCGAAGTGATCGGCACCGACCCGCTGACCGATATTGCCGTTTTGAAGATTGATGCGGGTGAAGCGCTGCAAGCCGTCGAACTGGGCAACAGCGATATCATCCGTGTGGGCGAAGATGTGGTAGCCATCGGCAACCCGTTCGGGCTCAGCTCGACCGTGACCACAGGGATCGTATCGGCAAAGGGCCGCAACATCTCGCAAGGGCCATATGCCGAGTTCATTCAGACAGATGCCGCAATCAACAAAGGCAATTCCGGCGGCCCCCTGTTCAACATGGAAGGCGAAGTTGTTGGCGTGAACTCGGCCATCTATTCGCCAAGTGGCGGGTCTGTTGGTCTTGGCTTCGCCGTGACCTCGAACATCGTTGAACATATCGCAGCCGACCTGCGCGACGATGGTCAGGTCAGCCGTGGCTGGCTGGGTGTTTCGATCCAGAATGTCAGCCCGGAACTCGCGGCTGCCCTTGGCATCGAAAAATCGACCGGTGCGCTGGTTTCAGATGTTGTGGCTGGCAGCCCAGCGGAAGGCGTCTTGCAACAAGGTGACGTTATCCTGAGCTTCAACTACGAAGCCGTTGATAACAGTGGCGATCTGCCGCTTTTGGTTGGCACCACCAAGGTGGGCACTGAAAGCACGCTGACCGTGCTGCGCAATGGTGACCAGCAAGAACTTCAGTTGACCATCGGCCAGCATCAATCGGCATCGGCCGAGGCGGATATTCCGGTCGATCCCGAGGTCTCGGGCACCCAACTGGGCGTGACCGTCGCGCCGCTGACCGATACCGCACGGGCCGAGATGGGTGTGGCACAGGGTGTCGACGGCGTGGTTGTGACTGATCTGCAACCAGACAGCCCGGCGGCTAAGGCCGGTCTGCAGCGTGGTGATGTCATTGTCAAACTGGGCAGCCAGGACACGCTGACACCCGACGCGCTCAAGGCAGCGTTGGACAGCGAGAAAACCGACCCGGCCCTGGTGCTGATCAATCGCGGCGGCAACCAGATTTTCGTTGCGGTCGAGATCGCCTGAACCAAACCCGCGCACGCCACATGATGGGGATATTTGGCGTGCGCCTCCCGGCCGGATTGATTTGTCCGCGATCCGCCGGGCGTGCCGGGTGCGCGAGGCTGCACCCGGCACAGAGTTGTTGATGCAGCCCCGTCAAAACCATGTGCTTTGTACGGAAATTGTGTTTAAATTCCGATAGAAAGGAACCCGATCATGAGCCGACGCCTTCTGATTGTTGAAGATGACGAAGACACACGGGACTTCATCGCCAAGGGCTTTGGCGAAGAAGGATATGTGGTCGAGGTTGCCGCTGATGGCCGCGAGGGTCTGTATCACGCCACTGATGGTGGATTCGACGCCGTCGTGCTGGACCGGATGCTGCCCGGGTTGGACGGGCTATCCCTGATCAAATCCATGCGCGCAGCCGGTTTGAAGACACCGGTTCTGATGCTGACCGCGATGAGTGCGGTGGATGAACGTGTGAAGGGGCTCAATTCGGGCGCGGATGACTATCTGGTCAAACCCTTCTCGTTTCAGGAACTGCATGCGCGGATCGAGGCGCTTTTGCGCCGTCCGCAGGAATCGGAAGAAACGCCAACCCTGACCTGCAAAGACCTTGAAATGGATTTGCTGACTCGCAAAGTCACGCGCGACGGGCATGAGATCACTCTGACCCCGCGCGAGTTCCAGATTCTGGAGTACTTCCTGCGCCGCAAGAACCGCGTCGTGTCACGCACCATGCTGCTGGAAGGCGTTTGGGATTATCACTTCGACCCGAACACCAATGTTGTCGACGTCCATATCTCGAAACTGCGCCGCCAATTGGATGAGGGTGGCGAAGCACCGTTGATTGAAACCGTCAGAGGTTCAGGCTACATGATGTCTGATGGATAACCTTCGGCTTTCCCTGAATAATTCCCGAACACGGCTCGTTCTGGCCAGTATGGTGCTCAGCATATTTTTGACGGCAACCGTACTGGCACTGGTCTATTTTACAGCCAATCGCAGCATTGAATCCGAAACCCGTTCGGTCGTTTCGGCGGAACTGACAGGGCTGGCCGATGAATATGAACGCCGCGGGTTGATCGGTTTGATCACAGCCATCGAACGCCGCCTTCCCAGTGCCTCAGAACGCGACGCGCTGTACCTGCTGACGGATCGGTTCGGCAACAAGCTGGTTGGAAACCTCAAGCAATGGCCCGAACATATCACGGCTGGCAGTGGCTGGGTAGAACTGGAACTGCGGCGCGCTGACAACGACCAACTCGTACCGGTCTCAGCCGCCTCAATCCGCCTGCCCGGCCAAGAGCGTCTGATCGTCGGGCGAGATGCTGTTGCGCGTCAGCAATTTGATCGGGTTCTGCTGCGATCCGTGGCGCTGGCCCTTGTCATCGCGATGGTTCTGAGCGTGCTCACCGGATGGCTGTTCACCCGCTTGGTCTTTTCCCGCCTGTCGGACATCGCCAGCACTGCAGAAAACATCGTCTCGGGTGATCTGTCCCGACGTATGCGCCTGCGCGGCACTGGAGACGAGTTTGATCAGGTTGCAGGGACGTTGAACAACATGCTCGACCGGATCGAGGAGCTGATCAGCAACCTGCGCACGACATCAAATTCGATTGCGCATGATCTGCGATCCCCCCTGTCGCGTCTAAAACAACGGGTCGAGGCGCTGTCTGACCCGGGCAAAAGCGAACAAGAGCGCGAGGCTGATATCGCCCGCGCTACTTTGGAAATCGACCACGTTTTGCGCGTGCTGGGGCAGCTGACCGAAATTTCACGGGCTGAGGCCGGCTTGGGCCGCGAACAGTTTGAAGAGGTCGATCTACAGCACCTCGTTGGCGATGTGATCGAACTCTACGACCCGGTTGCCGCTGATCAGAACATCCAGCTCAAGGTCGAAGGAGAGGCCGCACCAGTGCAGGGTCACCGCCCGTTGCTATCACAAGCGCTGTCGAACCTGTTGGAAAACGCAATGCGCTATGCTCCCAAGAACACAACTGTTACCATCACAATTGGTGAGGACGACCAGTTCGCCCAGCTCAGCGTGCGCGATCAGGGGCCAGGCGTCCCCGCCAAAGACCTGCCCCGCCTGCAATTGCCTTTTGTCACGCTCGACCCTGCCCGGACCGAGCGTAATGCCGGGCTTGGCCTGGCGCTGGTTGCTGCGATCACGCATATGCATGGGGGGAAGTTCGTGGCCCGCAACTGTGATCCGGGCCTTGAGGTTACGCTGAACCTGTCGCGCTGAGCCTAGGCAGGTGCTCCATCAATGGCCAAGTTCTTGTTTTTATAGCGTTTATCTTCGGTCACGTCAGCGCCAAACCACGCGGGCGGTGTGAAACCAAGTGCCTCGGATTCGCTGGAAAATTCCACTTCGACTAGCCGCAATGGTGCCAACGCACCCTGAAAGATATCCAGCTCGAACTCCCGCCCATCTGGCAAACTGTTGGTAAAGCGTTCTTTTTCAACCCGTCGACCCTCGGTTTCGGGCCAAAAGGTTTCGAACTGTTCAGCGGACATCTCGGTCTCACGCTCCACCCGAACCAAACCGCCTGCACTTTTGAGTGTCAGGAAATACTGGTCATTCTTTTGCCGCAGGCGCAGTTCGGTCGAATCCTCGGGGGCCGTCAGATAGCCCTGTCGCACCACAGCCTTTTGAGCGCCGCTCAGGTCTGGCAGGTTGTTGACCAGAAACTTACGTTCGATTTCTTTGCTCATTTGGTCGAAACCACCCCGTTTTCCAACTCGTTGTAAAGTGCCTGATAGGCCGCCCCTGCCGCACCGCGCGGGGCATAGGTCACCACCGGTGCGCGATGTTGACCCATCTTTTCGATATCTGCCGCAAATGGAATGCTGCTGCGCATGAAGCGCTTGCGATAGGCTTTGCGCATCTTCTCCATCGTCTGCTGATGTAACGTTTTGCGCTGCTGCACCATTGAAAAGAACGCTTTCAGCTTCTTCTTCGGCAGTTTGTGCTGGTCGAAGAACCCAACCAGCTGCTCAAAGGTACGCTCTGATAACGTTGTCGGGATCACCGGCACAACGATCTGGTCTGCGGCCTTAAAGATGTTTTCGGACAGGGTCGAAAAGTTGGGCGGACAGTCCAGAATGATGACATCATAGTCACTGCCCGCAGCCATCAGCGCCTTCTTCAAGCGCGATCGGCTGTTCCGCATCCGCGACAGAAACACATCAAAATCACGATAGGTCAGGTTCGCGGGCAGAATATCCAGCCCTTCGAAATCACTGGCGCGAATGGCGCTGGTGAAACGTTTAACATCCTCGAAAAACCGCGCATCCGTCAGCTTCTTCGAAGGTTTCACACGGAAATAGAACCCCGAGGCCCCTTGTGGATCGAGATCGCACAGCAAGACCAGCTTGCCCGCCGCTGCATAGGCGTGGGCCAGATTGACCGAAGTGGCGGTTTTTCCAACACCGCCTTTGTTGCTGTAACAGGCAATGATTCTCATTCCTCACTCCTTGGACCGATGAAACAGGTGGCGAAACAACTGGCGCGTTTCTGGGGCATCGAACTGCTGGAAATTGGCGATCACACGGTCACGCTCGGCCCGTTGCCGTTGATCCAGCACCGCGATCAGCCCACCGACCGCTAGACCGATCTTTACATCAACGCGTCCTTGGGCGTTGGATTGCTGCGCGGAGAACTGCTGCAACGCCTCTTGCTGGACCGAGTAGTCATTGAACAGGCCCAGATTATCCTGAAGCTTTTTCAACGGCTTAAGGATCGATTTGAAGTCTCTCGCATCGTAAAGAGGCGCAAAGAACTCCATCAGATAGCGCAGTTTCTTACAATCGATCCGCAGATCATGCACAGTCTCATCCGGTGTTTCAGGCGTGATGCTGCGCGCAATCTTGCAGACCTTACGATAGCGCTTCCAGATCAGGGCGCAAGCGTAGTCATAGGCCCCGCGCTGCGCATTTGGCCCCGGTTGCAGACCCTCGGTGGTGCTAAACAGCGCCGTTAGCTCTGCCATCTGACTTTGATAGGCTTTGCTGCGTAACCTGCGGGTCAGCCGCGAGAGTTCCTGCATGCGTTCCTTCTGGAATTGCCCGAACATGGCATCCAGTCCCGGGTGAAGTGTGTGCGGCACAAGGCTGTAATATATGTCTTTTTCCAGAAGATAGACATCCAAATCCCGCACGCGCCCGGTCGGGGTCATCATATCTGAGAAGGTCTTTTTTAGCGTAGCGGTCTGATCGTCAGAGAAAACCCCTTTGAACAAGCTGATGACAGATCGTATTCGGCGCAGAGAAACACGGTAATCATGCAGGAATTCGGTGTCGATATCAGCGATAGCTCCGTTTTCATTTTGCCGCGCAACTTTCAGAAAAGTAAAGATAATATCAGTAGCCACCTGAAGTGAAGGCTCTGATCGTCCCAAAGTGATCTCGGGCTTTGCCCGATATGGGGCCTCATCCGGCTCCAAGGCTTGAACAATCGCAGACAGGTCAGCTCTGTCCGAGCCAGCCGCCAACATCGCGTCGCAGGCGCGGAGGTAGACCTTGTCATATCCCCGCAATCGACTGAGGCGAATAATCGTCGCCTGCCCGTTTACCGTCGACAAAACCGTGACGCGACCACGCACCTGGGTTTTCTCGAGATCATCCAGAACGGCAAGGCTGCCCTCCTCGACCTCGCCCGAGGCAATTGCCATCAGCGCGCGCAGTTTCGGAAATCCTTTCAAAGCGTCGCGCAGCGGGCCGTCTGGCAAGTCTTGTACAAAACGCCTTTGGCCCTTGCATCTTTGGCTCAAACGCGTGCCTTGGCCATCCAGCAGGTGCAATGACCCGCCGAACTCCAGCAACATCCGACCGGATGCGCGGATCGACTGGTCATGACAATCCAGCAGAACAAAGGGCTTGGAAGCCCGTTCCGGATCATATCGCAGGTTCAGCCCGACAAACTCAGATGGATCAAACGCGCCACGCAGGACAAACAACGTCTCTGTCTCTAATCTCATGAGGACATGAAATCTTCAGATCCGTCGGAACACAAGCAAAACCGGAATGCGTCAATGCTGGGGTGACAGCGCTTGGTTGGACGTTTAAACCAAACCCATGTCCGAACCTGTGTCCTCGATCAGAAATCTTGGCCCCGCCTTCGAAGAAGCTTGCGCCCGTGCGGGGATACACTCCGCGCAGGACCTACGTGAACTGGGCGCGGATGAGGCCTATACCCGACTGTTACAGGCCGGAACCAAGGCACATTTCATCGGGTACTACGTGTTGGTCATGGGTCTTCAGGGTCGCCCATGGAACGATTGTAAGGGCGAAGAGAAGAAGCAATTACGCGAAAGGTTTGACGCGATCAAAGCCGGCGCCAAACCCGCAGCGGAAAGCCAGTTGGTCTCAGACCTGAACGCGATCGGGGTGCGCGTGTCCGCAAGTGATCTGAAACAGGTTTGAACGAAAAAGGCCGCCCCAAACGGAGCGGCCCGAAATCAGCAGGAAACGCTGGCTTAGCCGACTAGTTCGATACCCGAGAAGAAATATGCGATCTCAACTGCAGCCGTCTCCGGCGCGTCCGACCCGTGGACCGAGTTTTCACCAACCGATTCAGCGAATTCGGCGCGGATGGTGCCGGGGGCTGCGTCTGCGGGGTTGGTTGCGCCCATGACTTCGCGGTTCTTGGCAATGGCGCCTTCGCCTTCCAGAACCTGAACAACAACCGGAGCCGACGACATGAATTCACACAGTTCGTCATAGAACGGACGCTCGGCGTGGACGTCATAGAATTTGCCTGCCTGAGCTTTGGTCATGTGGATGCGCTTTTGTGCCACGATGCGCAGGCCGGCTTCTTCGAACTTGGCATTGATCTTGCCAGTCAGGTTACGGCGGGTTGCATCAGGTTTGATGATCGAGAATGTGCGTTCCAGTGCCATTTTGGCCTCTCCTTACAATGTGACGCGGGGCCCGCGCCGAAATCCATCGCGCGCCGCGTATCACGGTATTTGCCTTATGAAAAGTGTTATGATGGTTCACGGCTCAGATCGCCTGGGGCAGCGGGTCGATCCTGTCCAACCTGCGGACGTAAAGCACCGCCAAAAGGCCAGCAAAACTGCTGCCGCTCATCATGCTCAGCACCAGATACGGGCCATTTTCGGGGCTGACGAATGCACCCGTCATCGAGGTCAGGATGGCACCAAGCGCCACGACCATCGCCCCGGACAACCCCGCAGCGCTTCCTGCCAGTTTGGGCCGGACCGACATCGCTCCGGCCGAGGCATTGGCGTTGGTCAAACCATTGCCAAATCCCACACAGATGGCCGACCCGAAAAACACCCAGACTGAGCCGTGACCGCCTACAAACAACAATAAACCGAAGAACGGTCCAACCGAGGCCACGATCCGTCCACATAGGATCATCGTGGTTAGCCGGGTGTGCGCCGCGATGCGTCCAGTGACAAAATTGCCCACCATGAAGCCACCTGTGATGATCCCGATCCCTAAGCCCAGCATCGCCGGGCTGAGGTCGAACCACGCAGCGGCGACCAGGGGCGCGCCAGTGATGAAGCTGTAGAACCCGCCGATCGAAAACGCGGCACATAGTGCATAACCCCAAAATCGACGGGCGCGAAATAAATGCGGGTACTCTTTCAATTGCGCGACCAAGGTTGATGAACGGTCTGTGTTGGTCTCTCCCATGTCGAACCACAGCAAGGCCAACAGCCCTGCCCCCAGAACCGAATACAAAACGAACCCCGCGCGCCAGCCGAACAGCATGTCCAGCGCGCCGCCCAGCATTGGACCCAGCATAGGCGCGAGCGCCATGGCCATCGCAACATATCCTAGCTTGCTGGCGGCTTCGTTGGGCGGATATCGATCCCGGATCGAGGCACTGGACAGAACCGACCCGGCTACGACGACGGCCTGCAACAGCCTGAAACCCAGAAAAACCCAGATCGACTCGGCCAGCGTGCATCCGATTGACGCGATCACGAAGACGGTCATGCAGATCAACAGAACCGGCCTGCGCCCAAACCGATCTGACAGCGGCCCCATGATGAGTTGCAGCACCGCCGAGACGGCCAGATATCCAGCCACTGACAAGTTCACGAGGCCATAGTCGACCGCGAAGTCGTCGCTCATATGCGCCAGCGACGGCAAGAACATATTCAGCGACAACACGGAAAGTGCGGTGGCGAAGATCAACGTGATCAGATGTGGAGGCGTCCGGGCCGCGCGCATGTCGAAAACCGTGTCAGAAAAACAAACGACACAGCGCTAACACATTGCCCGGCGCTTGAACATGCCAAGCCGCTGGCGGCTGCATTGAGGCTCTGCTAAGAGCGCGTCATGCTACGGATCGAAGACATCACTTACGCCGTCGAAGGCCGCCCGTTGTTTGATGGGGCCAGCACGACCATCCCAGACGGTCACAAGGTTGGCCTTGTGGGGCGCAACGGAACCGGCAAGACCACCCTATTCCGCCTGATCCGGGGGGAATTGGCGTTGGAATCCGGCGCTATCTCGATCCCGAAACGCGCGCGGATTGGTGGGGTGGCGCAAGAGGTGCCCTCATCCGATGTCTCGCTGATCAATACCGTTTTGGCGGCTGACACAGAACGCAGCGCGCTGATGGTTGAGGCCGAAAGCGCCACGGACCCTGCTCGTATTGCTGATATTCAAACCCGTCTGGCCGATATCGATGCCTGGTCGGCCGAAGCTCGGGCAGCGTCGATCCTCAAAGGGCTCGGGTTCGGCGATGAAGACCAACTAAAACCCTGCTCGGATTTCTCGGGCGGCTGGCGGATGCGTGTGGCGTTGGCGGCGGTGCTGTTCTCGCAGCCCGACCTGCTGCTTTTGGACGAACCGACCAACTATCTGGACCTTGAAGGCGCGCTGTGGCTGGAAAGCTATCTGGCGAAGTATCCGCATACGGTCATCATCATCAGCCACGACCGGGGGCTGCTGAACCGCGCCGTGGGCTCGATCCTGCATCTGGAAGACCGCAAACTCACCTACTACGCGGTGCCCTATGACAAATTCGCCGAACGCCGCGCTGAACGTTTGGCGCAGGCAGAATCCGAGAACGCAAAGGCCAAGGCACGCATCGCGCATTTGCAAAGTTTCGTGGATCGCTTCCGCTATAAGGCATCCAAGGCCGTACAGGCGCAGTCGCGCCTTAAAATGATTGAACGCATCCAACTGGTCTCGACCCCGCAAGAGGCAGCCCTGCGGGCGTTTTCTTTCCCGGAACCCGAGGAACTCTCGCCCCCAATTATCCAGATCGAAGGCGGCGTAACGGGCTATGGCGAGACCGAGGTCCTGCGCCGCCTGAACCTGCGTATTGATCAGGACGACCGGATCGCGCTGCTGGGCAAGAACGGTCAGGGCAAATCGACGCTCTCCAAGCTGCTGTCCGACCGCCTGCCCCTGATGGCGGGCAAGATGAGCCGTTCCAACAAGCTGCGCATCGGCTATTTCGCTCAGCATCAGGTGGATGAGTTGTATGTGGACGAGACCCCTCTGGACCACCTGCGCCGCCTGCGCCCGGACGAGGCTCCGGGCAAGTGGCGCTCGCGTCTGGCCGGGTTCGGGTTGAACGCGGATCAGGCGGAAACCAAGGTGGGGCGTCTGTCGGGCGGTCAAAAGGCGCGGCTGTCCCTGCTGCTGGCCACCATCGACGCACCGCATATGCTGATCCTGGACGAGCCGACCAACCATCTGGACATCGAAAGCCGCGAAGCGCTGGTCGAGGCGCTGACCGCCTATTCCGGCGCGGTTGTGCTGGTCAGCCATGACATGCACCTGCTGTCGCTGGTGGCGGACCGGCTATGGCTGGTCTCGGACGGGACGGTCAAGCCGTTCGATGGCGATCTGGAAGCCTATCGTTCCCTGCTGCTGGCCCGCGACAAGCCGGTGAAGGCCAAGCCGCAAACGGCGAAACCCAAGCGCCCCTCGCGCGAGGCGATGCTGGCCCTGCGCGCCGATCTGCGCAAATGCGAGGACCGGATTGAGAAACTGACAGATATGCACGACAAGCTGTCGGCCAAACTGGCGGACCCGGCCTTGTACGAAGATGACAAGATCAACGATTTGGAAACCTGGAACCGCAAATTTGCCGAAGTCACCGAGGCGATGCAAAAGGCCGAAACCCTTTGGGTTGCCGCCGCAGAAAGGCTGGAACAGGCCGAGAGTGCCGCATGATTGACGCCGCCTTCTTCATCACGGCCTTCACCACCTTGTTCGTTGTGATCGACCCGTTCGGCACTGCGCCCATTTTTGTCGCCATGACACAGGATATGGACGCGCGCACCCGGCGGCGAACGGCTTATCGCACCTGCGTTGTGGCCTCGGGCATCCTGATCGCCTTTGCCGCCTTTGGTGAGGCCGTACTGGGTTTCGTTGGCATTTCGATGGAGGCGTTCAAGGTCGCAGGCGGCGCTCTGCTGTTCCTGACTGCGCTGGACATGCTGTTCGAACGCCGCACCAAACGGCGCGAGGACCGGGCCGAGGAAGAGGAACACAACGATCCGTCCGTCTTTCCGCTCGCCATCCCTCTGGTCGCCGGGCCGGGATCGATTGCGACCATTATTCTGCTGTCCGGGCAGCATCCGGGCATTCAGGGAATTGCTGCGGCAGTGGCCGTAATGCTGGCCGTCATGGCGGTGGTGCTGTTGTTCTTCCTGTCGGGCGGTCTGATCGCCCGCATTCTGGGCAAAACCGGGCTGAACGTGTTGACCCGGTTGTTGGGTATGCTGCTGGCCGCCCTGTCGGTGCAGTTCATTCTGGATGGCCTCAAGGCCTTTGGTTTTGCGTCCTAAATCCCCATATAGAGGGTCAGAACCAAGGATAAGGGCAGCAGTATGAATGGCGACGATATCGGGCGTTTGGTGTATCTGGTCGTGCTTGGCGCGGCCATATTGCTGTGGTTTGTCGCCCAGAACCGCCAATCTCTGAACAAGACCCTTCAACAGGTGATGGCCTGGGTGTTCATCTTTGTGGGCGTCATCGCGGTCATTGGCTTGTGGGAGGATATCCGGTCCTCGGTCGGCCCTGCCCCGCAAATGGCCGTCACCGGCGACACGATCGAGGTTCCGCGCGCGCAGGACGGGCATTATTATCTGCCTGTCACGGTGAACGGCGAGCCTATTGTCTTCCTTGTGGATACCGGGGCCAGCCAGATCGTCCTCAGCGCGCAGGATGCGGAACGCGTGGGCATCGATCCGGATCAGCTGAACTATTTCGGGCGCGCGATTACCGCGAACGGCGAGGTCCGGACCGCGCCCGTGCGGCTGGATAGCCTGGAACTGGGGCCGATCACGGACCGCAATGTCTCGGCCTGGATCAATGAAGGTGAACTGCATCAGTCACTGCTGGGCATGGATTACCTGCATCGGTTTTCGAACATCCAGTTCACCGATGGCCGGATGATCCTGTCACGTTAGGCGCGTTCGCAACTTGAGAACAAAGTAAGAACATGATATACGCATATCATGTCTGCTCAGCTTCTTGGCGCCAAGCCCGCGCGCCCCGCGCCGGGGGTCAAACTTCATGATGAGGTCACCCTGCAACAGGGCCGCGTGCACGAAGCCTGCGGCCCCGCTCGGCGCAGTTTCGCCATGTGGCTGGCGGGGCAGACCCAAGGGCCGGTCTTGTGGATTTATCCCGCATGGGAGCTGGGCCAGCTGAACCCCCACGGAATGGTCGATTTTGCTGACCCCGGAAGGTTTCTCTTTGCGCGCCCCAAACGGGCCGAGGACCTGCTGTGGTGCATGGAAGAAGCCCTGCGCAGCCGAGCCGTTCCGCTGGTCATCAGCGATTTGCCTGGCGCGCCGGGCCTGACACCGGTGCGGCGACTGCATCTGGCAGCGGAACAGGGTGACATAGGGCAGCCCCCGCTGGGTCTGTTGCTGACCCCCGGCGACGGTGGTGCGCAGGGGGTCGAAACGCGTTGGCACATGGCCGCTACACATCGGGATGAGGCAAACCGCTGGACCCTGACCCGCCGCCGCGCCCGCGCCCTGCCCCCGGCGAGTTGGCAGGCCACTATGGCAGCCCCTCGCGCACAGATGCATCTGCAACCTGCGAGAAGTGGCGAAGACCGTTCACGGAAGATGTGATTGGCCGGGCAAAGGCCATCGCCCTAGCGTTTCCAACAAATAAGCGCGCTCATCGATTGTTGCCGGCGAACCACCCACGGCAATTGATTTGAGATCGGAGCGAATAAGACTGCAAGCTCGCGTGTTAACCAATCATTACGTCCTGCGTTCTAGCGTCAGGACAGCAGATATCAGCACAGCGGCGGATCTGACCACATCCGGCATGGGCAACACAGGCGAAAGGGATCGGCATGACCAGAATGACCAGACGCAGTTTCGTAGCTGGATTGGCACTATGGCCCAGCTTGGGAGCTGCACAATCCGTGATGATCCCCTATGCGCTTGCGCCAAAAGGCACATCGGTCGGGTTCACCTTTGATCTGTCCGGGGTGGCGCAATCGGGTACCATGCCGATCCAATCTGCCAACATTCAGCTGGATACAAAACGCCTGCAAAACAGCAAGGTCGACGTCATCCTAAACGTGGCGGCTGCACGAACGCGTTTGCCCTTTGCGCGCGGGCCCATGTTGGGCGAAAGCGTGCTGAATGCTGATGCGCATCCGACCATTCGCTTCACCTCGACCAAAATCCAGCTTGGCCCGGGTGGGCGCATCTCGGATGGGGCCTCGGTCAGAGGCGACCTGACCGTGCGCGGCATTACCCGGCCGGTGACCCTTGACGCGGCCCTCTATCGTGCGCCCGGCAGCGCGGCGGATGATCTTGATGCCCTGTCGATCCAGCTGACCGGTGCGCTGGACCGGCATGCATATGGGGCCTCTGGCTATCCCGATCTAGTCGATGACACAGTTGGTCTGAACATTCAGGCCCAGATCACACGACTGAACTAATCTGCGAATTCGCAAAAAACGACACCAAGGCGTCGATTAGGCGCGCGCAAAGCGCCTGAGACAGGTAGAGCGTGGTCTCATTATGCGCACGATCATTTCCTTTGCCGCCCTCTTCCTGTCCGTCATTCTGTTGCAACTGTCGACAGGCGGCGTTGGGCCACTGGATGCGATCTCGGGCATTACGCTGAACTTCACGACCGAACAGATCGGTCTGCTGGGTTCGGCGCATTTCATCGGCTTCTTTATCGGTTGCTGGTGGGCGCCACGCCTGATGGGCAGCGTTGGGCATTCACGCGCGTTTGCCGTGTGCACGGCCCTTGGCGCTATGGGTCTGATCGGGCATACCTTGACCGAAAACCCTTATGTCTGGGCCGCATTGCGAATAGCCTCGGGCACCTGCGTGGCAGGGTGCTATACAGTCATCGAAGCCTGGCTGAACGCCAAGGTCACGAACGAAACGCGCGGGCGGGCGATGGGAACCTATCGCATTGCGGATCTGGGGGCCTCGCTCAGCGCGCAGTTGATCATCGCGGTTTTGCCACCTGCATCTTATGTTTCGTATAACCTGCTGGCGATCCTGTGCTGTGCATCGCTGCTGCCGTTGACATTAACGCGGGCCAGCCAGCCTCAGACCCCCAGCGCCCCACGGCTGAGGCCCAAACTGGCCTGGGCCTGTTCACCGCTGGCCGTTGCTGGCGTGATCGTTTCGGCGCTGAGCTCTGCATCCTTCAGGATGGTCGGCCCGGTCTATGGTCAAGAGGTGGGTTTGAGCTTGGATCAGATCGCATTTTTCCTCGCCTCCTTCGTTTTGGGCGGTGCACTTGCCCAATATCCGCTTGGCTGGCTGGCCGACAAGTATGACCGGCGCTGGGTTTTGATCTGGCTTTCCGCTGCCGCGGTGCTCAGCTGCGGGGTCACAATGGCCGCCAGCGGGGCGGGAACACTGGGCGTGATGCTGGCGGCCGGGTTCTTTGGTCTGACCACCTTCCCTATTTTCTCGCTATCTTCCGCCCACGCCAATGATTTTGCCACCACCGAACAACGGGTCGAACTGTCTGCGGCCCTGATGTTCTGGTACGCGCTGGGCGCAATCGCCTCGCCCTATGTGTCTTCGACATTGATCGAACAATTCGGCCCAGGCGCCTTGTTCGCCTTTGTGGCCGTTGGGCATCTGGGGCTGATCGGCTTTGGTTTGGCCCGCATGCGGTCTCGCCCAACACCGGATGCGCGAACCAGCTACGTCTATGCCCCGCGCACCTCGTTCACAATCGGAGGTCTGCTAAAACGATCGCGTGAGGGTAAAGAATAAGCTCGATTGGCATCTCATCGGCCACCATTCAATCCGTCTCTCAGTCGAAATAGTAGCGTTTGCAGTTTTTGCAGTTCCGATTTGTCCAGCCCTGTTTGCTCAATCATGCAAGAGGTGATTTCTGGCGCTTTGTGCTTGAAAGCCAAACCCTGCTCGGTCAAGAAAACCTCTACCGCGCGTCCGTCAGTTTGACTGCGCGACCGGGTTACGTGGCCCAGGTTCTCCAGTCGCTTGACCAACGGTGTCAGCGTGCTGGTCTCCATCCCGAGTTGCTGGGCAAGCGTATTGATCTTTTGTCCATCATGCTCCCACAGCAAAGTTAGCGTGATGTATTGCGGATAGGTCAAACCCAACTTCTTAAGGTGTGGTGAGTAGGCACGGTTAATTGCGTGCGACGCGGTATAAACGCCAAAACAAAACAGATCATCCGCCTGCTTAGGGATATCAAAACTGTCCAATTCAAAGCCTCATTTATATCGCGCACGATATTATTCTTGACATAAACACTGGCTTCGTCAACTTTGCATTTTAGGTCGCGCACGATATAAATGGAGAGTGAAATGTCCTGGCTACCCAGTTTGAAAACTCAAACACCAGAAGAAGGTTATGAGCTTGCAGTGAAATTGTCCCGTATGGCAGTCAAACTGACGCAACCCGATGATGCAGCCCGCAACCGGATGCGCCTTGAATATGCAAATAACGCGGATAGTTTGATTGGTGTCTCTCACGTTGTGGCCATCAACTTTCAGACCGTCTCGCATGCAAACAATTTCTGGAAGTAACGCTCAGAAAAGAAAAATGGGCCGGGAAATCCCGGCCCATTTGGTTTATTGGTCGCTACGCGTTTCGTCTTCGACCAGATCGGCAGTGTCTGGCGATGTGATCGCTGGCTCCGGGGTCGCCTCAAGCGCACCGTTCACCACGCCACCAACACCGTTTTCCATAGACAGGCCCAGTTCTTCGCCCAGCTTCTTGAGCGCGGGCATCTGCACCGCCATACCCATGATCGAGTCAAGCGCCTGATTGACCACCGGCTTGTCGCTGTTGGCCGCCCCACCGGTCGCGCCCGCACCGATGCCACCGACCTGATGGATCTTGATCGAGTCGATCTTTTCCGCAGGCTTGACCATTTCCGAAATGATCGAGGGCATGGTTTCGATCCGTGCCATATCGACCTTCATGCGGATTTGTGCTGCGGACAGAGCGTTGTCGGCCTCAACAATCGCGCGCTTACCTTCCGCCTCGGCCAACATGTCGTTCTTCTTGGCCTCGGCGCGGATGTTCAGCGCGTCGGCTTCGGCCTGCGCCTCTTCGCGGCGGGCTTCGGCGCGGTCAGCGGCGGCCTCTTTCTCGGCCTGCGCAGACAGACGGATCGCTGTGGCCTGACGTTCAGCTTCACGCGTGGCTTCGATCAGAACAATCTGCTTCTGACGCTCGGCCTCGGCCACCTCGCGTGCGGTTGCAACAGCTTCCGTCGCCTTGGTCGCCTCGGCCCGGGCCAGGTCAGCAGACGCACGCGCGCGGCTTTCCTCTTCGGATTTCTGCGCGATGATGATCTGACGCTCCTGCTCAGCGACTTCGATCTCACGCTCTTTGGCAATCTCCGCATCGCGGATCTTGCGCTCGCGTTCGATCTCGGCCGAGCGGATGGCCTCTTCCCGCGCAATCCGCGCCCGTTCGGTTTCCCGCACCGAATCCTCGGTCCGCGCAGCAATCTCGGCCTCTTGCGCGACGCGCAGGGTTTCGACCTGCTGTGTCTGCTCGATCCGCGCCTGTTCTTCATCCTTTTCGATCAACAGCTTCTGACGCTGGGCTTCCATGGCCGCACGGCGCACTTCAACCTCGGCCTCAGCATCGATCTGAGCACGCTCCTTCTTCGAGGTTGCGATCACCTCCGCCAATTTGCGCATACCCACCGCGTTAAAGGCGTTGTTCTCGTCCAGCGCTTCAAACGGCGTCTGGTCCAAAGCGGTCAGCGAGACCGATTCCAGCGACAGACCGTTCTTCAATAGGTCCTCGGACACTGCGTTCTGCACCTCTTGTACAAAGTCGGCGCGATTTTCATGCAAACCGTCCATGGTCATTTGCGCCGCCACAGCGCGCAGACCGTCGATCAGCTTGCCTTCGATCATCTCACGCAGTTGTTCAACATCAAAAGTCCGGTCACCCAAGGTCTGCGCAGCGCGTGCGATCCCTTCTTCGGTGGCCATAACTGAGACGTAGAACTCCACACCCACATCAACCCGCATACGGTCTTTGGTTATCAAAGCAGCCTCACTGCTACGTTGCACTTCAAGGCGCAAGGTCTTCATGTTGACCGGGCTGACCTCGTGCAACAAGGGCACAATGATGACACCGCCATCCATAATGACCTTCTTGCCGCCTGCCCCGGTTTTGACCAGGCTGACTTCGCGGGTCGCGCGCTTATAAAGTCGGCCAAGCACAAGGCCGATGAACAGAACGACCGCCAAAATGGTCGCAACTGTGGTGATCAGGAAAGTAAGTTCCATGCAAAATCCTCCGATTTGGGGTTAAATTTTTGTCAGTTCGAAAGGCCGACCAGAACGAACCGGTCTTGCCGTCGGTCGCGCAGCACCAGCACTTCGGTGCCCTGTTCCAGCGTATCGCTGTCTTGCAACGGCTCGGCCCGCAGGTAATGCGCATTGCCAAAGCGATCCATGACCCTAACCTCGGCCGGGCGTCCGCGCGATGCGGTGCCTTGCGAGATGAAGCCACGACGACGGGCCAGCATCCGCTCGGACATCGCCTCGGTCTCGGTTTTGGGCAAAAGGCGCGCAAAGACGCCCCCAAATCCGCGTGCAAACCAAAGACCAAAGGCTCCAGCAGGTAGGGCAGCCACCCAGCCCGGCAGGTCAAAGCCCAACAGATCGCGCAGTGCTAGCTGCAGGCCCATGCCTGACAGGCCGAAACCGGCCAGCAGAACAACAAGCCAGATCATGACCGGTACCCTGCCGATACCCAGCCAGGCCAAAGGACCTGCTGAGGCGACCGTGGTCGCGTCAGGTTCGACATCCGCCAGCTCAAAATCGCCCAGATCCACATCCGCATCGATGTCGAGGTCAAAGCTTCCGACATCCAGATCCGGCCCGTCAGCCATATCCAAATCAAGATCGCTTTCGCCCGCCATAAGGCTAGCCCCCAGCAGCAAAGCGATCAGTTCTAGCGCCAGAAGGCCGAACAGCAATGCAAGCGCTAGGGTAAAGGGCGCAAAAGCACCCTCGAGCAAAAAGTCGAACATAAGGAAATAGCCCTCGTTATTGTATACTTTGGTATACATAAAAGATGGGAGTTCATTGTCGAAATTCAAGAGGTTGTGATTCAATATTACAACCTATGGGTAGTTTAGCGCACGACACTTCGGCAATCACTGACCTTTGGTCAACCTGGATTTTCCATATCGTGGCGCCGAAAATGTCATCCAGATGAAAGCCGGGGTTTTTCTAGCCGATCACATAAGGTAGACGGGCGCGCAGACAGATACGTGGAAACGCAAAATGGCCCGGATTCTTATTACCTCCGCGATCCCCTACATCAACGGGATCAAACACCTCGGCAACCTGATCGGCTCGCAATTGCCTGCCGATCTTTACGCACGTTACCAGCGTGGCCGGGGGAATGAGGTTATGTTCCTCTGCGCCACCGACGAGCACGGTACGCCTGCTGAGCTGGCTGCCGCCAAGGCGGGTAAGCCAGTGGCCGAATATTGCGCCGATATGTATGCGGTGCAGGCCGATATCGCCAAACGCTTTGGCCTGAGCTTTGATCACTTTGGTCGCTCCTCAAGTGAACAGAACCGCAAGCTGACCCAGCATTTCGCGGGCAAATTGGATGAGGCCGGTCTGATCCGTGAGGTTAGTGAAAAACAGATCTACTCGAACGCCGATGGTCGTTTTCTGCCGGACCGGTATATCGAGGGCACCTGCCCCAATTGTGGCTACGACCGCGCGCGTGGTGACCAGTGCGAGAATTGCACCAAGCAGTTGGACCCAACCGACCTGATCGAACCGCGCAGCGCCATCAGCGGCTCGACCGATCTGGAAGTGCGTGAAACCAAGCACCTCTATCTGCGCCAATCGGCGATGAAGGATCAGCTGGATGCCTGGATCGACAGCAAGGCCGATTGGCCGATCCTGACCACATCTATTGCCAAGAAGTGGCTGCATGACGGCGACGGCCTACAGGATCGCGGCATCACCCGCGATCTGGATTGGGGTGTTCCGGTCAAGAAAGGCGATCAGGACTGGCCCGGTATGGAGGGTAAGGTCTTCTATGTCTGGTTCGACGCACCCATCGAATACATCGCCTGCGCCAAGGAATGGGCTGATGCCAACGGCAAGACGGATGCGGATTGGGAACGCTGGTGGCGCACCGACAAAGGCGCAGAAGACGTGCGGTATGTCCAATTCATGGGCAAGGATAACGTGCCCTTCCACACGCTGTCCTTCCCGGCCACCATTCTAGGTTCGGGTGAGCCGTGGAAGCTGGTCGATCACCTGAAATCGTTCAACTATCTGAACTATGACGGTGGTCAATTCTCGACCTCACAGGGCCGTGGCGTCTTCATGGATCAGGCGCTGGAGATCCTGCCCGCCGACTACTGGCGCTGGTGGCTGCTGAGCCATGCGCCGGAAAGCAGCGACAGTGAGTTCACATGGGAGAACTTCCAGCAATCGGTTAACAAAGACCTTGCCGACGTGTTGGGCAATTTTGTTAGCCGGATCACCAAGTTCTGCCGCTCGAAATTCGGCGAAGTCGTACCTAAGGGCGGACGTTTTGGAGAGCGCGAGACTGCGCTGATCGAAGACCTAAGCAAACGCATTCGCACCTACGAAACCCATATGGAGTCGATGGAGGTCCGCAAATCTGCGCAGGAATTGCGCGCGATCTGGGTTGCGGGAAATGAATATCTGCAAGCCGCAGCCCCATGGTCGACCTTCAAGGAAGACCCGGAACAGGCCGCCGCGCAGGTGCGCCTGGGCCTGAACCTGATCCGTCTTTACGCCGTGCTCAGCGCGCCATTCATCCCCGACGCTTCAGCACGGATGCTGAGCGCCATGAACACGCTGGATACAGGCTGGCCGGACAGCGCCGAGACAGCGCTGAACGCCCTGCCCGCCGGACATGAGTTTACGGTTCCGGACGTTTTGTTCGCCAAGATCACGGATGAACAACGCGAAGATTGGCAAAGCCGTTTTGCCGGAACGCGCGACTGATAAGCTGGCTTTTTCGCTCGGCTCTATGACCTAAGGCGAAGGTTCCAACCTTTGCCTGATTTGTGTTGGGCATCCCGATTGTCCACGGGTTCAGCACCCAAATCTACATCTGGTGCACATCTAAGTTGGCCTGCAACCAGAACAATTTCCCGCCCACTCCAACTCACCGCGGTACTCAAGGCGCTTGAGATATGTCTCTAAACGAGCCATCCTGACCTAAACACCAATCGACTCGTCGTGGTCTCGCGCCACGACACACATTCCTATTGAACGAGGCGTCCGCCATGCCCCTTGAATTGAAGAACTCTATCCTCCGCTATCAGGGTCCGGCTTTGGCTATCGCCGCCCTGGCCAGTTTGGGCGTCAGCTATACTGCGCTGGCGCAAGATCAAAGCGAGGCGCCAGCCCCCAAAGTGTCAATCGCGGCGGCTTATACACAAGAGATCACAGATGAGGCGGCGTTCATCGGACGGGCCGAAGCGATCAACAAGGTCGATATCGTGGCGCGGGTGAACGGGTTTTTGGAAAGCCAGAATGTCGAAGACGGCGCACTCGTCACCAAGGATGAGCTACTGTTCACCATCGAACCGGACCTGTATCAGGCCACGCTTGAGGCCCGCAAAGCCGACCTGAACCGGGCCCAGGCCAATCTGGAACTGGCTAAGATTGACCTTGATCGTAAAGAAGAATTGTTCAAACGCGACGCCACGCCTGAATCCGAACGCGATACAGCCCGCGCCAACGAATTGGTTGCCGAGGCCGAGGTCAAAGCCGCAAATGCTGCAATTCAACAGGCTGAGTTGGACCTGAGCTATACTCAAATCCACGCCCCGTTTGACGGGCGGATCGGGCGCGTGACCACCAGCGTTGGTGATGTGGTTGGCCCCACGAACCCGGCATTGGTCAATCTGGTCAGCGAAGCCCCAATCTACGTGAATTTCTCTCTGAACGAAAAGCAGTTCACCTCGATCCTTGAGCAATTTAACGAAAACGCAGCCTCACTTGCGGAAAGTGACCAAAGCCCGAATGTCCATGTGACCTTGCCGAACGGCACGGAACTGGATGAGACAGGCGAGATCGTCTTTGTCGACAACCGCATCGACCCGCTGACGGGTGCGATTACAATGCGTGCCGAGTTCGACAATGCGAACCGTCTGATCCTTGACGGCGCATTCCTGACGGTTCGGATCGAGGCGTTGGAGCCTACGCTGCAGGTGCTGATCCCGCAGGCCGCCTTGCAACGCGACCAGCGCGGCGAATTTGTTCTTGTGGTGAACGACAAGCAAATGGTTGAACAGCGCTACATCACCACGGGCGATACAGTCGATACTGCGATTATCGTATTGGATGGGCTACGCGAAGGTGAAAGCGTGATCGTCGAAGGTTTACAAAGGGTACGCCCGGGCGTCGCGGTTGACGCGGTTGTGGCCTCAGAGCAGCCGGGAGAATAACACATGTTCTCGGCCCTCTTCATCAGCCGGCCCAAGCTGGCGCTTGTCATTTCGCTGGTCCTGACGATCATGGGCGGCATCGGCTATATGGTTCTGCCGGTCGCCCAGTTCCCGGACATCACGCCACCCGTTGTCAGTGTGACCACCACCTACACCGGCGCCAATGCCGAGACGGTGGAAAACACCGTCGCTGCTCCGATTGAGGCGCAGGTGAATGGCGTTGACGACATGATCTACATGACGTCAACGTCGTCCGATAACGGTTCGTATTCGCTGAATATTACCTTCGAGGTTGGCACCGACCCCGATATCGCTTCGGTCAATGTGCAGAACCGCGTGGCGCAGGCCATGTCTTCGCTTCCAACCGAGGTAACGTCCTCTGGCGTGGTTACGCAGAAAGCATCAACCAATATGCTGTTACTGGTGACATTGACCTCGCCAAACGAGACCTATGACAGCGTGTTCCTGTCGAACTACGCGTCGATCAACCTGAAAGACGCGCTGGCGCGGATTCAGGGTGTGGGCAAGGCGGATGTTCTGACCAATCTGGAATATGCCATGCGCATCTGGATGGACCCGGACAAGATGGCGGCCCTGTCGATCACACCCGGTGACGTGATCAACGCCATTCGGGAACAGAATATCGAGGTTTCGGCGGGTTCGATCGGTTCGCCACCCGTGCCCGAGGGGCAAACCTTTCAATACACGATCAAATCCAAGGGTCGCCTGACCTCTGCTGCCGAATTCGGGGATATCGTGATCCGCACCGGCGATGCCGGGTCGATCGTGCGTGTTCGTGACATTGCGCGGGTTGAGCTTGGGGCACAGTTCTATTCGGCCTCGGGCTATTTCCAGGCCGTTCCCGCCACCGTGATTGGCATTTATCAGGCCCCGGGCGCAAACGCGCTGGCTGTCTCCGAACGGGTTCAGGCCGAGTTGGAACGGCTGTCGCGTTCCTTCCCAACGGATGTAGAATATGATGTGCCCTTCAACACCACGGATTTTGTCGAGGCGTCTCTGAACGATGTGGTTTCGACCCTGATCCTGACATTCATCCTTGTGATTTCGGTGGTGTTTGTCTTCCTCGGCAGTTGGCGGGCTACAATCATTCCAGCCGTCGCCATTCCGGTGTCACTGATCGGCACCTTTGCCTTCCTTCTGGCTTTTGGCATGTCGCTGAACACGATCTCACTGTTCGCATTGGTGCTGGCCATCGGGATCGTGGTGGATGATGCCATCGTGGTCGTGGAAAACGTCGAACGGATCATCGCAGACGAAGGCCTGCCCCCGGCCGAAGCCACGCGCAAAGCCATGGGCCAAATCACAGGCCCCGTCATCGCAACCACGTTGGTTCTGCTGGCGGTGTTTGTGCCCGTGACCTTCATGCCCGGCATTTCAGGCCAGCTATATTCGCAATTTGCGGTGACCATTTCGACGGCTGTTGTGATCTCTTCCATCAACGCATTGACCTTATCGCCAGCGCTGTGCGGATTGGTTCTGCGGGCGCGTTCCGGCCCTCCAAAAGGTGTGCTGGCTCTGTTCGAAGGGTTTATCGGAACTGTGCGGAACGGCTATGTCTCGATCGTGCGTAAGTTGCTGATCTTGCCGGTTGTTGCCCTAGGCGTGATCGTAGCGCTTGCGATGGGAACGGGAACGATCATGTCCAACACTTCCAGTGGATTCATCCCGCTTGAGGATAACGGCTATCTGTTCGTCGATGTTCAACTGCCGGATGCGGCCACTTTGGAGCGGACCGAGACGGTGACCGCGCGTCTGGACGATCAGATACGCGAGATACCCGGTGTCGCAAGCACCGTTCTGGTGAACGGCTTTTCCATGCTGAATGGAACCACCACCAACGGCGCTGCGATTTTCGTCAACCTGGACAACTGGAATGACCGGCAAGAGGATGATCTGAGTGCTGATGCCATTCTCGCCAAGATACTGGCGATTGCGAACGGCGAATCCGCAGCCTCGGTCCTGGCATTCAATCCGCCCCCCATTCAGGGCCTCGGTATGTCCGCTGGGGTTGAGATGGAGGTGCAGCAAACCGGAGGTGGCACACCACAAGATCTGGCCTCGGCCGTGGGATCCTTTGTCTACGCGGCAAATCAACGGCCAGAAATCGGCCAAGCCTACACGACCTTTCGCGCCAACGTTCCGCAGTTGTTTGTCGATCTGGATCGGGAAAAGGCCAAGACCCTGCAGGTTTCAGTGGCTGAAATTTTCCAAACCATGCAGGCGCAACTGGGATCGTATTACGTGAACGACTTCAACCTGTTTGGTCGGGTCTATCGGGTGATGATCCAGGCAGATGGAACCTATCGGGACAATGTCGAGGATATCTCGAACCTCTATGTTCGCTCTCAACAAGGTGAAATGGTGCCACTCGGTACGTTGATCGATGTGGAAAACGTGCTGGGCCCGGTTCTGCTGAAACGGCACAACCTGTTCCGCTCGGCCACAGTCACGGCAGTGCCCGCACCAGGGCTATCTAGTGGCGACGCGATCAGTGTGATGACCGAGGAATCCGCCACCGCCCTGCCCCCCGGCTATGCCTTCGAATGGACGGGGACGGCGCAGCAGCAATTGGCCTCGGGCAGTCTGGTGATCATCATCCTTGGGCTGGCGATCCTGTTTGGCTACCTGTTCCTTGTCGGCCAGTATGAGAGTTGGTCGATGCCCGTGTCGATCCTACTATCGGTGGTCGTTGCCCTCTTCGGGGCGGTCGCCGCCGTGGCCATCGTGGGCAGTGATATCAACCTCTATACCCAGATCGGGATGATCATGTTGGTTGGTCTGGCCTCGAAGAACGGGATTTTGATCGTGGAATTCGCCATGGAGCAGCGCGCCAAAGGTCTGTCGATCAAGGATGCGGCAGCCGAGGCCGCCTATCAGCGTTTCCGCGCGGTGATGATGACGGCGCTTTCCTTCCTGCTTGGGGTTGTTCCGCTGTTGGCGGCCAACGGCGCTGGTGCCGCAAGCCAGAAGGCCATCGGTGTGGCCGTGTTTGGCGGCATGCTCGCAGCTACCCTGGTCGGCGTGATCCTTGTGCCGGTGCTGTATGCCCTGATGCAGAGCCTGCGCGAATGGTTAAAGGGCAGCAAACGTGATCCTGATCCGGCAACTGAGACCAGCTGAGATCACCTGCGATAAAACATGAAAAAGCCCCGTGCTGGCCACGGGGCTTTTTGCTGTTCAGCTATGCGGTGGTCAACTCTGCCCGGCTGCGTCGTCGCAAAGCAACCTCGCGGATTACGGCCTGCGCTTCTGGTGGTGGGGCCTGCTCAATCCGGCGATAGTCACTACCGTCGATTTGTCGCGTCAGCAGCCCACATGAGATCATAGTGCGCCGCAAGGTCGCCGGGTCATCGAACAGGTGCTCTTGCACAAGCCGTTCATTGACTTCGGCCTCTCGCAGGCTGATCCCCGCAGGAATGCTGGCCCACAGGGCCCACAGGGCAAGGGTCTGCACAGAGCGCCTGGACGGCCATCGTTTCAGGCGCCCTGCGGCGTCGAATTGAATGAACGCCCGCTCGACCCTCCGCATGTCCAGCGGCTCTGCATCGGGTCGCGTTTCGATACGCCGCTTGGCCGCGTTGGCGGCCCGCATATGCTGCAGGTTCTGAAACCCGGCCGCGCGGGCTAGCATGTTCATCAGGCTGAGATGAGGTGGGCTGGCCTCACCCAATTGGTGGTTCAAAGCGCGCGCAAACCCGGTCAGGTCATCCACGTGCAAAGGGATCGGAGTTTTGGTCATCATGCATCCATATCGGGCGTTTCATACGCTCGTCGGTCGCTGACTTAACGAAACAACGCCCCTAGGAATTGCGATGTCGTTTCAATCTGAATGGCAGGTTTAGCTCTCCCGCAGGAGCAGCGACGCCTCGGTGTCTGCCGACCGTGCCCAAGGGCTAACATGCTCTGCCCCGGCAGCCAAGCCTTCGATGACCTATGCCTGCAGGCGCTGCGCCATCCACTGATCGATCCGTTCGATCTGCTCAGGCTTCAGTCGCAAACCCAGCTTGTTGCGCCGCCAGACCACATCCTCGGCCCTGCGCGCGTATTCCTTGTCCATGAGCCAGGCAACCTCGCGCCCGGTGAGCGTTGCGCCGAAATCCTCGCCCAGATCGGCAGCCTTTGTTGCATCGCCCAGGATCTCTTGCGCCTCGGTCCCGTAGGCACGGATCAGGCGCGCTGCCCATGCGGTGTCGAGGAATGGATAGTCTGCAACCAGCTTGTCGCTTAGCGCCTGCACGCCATCAACAGGGAAATCCCCGCCAGGCAGAGCCACACCCGCCGTCCAGGGGCCTGGCAAATCCGGGAAATGCTCGCCCACCTTCTCTAGCGCGCTTTCAGCCAGACGGCGATAGGTGGTGATCTTGCCGCCGAACACGTTCAGCACCGGCGCGCCGCCGATTGCGTTCACCTTCAACGTATAATCCCGCGTCGCCGCCGTCGCGCTGCTGGCCCCGTCGTCATAGAGCGGGCGCACGCCGGAATAGGTCCATACGATATCGTCCTTGGTGACTGGTTGCGCGAAGTAGTTGGTTGCAAAGGCGCAGAGATAATCCTTCTCGGCCTCGGTACAAACCGGGTGTTCAGACGGATCCGCATGGTCCTGATCAGTTGTGCCGATCAGCGTAAAATCCTGCTCATACGGGATGGCAAAGATGATGCGCCCATCTTCACCCTGAAAGAAATAACACTTGTCATGATCGTACAGCTTGCGCGTCACGATATGGCTGCCGCGCACCAACCGCACACCTTCGCGCGAATTCACATGGATTTTGGACTGAATGATATCACCAACCCAGGGGCCACCGGCGTTGATCAGCATCTTGGCGCGGATGACCCGCGTTTCATCACTGTCGCGATCCCTGACCGTAACTTCCCACAGATCGTCAACCCTGTGGGCCGATGTCACCTCGGTCCGCACCATGATCTGCGCCCCGCGCGCCTCGGCATCGCGGGCGTTCAACACGACCAACCGCGCGTCCTCGATCCAGCAATCAGAATACTCGTAGGCGGTTTCGAACTTTTTCTGCAATGGCGCGCCTTCGGGTGCGCTGCTCAGGTTCAGAGAGCTGGTTCCCGGCAGGATCTTGCGCCCGCCGAGATTGTCATACAGAAACAACCCTAACCGGATCAGCCAGGCCGGACGCCGCCCGCGCATCCACGGCATGACCGTGCTAAGCAGTTTTGAGGTCGGCGTTTCGGAATCGAACCGCATATCCTTGTGGTAAGGCAGCACAAAGCGCATCGGCCAGCTGATATGCGGCATCGCGCGCAGCAGCGTCTCACGCTCGATCAGCGCTTCGCGTACCAGCCGGATTTCGAAGTACTCCAGATAGCGCAGACCCCCATGAAACAACTTGGTCGAGGCTGACGAGGTGGCTGAGGCCAGATCGTTCATCTCAGCCAAGGCCACCGACAACCCGCGCCCGGCAGCGTCGCGCGCGATACCGCAGCCGTTGATCCCGCCGCCGATGATGAACAGGTCAGTGATATTATCGTTTGTCGAAGTCATGGCCTATGATTCCCACTCAAATCCGGTTGCCTGCATTAATCAGAGCACCCTTCGCATGATCAAGCTTTATGTTCGTTTATTTTCGTTTTGCAACACAGCCATGAATTTCCCGCAGGGAAACTTGCCAAATCGAAGTGAAAGAACATAAACGAAGATGTCTGAACCACACGGAAACGCCGATGTCCCTGTCCTTTCGCCAAGCTGATATTCTTGAGATCGCCAGCACCGAAGGGCGCGTTACGGTCGATGGGTTGGCCGAACGGTTTGGGGTCACTGTCCAGACCATCCGACGTGACCTGTCCGAACTGGCAGAGGCCGGCAAGCTAGACCGAGTACACGGTGGCGCGGTTCTACGGTCGAGCCTGGCCAATATCGGATATGAGGATCGCCGCACCCTGAATGCCGACGCCAAGACCCTGATGGCGCAGGCCTGCGCCCAGGATATTCCCGATGGTGCATCGGTTTTTCTGAATATCGGCACCTCAACCGAAGCAGTTGCCCGCCAGTTGCTGAACCACAAGAACCTGATGGTGGTGACCAACAACATGAATGTCGCCAATATTCTGGTCGACAACCCGGATTGCGAAATCGTGGTGGCGGGTGGCATGCTGCGCCGCTCGGACGGGGGGCTGATCGGCAACCTGACCGTGTCGACAATACGCCAGTTCAAATTCGACTACGCGGTGATTGGATGTTCGGCGCTGGATGCAGATGGCGATCTGCTGGATTTTGACTTTCAGGAAGTCCATGTCAGCCAAACCATCATCGCACAGGCGCGGCGCAGCCTTCTGGTTGCAGATCATTCGAAATTCCATCGCTCTGCACCGGCTCGGATCACCTCAATGGCTGAGATGGATACGTTTTATACCGATCAGCTGCTGCCCGAGGATTTGGTGCAGAAATGTGTCGCCTGGGAAACCAAGGTTCGTATCTGCGACAGCTCGTAGACTGCCGCGTAAATCCACTACAAATAGATTGACGATCCCCTGCCTAAACCTGAGGATAGGGCCACCGTCCAGAAAAGGAGGCGCGAGCATGGGACTATTGGGGCAACCTCTGGGCTATTATGACTACCTGACCTTTGTTGCACTGATCCTGCTTCTGGCCGCAGTGATGGGCCTCTTTCTGTTCCTTATGGGGCTGCCCGGTCGGATTGCGATCAAACGCAACCATCCGCATGCCGAGGCAGTGAAGATCATGGGTTGGATGGGATTTCTGGCTGTTGTGCCTTGGGTCCATGCTTTTATGTGGGCATTCCATGACGGCATCACGGTCGATATGCGCCGTGGGCCGGATGAAGAAAAAGAAGCCATCCGCAAAGACATTGAACGTCTGGGAGGAACGGTGAAAGAAGAATATCAGGCCGCGTCCGACGAGACGCAGAAAAGCTAAGGCCAAAGGAAACACTCAGACATGTTCGTCGCCCTCGGCATTACGCTGTTTTACATCATTTTTGTCTGGTTCATCTTCTTCAAGATGGAGTGGCTCAAGTTCAACATCGCCTGGGGCATCGTCTCGTTTTGGGTGGGTGCGCACTTGCTGCTGATATTCCTTGTTGCGTTGCGGTTCTTTCAACCCTTCTCGGTCGATAGCCATGTGGTGCGATCCACCATTCAGATCGTCCCGAAGCTGACGCAGCCCACCATCCTGACCGAAGTTCTGGTTGAACCGAACACTCCTGTGACAAAGGGCGATCCGCTTTATCGCTTTGATGACACGGTGTTCTCGCTCGCGGTCGACAATGCACAAGCTCAATTGGTTGCAGCGCAGCAGAATGCAAAAATTCTGGAACAGGACGTGATTGCCAAGACCGAAGCGGTAGAGCGGGCAAATGCACAGCTGGACTATGCGCTGACCGAACAAGCCCGGTACGAAAACCTGGTTCCTGCCGGCGGCGCACGACAAGATGAGTTGGACCGCTGGAACGAACAGGTAGCCGAAGATACATCAGGTGTTAAACAGGCGACCGCGAACCTGCAAAAGGCGGTTCTGGCACAAGACTCCCAGATCGATGGGGTGAATACCGGCATTCTGCAAGCACAGGCGCAGCTGGCCGAGGCCGAATACTTCTTGAACAACACGACGATCTACGCCCCTGAAAACGGCATGATCGTCTCGCAACAGGCTCGCCCCGGTCTGGTCGTTGGCGATATCCGTCTGGGCGCGATTGCCAGCTTCGTGACCGAAGATAACCCCTATCTGCTGGCCACGTTCCGTCAGCAGAACCTGAAATTTGTCGAGGTTGGGCAAGAGGTTGAGGTCGCGCTGGACCTCTACCCCGGAGAGATCCTACCCGGCAAAGTCGAGGCGATCTGGTGGGCCACGCGCCAGGGACAGTATCTGCCGTCGGGCCGCCTGCCCGGCTTTGAACTGCCGAAACTGCCGGGTCGGATCGCGGTTCAGATCACGGTCGAGATGCCTGAAGAACATATCCTGCCAGCGGGCGGTCACGCTGCTGTTGCCATCTATACCGGTCAGGGAAAAAGTTTTGAGTTCTTGAGACGCATCAACATTCGCCTCTATTCCTTCGCCAACTTCATCCGACCGCTGGACATTTGAGGACGCAGACCATGAAACGGGCCACCTTTCGCAATTTGATAGGGACGGCCCTGTGCGCGGCAATGTTGGCCGCCTGCACGCCGTTGGGGCCCGATTTCGTGCGCCCGAACTCGCCGGTCGTGAAAGAATGGATCGAGGTCAACAGCCCAAGCGCAGGACAAAGCGGTCTGACCGCGCGCAGCGCGCCGGTTGTGAAGTGGTGGGAGACGTTCAATGACCCCACCCTGAACAAACTGGTGGCCGAAGCCTATGCCCAGAACCTGAGCTTGCAAGTTGCAGGGGCACGCGTATTGCAAGCGCGGGCGCAGCTGGGGATCGCCTTTGGTGAGCTTTATCCGCAATCGCAGGCGCTTGGCGGGTCCCTGCAAAGGCGCGAGATCAGTGACAATCTTGGTCCGATTGCAGATATCAATCGGATCATCCCGCTGGATACAGAGTTTTCGACCTCGCAAGTGGGCTTTGATGCCCAATGGGAGCTGGACGTCTGGGGCGCACAACGTCGCGGCGTGCAGGCGGCACGGTCGAACCTCGCCTTGCAGGTGGCGAACTATGATGACGCGTTGGTCACGCTGACCGGGGATGTCGCGGCGCTTTACGTCAATATCCGCGCGTTGCAGGAGTCGCTGGCCGTTGCCCGTGAAAACATCAAGCTGCAGCAAGACTCGGCGGATCTGACGCAATTGCGGTTCAACAACGGAGTCACCACCGAACTGGACGTTCAGGAATCAACCGCCCTGTTGAACAACACCAAAGCGCTGGTGCCCGAGCTAGAGAGCGATCTGCAGCAGACCAAGAATGCGTTGGCCGTATTGCTGGGCGCGACACCTTCGCGGATGACCAACCTTCTGGGCAATTCCGGTCGCATCCCTTCGGCGCGCTCCAGTGTCGCCGTGGGCGTTCCGGCCGAGTTGCTGCGCCGTCGCCCTGATGTCCGCGCTGCCGAACTGGCCGCGGCCACCCAATCGGCGCAGGTGGGTATCGCCATGGCGGACCTGTATCCACAGTTTGTCTTGTCTGGCTCAATCGGATTGCAAGCTTCGGGCGGGCGCGATCTGTTTAGCTCGAACAGCACGACGGGTCTGGCCAGCGCGGGTGCGGTTTGGAACGTACTGAACTACGGGCGCATCAAGAACAACGTGCGGGCGCAGGACGCGGCCTATCAGGCTTTGATCGCAAACTACCAGAACACCGTTCTAACGGCCTATTCCGAGGTGGAAAGCGCCATGGTCGCCTATGCACAGGCGCGCAAGCAGGTCGGGTTCTATCAGCAAAGCGTCGAGGCCTCACGCAAGGCTGCAGAGATCGCGATCAGCCAGTATCGTGATGGGATCGCCAGCTATTCTCGCATTCTGAACACCCAGACTGCGCTGCTGCGGTCTCAGGCCAATCTGATCGAGGCGCGGCAAGAGGTGTCCAGCAATCTGGTCGCTGTCTACAAGGGTCTGGGCGGCGGCTGGCAAATCCGCCAGAACCGGGAATTCCTGCCCGAAACGGTTTTGGCCGAAATGGCGTATCGCACAGATTGGGGTGATCTTTTGCAACAGGCCCCAACCGGTGCCAGCCTGAACTGACCTTTACTTTGTCAACCCGCGCAAACCGCCCGAGATCAGGATATTCACTTCATAGAGGATGCGCGGTGCAGCGAACCCACCGGGGCTGGCCAGATAGTTTGGGCTCCATTCCGGGTCAAATTTCTGCTTAAACGCCCGCAGCCCTTCGAAGTGATAAAACTGTTCCCCGTGTTCATACACAAACCCGCCAATCCGGTTCCAGATTGAAGCAAGTTGGCGGTTTTCAATGCCAGAAAACGGCGCCGCGCCGAGTGAAAACCAGTGAAAGCCCTGCTCGGATCCCCAGACCATCATCTCGGCAAACAGCGCATCCATGACAAAGCTGGGGCTGTCGGGCTCGTACCGCATTAGGTCTAGCGAGAGCTCGGATTTATTGCCACCCTGAAACAGATTGGCGAAGGCCTTGATCTGCCCGGTCTCACCGTTTCTCAGCACCGCATGATCGAAATAGGACAGATAAGCCTCATCAAAGCCGCCCAATGCAAACCCCTTTTCAGCCCCCGCCTTCTGCGCCAGCCAATCATCAGAGATCTTCTGCAATTCCGGCAGCACCGGCGCAAGTTCCTCTTTCGGGATGATCTCAAACACATAGCCTTCACGCTCGGCCCTGTTCTTGGCCTGCCGGAACCGTTTGCGGGATTTTCCGTCCAACGAGAAACCCTGAAGCGGAACGCGGGCGACCTCACCGATTTTCAGAATCGACAGGCCCAGATCAAGGAAGGTCGGCAGGTATTTGGTCGAAACGCTGTAGAACGCGCATAGCTTGCCCTCTCGATCCGCCATCTCGCGCAATTGCCAGATCAGTTGCTGCCCGGCCTTTTCATTCCCCACAGGTTCGCCCTTGGAAATGATCGCATTTCCAGTGTCCGCGTAGGCAATAAAGGCCGTGTCATCCGGTGCAATCAGGAACTGTTTGTCTCCCGTCAATGAAATCTGGGACTCCGTGTCTTCGCTCTGCATCACCAGCCGTTCCACGACCTCGGGGATATCAACGCGCTCGGGCACCGGAATCTCGCGCCCGAACAACGAGGTGACCGCGACGATGCCGACAATCACGGCCACAACAAGGCTCGAGCGCAAGAAGCGTGAGGCATCGCCGTTCCAAGCAAATTCCCACCACAGCGCATTTTGATATTCGACATGGGAATAGGCAAAAAGGCCGATCCAGAAAATCACCGCCAGCAACACGACTACGCTGATCAGCCACGGAATGTTCAGCCGGAAGATCGACGCCCCGCTGACCCGGTAAAACGCCCCTCGGAACAGCGCAAGAACAGCGATTGTGCCCAGCATGCTGATGGCTTCGTGAGTATCCAATCCCTTGGCAAGCGATGCGGCAAATCCCGCCGCCATCAGCAACATGGCGACGACCCAGGCGCGGTAGAGTTTGCGGAACAGACCCCTGGAGACCAATAACAGCAATACGCCGACTGCACTGCCCGCCAGATGCGAGGCCTCGACGAACGACAAGGGCAACACATCGCGTAAGACGCTGAGGTTTTGCGAATTCGATGGTAAAGCACCTGAAACCAGCAAAACAACACCGGCAATCGCTGCTACACCCGCCGCCACCATCGGAACAATCGGGCGGATCGCTCGATAGACCCAGGTAGCCGCTCCGCCGATCAGGTGGCGTTGCGTCAGGGCCGAGGCGACGGCAATCGACAAGCTTGCGATAGCGAAAGGCAAAAAGGTATAGACAACGCGATACAACAGCAGCGCCGCGATCACATCCGACCGGCCCGATGCGCCCAGCCCTGCGATGATAGTAGCCTCGAACACGCCGATCCCGCCGGGGGCATGGCTTAGGATACCCACCGCTATGGCCCCGACATAAATCGCGAAGAAATACGGGAAACCAACACCCAGATCATCGGGCATCAGAACGTAGAGCACCATGGATGCGCCAAACAGGTCGCCCAAGGCTGCAAGTGTCAACAGGCTGGCCAGCTTCCCGCCGGGCAGATCGAATTCGAACCCTGCAAATGAAAACCGGCGCCCACCGCTGGACAACCAGACAAAAACCGCCACTAATCCGGCCAGCAAAAACAGGCCAATAGCCGTCTCAACCGTTTCACTGATGGGCAGAACTTTGGATATCCCATCCGGGTGCAACGTCAAAAGCACCCCCAGGATCAAAGTCAGCCCCATCCAGAACGCCACCCAGGACGTGGCGATCACCCCTGCGACCCGCGCCAGATCCAACCCCAGCGAAGCGTAAATACGATACCGGATCGCGGTACCTGTGATGTATGAAAATCCCAGACAGTTCGAAACCGCATAGCCACTGGCCCCGGCCATGCCCGCAACCGGTAATGGTACCTCGCCGTCTGCAACACTTTGGACAGCAAAAACATCGTAGAAGGACAGCGACAAAAAGCTGACAGCGGTCCAGCACAGTGCGATGAAAAACACGGTCCACGGGGTTGCCGCGACATCAGATTGCACATCCGACCACTTCACATGCGCTGACAGGTCATGCAGTATCGTCAAAGCGACCAGCGTGATCACAACAGGAATGGCAATCCGCACCCATGGCTTTTCCAGAAGGCCTGTGAGCTTTTCAGCCCATTGCAGGGCTTTGGGCTCAACGCCTTGGTCTTGTGCGGTCATGGCTCTGGCCCCTGCCTGTGGATCACCCTTGACGGGACTGTGTCACAATTTCCTTCCGGTTCAAAGCGCTAGGGCAACTAAGATGAGGCGTCACAACCGCCCCTTCCGCGTTGACAGCAGCAGGTTGGTTTCGGATCGGGTGATCCCTTCCATCCGTCTGATCTGAAACAAAACTTCATCCAGCTCTACCAGCGTTTCGGTGCCAATCTCAGCAATCAGATCCCAACCGCCATTGGTCGAATGTACGGCACGCACCTGACGCATGGCGCCGATCCGCGCCATGGTTCGTTCGGTGCCACGCCCTTCGATTTCCAGCATCATCAGGCCACGTACTGGGCTTTGAGCCTCATCCCGCCGGGTCAGCACAGTGAAACCGACGATCTCGCCGGACTGTTTGAGCCGCTGCATCCGACTGCGCACGGTCGTGCGGGTCACGCCCAATGTTTCCGCAAGTTCCGACAGGGATGCGCGCGCATCCCGATGCAAAGCGCTGATCAGGCGCGTATCCAGTTCGTCCATTAGATCTTTCCATTTCGGATTTTCAAAGCCCATTTTGAACAATTTGCGGGCTTCCAGCAAGATATATTGAGCGGCTAAATGAGCCTATGGACAACAAGCAGATTATTTTGGTCGGGGCCCCGATGGATTCGGGAAAACGGCGTCAGGGATGCCGGATGGGCCCCGATGCCCTTCGCGTAGCAGGGCTGGAACAGGCAATTGCCAATCTGGGACATAAGGTTGCGGACTGGGGCAATGTCGAACCCGATCAGGTTGATCTACCTCAGGATTCGCATCTGTTCTCACTACCCGAATGCGTCGGCTGGACCCGCGCCTTGAGCCGAACAGCTGAAAAGGCGGCCTCCGATGGCACGCCAATCTTTATGGGTGGCGATCATGCGCTGTCGATGGGCACGGTTGCGGGTATCGCCGCGCATGCACAGCAGTTGAGCCGCCCCCTCTTTGTGCTCTGGCTCGATGCGCACAGCGATTTTCATACGCCGAAAAGCACAGACAGCGGCAATCTGCATGGCACGCCAGTGGCCTATTTCACCGGGCAATCGGGGTTCGAGGCCTTCCCCGCGCTTCCAGCAACCATCCCCACAGATTGCGTCGGGATGATTGGGCTGCGCTCGGTCGACCCTGCGGAACGTACCGTTTTGGAGCAAAAAAGCGCCATGCTGGCAGATATGCGCAGCATAGACGAACATGGGATCAAAGCCCCTTTGATGGCCTTTCTGGACCGTGTCCGCGCCGAAAACGGCCTGCTGCATGTTTCGCTGGACGTAGACTTCCTTGACCCTTCCATCGCTCCGGCTGTTGGCACCACTGTTCCTGGCGGTGCGACCGAGCGCGAGGCCCATCTGGCCATGGAGCTGTTGCATGAAAGCGGGCTGGTTTGTTCGCTTGACCTGGTCGAGCTGAACCCGTTCCTTGATGAACGCGGGCGCACCGCAAAGCTGGTAGTCGATCTGGCTGCATCCCTGTTGGGGCGCCGGATCTTTGACCGCCCCACCCGGAGCTTCTGATGCTGTCTCTTCAAGCGCCTTCCGCAGTCGTCATGATCCGCCCGCACGCTTTTACATCCAATCCGGAAACGCGCGACGACAATGCGTTTCAAACACTGGCCAACCGATCGACCAAAGCCACATCCGCCACGGCACGCGACGAGCATGACAAAGCCGTTGAACAGCTGCGCGCTGCGGGCGTTACCGTGCATGTCTTTGACGACCACGGAGACTTGAATACGCCAGACAGTGTTTTCCCCAACAATTGGTTTTCCACCCATCCCGGAGGCCACGTGGCAATCTACCCGATGTTCGTTCCGTCCCGCAGACGTGAACGGCGCTCGGATGTCATCGAGTTGCTGAAATGCGAATACCGGGTGCAGGATGTCATCGACTATTCGGGGCTTGAACAGGATGATCTCGCCCTGGAAGGGACCGGGGCGATGGTGCTCGATCACGTTGGCCGCATTGCATACACCGTGAAATCAAACCGCGCCGACCCGGTTTTACTGGAAAGGTTTTGCACGCATTTCAACTATGAACCCATCGCTTTCGAAGCTCGTGACGCGGCAAATCGCGACGTGTATCATACCAATGTTCTCATGGCGATTGGCACGCAATATGCACTGATTTGTCTAGACATGATCCCTGATGCCGAGCGGCGGGAAACCGTCAAGTTCCGGCTTGAGGAATCCGGACGAACGGTCATTGATCTGTCTCATCAACAAATCGCTGAGTTCGCCGGAAACGCGATTGAGCTAACCGGTAGTAACGGGTTGGTGCTGGCTCTTTCCAGCCGAGCGTTGGCGGCACTGACGCCTGACCAGATTGCCACGATTGAGGAAAGCGCAACGCTATTGCCTCTTTCGGTTCCAACAATAGAAACTGCCGGTGGATCGGTACGCTGCATGATCGCGGGCATCCACCTGTCCCGCCGATAGGAGCAAGAAATGCAGCCGTCAGATAAGGCCCTCGTCCCATTTGTATCCGTCGACAACATGATGCGGCTGGTTCACCATGTCGGGGTCGAGCAGATGATCACCAAGATCGCAGCGCAGATCGAGGCTGATTTCAAACGGTGGGAAAGCTTCGATAAAACCCCCCGTATCCCGGCCCATTCCCCACATGGCGTGATCGAGTTGATGCCGACCTCGGATGGCGAAGCTTACGGATTCAAGTATGTCAACGGCCACCCGAAGAACACCTCCGAAGGCCTTCAGACCGTCACGGCTTTTGGCCTGCTCGCAGATGTCTACACGGGTTACCCGACCCTGCTGACCGAGATGACCATGCTGACCGCCCTGCGCACTGCTGCAACATCGGCCCTGGTCGGCCAGTATCTGGCCCCGAAAAACGCGAGGACGATGGCAATGATCGGCAATGGCGCGCAGTCCGAATTCCAGTGTCTGGCCTTTAAAACCATGTGCGGTATCGACACCGTTCGTCTTTATGACATTGACCCGAACGCCACCGCCAAATGCGCCGCCAACCTGCAAGGCAAGGGCCTGACCGTCGTATCCTGCAAAACCGCCGAGAACGCCATTGAAGGCGCACAGATCATCTCGACCTGCACCGCAGACAAGAAGTATGCCACCATCCTGACCGACAACATGGTCGGCCCCGGTGTGCACATAAACGCCATCGGTGGCGATTGCCCGGGCAAGACCGAATTGCACCGCGATATTTTGTTACGCTCTGAAATCTTCGTCGAATACCCCGAGCAGACAAGGATCGAAGGTGAGATTCAAGCGCTTGAAGACGATCATCCGGTGACCGAGATGTGGCAGGTAATGATGGGACAAGCCGAGGGGCGCAAAGATGATCGGCAGATTACTCTGTTTGACAGCGTGGGCTTTGCCATCGAAGATTTCTCGGCCCTGCGGGTCATCAAGAACGTGGTCGCCGAGACGGAGTTTTTTGAGCCACTCGATATGCTGGCGGACCCGGACGATCCGCGTGATCTGTTCGGGATGTTGATGCGGGCGCAGTAACACCCGCATCGTTCGTTTACGAGGTCGCGAAAGAGGGGGCTCTGCCCCCGCCGCCCTTCGGGCGTCTCCGCCGGGATATTTTTGGCCAGATGAAGTAATGGATCATTAACCAAAGCCACCAAATGGAGAGAGGCGGTACAGGCAGGGATGCCGATGACCGCGCCAGGTGAAGCTCTTTGGGCGGAAGTTTAGAGAGTGGATCCCTGCTTCATCTGGCTATAAATATCCCGGAGCGCGAGGCAGAGCCTCGCTGGCCCCTACCCTGCCAAGGATGGCAAGAAGAGGACAATGCCCGGGAAGGCCACAAGCAGCGCAATCGTCAACGCATCCGCGATGAAGAACGGTGTCACACCTTTAAATACATCCTGAACACTCAGATCAGGCCGCACGCCGGCGACAACGAAACAGTTCAAGCCAATGGGCGGCGTGATCAGACAGAACTCGGCCATTTTGACGACTAGAATACCGAACCAGATCGCACACATCGGACCGGACATGCCAAAGGCGCTGTCAGCCGCACTGACGGTTTCACCGCCATTCAAGGCCATCACCGCCGGGTAGACAACTGGAAGGGTCAGCAAGAGCATCCCAATGGCATCCATGAACATGCCCAGCACAGCATAGGCCAGAAGAATGCAGATCAGGATCAACATTGGGGACATCTCAAGGGACGTAATCCAGTCCGAGAATGCGCCCGGCAAATCTGCGAATCCCAGAAAGCGCACATAGATCAAGACACCCCAGATGATCGAAAAGATCATTGCTGTCAGTTTGGCGGTTTCCAGCAGGGCGGACTTGAACTCGGGCCAGCGCATGCCGTGAAACAGGGCAAAACAGAAGACGATGAAAGCCCCTATTGCGCCGCCTTCGGTCGGGGTACCCCAGGCTTTGTCGCCGAAGGGGTTATAGACAAAGCAGATGATAATCAGGATCACGGCCACGATCGGAATGGCACCGGGCAGTGCGGCGAAGCGCTGTTTCCAACTGAAACCTGTCACCGGAGGACCCACCGATTTAAACACAACCGCGATGCCGACGATCAATAGGCCATAAACAAGCGCTGAGAACGCTCCGGGTATGAACCCCGCCAGAAGCAATTTACCGACGTCTTGTTCAACGATTATGGCGTAGATCACAAGGATCGCCGAAGGCGGGATAAGTGAGGCCAAGGTACCGCCTGCAGCAACGACCCCGGCGGCAAAGCGTTTGTTGTAGCCCACGCTCAGCATCTCTGGGATTGCAATGCGCGCGAACACGGCAGATGTCGCAACTGAGGCACCGGATACTGCGGCAAACCCAGCGGTGGCGAAAATGGTCGAAACAGCCAACCCGCCGGGCACCCAGGCAATCCAGCGTTTGGCGGCTTCAAAGAGCGCTCGCGTCAGACCGGCGTAATAAGCCAAATAGCCGATCAGGATGAAGGTCGGAATCAGACTGAGCGTATGGGCCGCCACTTTGGAATGCGGCACCTGCCCGGCTGTTTTCACGGCCACTGTAACGGCTTTGCCAAAACGGTCCGGATCGTAGCCGAACTTGGCCCAGAAAATCCAAATCAGCCCGATTAACCCGGCCAGACCCGCAGCAAAGGCCACGCGCATCCCGGTTACAACAAGAAGCAGCAGACCTCCGGTGACCCAAAGGCCAATCTCAATCGTATCCATGCGCTAGTCCTGCCCTTCGAACTGTTCTGCCTCGGCAGCGGCTTGGGCGGCTGCATCTTGGATCAATGGAACAGCAACCGGCGTCTCAAGACCCAGCACTAAGGCGCGCCCATATCCCCAAACCTGCAGAACCAGCCGCATGCACAACACCGAGAACGCCACTGGCGCCAGCAGTTTTGCAGGCCAAAGCGGTATACCAATGTCGATTGAACTGTCGCGGCTCCACAGTGGAGCATCGAAATCGAAGGACCGGTCGAAATGTGACCAGCTGCCCCAGACCAGGGCCAGCATCAGGACAAGGATCAAAAGGACCGACATAAGTTCAAACAGCCATAGGGCCCGCCCCTGCAGGCGAGAGATCACGATGTCCATGCGGATATGCCCGCCATCGCGCTGCACATAAGAAATGCCCAGAAAGGCAATCAGCGGCATCGCCTGTTCGATCCAATCCACATAGCCAGGCAGCGGCGCGTTAAAGGCGTTCCGACCACTGACCGAGACAACGGCCAGAACCATTAGGCTGAACACGGCGAACCCGCTGATCAGCGCCATGAACCGCTCGAGTGTCAGCAGACGCTGATCCAGCTGGCTGAGGCGGCTGCCATCTTCCAGCACCGTGGCTTGACCTGCCATTCCGGTGATCCTTTTTAGTGAAGCAATACGGGCACCCGTTAGGGGTGCCCGAATGTAAGATCAGTTCCCGCCGCGTTGTTGCTGCAGCGTGGCTTGAACAAGATCATAAAGCTCTTGCGCCGGAAGGCCCTGGGCAGACATATCTGCGATCCACTGTTCACGGATCGGGTCAGCCGCCTTTGTGCGGAACTCTTCGATGACAGCGTCGTCGATCATCACTTTCTGAACGCCTTTTTCGGACAGAACGCTATCCCATTGCTCGAGCAGACCGCCGTAATTCGCCAGATAATGCGCAATTGCTTCGTCAATCGAGCTGTCGAGCGCTTCGCGATGCTCGGGCGACAATGCCTCATAGGCATCGATGTTCACAACAACCGGGCAATTCACAGTGCCGGGGTTCAGGTTCGCCGTCCACCAGTCTGCTTCATTGATTGTACCGAAGGACAGATGCGCGTGCTGAGCGAAGGCCACGGTGTCAACAACACCGGATTCCATCGCGTTGTAGGCTTCGGTTGCGGGAACTGATGTCGGAACCCCACCCACGGCCTCGAACGCCTGACCAAGACCACCGGTTGCACGGACACGCATACCTTCGAAATCGGCCAGTTGATCTCGTGGATCGCCGGTGCCCACAAGATTGTATTGCGGCATAGGCGAGGTCATCAGGATGCGCGCATTCCACTGCGCCATTTCATCAGCCACAGCCGGATGGTCATAAACCGCATGGCTGACAGCAACTTCTTCTTCCAGATTGTTCACGCCCAGGAAAGGCAGTTCAAGCACGGTGATCGCGCGGTTCTTGTCGCGGTGATAACCTGCGCAGAACTGCGCGACTTCAAAAGCGCCGATCTCGATCCCGTCCAGGTTTTCGCGCGGCTTGGACAGGCCACCATAGCTGACATTGATCGTGAATTCGCCACCGGTTTTTTCGTTCACCAGTTCGGATAACTTTTCAACATGCTCGGTAAAGGCGCGCCGCTTGCCCCAGACCGAGGCATTCCACTCTGTTGCAGCCGCCTCGGCCACAAAGGCAATCCCAAGGGCGGCGACAGCGGCACCGCTCAAATACTTTTTCATTCTGATGTCTCCCTTATGTGCGCCTCTTCCCGAAGCGCTTGGCGAAAAGTTAGCGCCAACCCCCGCATCTGCCAACCCCGCAGACGCGGCAACGGATACCCGAAGCTCTGGACTCGGCTGTGTTTCACGCTTGGGTTTACTCTGACTCTGAGACCAAGCGGCGACTAGAGCTGCTTCAACCGCTGCGAAACGTGTTACATTCTACCCTTTGTTTTTATGTATTTATTTTAGACAGAAGGAAATTTTTTTACATATTTACACCAAGATTAGAAATTTTTTGACAAACAAATGCAGGGATTACGGCAATTTATTTATTTATTTTCAGAACGCAGCAATACTGCGCTCGGGGAGGAATGGGATCGACATTACCCGTTCAGCGGGCAAAGAAGATCCAGAACTATCCAGTCCAGAGGGAGGAGCCTCAAAAATGACTACCGCTGCCCAGGCAGATGCCAAGACATATGCGCCATCCGCAGATACCGTCGCCCGCGCGCATGTTGATGCCGCCAAATATGACGCGATGTATGCAGCTTCGATCAGTGACCCCGACGCTTTTTGGGCCGAGCAAGGCAAACGCGTCGACTGGATCAAACCCTTCTCTCAGGTCAAAGACGTCAACTACGATTTCGGCTCGGTCAAGATCAACTGGTTCGCAGACGGTACGCTCAACGTATCTGCCAACTGCTTGGACCGCCATCTTGAATCGCGCGGAGATCAGACCGCGATCATTTGGGAACCCGATGATCCAAATGATCCCGCCCAGCACATCACCTATGCCGAATTGCACCGCCGTACGTGCCGGATGGCAAACATTCTGGAAACGCTGGGTGTGCGCAAAGGTGACCGGGTTGTGATTTATCTGCCGATGATCCCCGAGGCGGCCTATGCGATGCTGGCCTGTGCACGGATCGGCGCGATCCATTCGATTGTTTTTGCAGGCTTTTCACCAGACGCCCTAGCCGCGCGCGTCAATGGGTGTGACGCCAAGGTCGTCATCACAGCAGATGAAGCCCCGCGCGGGGGCCGTAAGACACCGCTGAAATCCAACGCCGATGCGGCCCTGCTGCACTGCAAGGACATAGTGAAGTGCCTCGTTGTCAAACGCACAGGCGGTCAGACCACTTGGATTGACGGTCGCGACTGCGACTACAACGAAATGGCGCTGGAAGCGGATGACTATTGCGCACCTGCTGAGATGAGCGCCGAGGATCCGCTGTTTATCCTCTACACCTCTGGCTCAACAGGTCAGCCCAAAGGCGTTGTTCATACGACCGGGGGCTATCTGGTTTACGCGGCCATGACGCATGAGATCACCTTCGACTACCACGATGGCGATATCTACTGGTGCACCGCAGATGTGGGCTGGGTGACCGGCCACAGCTATATCGTCTACGGCCCGCTGGCCAATGGCGCAACCACGCTGATGTTCGAAGGCGTGCCAACCTATCCGGACGCTAGCCGCTTCTGGCAGGTCTGCGAAAAGCACAAGGTCAATCAGTTCTACACGGCCCCAACCGCGATCCGTGCGTTGATGGGCCAAGGCACTGAGTTCGTCGAGAATTGTGATCTTAGCGACTTGCGCACATTGGGGACCGTGGGTGAACCGATCAACCCAGAAGCCTGGAACTGGTACAATGAGGTTGTCGGCAAAGGCAAATGCCCCATCGTGGATACATGGTGGCAGACCGAAACCGGTGGCCACCTGATGACCCCCCTGCCCGGTGCACACGCGATGAAGCCGGGCTCGGCCATGAAACCCTTCTTTGGCATTCAGCCCGTGGTTTTGGACCCGCAATCCGGGGTGGAGATCGAGGGCAACGGCGTCGAAGGCGTTCTGTGTATCAAAGACAGCTGGCCCGGTCAGATGCGCACCGTTTGGGGAGATCATGAGCGGTTCGAAAAGACCTATTTCTCGGACTACAAGGGCTACTACTTCACCGGTGACGGCTGCCGCCGGGATGAGGATGGTGACTACTGGATTACCGGTCGCGTTGACGATGTGATCAACGTCTCGGGCCACCGCATGGGCACCGCTGAGGTGGAAAGTGCGCTGGTTGCACATGCCGCTGTGGCCGAGGCGGCCGTGGTTGGGTATCCCCATGAAATCAAAGGGCAAGGTATCTATTGCTACGTCACTTTGATGAATGATCGTGAACCTTCGGATGAGCTGCTGAAAGAGCTGCGCACTTGGGTTCGAACCGAGATCGGACCAATTGCCAGCCCGGATGTCATTCAGTGGGCCCCCGGCCTGCCAAAGACCCGTTCGGGAAAGATCATGCGCCGCATCCTGCGCAAGATCGCCGAAAACGACTTTGGCAGCCTGGGCGATACTTCAACCCTCGCAGACCCGTCAGTGGTTGAAGACCTGATCGAAAACAGGGCCAACACCTAGGCCCTGACCTAAGACGACCTCATCGCCCGCTCTGGAGGATCTCGCGGGCGATGAGACACACGAATGGGAGGAGATAGGCCGCAAGGCTTTGATCCTGAAACCGAATACTTCGATTGAACCGCTTTGGCGGAACAGCGGAGTTTTGCCGGACGTCACGGGGCGTTTGGCACAACCAAGAAGCGGCGCATCGCACTGGAGGAGTTGTGCAGCGTCGCCCAAGAGGGAAGCGAAGGAGGACACCGCATGGCGGATCATTCATCAAACTCCGCGCAGGCTGCCGATGCCGATAAGGGCTATTGGCAGGCCAACCTGCGCCTCATCTACATCAGCCTCGTCATCTGGGCGCTGGTGTCGTTTGGATTCGGCATCCTGCTGCGTCCGCTTCTGTCGGGGATCGCCATCGGCGGCACCGATCTGGGCTTTTGGTTCGCTCAGCAAGGATCAATCCTGGTCTTTCTGGTGCTGATCTTCAACTACGCCTGGCGCATGAACAAGCTGGACGCTGAATACGGCGTGGACGAGGAGTAAGCGAACCATGGATCAGTTTACCATCAACCTGCTGTTTGTTGGCGCATCCTTCGCGCTCTACATCGGCATCGCGATCTGGGCCCGCGCTGGGTCCACATCTGAATTCTACGCTGCGGGCCGCGGCGTTCACCCGGTCACCAACGGTATGGCGACAGCGGCAGACTGGATGTCTGCGGCCTCGTTCATCTCAATGGCGGGCCTGATTGCCTTTACCGGCTATGACAACTCGACCTTCCTGATGGGTTGGACCGGTGGTTACGTACTGCTGGCACTGCTGCTTGCGCCCTACCTGCGTAAGTTTGGCAAGTACACCGTCTCGGAATTCATTGGCGACCGGTTCTACAGCCAGACCGCACGTGTTGTTGCGGTTGTCTGTCTGATCGTGGCGTCGGTGACTTACGTGATCGGTCAGATGACCGGCGTGGGCGTAGCCTTTGGCCGCTTCCTCGAGGTCGACAACACCACCGGACTGCTGATCGGTGCCGCTGTTGTGTTTGCCTACGCGGTGTTTGGCGGGATGAAGGGCGTGACCTACACTCAGGTCGCTCAGTACTGCGTGCTGATCACCGCCTACACCATCCCGGCCATCTTCATCTCGTTGCAGCTGACAGGCACGCCGATCCCGGCGCTGGGTCTGTTTGGCGACACCGCAAGTGGTGAGCCGCTGCTGACCAAGCTGGACGCAATCGTGACCGAGCTGGGCTTTAACGAATACACAGCCCACCATTCGAACACGCTGAACATGGTTCTGTTCACGCTGTCGCTGATGATCGGTACTGCCGGTCTGCCACACGTGATCATGCGCTTCTTCACCGTGCCGAAAGTCTCTGACGCCCGTTGGTCCGCTGGCTGGACGCTGGTCTTCATCGCTCTGCTGTATCTGACCGCCCCTGCGGTTGGTGCCATGGCACGTCTGAACATCAGTGAAATGATGTGGCCCAATGGCGGCATCGAAGGTGGTGCTGTGAGTGTCGAACAGATCGACAACGACCAACAATATGACTGGATGGCCACGTGGCAGAAAACCGGCCTACTGGACTGGGAAGACAAGAACGGCGACGGCAAAATCCAGTACTACAACGACAAATCCGAAGCGATGCAGGCCATTGCGGAAGAAAAAGGCTGGGTTGGTAACGAGCTGACCAAGTTCAACCGCGACATCCTGGTTCTGGCGAACCCGGAAATTGCCAACCTGCCAGGTTGGGTTGTGGGTCTGGTTGCTGCCGGTGGTCTGGCTGCGGCGCTGTCCACGGCTGCGGGTCTGTTGCTGGCGATCTCGTCAGCGGTGTCCCACGACCTTGTCAAAGGGGCGATCAACCCGTCGATCTCTGAAAAGGGTGAGCTTCTGGCGGCGCGGATTGCCATGGCTGTGGCCATCGTGGTCGCAACATGGCTGGGTCTGAACCCACCGGGCTTTGCAGCGCAAACCGTGGCCCTGGCCTTTGGTCTGGCGGCAGCCTCGATCTTCCCGGCGCTGATGATGGGGATCTTCTCGACCCGCATCAACAACACCGGCGCGGTCGCTGGCATGATGGCTGGCCTGGTTGTGACCTTGGTCTACATCTTCCTGCACAAAGGCTGGCTGTTCATTCCGGGTACCAACTCGTTCACCGATGCTGACCCGCTGCTGGGTCCGATCAAGTCGACCTCGTTCGGCGCCATCGGTGCAATGATCAACTTCGGCGTTGCCTACGTCGTTGCCGGCATGACCAAAGAGACTCCGCAGGAGATCGTTGAATTGGTCGAAAGCGTTCGCATTCCCCGTGGTGCTGGCGCAGCTCAGAATAAATGAGCATGATGCGGTGCATGAATAACCTCTATGTGCCGCGTCTTTCGACTTACTGTTCCCGCCCGGCATTCCACCGGGCGGGATTTTTGCTTGGAGATCATTGAGCGTTCTGATGACCCTGTCCCAATCGCAGATCACCCGGTTTCTGAAATCCGTCCATCCCTATGACGCGTTGGCCGAGGACGTGCTGGAAGATATCGCACGCCGGGCGGACATTCAGGATGTGGACGCGGATGCGCAGCTTTATGATCTGGGGCACACCCTGCCCGGCGTGTTTCTAATCTATGAAGGGCTGGTTGAGATCACGGATGAAAACGGTGCCGTTGTCTCGCAACTCGGATTGCGCAATTCCTTCGGCGAACGGGGCTTGCTGCGTAATGGCAAAGCCGCGACACGCGCAACCGCGCAACGCGCATCCATCCTGATCATTCTACCGCCCGATCTGGTACAGGAACTGGTCACCTCGCATGAGATCGTATCCCGGTTTTTCAACCGGACCCGTGGGGATCGTTCCGGGCCGCAGAGCCTGGCCACCAGTGCCATCGACGTTCTGATGGCCCGTGATCCCGCGACCTGCCTACCCGATACCCCCGTCCCCGAGGCCGCGCGCCTGATGCGCGACAAGAAGATTTCATCCCTTTGCGTGACAGATTCCGAGGCGTTGTTGGGGATCGCAACCCTGCGCGATATCTCAGGCAAATACGTGGCGGATGCACTGCCCCCGGACACGCCGATATCGGAGATCATGACCTCAAACCCCATTACGCTTTCCCCCACGGACATCGGGTCTGATGTGCTGCATATCATGATGGAGCGTGGGATCGGTCATATTCCAATTTGTAAGGCCGGTCAGCTGGTCGGGATTGTGACACAAACCGACCTGACCCATTATCAAGCGGTAAGCTCGGCTGAGTTGGTGCGCAGAATTGCCCATGCCGATTCCCCCGCCGAAATGGCAACCGTTACGGCTGAGATACCGCAACTGCTGGTCCAGCTTGTGGCCGCAGGGAACCGGCACGAGATAGTGACACGTCTGATTACCGATATCGCTGATACCGCCACACGACGCTTGCTTGCGCTGGCCGAGGATAAACTCGGCCCACCGCCTGTTCCCTATCTGTGGCTGGCCTGTGGCTCGCAAGGTCGGCAGGAACAGACAGGCGTATCCGATCAGGACAATTGCCTGATGCTGGACGACAGTGTCACCGACGGCGACATGCCTTACTTTCAATCTCTGGCCAAATTCGTCTCGGACGGGTTGGATGTCTGCGGGTATTTCTATTGCCCCGGCGACATGATGGCGACAAATCCGCGTTGGTGCCAGCCACTGCAGGTCTGGCGCGAGTATTTCAGCGGCTGGATCGCTAAACCCAACCCCGAGGCGCAGATGCTGGCCTCGGTCATGTTTGACCTGCGTCCCATCGGCGGCACGTTTGATCTGTTTGCCGATCTTCAGGCAAACACGCTGAAAGCGGCCAGTTCGAATTCGATCTTTGTGGCCCACATGATCGCAAACTCGCTGAAGCACACCCCACCTTTGGGGCTGTTTCGCGGGTTTGCCACTGTTCGGTCAGGAGAACATCGCAACACATTGGATCTAAAACATAATGGCGTGGTGCCTGTGGTTGATCTGGGCCGCATCTACGCCCTGCAAGGGCAGTTGACCGAAGCCAATACCCGCGCGCGGCTGAAAGCGGCTGAGGCGGCTGGCGTGCTCAGCCCCTCGGGTGCACGGGACCTTTTGGATGCCTATGACCTGATCGCTGAAACCCGCCTGGAACATCAGGTTCGAAGGGTCAAATCAGGCGCGGGCCCGGATAATTACCTGCCCCCCTCGGATCTATCGGATTTCGAACGCAGCCATCTGCGCGACGCCTTTGTGGTGATTAAGACAATGCAATCTGCGGTTGGTCATGGCAAAGGGATGCTGGGCTAGGATCTGTTGACGCTCTGGTAGAGCAAATGAATTGAAGAAGGGGCCGTCTGCGCCCCGAAAGTGGAGGAAACAGATGTTTCTGGAATTGATCGGCACAATATTCGCAGGCTTCGCCTTTGCCGGGGTCGTGATGGTGCTGAACAAGATAACCGGTGGCCTGTTGCCCCGATGGGCAACCCCGGTTGCGGCAGGTTTGGGTATGATCGGGATGACCATTGCCAGCGAGTATTCGTGGTATGACCGCACCCGCGACACGCTGCCTGACAGTCTGACGGTGATTCAAGAGGTTGAAAGCCGCGCAATCTACCGCCCATGGACCTATGCGGTGCCCTTTGTCGATCGCTTTGCCGCCATCGACACGGTCTCGCTGCGGACCAATGATCAAGTGCCGGATCAACGCCTGGTCGACCTGTATTTCTTTGGCCGCTGGGCGCCGCGTTCGATGGTTCCTGTTGCGGTTGACTGCGCTCAGAACCGGCGCGCCAATCTGGCCGATGGGGCCGAGTTCGGGGCTGACGGACAACTGGTAAACGCCGATTGGTTCACAGCTGGTAGCAGTGACCCAATCATTGAGGCCACCTGCGGAGTGTAATCATGCTGACCCGCCTCAGTCTTCGACTTAGGATTTTCCTGTTCTTCTGTTTGCTGGCGTTAGGCGGGCTCTTGGTGACGGCTTTGGCTCTGGGGCTCAGCTATTCCCGCGCAGACCAGCCGGAACTTCTGGATGCATTCGTTTTCTCTGGACTTCTGATTGGGTTTGGCCTGCTGGCACTGGTCGCAGGGATTTGGCTGCTGTTTGACGACAATATCGCAAAACCGATTGAGCGCATTTCGGCACAGCTTCGCGCCCGTGCCCATGCCGGCGTTAGCACGGACATGGATATGCAGGCCGCGCGCTACCTTGGCGATCTGGCCCCCGCAGCCGCGGGGCTTGCCGATCAATTGTCGGATAAGACGTTGAATATAGCCGAGGCTGTGGCGACCGAAACCGCTGCTTTGGCCACGGAAAAAGAACGCCTGACCGCTTTGCTCACCGAAATTCCGGTGGCCATGTTGCTGGCAAGTCCGACGCACAAGATCGTTCTTTATGATGCGCAGGCGGCTGAAGTTCTGGCCCAGATTGCGCATCCGCGCCTGAATGCTTCTCTGTTTGAGTATCTCAAGCCAGACTCGTTGGAGGCCGCGTATAAACGCCTGATGAAAACCGGGCTGGATGTGGATTGCACCTTGCACAGTGCCGACGACAAGCAAAGTTATCAGGCGCGGATGAAACCCTTGGGGGACGCGCCCGGATATATGCTGATCTTCGACGATAGCGCGGCCCGCATCGCCCCGGATTCGGCGCGCCCGTTGGTCTATGATTTCGACCTGCTGACAAGCGCGGCTGAGGAAGCGTTTGAAACCCGAAACCTGTCTGATCTGTGTTTTGTGGTGTTCGATACGGAAACAACTGGCCTGCTGCCCCATAAGGATGAGATCGTTCAAATCGGCGCGGTGCGCGTCATCAAGGGCCGTATCGTTGCGGGCGAGCAACTGGATATGCTGGTCGATCCGGGCATTCCCATCCCTGCGGCTTCGACCAAGGTGCACAAGGTCAGCGACCACATGGTTCAGGGCGCGCCAGATATTGGTCAGGCGGGGCGGGTGTTCCATCAATTCGCACAGGATGCCGTGATCGTCGCCCATAACGCGCCGTTTGACATGGCTTTCCTGCGCCGTCATGCGCAACGAATGGAGGTGGAATGGAACCACCCGATTCTGGATACCGTGCTGATGTCCGCAGTTCTGTTTGGCGCCAGCGAGACGCACACGCTGGACGCCCTGTGTGAGAGGCTGGACATCACCATCCCCGAAGCTCTGCGCCATACGGCACTGGGGGATGCGGTGGCCACGGCGGATGCATTGGTGAAGATGCTGCCGATGCTCGAGGCCCGCGGTATGACCACCTTCGGAGCGGTCATAGCAGAGACCCGCAAACATGGGCGGTTGCTGGAAGATTTGAACTGAGTTCGAGGCAGCGCTCTAACACTCGGTTCTTTGGCGGGTGTACCTCTTTAGCACGCCCTACCGTCCGATTATGATATCGGCGCACAAGCCGCCCAATCGCTCGCTTTTGGCGAGCCGCAGAACCCCACCATGCGCCCGCGCCACATCCGCGACAATTGCCAAACCCAGCCCGACGCCGCTGCCTTGATTCTGGTTTCGGGCCGGATCAAGGCGAGAGAACGGCTTTACCGCCTCGGTACGCCGATCCGGCGGAATGCCCGGCCCGTCATCTTCAACCCGGATACGCAAAGATTTTGGGGTGATCGACAGGCTCACGTCGGCGCGGCTTCCATACCGCACCGCGTTGCTGATCAGATTTTCAACCGCTCGCCTTATGGCCATCGGTCGCAGCATGACGCTGCCCTGCCCGTCCACTTCGACCAATGCGGCCGCGTGGCCCGCCCGTTTGGCATCTTCAACGATCTGATGCACCAGGATTTCGACGTCGGCCTCTTCCGGCGCGCCTTCGGCTGCGCCGCGCGAGAAATCCAGAAAGGCATCCAACAGAGATTGCATCTCTGTCACGTCCTGCTGCATGGGAGCCGCCTCATCCTCTGGCAGCATTGACAGGCCCAGCTTAAGCCGGGTCAAAGGCGTTCGCAGGTCGTGACTGACACCGGACAGCATCATCGTTCGTTGTTCGATCTGCCGTTCGATCCGGGCGCGCATGTCCAGAAAGGCATTGCCTGCTGCGCGCACCTCAATCGCTCCGCCGGGCGTGTAGTCGACCACCCGCCCCCGCCCAAAGGCCTCGGCGGCTTTGGACAGCCGCGTGATCGGACGCAGCTGATTGCGCATATAAAGAAACGATATCGAAGTCATGACGATGGCGAAAAACACCATTGTCACGATCAACTGATGCGGTGCCGTGGGCGCAAGACGCCTGCGGTCGAACACAAGTTCCAATGTGCCCAATGGCGTGTCCATGTAGAGCCGCGCGTCCGGTCCGTTCGGTAAAGCCACCGCCTTAAGATCAGGCAGCAGTGCATACAAATCCGCCTCAATCTGCGGGGCGATGAAATCATACCAGCGCCCGGTGCCGATATCCGGCGCTTCGTTGATATCCAGGAACCGAACGCTCATCTCCAGCGCGGCCAGATCGGGGCGCACAGCAGCCAGCGCCTGTTGCTGGGTCTCAACGCCCTCCATCGCGCTGGTCACCAGATTGACCTCACGCGCTGCGGTGCGGACCATTTGCGCTGTTACATCTTCGAGATGCCGTTGTAGAAACGCATTTCCAACGACCAGCAGCAGGACGATCACCGGCAAAACCAGAATCAACGCCGCCCGGGCGTAAAGGCTGCGTGGCAGATAAGGTTTGAGCCATTGCGAAGACATGCGCTAAACCTAGCGGGCTGCCCGGGCAAGAGGAAGAGGACAGAATGCAGGCGCCAGATGATTTCGACCCACCCGTTGGGCTTGCGATGGAATTGCAACCCGGACTAAGGCGCATTCTGGCCCCCAACCCGTCGCCCATGACCTATCGTGGGACCAATACCTATCTGCTGGGCACACGGGATGTCGCAGTGATCGACCCGGGCCCTGCGTCCGAGGCACATCTGCAGGCGATTCTGGGCGCACTAGAGCCCCGTCAAAAGATCAGCCATATCTTCGTGACCCACAGCCATTTGGATCATTCACCGCTGGCTGCACCATTGGCATCCCGAACGGGCGCGCGGATCCACGCGTTTGGAGGACCGGAGGCCGGGCGCAGTACCGTGATGACTGAACTGGCGCAGAACGGTCTGGTCGGTGGCGGTGAAGGGATTGATCTGGAGTTTCGCCCGGATGTTGAAATCGCGGATGGTGAGTTGATCGAAGGCGACGATTGGCAACTTGAGGTGATCCATACACCAGGGCATCTGGGCAATCATATCGCGCTGGCCTGGGGTCAGACCTGCTTCACCGCCGATCATGTGATGGGTTGGGCCAGCTCACAGGTTTCTCCTCCGGATGGTGATTTGACGGATTTCATGGCCGCTTGTTACAGGCTGCAAGAGCGCGATTGGTCGGTGTTTCATGCCGGCCACGGCGCACCTATCACCGACCCTGCCGGACGGTTGATATGGCTGATTCAACACAGGCTGGGCCGTGAGACGCAAATCCTATCCGCGCTGGAAGATCAGCCCGGTACCGCCCGGCAATTGGCCCAGCGCATCTACACCGAAACGCCCAAAGCGCTGCTGTCCGCAGCAGAACGGAATGTCTTTGCCCATCTGGTTGATCTGGTTGGAAAATCCAAAGTAACGCACGCGGGAGCGCTATCGACCGAGGCCGTCTTTCAACGGCACGCATAGGCGCAAAAGTTTTTTCCCAAATCGAGCGCTTCCCCACTGGACGACAAAAATCGAGGTTGCTATACGGCGCGAACCGTTCCGGCGTAGCTCAGCGGTAGAGCAGTTGACTGTTAATCAATTGGTCGTAGGTTCGATCCCTACCGCCGGAGCCATTCTTCCCCCTGAGAAGTCCGCTAATTCGCCCTCTACGGCGTCGTCATTTCGGGGCCGCGTTTTTTCGTCGAAAAACTGACTGTCCCCTCTGGACGGCGCGAAATCAGGTTGCTATACGGCGCGAACCGTTCCGGCGTAGCTCAGCGGTAGAGCAGTTGACTGTTAATCAATTGGTCGTAGGTTCGATCCCTACCGCCGGAGCCATTCTTCCTCAAATCCGCAGGATCAGTCGGTCAGGGCTGTTTCGAAATCGGCACGCAGGTTCCGTTTGAGCACTTTACCCGTGGCATTCAGGGGCAAAGCCTCAACAAAAACAACCTTGTCCGGGATTTGCCACTTGGCGATCTTGCCGTCGAAGAAAGCTAAAAGCTCGTCTTCACTGGGCTCCTGCCCGTCGGCCTTGACCGCCACCAGCAAAGGCCGTTCATCCCATTTGGGATGCGGGACACCCACAACAGCAGCTGTGGCGAGCTTGGGATGAGCCACGGCGATGTTTTCCAGCTCGACCGAGCTGATCCATTCGCCGCCAGATTTTATGATGTCCTTGGACCTGTCCCTGATCGTCATGTAACCATCTGGGTCCAGTGTCGCCACATCTCCGGTGGCAAACCAGCCATCCTGTAACAGCGTCTGATCCTGCATTAGGAAGTAGCTGTCCAACACCCAAGGGCCACGAACCAGAAGATCGCCCTGGGTGACACCATCATGCGGCAATTCCTTGCCATCATCGTCGACGATTTTCAGCTCGACCCCGTAAGGCGGTCGCCCCTGGCTTTCGCGCAGCTTATGTTGTTGGTCGATCGGCAGATCGCGGTGCTTGGCCATCGGAGTATTGGCTGTGCCCAGCGGGCTCATCTCGCTCATGCCCCAGGCGTGAACCGTATCGACACCGTAAGTGTCGCGGAAGGTTTCGATCATCGACGGCGGACAGGCCGCGCCGCCAATCACGGTGCGTTCCAGACTGGTCAATTCGCTACCGGATTGAGCCGCCTGCGCCAGCAATCCCTGCCAGATCGTGGGGACTCCCATGGCCAATGTCACGCCATAGGTGTCGATCAGCTTGACCAGAGACGCGCCATCCAAGCCCGGCCCAGGCAGGACCATTCTGGATCCCGACATCGCGCAGGCATAAGGCGAACCCCAAGCATTGACATGGAACATCGGCACAACCGGCATCACCACATCCATGGCGGAATAGCCGATCACGTCCCGCGTGTTCGACCCAAAGCTATGCAGCACAGTCGACCGGTGCGAATACAGAACCCCCTTTGGGTTGCCGGTGGTGCCCGAGGTATAGCAAAGACTGGACGCTGTGTTTTCGTCAAAGCTGGGCCAGGCATAGCCTGCATCGCCGGTTTCGATCAGTTCGTCATAGAAGGCGACCCCATCGATCTGGGCCAGCGCCTCGTCATTGCGCGGCCCCATCAGGACAAAATGACGAACCTCGGTCAACGATGGCTTTAGCGCAGCAACCAATGGAATGAAGGTGGCATCAAAGAACAGAACCCGGTCTTGCGCGTGGTTGATGATATAGGTCAGCTGTTCGGGAAACAGGCGCGGATTGACCGTGTGACACACATATCCAGCGCCCGAAGTTCCATAGTAAATTTCAAGATGGCGGCGGTTGTTCCAAGCCAGCGTTCCGATGCGGTCCTGCGGCTCTAGCCCCAGCTTGCCCAGCGCCGAGGCCAGTTTACGCGCATTGGTGGCCACCTCAGACCAACTGGTCTGCGTTACCGTTCCATCCGTTTCGACCGAGTGTATCTCGGTCTGGCCGTGATAGCGTTCGGCGTGTTCGATAAGCGACGAGATCAGCAAAGGCTGCGTCATCATCTGTCCCAGCATGGACATCCTCCCCATTTCTCGGCTTGGCCCCGTGCGACCAATGCCGTGTCATCGACACCTAGGGGCAATGCCCCACGGGTCAATTCCATTCTCCTCAGACGGAACCCTGCCAAGCATTTAATTGTCTGACAATATCAGAATGCAGCCTGCCCTAAGGGCAAGCCACTGGTTTTTGCGTTAATCTCGGTGTTTCAACGCGTAAGCAACCAACGCCGCAGTCGAGCCATCCTTGCCTTCTGCGCTTTCCTCACCATCCACAATGGGACCCAGTGAGGTTGCCAGTTCTTTGCCCAGCTCAACACCCCATTGATCGAAAGAGTTAATACCCAGAAGGACGCCTTCGACAAAGACACGATGTTCATAGAGCGCGATAATCTGCCCCAGCACAAAAGGCGTCAGTTTCGGGTAGATCAAAGTGGTCGACGGCCGATTGCCCGCAAACACGCGATGGCGGGCCTGACGATCCAGCTCATCCCCCTCAAAACCCTTTTCGGCCATTCGTGCGCGGGCCTCATCCAGCGACCGGCCAAGCATCAGCGCCTCGGACTGAGCCAGACAATTGGCCAGCAGCAGGCGGTGATGATGAGCCAGTTCAGGTTCGTGCCCTTTTGCAGCCACCATGAACTCACAGGGGATGACATCCGTGCCCTGATGGATCAGCTGGTAGAACGCGTGCTGACCATTGGTGCCCGGCTCGCCCCAGACAACCGGGCCTGATGGTAGGGTCAGAGACGCGCCATCCATCGCCACGGATTTCCCGTTCGACTCCATCTCAAGCTGTTGGAAATAGGCTGGAAGGCGCAGCAGGCGCTGATCATAGGGCAGAACGGCGCGGCTGGCATAGTCCAGTACCTGACGATGCCAAATGCCGACAAGGGCCAGCATGACAGGCATGTTCTCGGCCCAATCAGCCGATTGGAAATGCAAGTCCATCGCCTGCCCACCGCGCAAGAACGCGTCAAACGCGTTCGAGCCCACCGCGATCATCACCGGCAGACCCACCGGCCCCCAGACCGAATAGCGCCCACCGACCCAATCGGCGAAACCAAAGACACGGTCCGCCGGGATGCCAAATTCTTGCGTCTTGTCCAAAGCACTGGACACGGCTGCGAATTGTTTTGCAGGGTCGCCGCCGCCATCACTCATCCATGCCCGCGCGGTGCGAGCGTTGGTCATGGTCTCGATGGTCGTAAAGGTTTTGGACGCTACGATGATCAAGGTCCGCGTAGGATCAAGCTGCTTCAGCGTGTCCGCGATATGTGCCCCATCGACATTCGAGACATAGTGGACCCGCGGCCCGTCATGATAGGGTGACAGCGCATAGGTCGCCATCACAGGCCCCAGATCGGACCCACCGATACCGATATTCACCACATCCGTGAAGCTGCCGCCTACCCCCGCTATAGCCCCTCCGCGAATTTCTTCGGCAAAGACACGCATGCGCTGCAAGGTTGCCAGCACATCAGGCATGACGTCCTGCCCATCGACCTGCACAGCATCGCCATCCAGATTGCGCAACGCCGTGTGAAGAACAGCGCGCCCCTCGGTTTCGTTGATCTTCTCACCCGCAAACATGGCAGCACGCCGATCGGCCAGGTTAGCCTCGTCGCACAGACGGATCAGGCCGTCGCGCATATCAGCGTCGATCCGGGTCTTCGAATAATCAAAGACCATATCGCCCGTAGAGGCCGAGAAGTTTTGTGCCCTGTCCACGTCAGCCGCAAACAAATCCACGATGCGGTCGGTCTGCGCAGCGGTCAGCGCTTTGAGATTGTTCAGGTCCATCACACTCACTCCGCCCAATGTACCGTCATACCACTCAGCACGGCAGCGATTGGCGCCTCTTCCGGTGGAAGCGCCATAGCACGCTCCAATGCGTCACGCTTGGCTGCCCCAAAAATGATCAGGTGTTTGGACAAGGCCCCGTCCAGAGCCGGCCCCGTCAGTGTAATACGCGGCTCAGGCTGAACCTGCGTGCGGGCCACGGCGAGCGTAGGAGCATGACTGTCGAGGGCCGCCTGCAACCCCTCCATCCCCGGAAACAGCGATGCCGTGTGCATGTCTTCTCCCATGCCCAAAACCAGAACCGACAGTGGCAGAACCGGTGCGATCAGAGATTCAATTTCTGGCAACGCATCCTCGGGATCAGCTCCCGGGACATAGAGCGGCACGTATGTTGCTCCTGATGCACGATTGGTTAGCAACCGCTGTCGGATCAGGCGTTCATTTGAACGCTCGCTGTCGGCAGGAACGCAGCGTTCATCGGTGGGCATGACACGCACACGTTCCCATTCCAGATCAGCCGCGCAAAGAACGTCGAACACCGGGCCCGGAGTCGTCCCACCCGGAACCGCCAGCGCGATGGTTTCATTGTGCAACAACGCTGCCTCAAGCTCTCCGGCCAGCATATTGGCAACATCGATGGCCAGCATGTCCCGATCGGCATAATCCTGAATGTTCATGGCTTTATTCCTTGCCAGCGGCGACCGTCACGTTTCATCAGCAGCTCGGCGTCGCCGGGGCCTGTGCTGCCGCTGTCATAGGGTTTGGGCACATCACCGCGCGCCTGCCAGCCGGCAATGATCGGATCGGTCCAGGCCCATGCAGCCTCGACCTCATCTCCGCGCATGAACAGGGTCTGGTTGCCCCGGATCACATCCATCACCAGGCGTTCATAGGCGTCAGGTGGGTCCTGGTTTTCAGGTCCCAGCGCATCGGCAAAGCTCATATCCAGCGGCACGTCGATCAGGCGCATACCGCCCGGCCCCGGTTCCTTGATCGTTACCTTCAGCGTGATGCCTTCGTTCGGCTGCAACCGGATAGACAAGGCATTTGCGTGCCGTCCCGCAGCCTCACCAAAGATCGAATGCGGCGCGTCCTTGAACTGCACATTGATGACCGAGGATCGCGCGACCAGCCGTTTGCCCGTGCGCAGATAAAACGGAGTGCCAGCCCACCGCCAATTGCTGACATGCGCTTTCAAAGCCACATAGCTTTCAGTGGTCGAACGGGGATTGTCCACCACCTCACGATAGCCCGGCTCTCCCTCGCCCGTTGCAAATTGGCCCCGCACGATGTGATGCGGTTCGACCGGATCAAGCGCGCGAATGACCTTCAGCTTTTCATCGCGCACCGCATCGGGGTCGAACTTGGCTGGCGGTTCCATGGCGATCAGGCAGAGCAACTGCATCAGGTGATTCTGCACCATATCCCGCATCGCACCTGCGCGTTCGTAATAATCCTCGCGCCCATCCACACCGACCGTTTCGGCAACGGTGATCTGGATGTGATCGACATACTGGCTGTTCCACAGAGGCTCGAACAGCATATTGCCAAAGCGCACGGCCATCAGGTTCTGGACTGTTTCTTTACCCAGATAGTGATCGATCCGGTAGATTTGACCCTCGTCAAAATGTGCCGCCAGGGTTGAATTCAGACCGCGCGCACTTTCGAGATCATGGCCAAACGGTTTCTCGACGACGATCCGCGTCTGGTCTGAAACCATGCCATGAGATCTGATCTGATCGGCCAATGGTCCAAAAAGGCGCGGACCAACCGAGAAATAGAAAGCCCGAATACGATCCTTGGTCAGCCGTGCAGCCAAGTCTGACCACCCATCCCCCGACATTGCGTCCAGCACGACATAATCAATCCGGTGAAGGAAGCGATCCAGCGCCTCGGTATTCTCGGCGCACCCAGGCGCGCCACGCCGTAGCGAGTCCGCCACAATCTGTCGGAACGCATCGGCTGTCAGGTCGGATCGCGCCGCACCAATGATCTGTGTATCTTCCGGCCATTGGCCTGCACAAAACCGGCGAAACAAGGCTGGCAAAATCTTGCGCTGCGCCAAATCGCCGGTGCCGCCGAAAATGACCAGATCAAATGGGTCAACAGGTATGACACGAGAAACCATGGCTTGTCCTTATCCTGCCCCCATCGACATGTCCAATGTTAGCGCAATCATTTTCGAACCTTTTGGCAGGAAAACTCTCATTCATCAAAACTCTGTCAGAACGCCATCAGACCCTTACCATAGCGACAACAAACAGATAAATCAGTCAAACGACTTCAAAGAACCGGATGTGGGAATGAAAGACAACGCCCCTCAGCTTGCCAATATCGGCAAGTTTCAAGACAAATTGGTGACGGCAGACGGACAGACCCGTGCCTCGGTTGCTCTGACAAACCCGCAGACCCTGTGGTTCAATACCGGTACCCTGTGCAATATCGAATGCGTGAACTGCTATATCGAAAGCAGCCCCACCAATGACGCTCTGGTCTATATCACCACAGCCGAGGTCCGCGACTATCTGGATCAGATTAAACAGCGCAACTGGCCCATCAAAGAGATCGCGTTCACCGGCGGCGAGCCCTTCATGAACCCTGAGATGATCGAGATCACCCGCGCTGCGCTGGACCGCGGCTATGAAGTGCTGATCCTGACCAATGCGATGCTGCCGATGATGCGCCGTAAGATGCGCGAGGGCCTGCTGGAGCTGCGGCGCGACTATGCTGACAAGCTGACCTTGCGGGTTTCGGTCGATCATTTTCGCCCCGAACTGCATGACGAGGAACGCGGCAAGGGCAGCTTTGCCAAAACCCTGACCGGGATGGAATGGCTGCGGGATCATGGGTTTAACATGGCTGTCGCCGGGCGCACGGTGTGGGGCGACAACGATGCAGACAGCCGTGCAGGCTATGCCGCGTTTTTTGACGCGCACGGGTTTGACATCGACGCAAACAACCCAGCGCAGACCGTTCTCTTCCCGGAAATGGACGAAACGGTTGAGGTTCCGGAAATTACCACCGCATGCTGGGGCATTCTGAACAAATCCCCCGACGCGGTCATGTGTGCCAGCGCGCGCATGGTGGTGAAACGCAAAGGCGCCGCGCGTCCGTCCGTTCTGGCCTGCACCCTGCTGCCCTATTCGCCTGAGTTCGAGCTGGGCGAAACTTTGGCCGAGGCCGAGGCGGATGTGCATTTGAACCACCCTCACTGCGCAAAGTTCTGCGTTTTGGGCGGGGCCAGCTGTTCAGGCTAGTTCACTCGAAATTCGCCGACCATGTTGCGCCATTCACCGGGCGCGATCATCTTTCGGTGGGTAAACTTGACCGAGTGTAGCGGCCCCTCAATCTCGCGCTGCCAGAAGTCAATGAATTCAAACAGTTTGGGGTGATCGGGGGCCAGATCGTATTCCTGCCAGATAAAGGTGTTCAGCACATGGACATAGTCAGGCATATGGTAGAAAAACTCTGCCGTCGTCAGCCCATATCCTTTCAGCATTAGCTCGGTTTCGCTTTGCTCCATTCAGACCTCCGGTTTCGTGCAAGGTCTCTTGAGGCTACCCCGAAACTGCCTAATTATTAGATAACAATATGTTACTCGGATGTTACCGGCCTATTTCTACTGCGGCATCGCGGGCTGCTTGCACCTTATATGCTAGGTCTGATAAGGTACATCCACAAGATATAGATCAAAAACAAGACACGGGCAGCCTACGTGAGCGATACGCCAGAAATCCCTGAAAACATGGACGAAACCCCGCCCGAGCGCCCTGTCTATGACGGCCCGACGGTCTCCATCGAATCCGAGATGCGCACATCCTATCTGGACTATGCCATGTCGGTCATCGTTTCCCGCGCGATCCCCGATCTGCGCGACGGGCTGAAACCCGTGCATCGGCGCATCCTGTATGCGATGCACGAGACCGGCAACACGCATGACAAGGCGTACCGCAAGTCGGCCCGTCCTGTGGGCGACGTGATGGGTAAATACCACCCGCACGGCGATAGCGCGATCTATGACGCTCTGGTGCGGATGGCGCAGGATTTCTCGATGTCACTGCCGTTATTGGACGGTCAGGGAAACTTTGGCTCGATGGACGGCGACAACCCGGCGGCCATGCGTTATACCGAAGTGCGGATGGACAAGCCCGCCGCGTCCCTGCTGGCTGATATCGAAAAAGAGACGGTCGATTTTCAGGACAACTATGACGGCAAGGACCGGGAACCAACGGTCCTGCCCGCGCGTTTCCCGAATATGCTGGTAAATGGTGCTGGCGGCATTGCCGTGGGTATGGCCACCAACATCCCACCGCACAACTTGGGCGAAGTGGTCGACGCCACATTGGCGCTGATCGACGATCCCGATCTGACATCCGAACAGCTGATCGAATACGTTCCGGGCCCCGATTTCCCGACCGGCGGCGTGATGTTGGGCCGGTCCGGCGCGCGCAAGGCGTATCTTGAGGGTCGCGGCAGCGTGATCATCCGCGCCAAGACGCGCACGGAAGAAATCCGTAAGGATCGTTACGCCATCATCGTGGATGAGATCCCCTATCAGGTGAACAAAGCCTCGATGATCGAAAAGATCGCCGAAGCGGTGCGCGAAAAGCGCATCGAAGGTGTCGCTCATGTGCAGGACGAATCCGACCGCAATGGCGTGCGCGTGGTCGTTGAACTGAAGCGTGACGCGACGCCCGAAGTGGTGCTGAACCAGCTATATCGCTTCTCGCCAATGCAGACGTCGTTCGGCTGCAACATGCTAGCCTTGAATGGCGGTCGGCCCGAGCAGTTGACCCTGCGGCGCTTCCTGACCTCGTTCATCGACTTCCGCGAGGATGTTGTCGCCCGCCGGACAGCTTATGACCTGCGCAAGGCACGAGAGCGCAGCCATATCCTGTGTGGTCTGGCCGTGGCCGTGTCGAATGTGGACGAGGTTGTCGCCACCATCCGGTCCTCGGCAGACGCCGCCGAGGCGCGCGAGAAACTGATGACCCGCCGTTGGCCCGCATCCGAGATCGAAGGCTATCTGCGCCTGATCGACGATCCGCTGTCCAAGATGAACGACGATGGCACCTATAACCTAACCGAAGTTCAGGCCCGCGCGATCCTCGAGTTGCGCCTGCAGCGCCTGACCCAGCTTGGCGTCAAAGAAGTCACGGACGAGCTGGAAGAACTAGCTGCCAAGATCAAGGAATACCTGGATATTCTGTCCTCGCGCGAACGGATCATGTCGATCATCGGCGACGAGCTGCGCAGCGTTCGCGAACAGTTCGCCGTGCCGCGCCGCACCGAGATTGTCGACTGGTCCGGCGACATGGAAGACGAAGACCTGATCGAGCGCGAAGACATGGTGGTGACCGTCACTTCCGGCGGCTACATCAAGCGCACACCACTGGCCGATTTCCGCGCGCAGAAGCGTGGTGGCAAGGGTCTGTCGGGGATGCAGACCAAGGAAGAGGATGTAGTCACCAACCTCTTCGTGGCCAACACCCATACACAGCTGTTGTTCTTCACCACCGACGGGATGGTCTACAAGCTCAAGACCTGGCGCTTGCCGCAATCCAGCCGGACCGGCAAAGGCAAGGCGATCGTCAACATTCTGCCGATCCCAACCGGGGTGTCCATTGCGGCGATCATGCCGGTGGATGTCCCGGATGAGGAATGGGAAAACCTTCAGATCGTCTTCGCCACCAGCGCCGGTGACGTGCGCCGCAACGCGCTGAGCGATTTCACCAATGTCAAACGCAACGGCAAGATCGCCATGGATCTGCCCGAAGATGTCGAACTGGTGAATGCGCGCATCTGCTCCGAAGATGATGACGTCATGCTGGTCACCAATTCGGGCCGTGCGATCCGGTTCCAAACCACCGATGTGCGCGTCTTCAAGGGCCGTAAATCGACCGGTGTGCGCGGCATTAGGCTATCCAATGGCGACCGGGTTGTTTCGATGTCGGTGATCCGTCACTTCGAGGCCACGTCGGACGAACGCGCCGCGTATCTCAAGATGCGACGCCTGATGGCCGGTGTGACTGATGAGACCGAAAGCGATGAAGACGAAGGCAACGCCGACAGCGTTCTGCCCCAGGAACGTTATGCCGAGATGTCGGCCGCTGAAAACCTGATCCTGACCATTACTACTGGCGGCGCGGGCAAGCTGAGCTCCAGCCACGACTACCCGGTACGTGGACGTGGCGGTATGGGTGTCGCCGCGATGGACAAGGCGATGCGAGGCGGTGAACTTGTCGCCTCCTTCCCAGTTGAGATCGACGATCAGATCATGCTGGCCACTTCGAAGGGCCAATCAATCCGGGTGCCGGTTGATGGAATATCGTTCCGCTCCCGCAGCGCAGGTGGTGTGCGGGTGTTCAACACCGGCAAGGGTGAAGAAGTTGTTTCCGTTGCCTGGATCGCCGATCAGGGGGATGAAGAGGCCGAAGAATAGCCCTCACATTCCACAACAAAACTGAAACAAAACGTCCGCAATGCGGGCGTTTTATCGTTTCGGATCACGTTATTGGTATCGAAACGGCCCGTTAACTTGCCCGAAACCCTGCTGCTGCTTAACTTTTTAACATGTGGTCCTTCGCACATATCCGCCCCGCCTATAGCCGAGCCGAGCGCTTGAGTGACGGGGTGGTTCATGTTCTGGGCATATGCGCCGCAGCCATCGGCGTGCCGCTGTTGATCACCATGACCGTGCTTTATCGGTATGATCCGGCGGCGGTTGTTGGCGTTTCGATCTATGGCGTAACGCTTGTCCTGATGCTCAGCTTGTCCGCCTTGTACAACATGATTGAAAGCGATGATTGGACAGAGCTTCTGCGCCGCCTTGATCATTCGGGGATTTATGTAAAAATTGCAGGCACCTATACGCCGTTCCTATTGCTATCTGGCACACAGGCAACCGGGCTTTTGCTGGGCTTGTGGTCTTCTGCCACATTGGGGTCGGCTCTCAAGATGCTCGACCCAAACCGATTTCGCTGGTTCGGCCTGGCGCTGTATCTGATGATGGGATGGGCCGCTGTTTGGGCCGGACAATCCATGTTGGCAGAGCTTGCGCCCACCGTTTTGATACTAATGATCGCCGGAGGGCTAGTGTATACCGCAGGCGTGGCGTTCTACCTGTCCGACTGGATGGCCTATCACAACACGATCTGGCATGTGTTTGTTCTGGTGGGCAGCGTTTTGTTCTTTGCCGCCGTTGCCGCGCGGATTGCGTTGATGCCTACCGTCTAGCGCCTGCGGTGTGCCATAAGCAGATCCTCGACCGCCCAAAAACGATCCTGCCCCCACAGGCTTTGCCCATCGACGCAAAAGCTGGGAACGCCCCACAGGCCAACCTCTTGCAGGCGGTGCTGATTTGCCTCCACCCGACCGCGCCATTCCTGCGTGTTTAGCAAGGGCCGCGCGACGCTCCATTCCAGACCTGCGCTGGTCACGATCCACTCCATGCCTCTATCGGTCGCGGCATCCACGCCTTGCGACCAGACGGACCGCATGAAGGCCGCGCAATATGGTGCCAATTTGCCTTGATCTTCGGCATAGTCGAACAGCGCATAGCCGCGTTCGACCCCAGCCCCCAACGGATCACAAATTCGGCCAAACGGGATACCCAGGCGCCGTGCCTCGCGCGTGCAATCCCTTAGAATGTAACGCGATTTGGCCTTGGGAACCGGCAATCCACGCATAAGCATTGGCAGCACCGGCTTAAGTATCAGCCGGGCGTTGTGCCGCTTACCAAGATTAACGACTCGATCGAAGGCCAGATAGGAATAGGGACTGCGGAACGAGAAAAAGAAATCCAGCTCTTGTGCTTCACCTGCAAGAGGCTGATCCGTTGGACCAGAAACCGGAACGATCAGGGGGTCCCCGCCCAAACCTGCCTGCTGCAACCGTTGTTCCAGATAATGCAGACGGTCGATCCCCCAATACCATTCGCCGCAATAGAAGAATGTGCCGCCCAGATAATGCCCCTTTGACGCCAAGGCTCGATCCCCCGCAGCCATCGCGTGGGTCGGGTCCACGCCCGGTTGGTCCGGAAGCGCGTGACCGGTCCAGAGGGCAGCTGAAACATCGCTCAATCGATCAGCCCAATCCTGGGTGTCAATCACGGCTGCGAACAGACGATTGGCCTTCTGTATCCTTTCGATGGAGGGCTTCACAGGCGCGTTCAACCCATGTTTCAACGCCAATCGGGTCGCGTCAACCATAGCGTTTTTCTGATAGGCATCGGGTTCGGGCACAGCCTCGGATGGTGGGCCCGAGATGAGGTGCGGACACAACATAACCCCATACTTTGCCTGAAATGCGGGCAAGATTTGCGCGGTCAGCGCACCATAAGGATCAGCGGTATCATGGAAGTAGTGCACCACATGACCCGCGCCACGCAGGCGGCGGCGTAGATCATGCACCCGCCTGCGGGCATTCAGCAATTGATCACTTGTGATGGCCGCTGCCAGATAGGATTTCAGATTTGTTTTCAGGGGCAAGCGGCTCTCCGTCGGGTATGGTGCCGCCTACTCTACCGATCCAGACTTCAAACGCCACGTTGCCGCACGACAACGTGACGACAACCTGTCAAAGACCGTAGAGCGCCCCGAATTTCTGCTCCAGATAGTCCAACAACGGACCCGGACCCGGTTCAATCCCGCTGGCCTGCCGAATGATCTCGCGCGGCGCATAGAGACCGCCGTGGCGCTGAACCGTTTCGCGCAGCCATCCGGTTGCCTGCGATGTGTCACCTTCGGCCAGCTGGGCCTCCAGTTCCGGCACCGCCATCTGCAGGGCTTGATAGAGGCACCCAGCATAGACATTGCCCAACGAATAGGTCGGGAAATAACCAAACAAACCCACTGACCAATGCACATCCTGCAAACACCCGTTCGAAGGCTTGTCGACCGCATAGCCGAAATCAGCCTTGAACCGGTCATTCCATGCAGCCTCAAGATCGCTGACCTGCAGATCACCCGCCATCAGCGCGCGTTCCAGGTCAAAGCGCAGCATGATGTGCAGGTTGTACTGCACCTCATCCGCCTCGGTGCGGATATAGCCGTTATGGACGCGGTTGACGGTGGCATAGAACGCGTCTGCATCGGCAATGCCAAAATCACCAAACGCATCTTTCATCTGCTCGAATAGCCAACCGGTGAAGGCCCTCGACCGGCCCAGCTGGTTTTCGTAGATTCGGCTTTGACTTTCGTGCACGCCCATCGACACGCCCTGACCCAACGGTGTCAGCAGATAGTCGCGATCAATCCCTTGTTCATAGGCGGCATGGCCGACCTCATGAATGGTCGAATAGAAGCAGTTGAACGGGTCGGTTTCGCTGGTGCGGGTGGTGATCCGCACATCCAGCCCGCTGCCCGAGCTGAACGGATGCACGGCCTTGTCCACGCGGCCATTGTTCAGGTCATACCCGAAGGCGACGGCCAGCTTTTCAGACAGTTGCATCTGGGCGCGCGCGTCGAAGTGGCCGGTCAGCTCGGCGGGCTGTCGGCGCTCGAGAACAGCCGCTCGCAGCGCCACCAGGCGTGGGCGCATTTCATCAAAGATCGCAGCGATCTGAGCGCCGGTTGTGTAGGGCTCATAATCCTCGACCATGGCGTCATATACATCACCGCCCTGCGCCAGCGCCTCGCCTTCTTGTCGCTTCAGCGCGACGACCTCTTCCAGCACCGGAAGAAAGGCCGAGACATCTTCGTCTGCCCGTGCCTGCGCCCATTTCCCCTGTGCCCCTGACGTCACGCGGGCAATTGCGGTGGCCAGATCGGCCGGTACTTTGACTGCACGCTCATAAGCCCGACGGATCTCGCGCAGCTGGGCCTTGCCTGCCTCATCCTGAGGGGCGGCCTGATCCAGCCAATCCGCCACGCGTGGATCAGACCGGCGCGCATGCAGTACAGCCTCGATAGCGGCCATCTCCTCGGCCCGTTGCGCGGCAGCGCCACGTGGCATCATCGTCTCCTGATCCCAACCCAATCGCCCTGCGATCTGAGCTAAGGCCGAAGTTTCACGCTGAAAGGCCATCAGGTCATTGAATGCGGTCATGGTATCAAACTCCGCGCACAGATGTTGCAATTGGGTAGGCCGCCAGGAAGCGCGCGCGCAGGATCAGGGTCCAGACTACGACGGCCATAAACTGGTGGAAAATGGCGATCTGCCACGGGGCTGCATATACGACCGTGACGATCCCGACCACCACCTGCAGAGACAGGGCTGCAAAGGCTGCGTTGAAAGCAAAGCGGGTCTGCGGATGGGCGCTGGTCTGACCCTGACGCCATACGATGATGGCGAAGATGAACAGCAGATATCCCGCGCAACGATGGATGAACTGCACCAGACCGGGGCTTTCGAAGAAGTTGCGCCACATCGGTTCCAGCATGGTCGCATCTGGCGGCAAGAGCTGCCCACCGATCAGAGGCCAGTCGGTGTAGGACCGCCCAGCGTCAATCCCGGCGACAAGTGCACCAATGAGGATTTGTAAAAAGGTGAAATGCAGGAGGCCGGTCGAGAGCGAGAAAAGCTTCGCCTCTTTCGCGCGGCGCGCCTGCATCAGGTCGCGCTCGTCCCGGCCCAGTTCAAAGATATACCACGCGAGGAACCCAAGTATCACAAAGGCCAAGCCGAGATGTGTCGCCAGACGGTAGCTGGCAACCGCCGTCATCCCTTCGCCCTGTGTCACGCCCGAGGCGACCATCCACCAGCCAACCGCACCCTGAACGCCACCCAAGGCACCGGGGATCAGCAGTTTGCCGGTCCAACCCGTGGGGATTTTGCGCGCGATCAGGAAGCCAAAGAAACCAAGCGCCCAAACCAAGCCGATCACGCGGCCCAATTGGCGGTGGCCCCATTCCCACCAGTAGATGAATTTGAAATCATCCAGCTCCATCCACTGGTTCTGAATGCGCCACTGGTCGATTTCCTTGTACTTGTCGAATTCGGATTGCCATTCCGCCTCGGTCTTCGGCGGAATGGCCCCGGTGATCGGACGCCATTCGGTGATCGAAAGCCCGCTATCGGTCAGCCGGGTCAGGCCACCTACGGCGATCATCACAACGACCAGAGCGAACAGGATCATCAGCCACGCCCGGATCGCCTTGCGTGCCCCGCCACGGCCCTTGTCGATCATACCGGGTTGAACGGCTTGTTGTTTTTCGGTGTCTGAGACGTCTTCGAAGATGCTGCGCTTGGCGCTCATGCTGTCCTCATATGTCCTGGATTTCGTCGCAAGCTAGGGCCAGTGAGGGGCAAGGTCCAGCTTTACCCTTTGTCTTTCCAACGGACCATCTGACGCATGACACCGTGCAACATCTGCACATCCGCCCGCGTCATTCGCATCCGCGACCACAGGTTGCGCAGATTGGTCTTCATGCCTTCGGCCTTTTCCGGCGGGTAGAAGAAACCCGCCTCTTCCAGCCGGTCTTCATAATGTTCGACCAGCTTCTCGACCTCGATCCCGGTCGCCCAGTCGCCCTTGCCCAGATCGGTGGCCTCATGCACCACATCACCGGTCTGGCGCATCCATTCATAAGCAGTTAGCAAGACGCATTGGCCCAGGTTCAGCGAGGCATATTCCGGGTTCACGGGAACCGAGATGATCGCGTTGGCTTTGGCGATGTCTTCATTTTCCAGCCCAGCGCGCTCGGGCCCAAACAAAACGGCGACCTTTTCGCCTGCCGCCGCCTTCTCCGCCGCGATCTGCATGGCCCGTTCCGGGCTGTAGACCGGTTTTGTTAGACCGCGTTGCCGCGCCGTCGTCGCAAAGACAAATGTGGTGTCGGACAGCGACCCCGCCAGATCGTCAAACAATTGCGCCTCATCCAGCAGTCGCCCCGCCCCACTCGACATTGCCACCGCCTTCGGGTTCGGCCACCCGTCGCGCGGCGCCACGATCCGCATCCGATCCAGCCCGAAATTCCACATCGCCCGCGCGGCGGCACCGATGTTTTCCCCCATCTGCGGGCGCACAAGCACGAAAGAGGGCTGGTATGTATCGCTTGGCATGACTGTCTCCGAAAAACTCCGCTTGCTCTAGTCGCCGCATAGACGAAGGGCAAGCCGCACCATGCTTCTTCTGTTTCCAAATACCCGCTCGGCAGGCAAAAAAGTTTGCTTCCCTACGGCAATCCGCTAAACCGCGCGAGGAACTGAATACCGAAGGACGCGCACATGGACACTCCAGAGCAGCCGCAGATTTACCTGATCACGCCCCCGACCATCACGCTCAGTACCTTTCCGGACCAACTGGCGCGGGTGCTCGACGGGTCCGAGATTGCGTGCATTCGCCTCGCTCTGGCCGGGAATGATGAGGATACCATTGCCCGCGCCGCTGATGCCTGCCGCGAAGTGGCTCATGTGCGCGATGTGGCGATTGTGATTTCGAACCATGTTCTGATGGCGCAGCGGCTTGGGCTGGATGGCGTTCATCTGGTTGACGGGGCACGGTCGGTGCGCGCTGCGCGCAAGGAATTGGGCACCGACGCGATCGTTGGCAGTTTCTGCGGGGCCTCCAGCCATGACGGCATGACCGCAGGTGAGGCAGGCGTCGACTATGTCGCCTTCGGCCCGGTAGGCACCTCTCACCTGGGTGACGGTACCTTGGCGGAAAAAGACCTGTTTCAATGGTGGTCTGAGATGATCGAAGTTCCCGTTGTGGCCGAGGGCGGCCTGACCCCCGACCTGATCCGCACCCTGTCCCCCTGCACAGATTTCTTTGGCGTCGGCAACGAAATCTGGTCTGCCGAGGACCCGCTGGTGGCGCTGAACACTCTGCTTGAGTGCATAGCTAGCTAAACAACCAAGGCTCGATCATCCAATAGACACCCAGACCGGCAATCAGGATCGAGCCCAAAACCGAGATACGACTGCGCAGGCGATGGGATCCGCCCGCAATCACGGAGACAACAGCCAACGCGGTCGCAGCAGCAGCTGACAGGACCGCCAGATAGCCAATCGCATATCCCAAAAGCGCCGGCGGCAGGTGATCCGGCGGCGCACCGATCGCACTCAACGATTGGCTTAGCGCGTTGCCCAACAACAAGCCAATGGCAAACACCGCCAACAGGCGAAACACATGAATACCGCGCAGGATCAGATTCCAAAGCGCCAGCACCACAACCGCTGCCGTCGACGACATCGTCGTAACAACGGACGACAGCACCAATGTTCCGTATGCTGACAACGCCAGCCCAAAAACCGCGCCGAGGGACAAAAAGACCAATTGCAGGACCAGTGATCTTGGGGACAGCGACAGAAAGACCAAAGCCAGGGCCAACGCAAATACACGCATACCGTCCGTTACGATCTGCTCTGCACCTTTGACCAGAAACACCTGTATCGTTTGTTGTCCGCTCAGCGCCGCGCCGCCTTGCAGCGGGATCAGCGGGCTGGTCTCTCCGGCCATCAGGTAGCCGGTATAGGGTGCCTCGACACGCTGCTGTTTGATCACAACGGGGCCGTGACCGGAAGGCCATGTCAGCCGCAGCGCCGATGCCCCCTCGGGCAAGGGTGCCGTCAGCAAAAGCTTTGAGAGACGGGGCTTGTCCGGATCCCCAACCACCGGGATGCGCACGCCTTCATAGGAAAGACCAACCGGTCCTTCGATCTCAACCTGCAAAGAGGCCGCCCAGCCATCAACAAAGCCCCGCACCTCGACCTCCAACTCGGATGAGACCAGCCGGCGGAGTTCTCGATAGCGCGCATTGCCCGCAACATCCGGTTGCGTGTCGGGGTCGAGCCCGGCCAGAAACATTTCGGCATTCAGGCTGATCTCAATCAGAAGGCTCTCTGCTTTGGTCCAGAACTCGACAATGCTCGGCGGATGCGTTTGCGCCCTAGTTGGCGCAGCTAACAAGGTCAAAACGACCGGCAATATCAGGATAAGGCGGACCAACCCGCTCATGCGTGACACTCTGCGAATAAAATCAAATCAGAAACCATATGCGGCAAGTTTCCCGCCGAATGCTTCGGATCGCAAGCCCGAACAGTTGAGCGCGCGGCTTTATCTGCGAGCACCCTCTTGCACGCCCCCCGGTGCTGCGGCATGACAGCAGCATGACTCAGAACAGCGAAATCCTGTGTATCGGTTCCGTCTTGTGGGACGTGATCGGACGATCCGCCAGTGCCATGCGACAAGGATCGGACGTGCCAGGCCGGATCACCCGTTTGCCCGGTGGCGTTGCGATGAACATCGCCATGACGTTGGTGCGCTTTGGCATGACGCCGACCCTGCTGACCGCGATTGGACGCGACCCCGAAGGTGACGAACTGGCAAACGCCTGCGCACGGCTCGGTATGGTGACCGAGCATATCTACCGCTCGCAAGACCTGCCCACTGATCGCTATATGGCGGTCGAAGGGGCGAATGGCTTAATTGCCGCCATCGCCGATGCGCATTCGCTTGAGGCAGCCGGGGCCAAAATCCTGCGCCCGTTGATGCAGGGTCCTCTGGGATACGAAAACGCGCCCTTTGAAGGCCCGATTGCGCTGGATGGGAACCTGACACTGAACCTGCTGGAAGAAATCGCGCAGAGCCCGGCCTTTGCCAAGGCAGACCTGCGGGTTGCGCCGGCTTCGCCCGGCAAGGCCGAACGCCTGCTGCCCTTCCTGAAACACGCCCGTGCGACGCTCTATGTGAATTTGGAAGAGGCTGGGTTGCTCTGCCAACGCGAGTTCACCGATTCCGAATCCGCCGCCAAAGGCCTGCTGGATCGCGGTGCGCTGCGGGTCCTGGTCACCGATGGCGGCAGTTCCGCGACCGTGGGATCAGCAACAGGCGTTCTGACCCAGACACCCCCATCCGTTCTGGTGACCCGCGTCACAGGCGCGGGCGACACTTTCATGGCGGCGCATATCGCTTCGGAATCAAACGGGGCCGATGAACAAACGGCCCTCACCCGCGCATTGAACGCCGCCGCAACCTATGTTTCCGGAGAAACTCCCCTGTGATCAACATCCACTATTCCACCGAGGTCCGCGCCGCCAAGGACGCAGGTCAGCCCATCGTGGCATTGGAAAGCACCATCATCACCCATGGTATGCCCTACCCCCAGAACATCGAGGTCGCGGCCCAGGTTGAACAAGATATTCGTGATGCGGGCGCCGTTCCGGCCACGATGGCGGTGATCGAGGGTGCGCTGCACGTAGGTCTTGAACCGGATCAGTTGCAGTCTTTGGGTCAAGCTCAGGGCGTCGCCAAGCTGTCACGCGCGGACATGGCGGCCTGCATTGCAACCGGTGGTACCGGTGCCACCACCGTCGCCGCGACGATGATCGCAGCGCATTATGCAGGGATCGAGGTTTTTGCGACCGGCGGTATTGGCGGTGTACACCAAGGGGCCGAAACCTCGTTCGATATCTCTGCTGATCTACACGAGCTTGGCCAAACCCCAGTCACTGTTGTGGCTGCTGGAGCCAAAGCCATCCTTGATCTGGCCAAAACACTCGAAGTGCTAGAAACTCTGGGTGTGCCCGTCATCGCGCATGGCCAAGACGAGTTCCCGGCTTTCTGGTCGGCCAAATCCCCTTATGCTGCGCCCCTGCGGATGGACAGCGCCGAGGCCATCGCCAAGGCCCACGCCACCCGCCGCGCGCTGGGTCTGCCCGGCGGTCAGTTGGTCGCCAATCCGATCCCCGCCGCCGATCAAATCCCAGCCGAGGAACTGGCGCCGATCATCGCCGAGGCGCAGGCCGACGCGGATGCGCACCGCATCACCGGAAAAGCCGTCACGCCCTATCTGCTGCAACGGATATTTGAAAAGACCCAAGGCCGGTCGCTGACCGCAAATATCGCATTGGTCCGCAACAACGCACGACTGGCTGCGAATATCGCTAAAGCACTGGCAAACAGCACGTAATTCTGCCCTATTGCACCGGCCCGCCGGACTGCTTAACTAGTCCGGCAAGCCACTCGGATCCGCAATGAATACACCGTTTGACGAAAAACCCCATCGCCGCCCCGGTCTGTTCGCGCGCCTGCGTGCGTCATTCCTAACGGGAATCGTTGTGATTGCGCCGGTCTGGCTGACCGTATGGCTGATCTGGTCCGTCGTTGGCTGGATCGACAGTGCGGTGTTGCCTTTGGTGCCGCATCAATTCCAGCCCGAGCAATATGTGGGCATCAACCTGCGCGGCGTTGGCGTCATTATCTTCCTGATCTTCACCATTCTGGTCGGCTGGGTCGCCAAAGGTATCCTTGGCCGATCCTTTATCTCGTTCACTGAAAGCCTGGTGAACCGAATGCCCATCGTGCGGTCGATCTATTCCGGGATCAAACAAATCTCGGAAACCGTGTTCGCCCAGACCGAGCGGTCCTTTGAAAAAGCCTGTCTTGTTCAATACCCGCGCCGCGGCATCTGGGCGATCGGGTTCGTGTCGACTACAGCCAAAGGCGAAGTCAATGTCAGGGCCGAAACCGGTGGCGACCTGCTGAGCGTCTTCATACCGACCACACCCAACCCGACCTCAGGCTTCTTGCTGTTCTTCCCAGAAGAAGACGTCATCTTGCTGGATATGAGCATCGAAGATGCGGCCAAACTGGTGATTTCGGCTGGGCTGGTCTATCCGAACGAAAAAGATCCGACCCAGCCGCCCGAGTGATCAGCCGAACATCGCAGGCAGATCGACGGTACTGTTCTGCCCAAGATCACCCTTATGCCGCGACAGGAACCCATCCGCAGCATCCCGACCTGCCCGTTTCAGCTTATGCAGGATCACCGGGTTGGGCACCGTCTTGGTGGCAACAGACAGGCCGTTCATCAGGTCGTTATCCGCGATCATGTGCACTAGCACGCGGCTCATCTCACCCGCTTTCAGTTTACCTTCTTTCAGTAGGCGCTGCACAAAACTGATCGCCCGCAACTCGCGAAACAGCGAAGAATTAAAACTAATCTCGTTGATCCGGTTCTGAATCTGCTGCGGCGTGATGGGCAATTCATCCCTTTCCAGTGGGTTGATGTTCACAATCACCACATCATCCGGCAGGTCATCACCGAACAAAGGATACAAGGCCGGGTTACCCGTATACCCGCCATCCCAATAGGCTTCGATCCGCTCGGTCTCTGGGTCATAAATCTCAACTGCCTTGAACAAGGTCGGCAAACAGGCCGAGGCCAGAATAGCATCTGTCGATATCTCGCTGCCCGTGAACACACGGATCTTGCCGCTGCGCACGCAGGTTGCACAGACAAATAGGCCTGGCCCCTGATCGGCGCAGACTTCTTCAAAGTTGAACCGGTCTACAACGAGCTCAAGCGGGTTGGTATAGAACGGCCCATAGGCATAAGGCGACACCATCCGCGACCAGGCCTCGCCCACCGAATAGGGCAGCGAATACTCCATAGCCTGCGCGATGCTGGACGGCTCCAACCCGCGAAACCAGTTGGTCAGGCGCATGTCACCTACAGCACCCATCTGTTTCCACAACTCATCCAATCGTGCCCGCGCACCGTCGCGGCCTGCATGCACCATCCCAGATTTGAACGCCGCCCCGTTCAACGCCCCGGCCGAGGTTCCGGTGATCGCCGCAACTTCGATATCCTCTTCATCCAGAATTCGGTCAAGAACGCCCCAGGTGAAGGCCCCATGCGCCCCACCACCCTGCAAAGCCAGATTGATCCGTTTCATGGTTTCGCCTCTTCATCTGGCCAAAAATATCCCGGGGGTATGGGGGCAGAGCCCCCATGATAGCTCACAAAGCCGTCCAGCCGCCATCCACGGAAATGGTCGTGCCTGTGATCTGCGCCGCCGCGTCGGAACACAGGAACTGCACGGTGCCACCCAGTTGCTCGACTGTTGCAAACTCTTTGGATGGTTGCCGCTCCAACATGACATTCTTGATCACGTCTTCGCGGCTCATGTTGTATTCCTTCATCGTGTCTGGGATTTGCGCCTCAACCAGCGGTGTCAGCACATAGCCCGGGCAGACTGCGTTGCAGGTGATCGGTTCCTGCGCGGTCTCCAGAGCAACCGATTTGGTCATCCCTACAACCCCGTGCTTGGCCGCGACATAGGCCGTCTTGTAGGGCGAAGCCGTCAGACCATGGGCCGATGCGATATTGACGATCCGTCCCCATCCTGCCGCACGCATCACCGGCAGGGCTGCCGCCGTGGTATGAAAGGCCGAGTTCATGTTAATTGCGATAATCGCATCCCATTTCTCGACCGGGAACTGATCAATGGGCGAGACGTGCTGAATGCCCGCGTTGTTGACCAGGATATCGCAAGCCCCGGCCGTCGCAATCAGAGCGCGGCATTCATCGCCCTTCGACATGTCGGCCTTGATGTAGCGCGCCTTGGTTCCCGTTTCTTTTGCGATCTCGGCAGCGAGCGCATGATCTTCATCCCGATCCGTGAATGAGTTTAAGACCACGTCTGCCCCGGCCTTGGCCAGTTCGCGTGCAATGCCCAAACCGATCCCCGAATTCGATCCTGTGATGATAGCTGTTTTTCCCGACAGGCTCATAACCATTCTCCGCTGACCTCTGTTCAAATGCAGCATGCCATGCTGCACCTGCAAAGAAAACGGGGAAAGACGCTGCTAAAGTCTCGCGCTGATACGGCTTGCCGTAGCCAAAAAAAACGCCCGCACGAAGCGGGCGTTAAGTTATTGAGGCAGGTTTCATACAGGCAAGAAACCTATCGAGCAGTGAGACCTTTATAAGCAATTCCATGCCTTCATCCAAGCTAAAAGTTTGAAAATAAGAAAAATCATCGGTACGATGATACCCAACAAAATAAGGCCAGAGCAGGATTGTTTCCAAAATGAGCCCGGATTTTCTACGCCCTCTTCGTTTACTCGCAGCGGGAATCGCCTGCATTTTGGCAGCCCCTTTAGCGCAAGCAGATTCGTCACATGGCATAGCTATGTATGGCGATCCGGCTCTACCACCGGATTTTGTGTCTCTGCCCTATGCAAATCCGGATGCGCCCAAAGGTGGCAAGGTCGTTTTTGGGAATACGGGCGGCTATAACAGTTTGAACCCGTTTGTGCAAAAAGGCACCTCTCCGTGGCAATTGCGATTTTGGACCCATGAAAGCCTGATGGGCCGGTCCTGGGACGAACCTTTCACTCTTTACGGACTGTTAGCCGAATCGGTTGAGACGGCGCCGGACCGGTCCTGGGTCGAATTCACGCTGCGGGAAGAGGCAGCGTTTTCCGACGGAACACCTGTAACGGTCGAGGATGTGATCTGGTCGTTCCAGACATTGGGCACCGAAGGTCATCTGCGCTACCGCGGGCTGTGGTCCAAGATCGACAGTATCGAAGCAACCGGCCCGCGCACGGTCCGGATTTCGTTCAATGAACCCGATCGCGAATTGGCCTTGATCGCTGGGCTGCGGCCGATCCTCAAAAAAGCTCAGTGGGAGGGCAAGAGCTTTGCCGACGCCCCGCTGCAAGACATCCCGATCGGCACTGGCCCCTATGTGATCGATGACTTTGAGGCTGGCCGATACGTCAATCTGCGCCGAAACCCTGACTATTGGGGCGCAGACATCCCATTCCGCCGCGGTACGATGAACCTGGATGAGATGCGGATTGAGTTCTACGGCGATGCCACAGTTTTGTTTGAGGCCTTCAAGGCCGGAGAGCTATCCGCTGTGCGTGAATTCAACGCCGACAAATGGGACAACCAGTATGCTTTCCCCGCCATCCAGCGTGGCGACGTGATCAAAACCGAAATCCCACACGGTAAGCCCTCGGGCATGACCGGGCTTGTCATGAACACCCGCAAAGCCCCGTTCGATGACTGGCGCGTGCGCGAGGCGCTGACGCTGGCCTTCAACTTCGAATTTATCAACGACACGATTACGGGCGGCGCGCAGCCCAGAATTACCTCATATTTCTCGGGCTCCGATCTGGCGATGCAGCCCGGACCCGCCACCGGCAAAGTACAATCGCTGTTGGAACCGTTTCAGGAGGACCTGACCCCTGGCACTCTGGAGGGCTATGTATTGCCCGAAGGGGACGGCTCAGCCCGCAATCGCAGCAATATCCGCGAAGCAACCAAGCTGCTGGCTGAGGCCGGATGGACCATTCAGGGCGGTGTTTTACAGAACCAGAATGGTGAGCCTTTCCGGATAGGCGTTTTGTTGCAACAGGGCGATACCGAGATGCAAACAGCGGTCGAGATCTATGCCCGCGCGCTGGAGCGGTTGGGCATTCAGGTCCTCACCGAACAGGTGGATAATGCGCAATATACGGGCCGCATCGCCGAGTTGGATTTTGACATGACCCCGTTCCGCCGTGCGCTGTCCCTGTCTCCGGGTAATGAACAGCGCTTGTACTGGGGCAGCGAAAACGCCGATACTCCAGGAACTCGAAACCTGATGGGCGTTGTCTCACCGGCTGTGGACGGGATGATCAATGCCATGCTGGCCTCGGAGTCTCGCGAGGATTTTGTCGCAGCGACCCGCGCACTGGACCGGGTTTTGACAGCAGGTCGGTATGTCATTCCGATCTGGAATTTCGATGTTGGCCGTATCGCGCATATCCAGGAACTGAAATTCCCTGAAACGCTGCCGATCTACGGCGACGGGCCGCAATACATGCCGGAGATCTGGTGGTACGAAGGTTAAACCCCTTTGCGTCGCACCAAAAGCCTCACAAAGCGAATGGCCTGTTGAACCGAACACTGGATGCGAGGCTCCGATCGCGCCCCGACCCTTTTGCTATCCTGCTTCGGCAATAATCAGCACAGGGTGACATGCGCCCCATGTTTAGTGTGGTGGCGAAGAAAGATCGGCAACATACGTGTCAGACAGCTAAATTTGGTAGGTTTCCGATCATAGTCATCAATTCATTTTACTCATCATATTCTAGTGATATAGCCTGAGTGTAGGGAAACACACGATCAGCAGAAAATTAGCTCTTTCATATCAGACACCTAAACAGGCAGGACATTGACACTGACCTCGTTACATCGGACCGGCTACCACTCACTCACAAACTCAGGTCCAAAGGCCCGTTGCGGACGACCCGCAGCGGGTTTTTCTTTGGCAAACAACCCGCACACCACCTGCGACATTTTGTCATGTCTGAGGTTACTGTAACTGCTTCGTACCCTATCGGTGGGGGAGAGCAGTCCAGGTCGGATCAAGGGAGGCTCGCACATGTTGAACTGGGCAGAACTTACAAAAGAGCTGGGCGCCACTTATGCCCGCGCAAAACGGCGTTTTCCAAACCTGAGAGATCAGGACATGGACAGCGTCTGGAACAATCGTGAACGGTTCGAGGCCTATCTGGCCGAACGTCATCATCTGACGGTGAATGAAGCCCATGAAGAGGTCGAGGATTTCCTGTTCACCGAACGCCTGAACCACGAACTGGCGCATGCAGCCTTAGCCAAGTGACGTCACCCACAGGATCGTGGCATCTTCGTCGCTGACCGACACGACATTGTGCCCCATGCTGCCATCATAATAGGCACTGTCCCCCCGGCGCATTTCAACAGGCTCGTAGAACTCGGTGTACAGGCGCACAACACCCGTCAGCACATATAAGAATTCTTCACCATCATGGCGCACCCATCCGTCAAACTCGTCCATTGACCGGGCACGCACCCGTGCGCGGTAAGGCAACATCTGCTTTTTCGTCAGCGTCTCGGCCAGCAACTCATGCTCGTAGGTTGCGGTGGCATGGGCCGTCCCATCGCCCATCCGGGTCACCGCCATGCGCCCGATCACCTGATCGCGCTGTGGCGGAGTGAACAGCTGCGGCACCGAAATCTCCAACCCGATGGCCAGCTTTTTCAGCGCATCATAGGTAGGCGACATCTGCCCGTTTTCGATCTTGCTGAGGGTCGAGCGCGCCAGCCCGGCCTGCGTGGCGGCCTGTTCCAGCGTCCAGTTTCGTGCCTTGCGCAGTTCGCGGACACGCACGCCAAGGTCCAGAGGTTCAACCTCTGCCTCAACACCGGATTCGCGGGCAATGCGGATTAGGGACTTGGGATCTTGCGAGCTCATGGCCTTTCTATAGGACCAGCCAGCCCGGCTTGCAACGCAGCAGACGCCGCGTTAGCCAGACAGCATGTTATCGATCTTTGATCAGGGGTCACCCGCGCCCTGCCCTGCGCCGTTCAATCTGGCCGCCCATGTGCTGCGTCATGCGGATCGCTTGCCGGACAAAACCGCCCTGTCGGTTCTGGGCGCAAACAACACGGATGATTGGAGTTACAGCCGGTTGAAACGCGCCGTTCTGGGAACGGGCGCCGGCCTGTTGCAGGCTGGTCTGACCCCCGGAGACATCGCGCTGATGCGGTTGGGAAACACCGTCGATTTCCCCATCGCTTACCTTGGTGCGATCGCGGTGGGAATCGTGCCGGTACCGACCTCGTCGCAACTGACCGAACCGGAAACGGCCCGCATCTTTTCCGATCTTTCCCCGTCTGCCATCCTGCGTGATCCATCAGTAGCTTGCGCTGCACATCCGCATCAGATCGACCTGTCAGCGCTGAAAGCGATGCGCGACCTGCCCGCCGCCGAATTTGAATTGGGTGATCCCGAGCGGCTGGCCTATGTGGTTTACACCTCGGGCACCTCGAGCAAACCGCGCGCGGTTGCCCATGCGCATCGTGCCATCTGGGCGCGGCAGATGATGGTGGATGGCTGGTATGGGCTGACGCAGAAGGATCGCCTCTGCCACGCCGGGGCGTTTAACTGGACCTACACGCTGGGCACGGGGTTGATGGATCCGTGGACCATCGGCGCGACGGCTCTGATTCCGGAACCCGGCACCGATCTCGCCGCGCTGCCCGGATTGCTAAGGCGCAACCGCGCCACGATTTTTGCCGCCGCACCCGGCGTGTTCCGCAAGATGCTGCAAGGCCCGGAACAGATCGATCTGCCAGATCTGCGTCATGGGCTTTGCGCCGGAGAAAAGCTGTCTCCGCAGTTACATACGCGCTGGCAGTCCGCCACCGGCACTGACCTGTTTGAGGCCTATGGAATGTCGGAATGCTCGACCTTCATCTCCTCCAGCCCGGCGCATCCCGCACGTGGTGAAGCGCTGGGGCAGCCACAACCCGGTCGCCGCGTTGCGATCCTTGGGCCCGACGGTCCCGTTCCACAAGGACAGGACGGAACCATTGCTATCCATCGATCTGACCCAGGCCTGATGCTGACCTATCTCAACGCACCGGATGAGGTCGCGCAGCGTATGCAGGGCGATTGGTTCCTGACCGGCGATCATGGGGCCATGGCCGTGGATGGGCAGATCACCTATCTGGGGCGGGGCGATGATATGATGAATGCAGGCGGCTATCGCGTCTCACCGGTAGAGGTCGAATCCGTCTTGTCCAACTATCCTGGCATCACACAGGTCGGCGCCGCAGCGGTTGAAGTCAAACCGGACACATTTGTGATAGCAGCCTTCTATACTGGGCCCCAAAGGCTGGACGAGGACACTTTGCGCGCCTATGTCCAAGCCAATCTGGCACGCTACAAACAACCGCGTGCCTTCGTTCACCTTCCTGAGTTGCCGACCGGCGGCAACGGCAAACTCCTGCGCCGCGCATTGCCGGCCTATTTCAAGGCGACCACCGAATGACCCAGACCGTCAAGCTTGATATCCTGTCCGATCCGATCTGCCCGTGGTGCTACATCGGCAAAACCCATCTGGACAAAGCCTTGGCAAAGGTGCCGGACCACCCCTTTGTAATTGAGTGGCACCCGTTCCAGTTGAACCCCGATATGCCCGACGCAGGCATGGATCGGCGCGAATATCTGGAACGGAAATTCGGCGGCAAGGACAGTGCGGTGCGCGCCTATGCACCCGTGGTTGAACATGCCGAGAATGCGGGCCTCAAAATCGACTTTGAGGGGATGAAGCGCACGCCAAACACGCTGGACGCACATCGCCTGATCCACTGGGCCGGGATCGAGGGAAAGCAGAACGCCGTCGTCGATGCACTGTTCGACGCTTACTTCGTTCAGGCCCGCGATATCGGCGACCCGGAGGTTCTGTCTGACATTGCCGACAGTGCGGGTATGGATGCGGCAGTGGTGCTGAAACTGTTGAAATCCGACGCCGACCGCGAAGATATCCGCAACCGCGATACCCATTCACGCGAAATGGGTGTTGGTTCTGTTCCGACCTTCATCGTTGCCAATCAACACGCCGTTCCAGGTGCTCAACCCCCTGAAATGTGGGAGAAAGTGATTGGCGAGATCATGTCTCAACTTGAGGCTTCCTCTGCATAGAAGCACAGAGCTCTGTGCAAAATTCCGGTCTGGCGCAACCTGATCTGCCGTGATAGCGCGAACAGGTAAGGAGCGCCCATGGCCAATCGCATGTCCCGAGGGGAATTCATTGCGCTGATCGCAATGATGTTCTCGACCATCGCCTTTTCCATCGACTCGATGCTGCCCGCCCTACCCGAGATCGGCGCGCAGCTCAGCCCGGATGATATCAACCGCGCGCAGTTGATCCTAACATCATTTGTGTTGGGCATGGGGGTCGGGACCTTCTTCACCGGCCCTCTGTCAGATGCGTTCGGGCGCAAGCCGGTGATTTATGGCGGCGTCGCGCTGTATATCGCAGCTTCTGCCGTGGCTTGGGCCAGTTCGTCGCTCGAGCTGGTTCTGGCCGCCCGCGTGGCGCAGGGCCTTGGCGCCGCAGGTCCGCGCGTAGTGGCGATGGCGATCATTCGCGATCTCTATTCCGGTCGGATCATGGCTCGGATCATCTCGATCGCAATGATGATCTTCACGCTGGTGCCTGCCGTCGCCCCCATGCTGGGCGCAGGCGTTATCGCCCTGTTCGGCTGGCGCAGCATCTTTGCCCTGTTCATTCTGTTCGCCGTGATCGTGTGCATCTGGATGGGCAGCCGCCTGCCCGAGTCGCTGGCGAAAGAAAACCGCCGCCCGTTCCGCCTGCCGCTGATGGTTACTGCCACGAAAGAGATGTTTGCCCACCCCACTGTGCGCCTCTCGATCCTGGTGCAGACCCTCTGCATGGGCATCTTGTTCACTATGTTGACCATGGTGCAGCCTGTTTATGACGTGATCCATGATCGCGCGGACAGCTTTCCGTTCTGGTTTGGGTTTGTGGCATTGATCTCAGGTTCTGCCAGTCTGCTGAACGCCGCGTTGGTGGTGCGTATTGGAATGCGCCGCATGGTGACATGGGCACTTGGGGGGCAAATCCTGATCACGGCGCTTGTGATCGTACTCAGCGCAATCCCCATGTCACCCAATGCGTCCTTCGCGTTATTTGTGGCATGGCAAACAACTGTTTTCTTCATGGCCGGTGTGACCATGGGCAATCTCAACGCCATCGCAATGGAGCCGATGGGCCATATCGCGGGCATGGCCGCTTCGGTGATTGGATCGGTCGCCACCGTGTTGGCCGCCGCCATTGCCGCCCCGATCGGGTTGCTGTTCGATGGCTCGATCACGCCTTTGACAATTGGCATTCTGACCATGTGTATCACGGCCTTTGGCCTGATGGTTCACATGGGTCGGATCGAAAACAGATTTCCGCCTGACCCTGTGCAGACAGGTTAAATCGCGGTACCCTGCTGCCAAATTCGGGGGAGCTTCTGCAATGAGCTATGATTATGATCTAGGCAGCCATACCTGTCCTGTGACCACGTCCTCAACCGAAGCGCAACAATGGTTCGACCGTGGTCTGGTCTGGACTTATGGCTACAATCACACTGAAGCGGTGGCATGTTTCGAAAAGGCTGTCACGCATGATCCCAATTGCGCCATGGCCCATTGGGGCGTCGCTTATGCTGCCGGGCCGAACTATAACCTGCCTTGGGATTTGCAGGATGACCGAGGGCGGCAAGAAGCGCTGGCTAAGGCTTACGATGCCACACGGCAAGCCTTAGCGCTGATGGATGGATGCACCGAAGTTGAAAAGGCGCTGATCCAGGCTCTGCCCGCTCGTTACCCGCAACGGGACCCGGTCGAGGATATGCATCGATGGGATTTCGACTTCGCCGACGCCATGCGCGCAGCCTTCGCCACCCAGCCAGAACATCTGGACCTACGCACGATCTACGTCGAATCCCTGCTGAATCTGACCCCCTGGAAAATGTGGGATCTGAGCACCGGCAAACCCGCCGACGGGGCCGCCACACTAGAGGCGCAAGAGGCGTTGGAATGGGCGATGGAAAATGATCCCGCCGCGATGTCTCATCCCGGCCTTCTGCATCTATACGTTCATCTGATGGAGATGTCGCCAACCCCGGAAAAAGCGCTGAAAGCAGGCGACGTGCTGCGCACGCTGGTCCCCGATGCCGGGCATCTGGTGCATATGCCCACCCATATCGATGTGCTTTGCGGGCACTATCAGAATGTGGTGCACTGGAACGAAAAAGCCTCGGTCGCTGATCTTAAGTATTATGAGCGCGAGGGCGCGTTCAACATCTATACCGGCTATCGCCAGCACAACTATCACTTCACCATCTATGGCGCGCTGTTTCTGGGCCAGATGGAGCCCGCACTGCACGCCAATCGGGGGCTTTGGGACACCACGCCCGAAGAAATGCTGCGCGTCGAAAGCCCGCCCATGGCAGATTTCTTCGAAAGCTACATGTCGATGGGCCCTCATATCCTGATCCGCTTTGGTCGCTGGGAAGAGGCCAAGGCGCTGGAGTTGCCCGAAGACCCCGACCTGTTCCGCACGCTGACGGCAACCACGCATTACGCCCGCGCGATTGCCCATGCCGCAACCGGCGATGTGGCGCAGGCCGAGGCCGAGGAACAGCTGTTCCTAAGCGCCAAAGCCTGCGTGCCCGAGGCGCGGCGGCTGCACAACAACCGCGTGATCGACCTGCTGGACGTGGCAACGGAAATGCTGCGCGGTGAGATCGAATATCGCAAAGGCAATTTCGAGATGGCATTTGCCCATCTACACCGTTCGGTCGAGCTGGACGACACCCTGCCCTATGATGAGCCGTGGGGCTGGATGCAGCCCACGCGCCACGCCCTTGGGGCCTTGCTGTTCGAACAGGGCCATTTGGCCGAGGCAGAAGCGGTTTATCGCGAAGATTTAGGTCTGGGCGGCAACCTCAGCCGCGCCTCGATCCACCCCGACAATGTCTGGAGCCTGAAGGGCCTGCATGACTGCCTGAAAGCACGCGGCGAGACGGTTGAGATCATACAGATCAAACAACGGCTTGACCTCGCACTAGCAAGGGCTGACGGTGCTGTCGGCGCATCTTGTTTCTGCGCCCAAGCCGCGATGAGAGCTGCTGAATGAAATCACTGATTTTTGCGCTGGCCGTCCTGATCTGCGGGCCAGCCTGGGCCGACCGCCAAAGCTTCCCCCCCGTGGATCAGGCTGGCAATGACCCGTCGCTCGCCGCGTTCCGAGAAGACCTTCTGACCAAAGTCGCCGCCCGCGATACCGAGGCCGTGATCGCCGCCGCCTGCCCGGATTTCTATATCAGCCACGGCACAGAAAGCGGCCCCGAAGCCTTTCGCGAAAGCCTGACGGTGCCGCCCGAAACTTTGGAGGAGGAATACCGGGATCAGGCCGACGATATGCGTGCGGAATATTGGTCCGCACTAGAGAACACTTTGTCCCAACCCGGTTACTTCGACGATCAGGGCGAGTTCTGGATGCCGCATCAATGGCAGATCAGCCTGCCCGCTACGCTGGACCCGTTTCTGGCCTATTTTGTCACCGGAGACCGGGTCACTCTGCGTCGTTCACCGGCACGAAGCGGGGCCATCGTGGATTTCATCAGCCACGAGGTCGTCCTGATCCCCGACTATCTGGAAGGGGCCGAATACCAGCTGGTGCGACTGACCGATGGCACATTCGGCTACATACACAGCGATTTTCTGTGGTCCATGGTCGGCTACCGGGCCGCTTTTGTGAAATCCGACGCAGGCAACTGGCAGCTTTGCACCTTTGTGACCGGCGACTAGACTTTCGCCTTTTTCTTCTGGGCCATTAATTTCTCGGCCAGATCGCGGGCAATGGCGAAGGCCCCCTTGATCTTGTCACTGTCCTTCTTCCAGTCGCGCCGCACAACGATCTTGTTGTCCTTGACCTTGGCTAGACCGCGCTGGTTCTGGATGAACTCGACCAACCCCTCAGGAGAGGCGTATTTGTCATTGTGGAACTGGATGGTCGCGCCTTTTGGCCCGCCGTCCAGCTTGGCAATCCCGGCCCGTTTGCACATAGCCTTGATCCGCACGACCAACATCAACGTGTTGACCTCTTTCGGCAATTTGCCAAAGCGGTCGATCAGTTCAGCCGCAAAGCCTTCCAGTTCGACCTTGGTCGAGAGCGACGACAGGCGACGATAGAGGCCCAGACGCACGTCCAGATCGGGCACGTAATCCTCGGGAATCAGGACCGGGACGCCCAGATTGATCTGCGGGGCCCACTGGTCGTCGGCATCCGACAGCCCCTCCATCTCACCCGCTTTGATCTTGGCGATCGCTTCTTCCAGCATAGACTGGTAGAGTTCATAGCCCACGTCGCGCATCTGGCCGGATTGTTCTTCGCCCAACAGGTTGCCAGCCCCGCGAATGTCGAGATCCTGAGAGGCCAGAGTGAAACCAGCCCCTAGCGTATCCAGAGAGCCCAGAACCCGCAGGCGTTTTTCGGCGGTAGCAGTCAGTTTCTGGCGCGGCTTGGTGGTCAGATAGGCATAGGCGCGGGTCTTCGACCGCCCCACCCGGCCGCGAATTTGATAAAGCTGCGCAAGGCCGAACATATCGGCTCGGTGCACGACCATCGTGTTGGCCGTCGGAATGTCGAGCCCGCTTTCCACAATCGTGGTGGCCAGAAGCACGTCGTATTTGCCATCATAAAACGCGTTCATCCGGTCGTCGAGTTCACCTGCCGCCATCTGCCCATGAGCGACGACGTAAGTCAGCTCTGGCAATTGCTCCTTTAGAAACTCTTCGATCTCCGGCAGGTCCGAGATGCGCGGCACCACGTAGAAGCTTTGCCCGCCGCGATAGTGCTCACGCAGCAGCGCCTCGCGGACCGTCACTGCGTCAAACTCGCTGACATAGGTGCGGATGGCCAGCCGGTCGATCGGAGGGGTTCCGATGATCGAAAGGTCCCGCACACCGGTCAGGGACAATTGCAGTGTTCGTGGGATCGGCGTGGCGGTCAGGGTCAGGACGTGGATGTCGCTGCGCAGTTGTTTTAGGCGTTCCTTGTGACCCACACCGAAATGCTGTTCTTCGTCAATGATCAGCAGGCCCAGATTGTTGAACCGAATACCCTTGGCCAGCAACGCATGGGTACCGATCACGATGTCCACTGTGCCACGTGCCATCCCATCGCGGGTTTGTTGCGCTTCCTTCGTTGAGACGAAACGTGACAATTGTCGCACCTCCAGAGGGAAGCCCCTGAACCGATCCTTGAACGACGCCGCGTGCTGGCGCGCCAGCAACGTTGTTGGCGCAACAACAGCCACCTGCACGCCTGACATGGCTGCGACAAAGGCCGCGCGCATGGCGACCTCAGTCTTGCCAAAGCCAACATCGCCGCAAATCAAACGGTCCATCGGCGCACCAGAATGCATGTCCTCCATCACCTCAGAAATCGCACGCAGCTGGTCGTCGGTTTCCTGATAGGGGAAGCGGGCACTGAATTCGTCCCACGCATGAGGTGGTGGGTCCATAACCGGCGCTTTGCGCAAGGCACGCTCAGCAGCAATGCGGATCAGCTTGTCCGCCATCTCGCGGATGCGTTCTTTCAGCTTGGCTTTCTTGGCCTGCCAAGCGCCACCACCCAGACGGTCCAGCAGGCCTTCGTCATGGCCGTATTTCGACAGCAGTTCGATGTTTTCAACCGGCAGATACAGCTTGGACTGTTCGGCATATTCCAGCAGCAGGCATTCATGGGCCGCACCGGCCGCCGTGACGACCTCCATCCCCATATAACGCCCGATGCCATGGTCCACATGCACGACCAGATCACCAGGGGACAGCGATTGGGTTTCGGTCAGGAAGTTCTCGGCCTTGCGCCGTTTCTTGGGTTGCCGGATCAAGCGGTCGCCCAGCACATCCTGCTCGGCGATCACCGTCAGGTCAGGGGTTTCGAACCCGTGTTCCAGCGCCCAGACCGCCAGATGCAGCCCACGCTTGCCGACGCGAGCGCCGACGGTGACCGGGATGGCCTCGGCCAAACCTTCATCCTCGATCAGGCCTGTCAGACGTTCACGCGCACCCTCGGAGTATGACGCGATCAGGACCGGGCCTTTGGTAAGCTTGTTGGTGATATGGCTAGCCAGAGCGCCAAATAGGCTAATGCTTTCCTGCTGGCGTTCCGGGGCAAAGTTGCGCCCAATCCGACCGCCTGCATCTATGACGCCCGGCCCGCTGGCCTGCGGCAGCGGGCTGAACTGCATCACCCGACGGTCGCCTACGACTTGCTCCCATTCCGCGTCGTCCAGATAGAGCAGTCCGGGCGGCGTCGGCTTGTAAACCGTATCCATGCGCGAGCGATTTTCCAGCGCCAGACGCCGGGTTTCATATTGGTCCTCAATCGAGTCCCAACGCGCCAACCGCGCCGGTGTGACCTGATCGTCCAGCGAGATGGTCGCGCCGGGCAGATAGTCGAACAAGGTCTCAAGCTTCTCGTGAAAGAACGGCAGCCAATGTTCGATGCCCTGATGTTTGCGGCCCGCGCTGACGGCTTCATAGAGCGGATCATCCGTACCCGCCGCGCCGAATTCGATGCGGTAGTTCTGACGGAACCGGGTAATGGCCGCCTCGTCCAGAATGACCTCGGACACCGGGGCGAGTTCCACCACCTCCAACTTCTCGGTCGTGCGTTGAGAGACCGGATCAAACCGGCGCGCGCCGTCCAGAACGTCTCCGAACAGGTCCAGACGCACGGGGCCGGATTCGCCTGGTGGGAAGATGTCGATGATGCCTCCACGTATGGCGTAGTCACCGGGCTCCATCACCGTCGGGCTTTGAGTGAACCCCATGCGCACCAGAAACTGCCGTAGTGCATCCTCATCTACCCGGTGGTTCACACGCGCCGTAAACGCAGCCTCGCGCAGCACATCACGCGCAGGCACCCGCTGAGTCGCGGCATTCAAGGTGGTCAACAGCACAAACCGGTCGGGCATCTGGTGCACCAAGGCGGCCAAGGTCGCCACCCGCGCCGCTGCGATATCGGCGTTGGGCGAGACGCGGTCATAGGGCAGACAATCCCATCCGGGAAACACAAAGACGGGCATATCGGGCGCAAAGAAGGCCAATGCGGCGCGCATCGCCTCCATCCGCTTGTCATCCCGGGCGACGTGACAGACCGGCCCGCCGGAACGCGCAATCTCGTTCAGCACAAGCTGCGCGTCATACCCTTCCGGGGCGCCGCCGACTGTCACGTGGTTCGGAGCCTTCATCGCCTTGCCTTTCAGATTTCGCTATCCCAGAACGCCAATCGAGAGGTTCTGATACATGCCCCAGAGCGAAGTGACCAGTATCGAGATCATGCCGATGATCTGCGTGTACAAGCGACATCGCGACAGAGTCTTTGCGACCCTGTCCATGGTCAATTCATGCTGCCGTAAGCGGCGGGCGTGAAAGATGTTAATCAGCGTGACGATGGCCATTGGAAACATCAAAAGGAATAGGGCCTGCGCAAACTCGACCCCATAGTAAAAGCCCATCGTCGCCATGCCGGTAAATACAAAGCAAACCAACGCCAGCATAATAACCCCGGACATTTCAAGGAAATAGAGTAAACGATTGGTGTTGATCCGCACGATATCCAGCAAGTCAACTTCGACCTGGCCACCAACCCGACGCGCGCGAACGACCAGATCATAGGGCACCCCCATCACCCAATGGCTGGCCGTCGACCATATCACTGCAAGGACGATCCAGAACCACAGATTCGAAAAGCTGCGCATGTCGATGAGTTCGAAGATCGAGGTGTACCAGTCCAAACCCAGCCCTTTATTCAAATCCTCAGGGGGTTCTATCGCAGCGGCGCGTTCATTGGTACCCTTGAGCCCTTGGCGAATTCATGCCACCCAATGCGGCAATGTTCAAGGAGCACGCGCCATGAAACCAACCATCGCCCCCTACCCTCTGACCCGCTTTCGTCGGGCGCGGCAATCTGGTGCAATCCGGGCTTTGGTGCGCGAAAGCACGCTGACCACAGATGATCTGATCTGGCCCGTCTTCGTGCGCGATGGTGAAGGGATCGAAGAACCTGTCCCGTCAATGCCTGGCGTCATGCGCCGTTCGGTCGATCTGATTGCGAAGGCAGCAGTTGAAGCGCAAGCGCTTGGTATCCCTGCGCTTTGCATTTTTCCCTATACTGACGCGACGCTGAAAACCGAAGACTGCGCCGAGGCCTGGAACCCTGACAACCTGTCGAACCGCGCCATCCGCGCGATCAAGGCTGCGGCGCCGGACATCGCAGTCATGACCGATGTGGCGCTGGATCCGTACAACATCAACGGCCATGACGGCTATGTGGTGGATGGCGAGATCGTGAATGATCAGACCATTGAGGCACTGGTCAAGATGACCCTCGCTCAGGCAGAGGCTGGGGCCGATATCATCGGGCCGTCAGACATGATGGATGGCCGGATCAGAGCGATGCGTACAGCGCTGGAGGACGCAGGCCACCACAACGTGATGATCCTCAGCTACGCCGCAAAATATGCCAGCGCCTTTTACGGGCCCTTCCGCGATGCGGTGGGCGCATCTGGTGCGCTGACGGGTGACAAGAAAACCTACCAGATGGACCCGGCCAATTCGAACGAAGCGATGCGCCTGATCGAACGCGATCTGACCGAAGGGGCCGATATGGTGATGATCAAGCCCGGCATGCCCTATCTGGATATCTGTCGGCGCGTGAAAGACACGTTTGGCGCACCGACCTATGCCTATCAGGTCTCGGGTGAATACGCGATGATCCAGGCGGCAGCGCAAAACGGGTGGATCGATGGAGACAAGGTGATGCTGGAAAGCTTGCTGGCGTTCAAACGTGCCGGATGTGATGGCATCCTGACTTATTTTGCCCCACAAGTCGCGCGCATCATGCAGGGCTAAAACCCCAGTTTGTCGCGGCATTTCGCCGATCTTCGCTGGACAGACTAAAGCTTTCCCGTGACATGACGCGGCAATCGGCGTATTCTTGCACATAAGATCGGGATCACCCGACATATCAGGCACATAATACAAGAGACAGGAAACATGAGCAGTTCCCAATCCCCCCGACTGAGCCGTCGCGGCTTTGCCTTTGGCATGGCCGGTCTTACCGTGACCGCCGCTTGCGGCAACGGTGTAGGCAACTCGAACGCTGCGACGATTGATGCGCGCGTCGATGCAACCTTGACCGAAATGTATAGCCGTTACCCCAATACGGTTGAAATTGCCAACAAAGCCAATGGCTTGCTGGTCATGCCTTTGATCACCGAAGCCGGGTTTGTCTTTGGCGGTGGATATGGCCGCGGCGCACTGCGCATCAATGATGCAACGGTTGATTACTACTCGGCCGTCAAGGGCACAGCGGGTCTGCAGATCGGGGCCCAGCAATACGCCCATGTGCTGTTCTTCATGACCGAAGACGCTCTGAATGATTTCCGCCGTTCCAGCGGTTGGACCGCCGGGGCCGATGTGGGTTATGTGGTCAGTGATCAGGGTGAATCCCTGTCGACCGACACCACAACGCTGCGTTCACCGGTTCTGGCCGCCGTCTTCGGGCAAGCCGGTCTGCAAATCGGTGCCACGGTCGAAGGCACCAAGTACACCCGCATCATTCCCTGAACCAGTTACACCACCCCCCTTGGCCAACCCCGTCGTGATATTTGCGGCGGGGTTTGTCTTTGTCCGGGTTTGACGCAAGTTCCCTCCGCGTTCCTCTTTCGGTTGAGGGTCCCATCCTTTAGTCTTTGCGCAAACAGAAACTGAACGGGTAAGTGGGGCAACTATGGGTCTTGTTTTTCGCTGGCTGGTGCGCATCACCTCAGGCCTGATCCTGCTGGTGCTTGCAGCGATAGGTTTGATCTATTACCTGGCTAGCCAGTCCCTGCCCGATTATGATCAAACCCTTGAAGTACAAGGGTTATCCTCCCCTGTTGAGATCGTACGGGATACCGCAAACGTCCCCCATATTCTTGGGGAAACGGACCCGGATGTGTTCTTTGGCCTGGGTTTTGCCCATGCTCAGGACCGCCTGTGGCAAATGACGGTCATGCGCCGCACCGCGCAGGGCCGTTTGTCCGAGATCTTCGGGGCCCGTACCGTGCCCATCGACAAGCTGCTGCGCCGCCTTGATTTGTATGGCTTGGCCCATCGTTCGTTGGATGCCCAGGATGACTATACCAAAGCCGCGTTGCGCGCTTATGCGGCAGGCGTCAACGCCCGTCTGAGCCAAATCAACGAAGACGCGCTGGGGCGCGGCGCGCCCGAGATGTTCCTGTTCAACGCGCCGGTGTCGCCCTGGCAACCGGGCGACAGCATCGCTGTGATCAAGCTGATGGGACTACAGCTTTCCGGCCACTTGCAAGACGAAGTTCTACGCGCCCGCACGTCGTTGATGTTGAACGACCCAGCACGCCTAGCTGACATCTTGCCGGACGTTCCGGGTGCCGGCATCGCAGCCTTGCCGGAGTATGCCGAGCTGTTCCCCGGCCTGCCCCGGTACGCGGCCGGCACCGAGATGCCCGATACGCCCCTGTCGCCCTTCCCGAAACGCGGGCTAGCGGGAGCCTCAAACGCCTGGGCCGCAGCGCTCGCACGTTCAGCCAGCGGCGGCACCCTATTGGCAAACGACCCGCATCTGGGGTTCACCGCGCCCGGCATCTGGTATCTGGCCCATTTGGGGCTGGAAAACGGTGGCGTGATAGGTGCTACGATCCCCGGCATTCCCGCCGTCATGAGCGGACGCAGCGATCAACTCGGTTGGGGCCTTACTTCGTCCTATCTGGACGATCAGGACCTGCATATCGAGCAATTGAACCCAGACAACCCGGAAGAATACCTGACACCCGACGGACACAAGGAATTCCGCACTCGCCCCTCGATCATTGAGATCAAAGACGAGGCGCCAATCACCCTGACCTTGCGCTGGACCGAGAATGGTCCTGTGCTGCCCGGCAGCCATTACGATCTTGAAACCGTGACACCACCAGGTCATGTCGTCTCCTTGTCGTGGACGGCGCTAAGCCCCAACGACACTTCAATGACCGCATCGATGGGTCTGATGAACGCGAACTCGGTATCAGAGGCCATCGAAACCGCCGAACTGTTTATCTCACCCTCGCAAAACCTGTCACTGGTCGACACGGACACCATTGGCATGAAGCTTATCGGTGCAATGCCCCAGCGCGCCCTGCGCAATCAAAGCAAGGGTCGCATCCCTACACCTGGCTGGATCGAGGCCAACCGATGGCAAGGCCGCCTGCCTTACGCCAATAACCCGGAATTTGTGTCTCCGGTCGGCGGGCTGTTGGGCAACACCAACAACAAGATCATCGACCGGCCCTTCCCCAACCATGTCTCATACGAATGGGGCGACACCCAGCGCGTCCATCGTTGGGAACGCCTGATGCAATCGCGCGAGGTTCACACCCGCGACAGCTTTATCGAAGCGCAACTGGACACGGTCAGCTTTACGGCGCGGTCACTGCTGCCCCTGATCGGGGCTGACCTGTGGTTTACCGGCGAATCCGCCCCCGAGGGGACGCCGGAACGTCAGCGCCAAATCGCTCTGTCCCTGTTGGCCGACTGGAATGGTGAGATGAATGAACATCTGCCCGAACCGCTGATTTACGCCGCCTGGCTGCGCGCGCTGCAGATCCGTTTGATCGCCGATGAGCTTGGCCCACTAGCCAGCGAATACAAACATGTCGAACCTTTGTTCATTGAACGTGTTTACCGCGATATCGACGGCGCCTCTGTCTGGTGTGATGTGCGCCAAAGTGCGCCGGTTGAAACCTGTACAGACATGGCGCGACTGGCGCTGGATGATGCCCTGATCTGGATCGCCGAGAACTATGGCCGCGCGCTGGAAACTCTGCGCTGGGGCAATGCCCATCAGGCAACCCACGACCACCCCGTTTTGGGAGAGGTGCCGGTGTTGCGCTATTTTGTGAACATCCGCCAATCGACCAGCGGAGGGGACAATACATTGCTGCGCGGTCGCACCTCGGGCGAAGGGCCCGACCCGTTCCAGAACGTGCACGGCGCAGGCTATCGCGGTGTCTATGACTTCGCCGATCCCGACAGTTCGGTCTTCATCACTTCGACCGGGCAATCCGGGCATTTCCTGTCACGCTACTACGATGATCAGGCACAGCTTTGGCGGCGCGGTGAATACATCCCGATGTCGCTGGATATCGATCTGGCCCGCGCCGCCGCCGTTGGTGTGACAAATCTGATCCCGCAATAATCCGCCCATTCGGCGACTCCCCGCCCTGTTTGGCGGGGCGTCATGGAACGATTGACGAATTTCCCCTACCATCCCGACACCGATCTTCTGGGACCAAGGGGGCAATCATGGCCAGCATTCGGGACGTCCTGAACAACCTTGCGCGCGACTATGCCATCGCCTGGAGCTCTGGCGACGCTGCTGCCGTTGCAGCTTATTTCGCGGCGGATTGCCAGATGGTGATCAACGGCGGCGAACCTTTGGAAGGCCGCGATGCGATTGCTTCGATGGCGCAAGACCTGTTTGCCGAGATCCCCGATCTTGACCTGAGATGCGATATGCTGCGATGGGCCGGGCCCCGGGCCCTATTCGTCTGGACGCTGGAAGGCAAACATACCGAAACAGGCAATGCGGTCGTGACCCGCGGGTGGGAGGAATGGGAGCTGGACCCAAGCCACAAGATACGGTCCTCAAGCTGGTGGTTTGATCTGGCAGAGTATCAAAAGCAAGTTGGTCGGGACGGGACCTAGAGCCCCGCGTATTGCGCGGCCTGCTTCTCGGTCCACAAGACGGTGATTTCAAACCCGTCTTCAGTTTGCTCTTCAGATCGAACCACATCCTGACGGAACAGCCAGGCGCGCTTGTCGCCCTCGGAAAAGCCCAGAGACAGCGTGATCTGATGGCGCACGCCTTGCAGTTTCCGCGCAATCTCGGCCAGCAACGGGTCGACCCCTTCGCCGGTCACAGCGGAGATTGCGAAAATCGCCGGATCACGCTCGGCCCGGGCCAGCGTGGCCTCTTTCTCGTCAGTCTCCAGCAGGTCGGTCTTGTTCCAGACCTCAAGCATCGGGCGCTCATCATCAACACCCAGCGCGGTCAGAATCGCCAGCACATCTTCGGCCTGCGCCTGCGAGTCGTCATGGCTGATATCACGCACATGCACGATCAGATCTGCGCCCAGCACCTCTTCCAGCGTGGCGCGGAAGGCAGCGACCAACTCCGTCGGTAGGTTCGAGATAAAGCCCACCGTGTCCGACAGGATCACTTCGGGTCCGTCAGGCAGAACAACCCGTCGCATGGTGGGGTCCAGCGTGGCGAACAGCATGTCCTTGGCCATCACCTCGGCCCCGGTCAGGCGGTTGAACAGCGTCGATTTACCCGCGTTGGTATAACCAACAAGGGCCACGATCGGGTACGGCACCTTGGCCCGCGCCGCGCGGTGCAGGGTTCGGGTTTTAACCACTTTCTGCAATTGGCGGCGCAGCCGGACCAGTTGCTCATCAATGGCGCGCCGGTCGGCCTCGATCTGCGTCTCACCCGGACCACCGACAAAGCCCAATCCGCCGCGCTGACGTTCAAGGTGGGTCCAGGCCCGCACAAGTCGCGTCCGCTGATAGCTGAGCGCCGCCATTTCGACCTGCAACACCCCTTCGCGGGTGCGGGCGCGATCGCTGAAGATTTCCAGGATCAAACCGGTCCGGTCGAGTATTTTAACCTTCCACGCCTTTTCCAGATTGCGTTGCTGCACCGGAGTCACCGGTCCGTCGATCAAAACCAGCTCGACCTCGGCGTCATGCAGCCGTTCGGCCAGTTCCTCGATCTTTCCACTGCCGAACAGCAGCCCGGGTTGGGCGCGTTGCAGACGCACGACCTCGGACCCGATCACATCCAGATCGGGCAATGCGGCAGCCAGTGCCACCGCCTCTTCCAGCGCCGGTTCGGGAACGCGGCGCTGTTCATCTGATTTGATTTCAGGATGCAGCACCCAGGCCCGGGTGCGCGCCCTTTCATGTTCCATCAAGAGGCGTCTTCGCCCTCATACAGGCTGATCGGCTGCGATGGCATGATCGTCGAAATCGCGTGTTTGTATACCAACTGCGACTGTCCGTCGCGGCGCAACAATACGCAGAAATTGTCAAACCAGGTGATCACACCCTGCAATTTTACACCGTTGATCAGGAAAATCGTGACCGGGACCTTTGCTTTCCGTACATTGTTCAGGAACGCGTCCTGAAGATTCTGTCTGTCCGAAGCCATATTTTATTAACTCGCCGTTGTTCTTGCTACGCGCTGCGGACCAACGCGCTCCCTCCGGGGGAGTATGGAGTGCTGCGCTCAGATATTCCAGATTAAAAATCAGGCAGTAACGCCGCAACCGCGCATTGGCTTAATCCCGCCAGAGCGACGGGGTGATCAACGCGATGATGGCCAAAGCCTCCAACCGGCCAATTACCATTGCGGCGCACAGGGTCAGTTTCGCCCCCGCCGACAGATCGATCAGGCGGATCGGCACGTCGGTCGCCAGTTCGATCAACGGCCCGGTTGTACTCAGCGCGGCAACGCTGAGAACCATGGCCTGTTCAAATCCCGCCCCCATTGCGGCAAGCAACAGGTTGAAAACCGCCAGCGTCAGGGCAAACAGCATCAGGAAGATCCACGCAATAAAGGCGCCGTCACTCTGGATCCGCCGATTGCCGCCATCGGCGCCGCTGACCGATGAGGGATGTATTAGGCGGTCGATCTCGCGCGCGCCATTCAGGTACAGCGCAAAAACCCGCAACAGTTTGACCCCACCGGCCGTTGTAGCCACGCCGCCGCCAACCAGCGCCAAACCCATTAGGATCAAGCCTGGTGTCCCCAGCCCTGAAATTTGCTGTGCATCATTCCAATTGGCACTTTCAAACCCGGCGGTTGTCAGAAAAGACAAAGCAGTAAACAACATACCCCATATAACGTGAAGGGCTTGCAAGGGCTCCATCTGGCCCCCGATTTCACTCACACCAGCCCAGACGCGAACAAAAAGCAAAACGGCAACCCCAAGCACGATCATCAGGCCAATCCTGAATTCCGGGTCTTTGTCCAAGCGCGAAAAGCCGCTTGTCGCTGTGTCTGTCGAGAAAGTCAGCCGGGACAAGGCGAAGAACAGGAACAGAAACAGGATCGCCTCACCCGTGAAACCGGCCTGTGCGCCTTCAAGACCACCCACAGGAGAGATACCAGAAGTCGCCATAATCGACATTGCGTGGCAAATGGCGGTCAGTTCCCGCTCTCCGGCGATCAACAACAGCACGCAGATTACGGCGGTCAGCCCGGCATAGATCGGCGTCAGGGTCATGGTCACTCGGATCAAACGACCGCGCGGATCAATCTTCTCACTTTGCGCCACGCCCGAGACCGGGCGTCCGGGTTGGCCCTGCGCCGTGACTTCGAACCCGCCCAACGACAAGGGTGCCAGGATCGCAGCAGCCGAAACCCACATTAGCAAGCCGCCCATCCACCCCACAAGTGCGCGCCAAAGATGCAGCGGAGCACTCAGGCGATCCGGATTTGGAAACAAATCGGCGCCGGTCGTCGTCAGCGCGCTGACCATATCGAAATAGGCGTTCAGAAAGGTTGTGTTGCCAAGCGCGTCGTGAAACGGGATCGCCAGAAAGATCGGCAGGATCGTAAAACATCCCAAAAGCACCGCCAACTGGCCCAATGTACCTCGCCGAGGCACTCGGTTGGACGCCGCCAATGCGATAGTCGCCACGAGAAACAGGCCCAAGAGACCGGAATACAAAAAAGACCGGGACGTGGCGTGGTCGTCCAGCACCAATGCAAAGATCGCGGGTATCCACATCGAAACCGAAACGCATCCCCAGATCAGCAGAAACAGCGGCAACCGCCGCAATACCCCGACCCGTTGTGATTTAACGCGCGCCATCAGAAGAAATCGATCGAGACCTGCATCAGCCGTTCCACCTCGGGCACATCCTTGGCCATGGCAAAGATGGCGACCACATCCTTTTCGTCGATCCGCAGACTGCCGGTGGGGCGCAACAGCTCATCGCCTTTGCGAATTGCTCCAACCAAAACGCCTTCAGGGAAATCAATGTCGCGCAGTTTCTGTCCGGCCATGGGCGAGGTCGATAGAACCTCGGCCTCGATCACCTCGGCCTCGGCATCGCCGATGGAATAGACCTGCCGCACCCGGCCATGGCGAATATGGCGCAGGATCGAGCTGACAGTTGTCGCGCGCGGATTAATATAGGCGTCAATGCCTAGCGGCCCCATCAAAGCCACCATCGACGGATCGTTGATCAGCGCAATCGCCAAGGCACAGCCCTCGGCCTTGGCGCGTACAGCCGCCAGCATATTGGTGCGATCGTCATCCGTGACGGCCAGCATCGCATCTGCACGGTCAATCCCGGCCTCTCTCAGCAGGTTCGAATCCAGCCCATCACCATTCAGAACAATCGTCCGTTCCAGCGCCTCGGCGGCCTTTTCAGCACAGTGACGATCACGTTCGATGATCTTCGCGCGAACACGGCTTTCACGCTCTTCTAAGGTATGTGCGACTTCCAGACCAACATTACCCCCGCCAACGATCACCACCCGGTCCTGGCGTTTCTGCGACTTGCCGAACACCTCCATCGTACGATCCACGTCTTGTACGCTGGCAAAGACATAGCATTCGTCGCCGACAAAAAGCTGATCCTCGGATTCCGGAGCGAACAATGTTCCTTCGCGCCGAACACCCACAACAATCGAACTCAGGGTCGAGAACAAATCCGTCAGCTGGCGCAGGGGCGTATTAACAATAGGGCAATCCTCTTCGATGCGGATGCCCAACAGCTGCGCCTTGCCGTCCATGAACATCTCGGTGTCAAAGGCCGACGGGGCCGACAGGCGACGCATGGCGGCGGCAGCCACCTCGCGTTCTGGGCTGATCACAACATCAATGGGTAGGTGATCGCGGCGGTATAGGTCGGAATGGATCGCTTCGAGATAAGATTTCGACCGCAACCGCGCGATCTTGCGCTGGATGGCGAAAACCGAATGAGCCATCTGACAGGTGACCATATTCACCTCGTCCGAGTGGGTCGCGGCGATGATCATATCGGCATCACGAGCCCCTGCCCGCTCCAGCACGTCAGGATAGCTGGCGAAACCTGCGATACCCTGAACATCCAGTGTCTCGGTCGCGCGGCGCACCAGATCAGGATTGTTATCCACCACGGTCACGTCGTTCAATTCGCCGGAAAGATGCCGTGCGATCTGCCAACCCACCTGACCCGCACCGCAAATGATGACCTTCATGTTTCTGGCCCTTCTGCCTGAAATCTTTGAATGACAGATGCCCCCGATACGGTCAATTGAATTGTCATCCCCACCGGTGTGGGGCAAGATAAGCACATGAAAACGCTTGGTCCCCTTATGATTTCACTGATGGCGCTGTCCGCCTGTGGACCGCTGTCACTGTATTATCAAGAGGGCGAAAGCGTCTCGCGCATGCAGACCGAGACTACGCAATGTCAGGTTCAGGCGCTCAAGGATGCGCCGGTTGCAAATCAAGTCCGGCAAGGGCCGCCAACCTATTGGCCGGGCAGAACATATTGCGATGGGCGTGGGTCCTGCTATCGCTCGCCCGGCTGGTGGGAGCCCGGTCAGATCTACACGGTCGACGTGAACAAGAACCTGCGCAACAAGGTCGAGGCACAATGCATGGCCCAAAAGGGCTATCGCCCTGTGAGCCTACCACCCTGCAAACGGGCTGTGAAATCAGGAGTTCCCGTGCAGCGCACGACGACATTGCCACCGCTGACAACACAATCCTGTTTCGTCAAATTCGATGACGGCTCGTTCCAGATCATTTCGCCCGGTCAATCAGGCTGACCCCCTGTTAGCGGCACGCCCGCGGGCCAGCGCCCAGTGCGCCAAGATGGCAAGGGCGTAAATCGCGATCACGCTTATCAGCATACCGGCCTCATCGACCCGCCACAGAACCGCTAGCAAAACCGGGGTACCCAGCAAATTGCCCGCATTGCCCATCTGCGCCATCGCCCCGTAACCGAGCGCCTGCGTTTCAGCGGTTTGGTTCAGAATTGGCACAGCCGCAAAGCTACCGCCTTGCACAAGGCCCAACACCGCAAACAGTGCGATACAAGCCAACTCCAACGGCAGACCGGCAAAAACGCCCAAGATAGACAGGATCGCAAGCGCAAACCCCAGATTAACCACCGCAACGCCGGACATCAGGTTTAGCAAAACCGGCACCGCAACCAGACTCAGCGCAATTCCGGCCAGCGGCATCAGACCCGCAACTGTCGCGCTGATGTCATCCGGCAAGCGCCCCGGCAGGATCGCCAGCAGTGAAACGAACGTCAGGGTGTAGAAAAACCAGCCTATTGCCGGCGCCGATACGAAGGGAGAGCGATAGGTGCGCAGATGTACTGCCCAAAGCTCTCGCCAAAGCCACGGTGAGGGCTCGTCTGTCTGTATGACTTTTAGCCTAAGGATCGGGATCAATGCCGCGATTGCGATCATCAGGATGCCATGCAACGCAAAGTAGACGGACAGGCCATAGTTTTCGACCAAGGGCAGCCCAAGCCAGGCATTCAGCGCAAAGGCCACGCCGAAGAAGGTGCTCCACAAAACCATGGCCATGTTGCGCGCTTTGCCGGTTGTGATCTGCGCAATCAAGGTTGGTGCCGCCACAACAATTGCCAAATGGGACAGGCCCTCGACAAACCGGCTGGCGAGCATGATCTCAAACCCCGGCCCCGTCGCCTGAAAGATCGAAAGTGCGCCACCAAGTACAAGGCCGAATATCAACAGTTTGATCGGCCCCACACGGCCCACGATTGACCCGGATACGGCGCCAAGAACAGCTCCAAGCAGGCTGATGATCGACAGCAGCCAACCCATGGTTTCGGCGTGATCGGGGTAGAGTTGCAATACTTCTGGGAATGGCACAGCAATCTTGGCAAACTGCGTCGCCGCACCCAACCCGGCCAGCCAAAGTAAGAGAACCTGAAACAGCTGAATCATAAGGCGCTTCTACAGCGCCTCGTCACGCCCGGGAACGCATAAATTATGCGGCCTGGCGCCGCGACCCGCTGACCAGCCGCACGGGCGTTCCATCCGACAGATACAGCCTTTCCCAAATGATCTCTCCGGCGCTGATGCGAATGCGATCATGCACAGCCTCGGAGGTCAGAAAGGACTTTGGGGTTGGTGTGTGGGCCTCCCACCACCCTTCCTGGTCCAGCTCAGCCTCGGCTTGCTGGATTTCCTCGGTTGCAAACTGCCAAAGTGACACGCCTAACAACGCGTTCTGGCTGGTTTTCCAGTCCCTTGCCCGGCTGGCGGAATAGGCAAGGCATCTATGGCTGGCTTCCTCGACCAGATGAAGGCAATCCGATGAGGTCTCAACCAGTCGTCGCAGGGCGCTGTCATCTACGCGCGTCGGTCCGAACGAAGCAAAGACCGCCTGCTGCGTTTCCGGTGGCGGGGTTTGTCCGCCTCGCTCCCATCGGGAAATGGTCGCCTGATCGACCTGCAACAACTCGGCCAGATGAGATTGCTTAAAGCCAACCGATTGCCGCAGGCGTTTCAGGCGCTTGCCGAAACCCGGATACGCGCAAGACCTCAGGCTGATACCACCCGGTTTTGACGGAACTGTATGCATTGACCCCTGCCTTATGTGACCAGCAGATCACTCTGCCGGTTCCGGCTCATCTATTTGCGCCACCCGTGCCCCGGACTTGTTCGAGGTTACAACACCTAGCGATTTCAGCTTGCGATGCAGGGCGCTGCGCTCCATCCCGACAAAACTGGCGGTGCGGCTGATATTGCCACCGAAGCGATTGATCTGAGTCAGCAGGTATTCCCGCTCGAACGCCTCACGCGCCTCGCGCAGCGGCAGGGTCGCCAGAGCACCCGACAGGACAACCCGGCCTGAATCCTCGGTTTTGTCTTCATCGCTTGGCAGCTCGCGCGCCTCAATCGGGCCGGTGCCATCACCAAGGATCAGAACACGTTCGATCAGGTTCTTCAACTGACGCACATTGCCGGGCCAGGTCATGGTTTGCAGCAGGGCTACGGCCTCTTCCGACAGCTCACGCATCGGCAAACCTTGGGTTTCATTGCACATTTCGATGAAATGCTGGGCCAGAACCGGAATATCCTCGCGCCGGTCTTCTAGCGAGGGCACGTCTACTGGCACAACGTTCAGACGGTGATACAGTTCTTCCCGGAACCGTTCGGCTGCGATCTCTTCGTCCAGATCCTTGTTGGTCGAGGATATGACGCGCAAATCCACCCTTACCTTGTCGCTGCCGCCGACACGCTGGAACTGCTGATCCACCAGCACACGCAGGATTTTGGACTGCGTGCCTAGGGGCATATCGGCGACCTCATCGAAGTAGACAACGCCACCATGGGCCTCTTCCAGCAAGCCCGATTCCACCCCGCGTTCAGAGCTTTCGCGCCCGAACAACACCTCTTCGACCCGCTCGGGCTCAATCCCGGCACAGTTGACCGTCACAAAAGGCGCATTGGCGCGGTTTGAATGCGCGTGGATATAGCGAGCCGCAATTTCCTTGCCCGACCCGGCCGGGCCGCTCAGCATCACGCGACCATTCGATTTTGTGACCTTGTCCAACTGGCCCTGCATCGCCCGGAACGAGGCGGATTTGCCGATCATGTCCGAGCTGCTGACTTCTTTGCGCTTGAGCGAAGCATTTTCGCGGCGCAGGCGAGAGGTCTCCATCGCGCGGCGGATCACCACCATCAACTGGTCGATGTTAAAGGGCTTTTCGATAAAGTCATACGCGCCCTGTTTGATCGCGGCGACGGCGATTTCGATATTGCCGTGACCGGAAATAATCACCACCGGCACATCCGGGTTGTCACGCTTTACAGCTTTCAGGATATCGATTCCGTCCATGCGACTGTCTTTCAGCCAGATATCCAGGATCAACAGCCCCGGCGGCTCAGAATTGATTGAAGACATGCACTCATCCGAGTTTGCCGCCAGCCGGGTGGAATAGCCTTCGTCCTCCAGAATGTCGGACACCAGTTCGCGAATATCGCGTTCGTCATCTACGATCAGAATGTCGCTCATCTTTGGCCTGCTTTCAGTTTGTTGGTTTTAGTCGCCTGTTTTTGTGGCGCTGAATTTGGTGGGAGGTTTGCTCCCGGCAAACGGATCACTGCCATTGCGCCGAAATGGTCCTGTCCGTCGAATACGGGCGCGTCTTCCAAAGTCAGCGCTCCGCCATGTTCTTCGATTATCTTCTTGACGATGGGCAGGCCCAGCCCGGTCCCTTCGTCGCGCGTGGTCACATAAGGCTCAAACAACCGCGCACGATCCTCAGGAAGGCCGATGCCATTGTCGGCAATCGTGACAATCGTTCCCGCATCATCCGTGGAAACAGCCACTTTGATCTGTGGCTTCAGATTCTCGGGTGCGCCTTTTTCTTTCAAGGTTCCAATGGCTTCGCCTGCGTTCTTGATCAAGTTTGTCAAAGCCTGATTCAACATGGTTGCATCCAGATCAGCCGTGATCGGCTGTTCCGGCAGATCTGCATCTATTTGCACATCCGGTTGCCCTGCCTGCTGCAGCAAAACGGCCTCGCGTACCAGAGCAACCACATCCTCCTGTCGCCGCTCTGGTTCCGGCATACGTGCAAATTTTGAGAACTCGTCAACAATGCGCCGTAGGTCATTGGTCTGTCGAACGATCACATCAGTCATCGATTCTAGGGTGTCGCAATCTGCCTCATCCAGTTTGGACGAGAACTTGCGCTTGATTCGTTCCGCGCTCAATTGAATCGGCGTCAGCGGGTTCTTGATCTCATGCGCGATGCGCCGGGCCACATCGCCCCAGGCGGCCATACGCTGGGCGCTGACCAGATCGGTGACATCGTCAAAGGCCACCACGTAGCCCTCAAGCGTACCATCCTCGCCCCGCCGCGTGGACATGCGCACAAGCAGGTTCTCCAACTGCCCTTTGCGGGTTACCTTGATCTCACCCTGTACGGCCTCTTGCCCGCCCTCTTTCAGGCTTTCAAACAGCGGCAGGAATTCGGGCACTGCGATACCGATCGACAGATGCTGTTCGCCCCGCGACCAGTCCAGCAGACGCTCGGCTGAGCGGTTTACGAAGGTTACATCGCCTTCGGGGTCAACACCCACAACGCCCGATGTGACCGAACTCAGCACGGAATCGAACAATCGGCGGCGGCTTTCGATCTGGCGTGTGTTTTCCAGCAGCGTATCGCGCTGGCCTTTAAGCTGCCGGGTCATCTGGTTAAAATACCTGCCCAGCATCGCAATTTCGTCGTCGCTGGCCTCTTCAATGACCTGTACGCTCAGGTCGCCGGCGCCGACGCGTTGCGCGGCTGTAGTCAGACGGCCGACAGGTCGCGACAGGCGTTCGGCAAACCACATGCCCAAAGACATCGCGGCAAGGATAAGGATCAGGGCAAACCCCAAATATAGAAGGCCAAAGTTGAAAAGCACCCTGCCGCGTTCGCTTTCAAGCTGCTGGTAGAACTGCGCCGTTTCCTTGGTATCGTCCAGCAGGGTCAGTAGCTGACCATCGACCTCACGGCTGACATAGAGGTATCGGTCCAGATAGGCCTGCAGCGGCACAAGCGCGCGGAATTCGTTGTTCTCCCAATCGGCGATAATCAACAGACCGGTATCAGCCGCTTCGACCATCTGCTCGGGCGTGGGTTTTTCGTAGCTGAACAGGTAGGATCGATCCCCGCGCGACCGGATTTCGCCGCTGCCATCGATCACGTAAGCCTCGCGCAGCCCCCGTTGGATTTGCGCCTGCCCCTGCGCCAGAACCTCACGCAATTCCGCGTCCGAGATATAGAAATCGCGGGCCCGCGCATTGTCCAGAAACAGCGCCAGAACAGCGGCATCCTGCGTCAGGCCCTGCCGGTGTTCCAGCTCATACGCCTCAGCCGCGGTAAGCGATGACCCGACAACCTGACGCACACGGTCCGAAAACCAGCCCTCAAGACCGATATTCACGGTCAGACCTGCGAAGATGGCAACCGTGACCGTCGGCACCAGCGCCAAGAGCGTAAACGCCCCGATAAGACGCAAATGCAGGCGAGACCCCGCCGATTTCGCGCGTCTGGCTGCGATTAGCGAGCCAAGCTGGCTGAGCACCAGGGCCGCCACGACAAGGACGTAAACAAGGTCGGCAAGCAGAATCAGGCGCAGGGTCGGAGCGGTCGCGCCCAGGTCAAAGGGACCAATGACCAGATAAGTCGCAAGCGCCAGCACTGGCCCTAGAAGAACCAGCCCCAAGGTGCCGAAATTGCGCAGTTTTCGGGATTTTCGCCATCGACTAATCGATGGGATAATCCCGCTCTGTGCTCGGGTTGCCACCGTCTGCCCTCATCCTGATGTGTCGCTTGTGCGACTGACCGCCATATGTCGTGGTCGTTTCCCCGGAGATACCCGGATGCCACGGCTTGTGTGGCGATATTACATCAGTTTGCGACGGCGTGTCACCTGAATATCGAGGTCTGTGATCTTTTTCCGCAGCGTATTTCGGTTAATCCCAAGCAAATCAGCGCATTTTGCCTGATTGCCACCGGTTGCCTCCAATGCGATTTCGATCAGCGGGGCCTCAACCTCACGCAATATGCGCTGATACAGGCCCGGAGGCGGCAGCATATTGCCGTGCAAATCAAAATACCGCCGCAGATGCCGTTCCACCGAGGTGGACAGCTTCTCGCGCTCGCCCCCACCGAGCACAGGTTCAGCCTCGGGCTGGCTGCCCAGTACCATCTCAACCTCGGCTTTTGAGATTTCATCGGCCCGGCTGGTCAGGCTAAGGCGGCGGACCGCGTTCTCTAACTGCCGCACATTGCCGGGCCATGAGTAGCGACGGATCAGTTCAACCGCATCCGGGCTGAGCCAGCGCTTAGTGCCGCTATCACGCTCTTCGCGGGCCAGAAAATGCTCGGCCAGCAAGGTGATATCATCCACGCGCTCGCGTAGGGCCGGTACGTGGATCGTCGCGCCGCATAGGCGGTAGTAAAGATCCTGCCGGATGCGACCACCTTCCATACCTTCGGCCAGATCCGACTGGCTCGTGGCCATGAAACGCGGCACGTGATCGCCGGGGGTGTCCATCATGCGCACGATGCGCGCCTGAAGCTCATCATCCAGATCGGCGATCTCATCAATCAACAGCGTACCTCCACGCACGCGCGCCATGACACGGGCGGGCCCCTCCAAATCACGCAGGTCTGCGGCTGTGGCGGTTACAAAGGGCAATGTACGACGATCTGAGAAGTCGTGAATTGCCCGCGCGATCAGGGATTTACCGGTTCCACTTTCACCAGAAATCATGACCGACAGATCGGTGTTCATCACACGTGCAACTAAACGATACAGAGACTGCATGACGGATGTGCGCCCGACCAGAGGCAACTCATCCGGGCGTTCATTTGCTTCTGCCTCGGGTTCCGATTGCAACCGCTGCTTTTGTTCCAGTGCGCGCGCGGTGCGTTTCATCAAATCGGGCAAATCGAAGGGTTTGGGCAGGTAGTCATAGGCATCCGCCTCAGCCGCCTGGATCGCAGTCATGATGGTATTCTGGGCCGATATCACAATCACCGGCAAACCGGGGCGGTCTAGCGCGATTTTCGGGAGCATTTCCAACCCGTTACCATCCGGCATGACGACATCCGAAATCACCACGTCCCCCTTGCCTTCACCTACCCATCGCATCAGCGTAGTCAGCGAAGAGGTGGCATGCACCTTGCATCCGGCCCGTGTCAGGGCCTGAGTCAGTACTGTTCGGATCGTGCGATCGTCATCTGCAACCAGAACGGTGCCATCCATCAGGTGCTCTCCTTCGTTATGCTCTCTGCCGGTGCGCGGCGCAGCGACAGTTTAAAAACAGTGCGTCCCGGAATGGAATCGGCCGAGATCCAGCCGCGATGGTCCGAGATGATCTTGCTGACCAGCGCCAGCCCTAAACCCGTTCCATTTTCCTTGCCCGAGACAAACGGGTCGAAAATGTCGCTGCGAATGTCCTCAGGCAGTCCGGGGCCATCATCGATGATCTCAATCTGCAGCGGCAACGAATGACCCGAGCCGTCACTACGACGCAGGCGGAACGAATGCTCGAAATAGGTGCGCAGACGAATCGTGCCACCATTCGGGCCAGCGGCCTCGGACGCGTTTTTCAACAGATTCAGAACCACTTGCAGGATTTGATCGGGATCACCATAGGCCAGCGGCAGCGATGGATCATAATCCTCGATAATGGTCATGTCCGCACCGAACCCCAGCAAGGCCGAACGGCGCGCGCGGTCCAGAACGTCGTGAATGTTGACCGGTTTGAAATCAGGTTGCTGCAGGTTTCCGAATTGCTCAACCTGCTCCAACAGCTTCACGATGCGGCGGCTTTCGGCCACGATAAGATCTGTGAGTTCAAGGTCTTGCGCTGAGATATTCATGCTAAGAAGCTGCGCCGCGCCGGTGATACCAGCCAGCGGATTCTTGATTTCATGCGCCAGCATCTCTGCCATACCAATGGCGGATTGCGCTGCTGACTTAACCGTGTTGCCACGTGTCATGCGCCCCGCTAATTCGCGTGGCGAGATAATCATGATCATTGATCCCGGATGCCCGACCAGCGGCGCGATCTGTAGTGCGCATTGCAGCGGTGCGCGGTTACCCGACCCGACATCGACATCATTGACGAACAGGGGCGTGCCTTGATGACGCGCGCGCAGGAACGCCTCTTCCAGCGGGGCATCCACGGCGATCTGGTCCCAGACCGGATGACCGATCACCGATTTGCGCGACGCGTTCAGGAAACCCTCGCCCGAGGAGTTCACATCGGAAATCCGATCCTCCTGGTCGATGATGAAGGCCGGAACAGGTAGCGAGTTCCAGATGCTTTGATCCGAATTCATGCCGCCACCTCGGTTGTGCAATCGAGCGCATCGCCAAGCAGGCGCAGCACCTCTTGCGTATCACGTGAGGTCAAAACAGCCCGGCGCAGGGGCGCGGGTGTACCGGCTTCATCCATGTACCAGCCCAGATGCTTCCGCGCGACGCGCAGGCCCAGGTCGGTGCCGTAGAATTCGAGCATGGCTTGATAATGCGCGCGCACCATCGCGACCAATTCAGCGCCTTTGGGGATTTCAGGTGCGTCGGTGCCGTAGATGTCATGGCATATCTGCGCCAGAAGCCAGGGTTTTCCCTGCGCACCCCGCCCGACCATCACGCCATCTGCGCCAGACTGATCCAGCGCCGTGCGGGCCGCTTTGGTATCAACAATATCGCCATTGGCGATGACGGGAATCGACACCGCCTGTTTCACCGCTCGGATCGCCTGCCAATCGGCGTGGCCTTTGTAGAACTGGCAGCGCGTGCGCCCATGTATCGTGACCATCTTGATACCCGCCCCTTCGGCCCGGCGCGCCACATCAGGCGCGTTCAGTAGCGCATCATCCCAGCCCAGCCGCGTTTTCAGGGTGACGGGTACATCGACCGCCTCAACCACCGCTTCGATCAGGGTCAGGGCATGATCTGGCGTTTTCAGAAGGGCCGAGCCGGAATAACCATTGGTCACCTTCTTGGCCGGGCAGCCCATGTTGATGTCGATCACCCGCGCGCCCCGATCGGCAACCTGACGGGCGGCCTCGGCCATCCAATGCGCCTCGCGCCCGGCAAGCTGTACGGCGGTGTTCTCGACATCCGCCGACAGTTCCGCCCGTTCGCGCACGCCAGGCTTGGCTTGCACCATCTCCTGGCTGGCGACCATTTCGCTGACGACCATGCCTGCGCCGAACCGCATCACCAGATCGCGGAACGGGCGATCCGTGATTCCAGCCATTGGTGCCAGCAGCACAGGCGGGTTCAGAGTTTTGTCAGCAAAATGCAGGGTCAACGTGCTTAATCCTTGAGCAGTTGGGGTTTTGATATCGAATCCGGGGCATATGAACAACAAAACGACCACCCACAAGCCTGCAAAATCATCACTCGCTTAATTTTTAGGCAGATTGACGCGGGTGATTGCCTCTGCATTCACCGCCCCCTAAACATTGGCCAAAATCAACGGAGCAAACGTCAGTATGACAACCGCCGCCATCATCGTTGCCGCCGGTCGCGGAACCCGCGCCGGAGGAGGCACGCCCAAGCAATGGCGCATGCTGGGCGGGCGCGTGGTAGCCGACTGGACGATCGACAGGTTTCGCACACAAGTCGAACAGATTGTACTCGTGCTATCACCCGACGATTCGGGGGCTTGGGAGGCTTATCGGGACAGTGATCTGATCCTCGCCCCGGGTGGCGCGGATCGAGCGACATCTGTCCGCAACGGGCTGGATGCGCTGGCAGACCGGGAAGTAAATTACGTTTTGATTCATGATGTTGCTCGCCCTTGCGTAGGTGCGGACGTCATTCAGAACGTGCTGCACGCGCTGAGCAAAAGCCAGGCTGCCGCACCCGGATTGGCCGTTACAGACGCGCTTTGGACCGGGGATGAGAGCACGGTTTCCGGAACGCGGGATCGAACAGGTCTGTTCGCGGCCCAAACGCCGCAGGGTTTTCACTATGATGCGATCACGGACGCTCATGCGGCCCATTCGGGCAGCGCAGCGGATGATGTCGAGGTCGCACGTGCCGCCGGGCTGGACGTGACCATCGTGCCGGGCGATCCGGACAATATCAAAATCACACGACCCGAGGATTTTGCCCGGGCAGAACGGATATTGGGGCTGAATATGGATGTAAGGCTGGGCAACGGCTATGACGTGCACCGGTTTGGTGACGGAGATCATGTGATCTTATGCGGTGTGAAAGTACCGCATGACCGGGGGTTGCAAGGTCATTCCGATGCTGATGTCGGCATGCACGCTGTGACGGATGCGATCTATGGCGCTTTGGCGCAGGGCGATATCGGCCAGCACTTCCCCCCTTCAGATCCGCAGTGGAAAGGGGCCGCCAGCGAGATTTTCCTGCGCCACGCTGTTGAGCTTGCCCAAACCATGGGTTACCGCATCTCGAACGTTGATTGTACTCTGGTCTGTGAATACCCAAAGATCGGTCCTCACGCTGAAAAGATGCGGGAAGAAATGTCCAGAATCATGGGATTGCGCGCCGATCAGGTCTCGGTCAAGGCAACCACGTCCGAGCGTCTGGGCTTTACCGGCCGTAGGGAGGGTATCGCGTCGCTCGCCACTGCATGTCTGGTGAAAGCATGAGCATCGCGCGTCTGATCGGAACCGTCTGTGGCGTTGGCTATCTGCGCCCTGCCCCCGGCACATGGGGATCGCTTGCGGCTCTGCCCCTGGTCTGGGTCCTACACGTTTTGGGCGGCTTCCCCCTGCTCGTCCTCGCGACACTCGTCGTTTTCATCGCAGGGCTGTGGGCCACAAAAGTGATGACCGCCGGGCAAGAGGATCACGACCCTTCCGAAATCGTGGTCGATGAGGTCGCGGGACAGTTCGTCGCGCTCTGGGCCATTTCCTATCCAAGCTGGGCACACGGGATCGAGATCACCGCGCTCTGGCCCGGTTGGGTCGCGGGCTTCCTGCTGTTCCGACTGTTCGACATCACCAAGCCCGGCCCGGTCGGCTGGGCCGATCGCAAAGGAGACGCGATGGGCGTGATGCTTGACGATGTAATCGCTGGGGTCTTTGCCGCCATCGGCGTCATGGTTCTGGCCGGGATCGCGCACGGAGTGTTGGGGCTATGACCGTCGCTGCTCTGCTCGATTTGGCCAAGGCGCGTGGCGTGATGATCGCCACTGCCGAAAGCTGCACGGGCGGTATGGTCGCCGCCGCGCTAACCGACATTCCCGGCAGCTCTGCGGTGGTCGAGCGTGGATTCGTCACCTACACCAACCGCGCCAAGCAGGAGATGCTGGGTGTCCAGGCCAAAACGTTGGAAGCCTATGGTGCAGTCTCAGAACAGGTCGCGCGCGAAATGGCCGAAGGCGCAGTGCGAAACTCTCAGGCGCAACTGGCCGTCTCGATCACCGGCATCGCGGGTCCCGGGGGGTCCGAATTCAAACCCGAGGGGCGTGTGTGTTTCGGGCTGGCTGGTGAGGGGCTGACCACCCACACCGAAACGGTGGAGTTCGGCGCACCCGGGCGCGACGCTGTGCGGCTGGCAGCGCGCGATCATGCGTTGGACCTGTTGCAAAACGCGCTCTCGAAATTCACCTAAATGGCATGGATGCCTTGGCGTCAATTGCGCCCCTTAGACCGATCAAACCGGTTGCACGGGCCACTCTGGGTCACATACACGCGGTGATTGGAACACGGGCTCGATCAGTCAGCAGACCGTGACCGGCCCGAAGACCCAAGCGGCCAAGCCCACCTTGGCCGCAAGGCCCGAAAGGGCAAAAAGCGGACCCCGCAAGGGTCCGCTTTTCTTTTGCCGCCCTCTCGACTCCGGCCTAAGGGACAGGCTATCAGCCCGCAACACTCTTTCAGCCCAGAGGTTTGCGCCATGATCCCCAGTTCTTTTCCTGACAGCACCGAAATCGCCCGCCTGACCGCGCGGATGCTGCTGGAGATCAAGGCTGTGCATTTCAATGCGCGCGAGCCGTTCACGCTGGCCTCTGGCCTGCCCAGCCCCACCTATATCGACTGCCGCAAGCTGATCTCATACCCGCGCATCCGCTCGACCCTGATGGATTTCCTGACGGTTACTGTTATGCGCGAGGCCGGGTTCGAGGCGTTCGACAATATCGCAGGTGGTGAAACGGCCGGCATCCCCTTTGCCGCCATGGTCGCCGAGCGGATGGGCCTGCCCATGACCTATGTGCGGAAGAAACCCAAAGGCTACGGCCGCAACGCCCGGATCGAAGGCGCGATGAGCGAAGGCGAGCGTGTACTGCTGGTCGAGGACCTGACCACTGATGGCGGGTCAAAGCTGTCCTTCGTCGATGCGATCCGCGAAACTGGTGCGACCTGCGGGCACACAGCAGTGATCTTCTACTATGGCATTTTCCCCGAGACCGAAAAGACACTGGGCGATCACGGCGTGAAGCTGCATTCGCTGTGCACTTGGTGGGATGTTCTGGCCGAAGCCAAGGCGCAAAAGGCCTTTGACGAAGAGACCCTTAGCGGCGTCGAAGCCTTCCTGAACGACCCGCGCGGGTGGCAGGACGCGCGCAAAACCACATAAGCTGCCTGTGAGCAGATTGGGGATAAGCCCAGAAGAATCGGCCATGCAGCCACGATATCTGGTGACTTTTCACTCAATTCATACATAATAGGCTGCGCATACACGGGCATCCAATCCGCCGGGAAAGTTATCCCTAGGCCTTACCGCAAGTTACCCACAGGTATTTCCAGATAGCTTGCGGCGGTGTTTCCTGTGTAAAACCTCCGAACGGGCAGCGGGGACAAGATGAACGAGATCAGCAGTATCGAGCAGGCAGCGGCACAGATTCAAAACGCCGAAACCATGCCGCATTCCATTGAGGCCGAACAGCAGCTTCTGGGTGCGATTCTGACCAATAATGATCTCTATGATCGGGTTGCCTCGATCATCGGGGCCGAGCATTTTTATGACCCGGTTCATGCGCGCATCTACGAGGTCGCGGCGACCCGCATCGCCAAGAATGCACTCGCCTCGCCCGTCACGCTGAAATCCTTCATGGCCGAAGATGAGGGCCTGAAAGAGCTTGGTGGCCCGGCCTATCTGGTCAAACTGGCCGGGGCCTCGATCAGTGCTTTTGCCGTCCACGACTACGCCCAAATGATCTATGACCTGGCCATCCGGCGCGAGCTGATCCGGTTGGGTCGAGATATCTCGGACAAGGCCGCGCGGGTTGATGTGTCCAGCGAGCCGAAGGAACAAATCGTCGAGGCCGAGCAGCAGCTGTATCAGCTGTCCGAGCAAGGCCAGACAGAACAGGGCTTTCAATCCTTCCTCAAGGCAGTCACCGAAGCCGTCAACGTCACCAACGAAGCATACCAGCGTGGGGGCGGGATGGCCGGCATCTCGACCGGTCTGGCCGATTTGGATAAGCAGCTGGGTGGCTTGCATCCTTCGGACCTGATCATTCTTGCCGGCCGTCCCTCTATGGGTAAAACCTCGCTTGCGACCAACGTGGCGTTTAACGTGGCCAAGGCCTATAAACGCGGCACCAAGCCTGATGGCAGCGAAGGCGCGATTGATGGCGGCGTGGTTGGGTTCTTCTCATTGGAAATGAGTGCCGAACAGCTTGCGGGCCGTGTTCTGGCCGAAGCTTCTGAAATTTCGTCTCACAAGATCCGTCAGGGCGACATGACCGAGGCCGAGTTCCGGCGCTTCGTGGATGCCGCCAAGGAACTGGAAGCCTGTCCGCTGTTCATCGACGACACCCCGGCGCTGCCCATCGCGCAGCTTGCCGCCCGCGCACGGCGGCTGAAACGAACCCACGGGCTGGACCTGCTGGTGATCGACTATCTGCAGCTGTGCCGGGGCATGTCGGACAACCGTGTTAACGAAATCGCCGAGATCTCGATGGGCATGAAGGCGATTGCCAAGGAGCTGAACATCCCGGTTATCGCCCTGTCCCAGCTGTCGCGCCAGGTTGAAAACCGCGATGACAAGCGCCCGCAACTGTCCGACCTGCGGGAATCGGGCTCGATCGAACAGGACGCCGACGTTGTGATGTTCGTGTTCCGCGAGGAATACTACAAGGAACGCGAAAAGCCCGGCGATCATGAGCTGGACAAGATGGAAGAGTGGAAGCAGGCCATGGAGCGCCTGCATGGCAAGGCCGAAGTGATCGTCGGCAAGCAACGCCACGGCCCCATCGGCACGGTCGAGCTGTCGTTCGAGGCCCAGTTCACCCGCTTTGGCAATCTCGTCAAACCCTGGCAACAGGGCGGCGAGATCGAAGGCTACTGACCCCTACCACAAGGCAGGATTGTTCAGCGCCGCAACGCAATGCGATGGCCCCATTAGCGAGGTCAGTTCGCGCCCGTCCAAAGATTGCCCCAGCCAACCATGCGGATAGCTGAGCCTCAGCGGTGGCTGCGCGATCTCTTCCGAAATGGCCATAAACCCGGTTTTGCCATAGTAGTTCGGATCACCATAGGTCAGCGCCACATCGACGCCGGAGTTGCGCAACTGATCCAGCCCGTATGTGATCAAAGCCTGCCCGATCCCCGATTTCTGCCGGTCCGTTCGCACCGCCATCGGTGACAGGATAAAGACATCTCGGCTGTCTTGCGGATAAGTGATCCGGGAAAACGCAACAGCGCCCACCAGTTCCATCTCTTGATACGCTGTGTATAGCATCACATCCGCCTCAGGCGTCCTGCTCAGCAAATCTTGCACAAACGCGCCGATCAGCGCACCTTCATCAGCGCCCTCCGAGGCTGAAAAGACGTCCTGAAACAGATCGACCACAGCCTGAGTATCTGATCCTTTACCGGTCGAAAACTCCATGATCCCCTCCGGGCATTGCATCTGCTTTGCCGCTAAAAACTGGAAGGCCGCACCTGAACAAAGCAGCGCGCCTTCGCGATCTCACATACCATGATCACAGCAACAAACTGCCAGAATTCACAAGAACTTGGCAAATTTCACCGGTTGCCGCGCATACAACGCTGAAACGGCGTCGCAAAAGCGTCATTCCCTCTTGACCTTATACGGCGCAATGTCATGAACAACGCCATGAGTACCGCACGACTGACAATCAATCTTCAGGCTCTTGCCAGCAACTGGCGGGCGCTGGATGCACAGACCGACGTTGAAACCGCCGCCGTGGTCAAGGCTGATGGCTATGGGCTGGGCGCTGGGCCGGTCAGCGATGCATTGGCCGAAGAAGGCGTGCGCAAGTTTTTCGTCGCGGTCGCCGAGGAGGGCGCAGCCGTGCGTCAGGCCATTGGGCCGGGGCCGCTGATCTGTGTGTTTTCCGGCCATATGGAGGGGGATGCGGACCTGCTGCGTGCCCATGACCTGACGCCCCTGATCAACTCACCCCAGCAGTTCCAGCGCCATATGCAGGCGCTACCAGATCATCCCTTTGGCATTCAGCTGGACAGCGGCATGAACCGCTTGGGTCTTGAACCGGCCGATTGGGCCGATCTGCGCCCAAAGGTCGAGGTGCTGAACCCGGTTGTCGTGATGTCTCATCTGGCGTGTTCGGACGAACCCGATCATCCGATGAACCAGCAACAGCTGAAGACCTTCCGGGAAATGACTGATGGCATAACCGCGCCGCGCTCGCTGGCGGCCACCGGTGGCACGCTTCTGGGGCCAGAGTTTCACTTTGACTTCTGCCGTCCAGGGATCGGCCTATACGGCGGGATGCCCTTTGCCGGGGCCAAACCGGTTGTCACGGTCGATCTGCCGGTGATCCAGGTGCGCGCGCTTGAGGTTGGCGAAACCGTTGGCTACGGCAACAGCTGGACCGCCCGACGCCCGTCGCGCATCGCAACGGTTGCAGCGGGCTATGCGGATGGCCTGCACCGCGCCATCGGTGGCGGGATCGACACATTTGCGGGCGATCAGCCCTGTCCCGTCGTGGGACGCATCTCAATGGACCTGATCACGGTCGATGTCACCGACCTGCCTGAGGGCCCGGAACGCTTGCGCATTCTGAACGGGCATCAAACGGTGGATGATCTGGCCGAGGCAGCGGGCACAATTGGCTATGAAATCCTGACCTCGATGGGTCGCCGGTATTCGCGGGGTTATGTGGAATGAACCCTGTCTTACTGCTCAGCGGATTGGGTCGCGCTGTCCTGACCGTGCTGGCCGCGTTTGGACGCGTGGCACTGTTTGCGCTGGACGCAATCTCTCATATCTTCCGCCCTCCGTTCTACCCGCGCGAATTCGCCATGGCGCTGCTGAATATCGGCTGGCTGTCCTTGCCCGTGGTCGGCCTGACTGCGATCTTCACCGGCGGTGCGCTGGCCCTGCAAATCTACGCCGGCGGCGCGCGTTTCAATGCCGAAGCTGTAGTGCCCCAGATCGTTGCTATCGGCATGGTGCGAGAGCTTGGGCCGGTGCTGGTCGGCCTGATGATCGCCGCCCGCGTGACCTCATCTATTGCGGCTGAAATCGCGACGATGAAAGTGACTGAACAGATTGACGCGCTGGTCACCCTGTCCACCCACCCGATGAAATACCTGACCGCCCCGCGCGTGCTGGCGGCGCTGATAACCGTGCCTGCCTTGGTTGCGGTTGGAGATATCATCGGCATCATGGGCGGCTACACCGTTGCCACGCAAAATCTGGGCTTCAACCCGGCGGCCTATCTCAAAAACACCGTGGATTTTCTTGAGGCCCGCGACATCTTCTCGTCCCTGGTCAAAGGGGCCGCCTTTGGCATGATCGCCGCCATCATGGGCTGCTATTACGGCATGTCCTCGGGCCGCGGTGCACAAGGCGTGGGCCGCGCCACCAAAGGCTCGGTCGAGGCCGCAGCCGTGCTGATCCTGGCCGCCAATTTCGTACTCACAGGGGTGTTCTTCTCGCTATGATCCGGATGGAGAACGTACATAAAGCCTTTGGCGACAACCGCGTCTTGCAAGGCATGGACCTTGAGATCCCCAAAGGCACCTCGATGGTCATCATCGGCGGCTCGGGCACCGGCAAGTCGGTGGCGCTGAAATGCATTCTGGGCCTGATCCAGCCCGACAGCGGCATGATCTATGTGGACGACAAAGACGCCACCAAGGGCGACCGAGATGCGTTTCTGGCACGGTTCGGCATGCTGTTTCAGGGCGCGGCGCTCTTTGACTCCCTGCCCGTCTGGCAAAACGTCGCCTTCCGCTTGCTGCGCGGTTCACTAAAACGCCCGGTGGACGAGGCGCGAGAGATCGCCATCGAGAAACTGCGCCGCGTGGGCCTGAAACCCGACGTGGCTGACCGCCTGCCCGCCGAACTGTCCGGCGGTATGCAAAAACGCGTCGGCCTCGCCCGCGCCATCGCCGCCGAGCCCGAGATCATCTTTTTTGACGAACCCACGACGGGTCTGGACCCGATCATGTCCGGCGTCATCAACGATCTGATCCGCGAAATCGTGACCGAGATGGGGGCAACCGCCATGACCATCACCCACGACATGAGCTCGGTCCGCGCCATTGCCGACAATGTGGCGATGCTGCATGGCGGGGTGATCCAGTGGACGGGGCCTGTGGCTCAGATGGATGCCTCGGGCGATCCGTATATGGAGCAATTCATCAGCGGCAGCGCTGACGGGCCGATTGAGGCGGTTCGGTGATGAATTCAGTTCAACTTTTTATCTTTTCATTGCCAGGAATCTACTTCAACTCGGTATTGATCGTCTGGTTCATCAGGATCTTCTCCATACATGGTTTGATTTTCTCTCCTGTTCGCGCATTCAATGTAATGAAACCAGTAATAAAAGCGTTTTTGTACGGCTTTGTTCCCGGTGCGTTGATCTCGAATGCTATCGCGTTCAGCCTGGAGACGGTAAATTTGCTCGTGACACTTCCAGCTGTTCTTGGTGTCGCAATTTCTGCCTTTGTACTTCACAAAGAGCTATTCAGAATAGCATCGAACGTCCGCAGAACTGCCATTTTGGTGGTAACATTCTTTGTGCTCATGGTGGTCTTGTTTGGGTGGAGTGCATTCAAACTTCAGCAAACTGGCGTGATATGACCCTCCGCCTCGCCACTCTCTCCCTCCTGATCCTCTACCCCATCGCGTGGTTTGCCCCGCTGATGCGCGCCGGCTTGCTTCCAATTTTCGGCCTCAGCGAGATCAGCGTCATCACCGGCCTCCAGTCCTTATGGAAATCCGACGTCTTCCTGGCGCTGGTCGTCACCATCTTCGCCCTCTTCGCCCCATATATCAAAACCATCGGCACCGCGCTGATTCAGTGGAACCTGCTGGACGCCCGCGTCCAGCCCGCGCTGAACATCCTCGGCAAGCTGGCCATGGCCGATATCTTCCTCATCGCGCTCTATATCACCCTGGCCAAAGGCATCTCTTACGCCACGATTGAGACCGCCTGGGGCCTCTACCTCTTCACCCTCTGCATCCTCGCCTCGCTCGTCTTGGGCCTGCTGACCGAACGTCAGGCAAAGGCCCAAACCTCTATCTGACACCCGGCGCGCATGCGCCCGCTGTGGGTGACGGCTCGCAGGGCCCGAACCCGCAGCGCGCCACCGGCGGAGATGAAAGCCCGCAAGGGCTTGAAGAACCGCCCATCCTCGGGCACCAAAGCGGAATGGCAAAACCAACTTTCTCTTGCTCGGCCTGCGGTGCGAGCTTCACCAAATGGTCCGGGCGTTGCGATGGCTGCGGTGAATGGAATACAATCACCCAGGACGTGCCGCTTTCGGCTGGCCCGGCCAAGAAATCCCTCGGCGGCAAGCGGGGACAGTCTGTCACGCTCACGGACTTGTCGACCGAGGAGACACCGCCACCCCGAACACTCAGCGGGGTGGACGAGTTGGACCGCGTCCTGGGCGGTGGTCTGGTACCCGCCTCAGCCCTGTTGGTGGGCGGCGATCCCGGTATCGGAAAATCCACCCTGTTGCTGCAGGCTGCTGCGCGCTTTGCCCGTGCAGGCGTCAAAACAATCTATGTCTCGGGCGAAGAAGCCAGTGCACAGGTCCGTATGCGCGCGCGGCGGCTGGGGCTGGAGGACGCGCCTGTTCAACTGGCTGCTGAAACCAACCTGCGCAATATCCTGACGACGTTGGAAACCGAAAAACCCGGCCTCGCCATTATCGACTCGATTCAGACCATGTGGGCCGACAATGTGGACAGCGCGCCCGGCTCGGTATCACAAGTCCGGGCCGCAGCGCATGAATTGACCACGTTTGCGAAACGACATGGCGTGTCGATTGTGATGGTGGGCCACGTCACTAAAGAAGGTCAGATCGCAGGGCCGCGCGTTGTCGAACACATGGTCGACACCGTGCTTTATTTCGAAGGCGAGCGCGGCCACCAGTTCCGCATCCTGCGCGCGGTCAAGAACCGCTTTGGCCCCGCTGATGAGATCGGCGTATTTGAAATGACGGGTAAAGGTCTGGCACAGGTCACCAACCCTTCGGCCCTGTTCCTGTCGGAACGCGGCGTACCCAGCCCTGGATCGGCTGTTTTTGCAGGGATCGAGGGCACACGGCCCGTATTGGTGGAACTTCAGGCCCTCGTGGCACCCTCCCCTCACTCCCAACCCCGCCGCACGGTTGTGGGCTGGGATAGCGGGCGACTGGCGATGATCCTCGCCGTGCTCGAAGCGCGCTGCGGCATCCCCTTTGCCGGGCTTGATGTCTATCTGAACGTCGCCGGAGGGCTGAAAGTCAGCGAACCCGCCGCCGATCTGGCGGTGGCCGCAGCTCTTCTGAGTGCACGCGAAGACTCAGCCCTGCCCGCTGACACCGTTGTTTTCGGAGAAATCTCGTTATCCGGGGCACTTAGACCGGCCCCGCAGACCGAAAATAGGTTGAAAGAAGCTCAAAAACTTGGTTTCACATCGGCAATTGCTCCGGCAGGTGGCAAAACCGGCACTGTGGCAGGTCTGACACTCACCCGACCCTCTGATTTGGTTGGGTTTGTTGGCGAAACCTTCGGAGCAGGTTAAAGTCGCGCCGCGAGGGGCAGAAAAAGAACAGGCGAGGGCCATGGAAGGTTTTACAATAATTGACGGGGTTGTGGCCCTGATCATCGTGCTGTCAGGCCTCTTGGCCTATTCGCGCGGGTTCATGCGCGAGGTTCTGGCCATCGCGGGCTGGGTCGCCGCTGCGGTCCTTGCGTTCATCTTTGCACCACAAGCCGTGCCTCTGGTCAAAGAAATCCCGGTTGTTGGAGATTTCCTGCGTGACAGCTGTGAATTGTCAGTGATCACAGGCTTTGCCGCTGTATTCGCCATCGCGCTGATCGTGGTCAGCATCTTCACACCCCTGTTTTCGTCGCTGGTGCAGCGTTCGGCTCTGGGTGGTTTGGATCAGGCGCTTGGCTTCTTCTTCGGCATCGCCCGCGGTATCCTGTTGGTGGCCATCGCCTTCTTTGTCTACGACACGGTCATGACCGGCCAGTCATATACGATTGTGGATGAAAGCCGATCGGCCAAGGTGTTCGAACAGTTCAGCACGCAGATCGAAGAGCAAAATCCCGAAGCCGCTTTGGGCTGGGTGACCGCACAGTATGAAGAGCTTGTCGGTAGCTGCACCTCGAATGCAGCCGCGCCTGCTGCGGAAAGCACTGGCAACTGATTACGAATAGACCCGCATCTAAGGAAGCCCGGCATCGTCCGGGCTTTTTTCATGGATCAGACAAAGCCTTCTCCGCCACACACGGTGCATCGGATCGTTTTTAATCCGAAACACCCTTCACACCGGCCGAAAATCGGTTTGCCATGAATTTCGCGGCCTTTGACGACCTGTCCGGCGCCGTTGCAAATCTGGCATGGTGCACGCCCCATACCGCGACACCGGTGGCACCGCCGCTTGGGTGTTTCTTCTTTCTTAGGCGGCGGCCTGTTCTGCCACATCACACCCCCTTGCCCGCTCAACAAGCGTGTTTTGATCCGGTTTCTACCATGTCAGCATAATTGCATTCATATGTCATCAGACTTACTGCGCGGTCGAGACAGCACAAATTTCACCTGCGGCATTGTGTAATTGTGATCCTTTGATGACAGGGGCGTCCTAAGGCAGTATGTGAGGGCCAACCCGCCACGGAATCGGAGCTGCCGGTCTTGTTCTTTGTGTTTTCATCTGCGTGCGTCGCATCGATGATTGGCCATTTGGCTTATGAAACACAGACAATCGCGCGCAAGATGCAGGTAGCATCCCCTTATCGATCCCGACAGTCGGTCAAACCTCTCGTCACAACGCCATAGGAATTGGAGCCCGTACATGTGTGGGATTTTGGGGATCGCAAGCCGGACACATGATGTGTTTGCGGAAATTTATGATGGCTTGCTGATGCTGCAACACCGGGGTCAGGATGCCTCGGGGATCGTCACATATAACGGTGAATTCTTCCGCGAGAAAAAGGCCAACGGTCTGGTCAAGGATGTCTTCAACGCCACGGATGCTGAAACCCTACTGGGTAAAGTCGGCATGGGGCATGTACGCTATCCAACCGCCGGTTCACTCAGCGCGGCTGAGGCGCAGCCCTTCTTCGTAAACGCGCCTTACGGGATCTATTTGGTCCATAATGGCAACATCACCAACACGGCTGAGCAGCGCGAAAAGGTCACGGGCAAATACAGCCGCCACCTGCGTACCACCTCGGATTCTGAAATCCTGCTGAACGTGCTGGCCGACAAGGTGGCCGACGCAATCAAGGTCAATGGCAATGTCGAACCCATTCGCAACATCTTTGCCGGGGTGAAGATGACAATGGAGCGGGTTCAGGGTGCCTATTCCGTGATCTGCCTGATCGCAGGTGTGGGCATGTTGGCTTTCCGTGACCCGTACGGCATCCGCCCGTTGTCTGTGGCCGTTCGTGAAACTGAAGGCGGCGGCAATGATTACGCCTTTGCCTCCGAAGACGTAGCCTTTGGCATCAACGGGTTCGACAAGCTGCGCGATCTGCGCGCGGGTGAGGCCATCCTGATTGATCTGGATGGCAACATGCATGAATTCCAGGCGGTCGAGGGCAAGCTGACGCCCTGTATCTTCGAGTATGTCTATCTGGCCCGCCCGGATTCGCTGTTGGATGGAGTATCCGTCTACAAAACCCAGATGCGCATGGGTCAAACACTGGCCAAGCAAATTCAGGACTCGGGGCTGGATATTGATCGGATCATTCCAGTACCGGACAGCGCCCGCCCTGTGGCGCTTGAGGCCGCGAAAATCACCGGCATCCCTTATCGCGAGGGTCTGGTCAAAAACCGTTATGTCGGCCGCACCTTCATCATGCCGGGTCAGGAAGAGCGACAGAAATCCGTGCGCCGCAAGCTAAATGCCATACCGCTGGAATTCAAAGACCACAATGTTCTGCTGATCGACGATTCAATCGTGCGCGGCAATACGATCAAGAAGATCGTACAGATGTGTCGTGAGGCCGGTGCCAAGAAAGTCTATATCGCCAGCGCGTCTCCTCCGGTCAAATACCCCAATGTCTACGGCATCGATATGCCCACAAAACATGAGCTGATCGCCAACGGCAAAGAGATCGAAGAGATTCGCGAAGAGTTGGGCGCAGATGCTCTGTTCTACCAGCATCTTGATGATCTGGTTTGGGCCGCCAAGGAAGGCAACCCCGAGATCGAGGCCTTCGATTGCTCGTGCTTCAACGGCGATTACATCACCGGCAGCGTCAGTGATGATTACCTCGACAGTCTGGAAAACAGCAGCCGTGTCAGTAAGAAGCGCGAGGATATGGAGGTTGTGGGCGGATCGTGGAACGGGGCCAAACTGGCCTCAGGCTAACCCGACGCTTCGAATCAGATGGGTTGGTTGAGACATCGCGTTTCGCGTTTTTCGCCAGCTCGCTATCATTCATGAAAACGTGACGCACGGACGTGATCGCGAAATCGTAGCGAATGCAAAGACTTCGCGAACCCTGAGTTTCATGTCAGGCCATGCGACGTTGCGGCAGTCTTTTGTTCCTTTCTGGCCTTTGTTAACCAACCCGCTGCTACCACTCACCAAAGGGGTTTGGGCCCTGCCCGACCGCAGCTTATGTCCAATGTCACCGTCAAAGGCGCGGCAACGCAAAAAGGCGCGCTCAAGAAAAACTCTGTGTCTGTGCTTGGGATTTTTGGTCCCAAGGCGGAATTGCGCGCGCTGATGCGAATGTCTTCTGGTCGCGTTAAAGAGGTGAAAACCGGCAGCCGCCTTGGATCGGGCACCATCGTGGCGATAGACGAGCACGGTGTGATGCTGCGACAAAGCGGCCAGACCCGGCGGATCGCGATCCCTGGGGGCTGACGCCTCTTGACGGCCTGCACGATGGGGTCCAAACCGCAGCCATGACCGATCAGACCAAAATCGCCCTCATCACCGGGGCCTCACGCGGGCTGGGCGCAGCCCTGGCCGAGGCGCTGGCCCCCGAATATCACATCGTCGCTGTTGCCCGTACGACCGGCGGGCTGGAAGAGCTGGACGATCGGATCAAGGCCAAGGGCGGATCTGCAACCCTGGCCCCGATGGACATCACTGATCCCAATGCCATGGCCACCCTATGCCGGGGAATACATGATCGCTGGGGCAAAGTGGATCTGTGGCTGCACACAGCCGTCCATAGCTCGGCCCTGACACCCGCGCATTTTGTCGACCCGAAAGAATGGGCCAAGGCGATGAACACAAACGCCAATGCCACTTCGGTCCTGATCCCCTATGTGACGCCTTTGCTGGGCGAGGCGGGTCATGCGGTGTTCTTTGATGACCCCAAAGCAGGCGAGAAGTTCTATGGCATCTATGGCGCCACCAAAGCCGCGCAAATGGCGCTGGCCCGCAGTTGGCAGGTCGAGACCGAACGCACCGGGCCGCGCGTTTCTATCGTGGAACCCGCGCCGATGCCCACCGCCGTACGGGCCCGGTTCCATCCCGGCGAAGATCGGGATGCTTTGACCAGCACCTCGGATGAGGCTGCGCGGATTGTGGCGCTGCTTTAAGAGAATGGCCCGTTCTGGGCCATGCCTCCGGCGGGGATATTTTTAGCCAGATGAAGCTGGGATCAGGCTATGTTGACGCCGGTGCGCCCTGCCAGATCGACGAAGAATTGCCAGGCGACGCGGCCCGAGCGCGCGCCTCGGGTGGCCTGCCATTCGATGGCTTCGGCACGTAGGGTTTCCGGGTCGACTGAAACCCCGTAGGCACCGCAGTAGCGGTCGATCATGGCCAGGTATTCATCCTGATCGCATGGGTGGAAGCCCAGCCACAGACCGAACCGGTCAGAAAGGGAGACCTTTTCTTCGACTGCTTCCGATGGGTTAATGGCGCTGGAACGTTCGTTTTCAATCATATCCCGCGGCATCAAGTGGCGGCGGTTTGAAGTGGCGTAAAACACTACGTTTTCAGGACGGCCTTCAATACCGCCATCCAGCACGGCCTTAAGCGACTTATAGTGCTGGTCATCGTGGCTGAACGACAGGTCATCGCAGAACAGGATGAACCGGTGCGGCGCCGCGCGCAGGTGGTTCAGCAAGCGCGCGACCGAGCCCATGTCTTCACGCTGCAATTCGACCAGTTTCAGGTTCGGATGACCGCCCTGAAGTGTGCCATGCACGGCCTTCACAAGACTGGATTTCCCCATCCCGCGCGCGCCCCAGAGCAGCGCGTTATTGGCTTTATAGCCTTCGGCAAAGCGACGGGTATTGTCCAGCAACGTATCGCGTGAGCGGTTGATCCCCACCAACAGGTCCAGATCGACCCGGTTGACCTGTGTGACAGGCTCTAACCGATCCGGGCCGACATGCCAGACAAAGGCGGGGGCCGCGTTGAAGTCCGGGGCAGCCAAGGGCGCAGGGGCCATGCGGTCCAGCGCGTCGGCGATACGGTTCAGGGCTTGGTCATCCATCGGGGCCTCCGGATCTTGATGTGGCGCTGTCAAACCATGATCCGGGCGATGCAACAAGGGCCTCAAACGAAAAAGGCGCGCCGAACCCGGCGCGCCTATCTTTGTCTTCAGAGCGGGTTATTTGCCGTCTTCCTCCTGAATGATCTCCTCATCCGCATCAGCCTCGTCATCATAGTAGCCATCGGCGCGCAGCTGTTCTTCGCGCTTCTTCTCGACACGGGCGACAAGGAAGATCGATATCTCGTAGAGGCCATAGACCACGACGAACAGGATGACCTGAGTGATCACGTCGGGAGGCGTGACCAGCGCCGCGAGTACCAAGATTGCGACGACCGCATATTTGCGGACGGAGCCAAGCCCTTCGGCGCTGACCAATCCGGCTTTGCCCATCAAGGTCAGCAACACGGGCAGCTGGAAGCAGAGACCGAAGGCCACGATGAACTTGATCGTCAGGTTCAGGTATTCCTGCGCCGAGCCCTGGAACACCACGCTGAGCGGTGCGGCTGTCGCTCCATCGGTTACCACCTCGCCCTCGGCTCCGAACTGCTGGAAGCCTAGAAAGAAATCATACGCCAAGGGCGTTACGACATAAAAAGCAAAGCTCGCGCCCAATAGAAACATGAACGGCGACGCGATCATGAACGGCAAAAACGCGTTCTTTTCGGTTCGGTAGAGCCCAGGAGCAACGAACCGCCACATCTGCATTCCGATATAGGGAAAGGCCAGGATGAACCCGCCCAACAGCGAAACCTTGATGGCAACAAAGAAGCCTTCTTGCGGCGAGATAAAAATCAGCCCGCAATCTTGTCCCCGCTCATTCAGCACCTCACACAACGGGTGCGTCAGGAAATTGAAGATCGGCGTGGCCACCGTGAAGCAGATGATCATACCGATCAGAAACGCCACAACGCAGTGGATCAGACGCGTGCGAAGCTCGGCCAAATGTTCGATCAATGGGGCTGAGCTGTCTTCGATTTCGTCGGTCTTGCTCATGTTTTGCCTTCAGTGTTCAAAGCGGCTTCGGCCTCTTCGGCCTTGGCCAAAGCATCTGCGGCTTCTTTGGCTTTGCGCTCGGCCGTCGCGCGCGCGCTTGTTGCCTGAATCTTCTTGGCTTGTTCGGCCCGTTCAGCGGCCAACTTGCCCGTCTCGCTCTCAGGATCGAACTTGGTGGGATCGATGCTCTTACCCAGATCCTGAGCCGCCTGTTTCACGCCATCCATTGCGGTATTCACCGGATTGGCGGCCGCATTCAAACCCTTTTTGATCTCGTTCACGCCTGCCTGGTCCGCAGCTTCGTTCATCGCACTGCTGAACTCGCGCGCCATACCGCGGGCCTTGCCAACCCAGCGGCCAACATTGCGAAACAACACGGGCAGGTCCTTGGGACCTACAACGATCAGCGCAACGATGCCGATGACCAGAAGCTCGGTCCAGCCCAGATCAAACATCTGCGCTTAGACCTTGTCTTTTTCGGTTTCCGGTGTGACGTCCTTGGCAACTTCGGCTGCATCCTGCTCCAGCTCGTCTGCGCCTTCCTTGACGCCTTTCTTGAACGACGTGATGCCTTTGCCAACTTCGCCCATCAGCGAACTGATCTTGCCACGACCAAACAGCACCAGCACCACAACAGCAATCAGCAGAAGGCCGGGAAGGCCGATATTATTGAGCATGTTTCTTCTCCTTTGACGTCGGCGCAGCACGCCGGGAATATGATCTGGTCTCGTGTTTACGCCCCAAACCCCCATCACAAAAAGGGGGCTTTCACGGTAGCGCCTCCAAAATCCGGTCCAAACATACGATTTTACAAGGCTCGCCTTTCACAACTGACAGGTATATGTCAGTTGTATGTGACTACAACAGCGATATCGCAACCTGGTCAACGGAGACTCACATGACCCATGTCGCAGAAATCGTTACTTTCACCTTGAACGACGGCACCTCGCCCGAGGCGTTTGTCGCGCTCAGCCAATCCACCGAAGCCTTTGTACGCACCGCCCCCGGATTTGCCCATCGCCAGCTCAGCCAGGGCGAGGACGGGCGCTGGACCGACTATGTGGTCTGGCAGGATATGCAGGCGGCGCAAAACGCTGCTGCGCAATTCCCGGAACAGGACTTTGCCCCCGCCCTGATGGCAGCCATCAACCCAGACAGCCTACAGATGCGGCATGAGAATGTACTATGGAACATGACCGCCTAGTCGCGGTCAGAATGGCGCGCCATGCGCCGCACTGATCGCCTGTTCGATATCATCCAGATCCTGCGCGACGGCAAACTGCACCGTGCGCAGGACATCGCGGACCGGCTTGAGGTGTCGGTCCGCACGATCTACCGCGATATGGACACGCTGGTGGCTTCTGGCGTTCCTGTCGAGGGAGAGCGCGGCGTGGGCTATATGGTGCGTGAGCAGATCACCCTGCCCCCCTTGAACCTGACCCCGTCCGAACTGGAGGCGCTGAATCTTGGCATGGCCATCGTCGCCGAAGCCGCCGACCCGGATCTCAAGGCAGCAGCCGAGTCCCTTGCCGAGAAGATCGACGCGGTCCTGCCTACACAAGTCGTAGCCGAGGCAGATGCCTGGAAATTCGCTGTCTACCCCTTCGCCGATGCCGCGCGCGGTTTGGCCCATATGGCCCCAATCCGTGCTGCGATCAAATCACGTCAGAAACTGCACCTGTCCTATCGCCGTATCGACGGCACGTTGACCGACCGCACGATCCGCCCCCTCCATATGGAATACTGGGGCCGCGTTTGGACATTGACCGCCTGGTGCGAGCTGCGCGATGGCTTTCGCGTTTTCCGTATTGACCTGATCAAAACGGTCACGCCCCAGCCCGAACTTTTCACGGATGAACCCGGCAAACGGCTTAGTGACTACGACCCCCAGGCGTGATCCCAGCTTCATCTGGCTAAAAATATCCCCGCCGGAGGCATGGCCCGGTACAGGCCATTTGATTCACTGCAGATAGGGCTCTGGGTCGACCGACTCGAACCCTTTGCGGACCTCGAAATGCACATAAGCATTATCCCCACCCCGCAACGCGGCAATCTGCTGTCCACGCTTGACCCGATCACCTTTCTTAACCGTGATATCGTCGACATTGGCATAGACGGTCAGCAAGTCGTTTTTGTGCTTGACCACAATGATCGGCACCTGATCCGCATCCGCAGTGATCGCGGCAACGGTTCCGGCATCGGCGGCCTTCACAGGTGTGCCCGGCGCAGCTGCGATGTCGATGCCCTCGTTCTTGCCCTTCTCATAGGTCCGAATGGTTTTGCCCGTCACCGGCAAGGCCAATGCGGAGCGGCTTGCGTTGCTGGGGGCCTCTGCTGTTACATCAGGGGCCTCCGGTGCTTCGCTGCGGGGTTCGACCTGTTCGTCCGGCAAGGGTTGCGTGGCGCTCGGGGGCGTTGGTGTTGGGGAGCCTTCTCCTGGCTGCGTAACATTGGTCGCACCCGCCGCTGGCGCTGCCGGAGCGGCCCCGCGAGGAGCTGGCTGGTTCTTGACCGGAATAAGAAGGTACTGACCCTCGCGGATTGCGAAATCCGGACCCAACCCGTTCCACTCGGCCAGCGATTCAACAGGTACTTGGTACAGACGCGAAATCGTATAGGCCGTCTCGCCCCGCTTCACCTTATGCTGAATTGGTTCGGGCCCGGTCGGCGTTGGTGCCGGGGCTGCCGCCGGTTTTGCAGGTTCCAGTGTCGTGGTCTGCACGCCGCCCGTTGCGGGGGCCTGATCGATGGCGGACCCGGCGATCGAGGCGATGTCGACCCCGCTGGCCGCACCCACCGAACGCGGCAGCGCGAGGATCTCACCCTCGCGCAGCGTGTCGGTGGTTTGCAGGCCGTTGAACCGTGACAGCTCACCCTCTGGCAGCCCAACTCGGGCAGCCACATCACGGACGGTATCGCCGCGCCGTGCTACGGCCACCTGATAATTCGGATAGGTGATGACACCACGCGCATCGGGCGTCGGGCGACTGGCGGTGGCGGATTGCGCCGCCCCTGTGGTCGAAAACCCGCCAATCTGACCGCGCAGGTCATAGTCCAGTGGTCCTTCGCACCCGGCCAATATGGCCAGTGCCGCCACCCCGGTCGCACAACGGCGCATTGCCGATTTGGAAACTGCTCTCATCACGTTTGCCCTCAACACCTGCCCCTGTTTTCCGGGGTTCCGGTGACCAAACTTTCAATACCTGTTATGTCTCATCCTTCCCGAGCCCCTCAAGCAGGGGTACGAAACGGACGGACGACAATTCGTTATAGTCCAGACCATCCTCGGTGCGCGTGACCTTGATCAACTGCTGCACCGCATCCGACTGTCCTACGGGTAGCACCATAATACCCCCGATTTTGAGCTGCGCCAAGAGCGGTCCCGGAGGGTCCTCTGCCGCGGCTGTCACAATGATCCGATCAAACGGGGCTTGTTCCGGCAAACCAAAGGATCCGTCCGACAGCATCGCGGTCACATTAGTCAATCCCATCTCGCGAAATAGCTGGCCGGTTTCATTCACCAAACGTCTGTGGCGTTCAACCGTATAGACCCGTCGGGCCAGTTTCGACAGAACCGCCGCCTGATAACCCGAGCCTGTCCCAACCTCCAGAACCGTATCGCGTGGGCGCACGTCCAACGCCTGCGTCATCAGCCCCACGACCGAGGGCTGGCTGATCGTTTGCCCACAGGCGATGGGCAGTGGCATATCCTCATAGGCACGATCCGCGAACAGCCCGGTGACAAAGCGGCCCCGATCCACCTGCTCCATCGCGGCCAGCACACGCGCATCCGTCACCCCCCGTTTGCGCAGGGCAAACAGGAATTGCATGACGGTTTCCGGGTCCAGTCCGCTCATTCGATCGACTTCAACGCCTCTAGCGCATCATAGGCCGTCAGATCCGCCCGCATCGGCGTGACTGAGATATATCCGGCCAGATTGGCCGCCGCATCGGTGCCCGGTTCGGTCGGTTTGTCCTGCGGCCCACCCCGGACCCACAGAAAACGCCGACCCGAAGGTGATGTCTGTGGCTCAACCGTATGGCGTGTCTCGCGTCTGAACCCTTGGGCACAGACCTGAACACCCAGAACCTCATCCGCAGGAACGGGCGGGAAATTCACATTGTAAAACAACCGGTAATCCGTCTGATCCGCGGGGTTGGCCGCCAATATCTTGCGCACCACATCGGTGCCGTGTCGTACGGCGGCCTCAAACGGATCGGCCAGATCCCGGTTGCGCGGGCCATAGTATTGCGACAAAGCAATCGCGGGTACACCCTGCAACGCCGCCTCCATCGCGCCGCCGATTGTGCCGGAATAGACGGTATTCTCGGCCGAGTTATTGCCCCGGTTGACGCCAGATAGCACCAGATCAGGCGGCGCGTCTTTCATCACGTCGTGCAGACCGGCCAATACGCAATCCGCAGGCGAGCCTTCGGCGGCATAGCGACGCTCGCCCAGCTTGGCCACCATGGTCGGATGCGTATAGCTGATGCAATGTCCGACGCCGGATTGTTCGAATGCCGGGGCCACGACCCAGACCTCGCCATCTGGCCCTGCCACTTCGGCAGCAATCGCTTCAAGCACCGTCAGACCCGGCGCGTTGATCCCGTCATCATTGGTTAGAAGTATACGCATCTGCCCGATAATCCCCACGTTTGGCCCTTGATAGACGGGCCCTTGCGTTGCGGCAAGCAAGGCGCGCACGCATTCTGAGGCTTTCGCGCACCACTTTGGCGGAAACTGAGCGTCAGAGAGGGAAAACGAAGCAGCGATCGCGGCGGATCGTCAGCCACATAACCCGCCCCGGATTGGGGACAAATACATTGGGCACCGTAGTTTTGAGGATCGAACCGTCGTAATCCATGCGAAACTCGACCAGGCTTTCATTGCCTAAAAAGCGGGCACGTTCAACAACGCCGCGCGCGGCAACCCCTTCGGTGGGCGTGGGCGATGGGCCTTTGCCATTGCGGTCGAAATCCAGCTTGATGTGCTGCGGGCGAAACACGATCTCGACCTCAGTGCCATCCGGAATGCCGGGGGCCAAGAACTGGCCAAACGGTGTTTCTGCCAGGGCGCCGTTCACATTGGACCGCAAGACATTGACATCGCTAAAGAAGGCCACCGCCTCTTTATCCGCGGGCCGGGTGTAAACGTTGTAGGGCGCACCTTGTTGCACGATCTTGCCCCGGCGCATCAGGGCAATCTCATCCGCCATCCGCATTGCTTCTTCGGGCTCATGTGTGACCAGCAATACCGCGGCGTCTTCCTCTTTCAGGATCGCCAGCGTTTCATCCCGGATACCGTCGCGCAACCGATTGTCGAGCCCCGAAAACGGCTCGTCCATCAGCATGATCCGGGGGCGCGGCGCCAGCGCACGGGCCAAGGCAACCCGTTGCTGCTCCCCCCCTGACAGCTGATGCGGGTAGCCATCGATAAAGCGCATCAGATCAACTTTGCGCAGCAGCTCTTCGACCCGGGCGCGTTTCTGGTCTTTGCTGCCGGTCAGGCCAAAGGCCACATTATTGGCGACGCTCAGATGCGGAAACAGCGCAAAGTCCTGAAACATTAGGCCAATTTCGCGCCGTTCCGGTGGCACCCGAAACACGGTATCGCAGATCAGCTTGCCATCGACGTAGATTTCGCCGGAATCCTGCATCTCGACCCCGGCAATCATCCGCAGCGTGGTTGATTTGCCGCAACCGGACGGCCCAAGCAGACACGTAACCTGCCCCGCCTGTACGCTGAGCGAGACGTCATCCACCACAACCCGCCCGTCGAACCGGCGGGTCATGTTGCGAATTTCCAAACGTGGTGGAGTTGCCTCTGCTGTCACCGATGACCCCGTAACCTTTCCCGATCAAAACCATCGGGCTTGGGCGGGGATAGCAACCCCGCCCCTTGGGCGCAAGGGATCAGCAGCAGCCGCCGGACGCGGGTGCAGCACCGGTTGCTTCAAACGGGCTTTCGCCGCCACAGCCTTCGAAAATGCCATAATGGGTCGAGAAATCGCCGATAAAGTCGAAATGGCGGGCAAAACGGGTGTCTTTCAGCATCATCCATGTGTTGCCACAAACCGGGAAGACCTTGCCAGTTTCAATGGCGTGATGGTCATCCAGTTCGAACAGATGGGGCGCGTTGGGGATGGTGCCTTTGTAGATCACGGCCTGACCGTAATCTTCGCAGGCGGGCTCCAGCGCGGGCAGCTTGAACAAACGATATGTGGCCGACAGGAAGTTCAACGGGGCGACGCGTTCTTCGAGCACCGGGTTTTCGATGGTCAGGGGCCGATGTGTCACGCGGCGCGGATCACCAAAGCCCGCCTTACGCGATATCGACAGAAAGTCGTTCCAGTACAAAGCGCCAGAGAGGCATTCACCATACAGAACCTCATCCTCGGCCATTGCTTGTGGGATACGGCGGTCTGCATAAACGTCCGAGAAATACATCTCGCCACCTTCTTTCAGCAGCCTATGCGCGCCGCGTAATACGGCCTCTTTATCAGTCGCCAGATTGATCACGCAGTTCGACACGATGATATCGAAAGAACCCGGTTCCAGATCCAACTTATCCAGTTTTTCGATATAGCCGTGGTGGAATTCAACATTGCTGGTGGCATAGCCAAAGACCTTGGCGTGGTAGTCCTGATGCGCGCGAGCTACTTCCAGCTGTTCCTGGGTCATATCGACGCCGACGACGCGTCCGCTCTCACCCACCATCGCCGACAGGGCATAAACATCCCGGCCAGCACCACAACCCAGATCAAGGATGCTCATCCCTTCAAGGTCAAGCGGCGCGATCAGGCCGCAGCCGTAGTAGCGGGTCAGCACTTCATCGTGCAGTTTCGATAGGATTTTCTTCAGATGATCCGGCATGTCATCGGGGGTGCAGCAGGCATTGGTCTGCAAATCCGCACTGCTTTGCAGCACTTCGCCATAGTAGTTCTGCACCGATTCATGATTCATCGCGGATGTCCTCTGTTCGATATCTGCTTAGCAGCTAGTGCAACTTTTCGGACCGGGCAATTCACCCGGCCCAATTTGACAAAACTGTGCGATATCTCAGCCCAGCAGGTCGAAATCAACACCCGCCCGCACCTTGCCATTCACCTGAATCTCAAGCCGATGTGCACCGGGAACAAGCTGGAACGTGCTGGCGTTGGCCTTGAGCTTGTGACGCTTTTCCAAACGCAACGCCCCGTCCTTCAGCGCAGCTTGTTTCAGCTTGTGCACCTTGGCTGAGGTCTTCCCTCCAGGCCTTTGAAAGTGAATAATATAATCCACAAGAACCGGCTGCGCGCCCTGACCCTTCATGTCTACTAAAAACTCCAGCGCTTCTCCAATCCGGGCCTCTGCCAAGAGCTCGATACCAATGGCCAGTTCGGCGTCAGGATCATAGCCCAGCATGGCCATCGCGCCCGGATGTCCAGCCTTTACAAGGCCACGCAGCGTGTGTCCGATCATCCAGTCCAGCTCATCCGCGTTCTGCCTGCCCGCCCCTTGCCAGGCCTTGAGCTGCGCCAGAACCAGATCGGGCTGTTTCTTTGAGATATCGTTCAGATGGTTGGCAACCGAGCGGGTGACATAGCGTGTTTTGTCGCCATGCAACCGATCAAGCAAAGGCATAGGATCATTCAGCTCCAACCCAATCGCCTGCCCCCAAGGTAGGCGTGGCCGCGTGCCTTCGCTGACCAATCGGCGGACATGATAGCTGTCATGCGCGCACCAGTCCTGCATCCGGTTCAGAACCAGATCGGGCCAACGGTTCAGAAACGGACGGATCGCCCATTCCATTGAAAACCTTTGGGTTAGTTCCTCAAACAGATCCAGAGCATCCTCCGGCGCGTCCAGCCCAATCGCGACCACCCATTCGCCGAGCGGTGCAAAGATGAAATCCCCGAAATCATCATCCGTTTTGGTCGGGTCCAAAGGCGGTGGCAGCGCGCGCAGGATCACGGGCGCGACCTCGGGCAGTGTACCCGGCAGGGCCGATTGCAGACAATCTGCAATCCAAGTCATGCGCTCTTTCAGCTCCAGCTCGGTGAGGCGAGACATCACCTGCCCATGAAAGGCATCCGCATCAAAAGACGGGTCCGCCTGGGCAAAAAGCCCGGCCAGATACCGGGTTTTCTCATCATTAAACAGCTGATCTTTCAGGGAATATCCTTGTGACATGGCTACATCGTCAAATTGGTTGCACCACCATCCAACAGGATGTTCTGCCCAACGATAAACCCGGCCTGTTGCGAGCACAGAAAGGCGCAGGTGGCCCCAAACTCGGCCCGGGTACCATACCGGCGCGCTGGGATTGTTGCGGCCCGCGCAGCCCGCGCTTCGTCGATCGAAATGCTCTGTTGTGCCGCCACACCACTATCGAGCGAGTCCGCCCGGTCGGTTGCATGAATACCCGGCAGCAGGTTGTTGATGTTGACCCCATGAGGAGCCACCTGCCGCGCCGTTCCCGCCACGTAACCGGTTAGACCAGTACGCGCCGCATTCGACAGGCCAAGCACGGCAATCGGTGCGCGCACGGATTGCGAGGTGATATTAACCACCCTGCCCCAGCCTTTGTCCATCATCGCAGGCAACAGCGCTTTCATGAAGGCAATCGGCGTCAGCATATTCGCATCCAGCGCCTTGATGAAATCATCGCGGTCCCAATCCGACCACATACCGGGCGGAGGACCCCCGGCATTGTTGACCAGAATATCAACGCCTTGCGCCGTGTCGATCACCTGAGCCTGCCCCTCCGCGGAGGTCACATCACAGGCGACGGCCTGCACATCAACGCCATATGCAGAACGCAACCGCGCAGCTTCGGCCTCCAGCGCATCAACCCCACGCGCATTCATCACCAGATCGACACCGGCCTCGGCCAGCGCCTCGGCGCATCCCAGGCCCAGCCCCTTGCTGCTGGCGCACACCAAAGCACGTTTTCCTCGAATTCCCAGGTCCATTCACTTCCCCTTTTCGCATCGACCAGCGGTGTCACATAGATTCAGCGCGAAAAGCTCACGCTTTTTCAAGCGATTTCAGTATCTCAGACAATGCGTTGAGTTCAGCGCTCTCGCCTGTCCAATCACCCTGCTGATACAGATTTTGCACAACCTCCGCACACTGCGTACTGCTACATGCATCAACGTCAGCCAGCTTCGCTTCATGATCGGCAAGATAAGTCTCGCGGGTATTCAGATGCGCAAGGCGCATATCCAGACTATTGCGCACATCTGGCGTCAGATCTGTCGAGTATACTTTCAGAAACAAACCCAATTCACTGATCAGTTGCTCAGTCGCCCGACGAGCTGAGCGCACCGACCGCAAAATCTGTTTGCGCGCTGAGTCCCTAAGCTCTCCGGTGCTTTGCAGGGCGTGTACAGATTTCGAAACTCGGGCATCGACCGTCGCGATACGGCGTTGCAGCAGGGTGCTTTTCTTCACCAGATCATCGGCATCCGCCGAAAGACGCTGAGCCTTAGTCATCAGCCTATCACGGTCGCTTCCATCCCGCTGAGACCCCGCCGAAGTCGAGCCATCGCGCGATAAACCCGGACGGTCCGGAGGGCCGTGACCCGGATGGGCAAGCACAACATCCGATTGATGGGCAACTAATATGATAACCGCCATGAATGCCATTGCCAGTTTATTGAAAACACTGCTCATTTCCAGGCTCGGTCCTCGATGATCTGATCTGTTTAGCCAACAGGCTAGCGCACGCAACAATGAAGTTCGGCATCAACAGATCAGAAATGTCGCCCATCGTCAGTAGAAAAACTCCTCCCTCACGATTTTTCCATTCGCAACGTGATAAATCGCCACTTCACGCATATCGAAGCTTTCATCGGTTTCCTTTACTTTGCCCTGGACTTCGAAGACTACGGCAAAACGGTCTTCACCATGCAGGAATGGATCGCTCACTGACGCGCCCGACACCTCGTGGGCGTTTTCCCACCAGTCATGCTTGCCGCCAATGCCATCGAGGCCCTGCGTTTCGCGGCCCATGCCTTGCATATCTTGTGCTTCGACGGATACGGCATCAGGCGCATAAAGCTTGGTCAGGTTTTCCTTAGCCCTGTTCTCTCGGCAGCCTGCAACCAGTTCGTCAGCAATATCTTTCAAATTCATCGCTCAGCTCCATCATTTTGTTCACTATTTGTTCTTTTTGCCACAAGCAGCCGATTCGCACCACCCCGTTTGTCTTGCCTCGGCGGGTTTCCCCGCCTATACGCGCGCTTATGCTTGATACCGCCTCGAACCAACCTACCCTGCCGCCCGAGATCGCTCGTCGTCGGACATTCGCCATCATCTCGCACCCCGATGCGGGCAAAACGACGCTGACCGAGAAGTTCCTTCTGTACGGCGGTGCGATCCAGATGGCGGGACAGGTGCGCGCCAAGGGTGAGGCGCGGCGCACGCGGTCGGACTTCATGCAAATGGAGAAAGATCGCGGCATCTCGGTGTCCGCCTCGGCGATGTCGTTCGACTATGGGAATTTCCGGTTCAATCTGGTGGACACCCCTGGTCACAGCGATTTCTCGGAAGATACCTATCGCACGCTGACCGCGGTGGATGCCGCCGTGATGGTGATTGACGGTGCAAAAGGTGTGGAAAGCCAGACGCAGAAACTGTTCGAGGTCTGCCGCCTGCGCGATCTGCCGATCCTGACCTTCTGTAACAAGATGGACCGCGAAAGCCGCGATACGTTCGAGATCATCGACGAAATTCAGGAAATGCTGGCCATCGACGTCACGCCCGCCGCCTGGCCGATTGGCGTGGGTCGGGATTTCATCGGCTGCTATGATATGCTGCGCGACCGGCTGGAACTGATGGACCGCGCAGATCGTAACAAAGTGGCTGAAAGCATCCAGATCGACGGGCTGGATGATCCCAAGCTGGCCGAGCACGTGCCCGAACATCTGCTGGAGAAACTGCTGGAAGAGGTCGAGATGGCGCGAGAACTGCTGCCCGCGCTGGACCCGCAGGCCGTTCTGGAAGGCCATATGACCCCGATCTGGTTCGGTTCGGCCATCAATTCGTTCGGTGTGAAGGAATTGATGGAAGGCATCGGCGCTTATGGCCCGCAGCCGCAGGTTCAATCCGCTGAACCGCGCCAGATCGCACCCGATGAAAAGAAAGTCGCCGGGTTTGTTTTCAAGGTACAGGCCAATATGGACCCCAAGCACCGCGACCGTGTGGCCTTTGTGCGCATGGCCTCGGGGCACTTCAAGCGCGGTATGAAATTGACCCATGTGCGGTCGAAAAAGCCTATCGCAATCTCGAACCCGGTTCTGTTCCTGGCCTCCGACCGGGAACTGGCCGAAGAAGCCTGGGCCGGCGATATTATCGGCATCCCGAACCACGGACAGCTGCGCATTGGCGATACGCTGACCGAAGGCGAAGCGATCCGCGTGACCGGCATCCCCTCTTTCGCGCCGGAACTGTTGCAGACCGTCCGTCCGGGCGATCCGATGAAGGCCAAGCATCTGGAAAAAGCCCTGATGCAGTTTGCCGAAGAAGGCGCGGCCAAGGTGTTCAAACCCTCGATCGGATCGGGCTTTATCGTGGGCGTGGTCGGCGCGCTGCAGTTCGAAGTGCTGGCCAGCCGGATTGAGATGGAGTACGGCCTGCCAGTGCGGTTCGAAGCGTCTCAGTTCACCTCGGCCCGTTGGGTCAGCGGTGAGAAACTTGAGGTCGAGAAATTCGTCAACGCCAACAAGCAGCACATCGCCCATGACCATGATGGCGACATCGTCTATCTGACGCGTCTTCAATGGGATATCGACCGCGTCGTGCGCGACTATCCGGCGCTGAACCTGACGGCCACCAAGGAGATGATGGTTTAAGGGAAAGGGTTGATTGCACAGCAGACTCAGGCTGTGCAATCTTGCGGGCATGAGCGATGACGATCTGACCTTTCCCCGCGGACTGCCCGATATGCTGGATGGCTATGACAAGCGCCGTACCCCGTTCGAATTCGGCGCGAACTCGCTGCCCCCGCCGGAGGCAGACCTTGAGGCACTGGCCGCACAAACCGTTCCGCCAAGCGCAACGGAACTGCCACCCTTGGATATTCAGACCTCATGGGATCGTAAGCGGGTGAAAATCGCCGAAGAGTTCATCGGACAGTCTGAGCTTGCCTTTCTGAACGCGCAACTGGTTGCAAATCTGCGCAAACGGTCATTTCCACGCCACGCCCCGGATCTTTTTCAGCGGCTCTGGGCTGAACAGTCCGCACATCTTCTGTCTGTGCTGGACCTGCGCTGGCTGGTTTCCTCGGTCCAGACCTTTGCCGATCACGGCCAGACCCCAACACAGCGCGAAGTCGGGCAAGCTCTGCGCATGTTGTTTGGATTGATGAAGATTTACGAATACGAACGCCTGTTTTCCGGCACGGCGCCAGAAACCCCCTATGGATCGCGCAACAAGGTCCACAAACCCTTACCCCTGCAGATGAAATCCTTCTCGCTGGATTCTGGCGGGCTGGATACCAATCTGATGGCGCCGGTTTGGACCAAGGCCCTGAATGACCCTACAATCGCGCCCCTTGCCGATCATTTGTTTAGCACGTTAAACGCCGATCCCGGCACCGTGTTTCGCCGGTTAAAACACATGCGCAACCGGCGCGCGACGCTGCGGTCCCGCACATGACCCGTTGGGGCATTGTCTCGATGGTCCGTGGCCGGGCCGAGGATATCCTCGGCTTTGCGGCGCATCACCTCGATCTGGGGGTCGACCGGCTTTATGTATTTCTGGACGAGCCGAACCCGGTTGCCTTTCAGGCGCTCAGCCAGCATCCCAAGGTGCAGGTGCAATCGTGCGATGAGGCATTCTGGTCAAAACGCACGCGCGGACGCCCGGATAAGCACCAGATTCGCCAGACCTTTATCGCGACCCATACCTATCGACGTGCGGATTTGGACTGGATGGCCCATATCGATGTGGATGAGTTTTTGTGGACGTCAGAGCCCGTCGCGGATGTGCTGGCTACAGTCCCGCAAGATATCCCGGCGGTCCGCGTGCGGCCGTCAGAGGCGATATCAGGCGGTGATGACCTGTATAAGGCGCATATCCCTAAAAGCCCCACCCGCGAGGCGCTTGTGCAAGAGATCTACCCAACATACGGCGCCTTTGTGCTGGGCGGGTTCCTGAGTCATGTGCAGGGAAAGTTGATCGTGCGTACAGGGCTGGAAAACCTCAGCTTTCGGATACACAACCTGTTTCAGAACAAGAAACTACTACCCTGCAAGCACGAACAGCCTCAGTTTGAACTCTGCCACCGTCACGCACCGGATTGGGAACACTGGATCGCGCACTATGAATTTCGGATGACCAGAGGGTCTTATCAGCCCGGCATGTCGCCCAACGTGCCGCGCGAAAAAGGTGGCTTGAACAAGAATGAGTTGTTCAGCTGGATCAAGGATGAACAAGGCATGGACGGTCTGCGCGCCTTCTATGCCGAGATCAGCGGTCAGGACCCTGACGTGCGCACGCGGTTGGAACGTTACGGCCTGATCCGGCACAGGCCATTGAACCTGAGCCAGAAAATCGCAGAACATTTCCCCGGAAGTGGCTGAATTGTTGCGTAGAATCCCGCATTGACGCCTTGCATGTGTGACAGGCTGGTCTTTGTTTGACCCTGACCTACCTTTTTGTTATGTCCGCGCCCAAGCCGAAATGCGCAAAAAGCGCATGGCCATCCGGGCCCGGCACTTTTCAGACGCGCGGGCCAGGTCTAGTGTCCGCATGAACCGGACATACATGACAAAGTTTAACGAACTGAACCTGAACCCCAAGGTCCTCAAAGCCATTGAGGAAGCTGGATATGAAACCCCCACCCCGATCCAAGAGGGCGCGATTCCACCTGCGCTCGAAGGACGCGACGTTCTGGGGATCGCGCAAACCGGCACGGGTAAAACCGCCAGCTTCACGCTGCCTATGATCACATTGCTGGCCCGTGGTCGCGCCCGCGCGCGGATGCCACGGTCACTAGTGCTGTGTCCGACGCGCGAATTGGCCGCGCAGGTGGCCGAGAATTTCGACACTTACACCAAGCATCTGAAGCTGACCAAAGCGCTGTTGATCGGTGGTGTCAGCTTCAAAGAGCAAGAGGCGCTGATTGACCGCGGCGTAGACGTTCTGATCGCGACGCCGGGCCGTCTACTGGACCATTTCGAACGCGGCAAGCTGCTGCTGACCGGCGTTCAGATCATGGTCGTGGATGAGGCCGACCGGATGCTGGATATGGGGTTCATCCCCGATATCGAACGCATCTTCTCGCTCACGCCGTTCACCCGCCAGACGTTGTTCTTTTCGGCCACCATGGCCTCCGAGATTGAACGCATCACCGACACGTTCCTATCGGCCCCCGCCCGGGTCGAGGTTGCGCGCCAAGCGACCGCATCCGAAACGATCGAACAGGGCGTTGTCATGTTCAAAGGTGGCCGCCGGGATCGTGAAGCAAGCCAAAAACGCAACTTATTGCGCGCACTGATCGACGCCGAGGGTGAAAAATGCACCAACGCGATCATATTCTGCAATCGGAAGACAGATGTCGATATCTGCGCGAAATCGCTGAAGAAATACGGCTATGATGCCGCCGCTATCCATGGCGATCTGGATCAGTCGCAGCGGATGAAAACACTGGACGGGTTTCGCGACGGATCATTGCGTCTGCTGGTTGCCTCGGACGTCGCTGCACGCGGCCTCGACGTTCCGGCCGTCAGCCATGTGTTCAATTTCGACGTCCCCGGCCATCCCGAGGATTACGTGCACCGGATCGGCCGCACTGGTCGCGCCGGGCGCGAAGGCAAGGCAATCACGATCTGCTCAGGCCGGGACGAAAAGGCTCTGGTTGCGATTGAAAAGTTGATCCAGAAGGAAATTCCCCGGCTCGACAATCCGATTAAGGAAGATCCCAAGCCGGAGGCCGCCAAGCCTGAGAAAAAGGCCAAGCCCACGGACGATAGAAAATACGACCGCAGCAAGGACGAGCGCAAACAGGACAAGCCCGCCAAGGGTCGTGGTCGCCGGGACGACAATGGCCCCAAGATTGTCGGCATGGGCGACCACCTGCCCAGCTTCATCGCGCTCAGTTTCGACGAACGCCGCGCCAGCTAGATCGCCAGCACCAGCGCCAGTATTGAGGCGCCCAACAATCCCATCCCGGCGATTTCGCGCCGGGTGATGGTCTCGCGGAAGAACAGGATTGAGGCCAAAAGGCTGAGGATCAGCTCCACCTGCCCGAGTGCTTTGACATAAGCCGCGTTTTGCAACGTAAACGCCAGAAACCAGCAGAACGACCCGCCAAGGCTGGTCAGCCCGACGAATACGCCTGTGGATCGGGTTTGCCAGACTGCCAGCAATTCGGCCCGGTCGCGCCACAGCAGCCACAGCCCCATGCTGAGAAACTGGAAGGTGACCACGGCTGCCAGAGTGATCAGGGCACGGAACCATGCATCAATGTCGCCAAGCTCCAACGATGCGCCGCGATAGCTGACGGCTGAGAACGCAAACAACACACCGGACCCAAGCCCAAGCTGCGAGGCACGGTTGGTCAGATGGCGCCACCACGTGCCGCCTCCGCCCGGTGTTTTGGACAGCAAAAGAACCGCCAACAATCCCAACAGGATTGCGCCAAGCGCCCCGGCTGAAACCTTATCCCCAAGGATCAGAAATCCGACGATTGCCGTTTGAATCACTTCGGTTTTCTTGAAAGTGATCCCAACCGCGAAATTGCGTTGTTTAAACAGGGCCACTACGCAGATCGTCGCCAATATCTGCGCCGTTCCACCTATGGCAACGAACAGCCAGAACTGGGCGGTCAGCGGTGGCACTGCGGCTTGCGTCACCCACAGTGCTGCGGCCAGCCCCAGAACCACCAGCGGCATCGAATAGGCAAACCGCGCAAAAGTTGCACCAGCGGCGGATAGTTTCACGCTGCTGAGCGACTTTTGAAGCATGAACCGCACCGTCTGGAATGAGGCGGCGGCGATGGTGACGGGAATCCATAAACTCATGGCTCCCCTTCTGTCGTGGAATCAGGGCTTTGGCCAGAGCGGATGGGCCACCGGATCTTTCGCCCGCCAGAAGTATTCTTTGAAAATCTGCGCGTATGAGCGATAGACATAGGCTTCGTTGCAAGCCTGATATCGGTCTTTCCCTGCCTGATAGAGTGCAGGCAGACGGTACCATGGGGCCGAAGGGTTCATGTGATGAACAACGTGCAGGTTGTTGTTCAAAAACAGAAAGGCTAGCAGCCCGCGGTCTTCGACAATCACCGTCCGAGCGCGAGATTTCTCATGCGCACGGTGTTCCAGAAAGGTCCGGATTTTGACCAGACCCAGCCCGATATAGGCTGATAGAACAAAGGCCCAGATCGGCGTCGCCGATTGCGCGACCACCCACAAAACAACCGCGACGCCGGGGATATGCAGTGCCCAAGCCAGAAGAATCGCGCGATCCCCTCGGATCATCCCATGCCATTCATCGCGTAGAAACATCACTTGTCCGATTGCGGGGCCCAGCACGATCCGGCCCAGAAGCGTGTTGTTGGCCACAAACAGCCGCTTTTGCCACCACGACAGTCGCGCCCAAACTTTCGGATCCAGATAGTTCGTTTCGGGGTCGTCATAGGGGTCGGTCAGGTTGGCATCCTGATGATGCGCCAGATGCAGATCGCGGAAGCGGTTGAACGGGATGAACAAAGTCAGCGGCAGGGCCATCAGCGCCTCGTTCAGCCATCTGGCGCGGAATGGGTGCCCGTGCAACGCCTCATGCGTCAGCGAGGAATGCAAGGCAGCAACCAGACCCAAGGCCGGGATGGCGAGCCATAGGGACCAGGCCGCAAGCCAGAACAGACCGGCCAGCCATGCGGCGTAACAGGCTAAGATCAGGGCGAATGTCCCCCATTCGGGCGATTGGGGCCGTGTTGGTTCAGCCATTGCGGCCCCACGCGATTCCAGCCCAGACCCGTTCATAGGCAACATACAGCGTCAAACCGATGGCCGTATTGATCAGCGCCAACGCACCGCCAACCGCCACTGACCCAGTGGCAATCAGACCAACCAAAGTCATGACCGCCAACCCCAACGCATTCCAAATCAGTGCCTTCACGACCGACCTTTGCCGCGTCTCCATTCCGGACCCCGTTTTTATTGTTCTCACAAAAGCGTTACCTACGGGGTGGCCTGTTGGGAATTCTGAATATGATTAACAAAATTCATCAAATGTGATATTTTCAAACACATGGATGAAAAACTCGACAAACGCGTGCGCGCTGCGCAGTTTCGCCTACGCTTGGCCCGCGCGATGGAAGACCGCCAAACCAGCCAAAGCGCCCTGGCCCGCAGCATTGGCGTGGACCGGTCTACCGTCTCGCAACTGCTGGCGGATGACGGCGCGCGCCTGCCCAATGCCCATGTGATTGGTGGCTGCGCAGCAGCACTGGGGGTTTCGGCCGATTGGCTTCTCAGCCTATCAGACCGACCCGAAAGCGCGGCGGAACTGTTGGCCGGGTCCCTCAGCATGACAGAGGCCCCGCGCGCATTGGTGGATGAGCGGATTTTCCAATGGCATCAAGAGGCTGCGGGCTACAAGATCCGCTATGTCCCGGCCACCCTGCCCGATATGCTCAAGACCCGCGCCGTGCTGGAATGGGAATACGCCCCGCATCTGGGCCGCACGGCGGATCAGGCAATTGGGGCCTCCGAGGATCGGCTAACATGGATGCGCAGTGCGCAATCGGACTATGAGATCGCAATGCCCTTATTCGAAATCCGCAGCTTTGCCCTTGGTGAAGGCTATTACGAAGGCCTACCGCTGGAAGTTCGGCTGGAGCAGATCGACCATCTTCTGGCCTTGTGCGAACAGCTCTACCCGCGTCTGCGGATCTATCTGTTTGATGCAAAACGCTTGTATTCTGCACCGGTGACGATCTTTGGCCCGCTGTTGTGCGTCTTCTATGCCGGCAGCCACTATATGGCGTTCCGCGACCGGGACCGGATCGAGGTGTTTACCCGCCATTTCGACACGCTGATCCGCGAAGCCGATATGACCGCCCGTCATTTCCCCCAGCATCTATGCGAATTGCGGGCCGAAGCTGAACAGACAACCGCTTAAGGGAATCCCCCAATCGTGCGATCCGACTGGCCGTGTAGTATAGTACCCGCGCGAACCCTCAGACATTCCACGGAGGATGACCGAAATGGACGCACTCAAAACAGCGCAATATGCACGTGCCTTGTACTCGGTTCATGGAGACCGGGCCGAGGCGGAAGCCGCTCAAAAGATGCGCGAATCTGAAGCTGCCGGAAACGCCCAGCAAGCCAAAGACTGGCAAGCCGTCCGCAGCACGATCCGCCAGATCAGAGGCCCGAATCAAGGCTGACCCAAGTCAGAGTTTCGGGTCGGGATTGACCGTATGTCCGTCCACGGCGATGACCTGACCCGAAACCAGCCGTGCCGCATCCGAGGCCAGAAATACCGCCATATCAGCAATATCCCGCGCTTCAACAAAACGACCCATCGAGGTGCCCGAAGCATAGCCCTCGTAGACCTGATCGCGCGTCATGCCCTTGGCGGCGGCCTCGCGCTGCAAGACCCCTTCCATGCGTGGACCTTCGACAGAACCGGGGCAGATCACGTTACAGCGTATACCGTGCGGGCCAAGCTCCATCGCCAGCGTCTTACCCAATCCAACCATGGCCCATTTCGCGGCAGCATAGGGCGAACGGTTCGGATAGCCATACTGTCCAGCCGTCGATGACGTGATCAAAACAGCCCCATGCGCTTGTTTCTTGAGCATCGGAACGGCGTATTTCGAACACAAAAACGCCCCTTCAAGATTGACCGAAAGACAATTTTTCCAATCACTTAAAGACACATCCTCAACCAAGGCCGTTGGCCCGGCAACACCTGCGTTAGCACAGAGGACATCCAGCCCGCCCCACGCCTTGGTAATCTGGTCGAACAAATCAGCCACCTGCGCCTCATCCGAGACATCGGTTTTGCATGTCTGCCAGTTCTCCGGGCAGCTATTCAGCGCCGCATCGTCGATATCGACAACCCAGACCCGCGCCCCTGCGGCATCAAACGCCTCGGCCATCGCGCGCCCGACGCCCGAGGCACCCGCCGTGATCAGAACCCGCTGCGTCATACGGGTTTCCGGATCGCGGCACCTGCCCCCTCGGGATAAGGCAGATCGGCTTGCGCCTGGGTAATCCGTGCCATCGCATCCTCGATCTGATCCGAAGGTGCTGAGGGGCGTCGTGTTTCAAGGTCGACATGCAACAGGAAACTCTCGCCCGTCGCCAAAAGCTTGTCGCCCTCATACATGCTGTGGAACACGTGCAGTTTCTTGCCTTGACCCAACAGCATCTGAGTACGCACTTCGATCCGGGCTCCGGCATGGGTTTCGTCCAGATACCGGATATGGTTCTCGGCGGTGAAGTAGCTTCCGCCCGAGGTGATGTACTCCATGTCACATCCGATGATTTCCATGAAGCGGTCCGTGGCGGCGGCAAACGCCTCCAGATACTTCGCCTCATTCATATGGCCGTTATAGTCGGTCCAGTCCAAAGGAACCGCGCGCGACAGGGTCAGGATCGGCTGGCTCAGGTCAGCCTGATCCAGTGTCGGCAAAGCACCGGGTTTCAGCGCCGCGTCGTGCTGGTTTAGAACGGCCCCCGCGCCGTAATTTTGCGCCTTAAGCGAGCGCATCATGCCGACAAGGTTGTTGTCGCGGATACGTTCCAGCTCGCGGATCGAATGCATTCCGGATTGCGCATCCGACTGATCTGCGATCAGATCGACCAGTTCATCTGTGAACTCGGGCACATCCATCAGTTTGGTCCAAGGCCATTTCAGCGCGGGCCCAAACTGCGCCATGAAGTGCCGCATGCCAGCTTCGCCACCTGCCACGCGATAGGTCTCGAATAGTCCCATTTGCGCCCAGCGAATGCCAAAGCCCATGCGGATGGCCTCGTCGATCTCTTCGGTTGTGGCGATACCATCCTTGACCAGCCACAGCGCCTCGCGCCAGACCGCCTCCAGGAAACGATCCGCGATATGCGCGTCGATCTCTTTTCTGACATGCAGCGGGAAGAATCCGACCGATGTCAGTACATCCTTGGCCTTGGAAACCATCTCGGGCGGGTTCTTGTCGGTGGGCACCAGTTCGATCAATGGCAGCAGATAGACCGGGTTGAACGGATGCGTCACCACGATCTGCTCGGGGCGCAAGGCGTCGTCCTGCAATTCCGAGGGTTTGAACCCGCTGGTCGACGAGCCGATGATCGCCTCAGGATCACAGGCCTCTTGTAGGCTTTTGTAAACCTTCAGCTTAAGGTCCAGCCGCTCTGGCACGCTCTCTTGAATCCAAGTGGCATCCCGAACAGCCTCCGCAATGTCCGCATGAAACGTCAGCGCGCCTTCAGGTGGCAGCGGCACATCGCTCAGCCCCGGCAACGAGCGCCGTGCATTGTCCAGAACCTCACCGATTTTACGCTCGGCCTCGGGGTCCGGGTCAAACACACGCACGTCCCAGCCATTCAGCAAGAACCGCGCGGCCCAGCCGCCGCCAATAACTCCGCCACCAATGATCGCTGCGGTTTTCATTGCCCTGTCCTCCAAATTTCCCGCCGGGTTCGCACCCCGAACCCGGCCGCGCCCGACCCTCCCCACGGGAGGGCGCATTCGCACCCTCCTAGGATCGGTCGCGGCCTGGTGTTGTACCTACTTCGTCACCGGTGCCCGTTTCACCAGCCCTAACTTCTCACGCACTTCTTCAGGTCCAATCACCCGTGCGCCCATATTTTCGATGATCGACCCGGCCCGTTCGACCAACTGCCAGTTCTCAGCCAACACACCCTTCTCGAGCCACAGATTATCTTCCAACCCGACACGCACATTTCCGCCCGCCAAAACCGAGGCCGCCACATACGCCATCTCGTTCCGACCCAGCGAGAAGGCGCTGAAGGTCCAGTCATCAGGGACGTTGTTCACCATCGCCATGAAGGTGTTCAGATCATCCGGCGCGCCCCAAGGCACGCCCATACACAGTTGCACCAGAGCATTCGGCTCCAGAACACCCTCTTTCACCAACTGCTTGGCAAACCAGAGATGGCCGGTATCAAAGGCTTCGATCTCGGGCTTCACACCCAGATCGGTCATCATCCGCCCCATTGCCCGCAGCGCGCCGGGCGTGTTGGTCATGACATAGTCTGCTTCGGCAAAATTCATGGTACCGCAGTCCAAAGTGCAAATCTCGGGCAAACATTCAGCCACATGCGCGACCCGTTCACTCGCACCCACCAGATCGGTTCCGGCCTCTGCCAAAGGCAGCGGAGTCTCAACACCGCCAAACACCATATCACCACCCATACCCGCAGTCAGGTTCAGAACGGCATCAACCTCGGCATCCCGGATGCGGTCCGTCACCTCGCGATACAGCGCCAGATCGCGTGAAGGCGCACCGGTCTCGGGATCGCGCACATGGCAATGCACCACTGCGGCCCCCGCCTTGGCCGCCGCAATCGCGCTCTCGGCAATCTGCTTGGGCGAGCGCGGCACATGCGGGCTGCGATCCTGCGTTCCGCCCGAACCGGTTACAGCACAGGTGATAAAGACCTCGCGGTTCATTTCCAAAGGCATGTTGTTTTCCCCACGTTATACCGGGTTTCACGCCAGGTTTTCCCCAGACTTCTCCCCGGTTATCGATTTGCGTTGCGCGCAAGTCTGGCGCAGCTTTGGAAAAATACTTGCCAGAATACGAATCGAACTTGATGAAATCCGCAAAAAACATCCTGGAACCTGAGCATCGTGCCCTGAAAACAGCGGTGCTGGTGCTGGACGAATGCAACACGCTCAGCTTTGCCTCGGCTGTCGATCCGATGCGCGCGGCAAACCGACTGGCGGACCGGCCTGCTTTTGACTGGGACTATGTGACCGCAACATCGGACCCTGCGATGCTGACCAGCGCGCTGCACGTCCCGGGCACCCCGTTGGCCCGCCTGCAAAGCTGCGATCTGATGATCGTTGTGGCCGGGTTCCAACTGGCTCGCCATGCGACACCCAGCCTGCTGGCCGGTCTGCGTCGCATCGCAGGCACCGGCGCGGCTATGGCCGGGATTGATGGCGGGCCGTGGCTGCTGGCCGAGGCTGGCCTTCTGAATGGTCACGCCGCCACGACCCACTGGGAAGACCTGGACAATTTCGCCGCGCGCTTCCCCGACATCGATGTCCGCCCCGACCGTTTCACCGTGTCGGGCAATCGCCTGACATCCGGCGGTGCAATCCCGGCGGTCGAGATGATGCTGCACATCATCGCAGCACGCCATGGCGCTGGTTTCGCCGCTCGGGTCTCGGGCCTGTTCCTCTATGAGGGCGCACCCGAACCAACCAAACCGCAAAGCCGCACCGGCGCCCCGCACCGCCATACCCCGCTGACGTCAAAAGCAAACGGCCTGATGCAGGCCTCGCTGGATGATCCGCTGCCGCTTGCCTACATAGCTGATCAGCTGGGCACCAGCCCGCGCACGCTGCAACAACAGTTCCGCCTGCGCCTGAACACCACGCCGCAGGATCACTATCTGCAATTGCGGCTGGCCGAGGCGCGCCGTCTGGTCACCGACACCGACATGCCGCTGATGGATGTGGCACTGGCGACCGGCTTCGCCTCGCAATCCAGCTTTGCCCGCGCTTTCCGCACCGCCCACGGCCTCTCGGCCCGCGACCTCAGGCACGAGCGCACCCCTCACACCCATCACTGACCGGATCCCCTTCATCTGGCCCAAAATACCTCGGGGGAGGCGCGCGGAACGCGCGGCGGGGGCAGCGCCCCCTAAAACGGCATGGGATGCGCGCGATGGGCCTGCCCGATTTCCTTCAGAACCTCTGATGACAGCACGAGGTTGTCACCGGCCAGAATATGTTCCAACTGCGTCACAGTGGTGGCACCAAAAATGGCCGACATCATAAAGGGCCGGGTCCGGCACCAGGCCAGCGCCATATGGGTCGGGTCCAACCCATGGGTCGATGCCACCTCAAGATAGGCCGCCACAGCGTCGTAAACCCGATCCGAGTCGCGTCCACCCAGTTCGGGCGAGATCGACTTACGCGATCCTTCGGGCACCGCGCCGCCTTGATACTTGCCGGTCAGCAATCCGGTGGCCAGCGGCGAAAACGCCATGAGACCCACATCCTCATGCATACTCAGCTCGGCCATATCGGTGTCGAAATGCCGGCACAGCAGTGAGTATTCATTCTGCACCGACGCCACACGCGGCGCGCCCATCTGCTCGGACAACCGCAACCACTGCGCCGTGCCCCAGGCGCTTTCATTCGACAGACCGAAAGCCCGGATGTTGCCCTTGTCAACCTGCGCCTGCAGCGCCTCAAGACAGCCCCGCATGTTCTCCAGCACCTCATCGGTGTTGTGGCCCGAGGGGGCGTAGTTCCAGTCCTGACGGAACATGTAACTGCCCCGATTGGGCCAGTGAAACTGATAGAGGTCGATATAGTCGGTCTGCAACCGCCGCAGCGATCCCTCGATTGCCTCGGGAATGGTCTGCGCCGAAATCGGCGCTCCGTCCCGGGCATGGGCAAAGCCAGCACCCGAATGCTTGGTGGCAAGCACATAGTCACCCCGTCGCGCGGCATTTGCGGCGTTCCAGTTCCCCAATATCTCTTCGGTTCGGCCCACCGTTTCCTTTGAGATCGGGTTGACCGGGTACATCTCGGCCGCGTCAACAAAGTTGATCCCCGCCCCCAGCGCCAGATCCATCTGCGCATGCGCCTCGGCTTCCGAGGTCTGGGTTCCAAAGGTCATCGTTCCCAGACACAGGTCAGACACCATGATGCCGCTGCGGCCCAAAGGCTTCATTTCCATCCGTCACTCTCCTGATTTCTAAACCAGCCGCGCGCTAAGCCTCGGCTTTCTTTTCCCAACGGCCCGATTCCTCGGACCAATATTGCGCCGAACAGCCCGCCTGCGTCAGGGTTTTCCACTGGCCGCGCGCATGTTGCACGGCCTGATCGTCATTGCCATCAAACAGGATACAGACCCGCTCCAGCGCGGCAACCTCATCCGGGGCCACTTCGGCCCCGTCCACCGACATCACACATGTCGCCTCGTTGCTCGTCTGCATGTCCGAGGTCAGCAGGATCGGCTGCATCGCATCATGCGGACCACCCGAGCGGCCATGGGGCAAGAACCCCTCCTCGGGGCCCAGCCACAGCTTTTCGTCCAGCCAATCCAGCCGGGCAGGATCAGTGCCCCGCACCGCAATCCGCCACCCGGCCTGCCGCGCCTTATCCAGCAGCACTGGTAAAGTCTGCTCAAGCGGCCTTTGGGTCAGGTGGTAGAAATAGACGGCGCCCATGGTCTACTCGAAATTGTCCTGCACAAAGCGGCTGAGCGCACGGACACCCCAGCCGGTGGCCCCTTTCGGAGCGTAGGAGGTCTCGGACGCGACCGAGGCCACCCCGGCGATGTCCAGATGAATCCACGGCGTGTCATCCTTGACGAACCGCTGCAGGAACTGCGCCGCCGTGATCGAGCCCGCAGGCCGCCCGCCCACATTCTTCATATCCGCGATGCGCGATTTCAGCAGCTTGTCATAGGCATCGCCCAACGGCATCCGCCATGCGCCTTCATCTTCGGCCTTGGCCGATTTCAGGAAGGCGTTACAGAAGGTGTCGTTGTTCGAGAACACACCGGCATTCTCATGCCCCAGCCCGATGATGATCGCACCCGTCAAAGTGGCCAAATCGATCATGCCAACAGGCGCGAACCGTTCCTGCGCGTACCACATGACGTCACATAGAACCAAACGCCCCTCGGCGTCGGTGTTGATGATCTCGACCGTGTCGCCCTTCATCGATTTGACCACATCACCCGGTCGCGTGGCATTGCCCGAGGGCATGTTTTCAACCAGACCTACAAGCCCCACAACATTGGCCTTGGCTTTGCGTTTGGCCAGCGCGCGCATGGTGCCCGCGACAACACCCGCACCGCCCATATCCATGGTCATGTCTTCCATGCCGCCAGCAGGCTTGAGCGAGATACCACCGGTATCGAACACAACACCTTTGCCGACCAGGGCCAGCGGCGCATCATCCTTGTCGCCGCCATTCCACTGCATCACCACCACTTTGGACGGGCTGTCCGAGCCCTGCCCCACGCAAAGCAAAGTACGCATGCCCAGTTCAGCCAGCTTGTCTTCGTCCAGCACTTCGACCTCAAGGCCCAGCGATGTCATCTCATCCAGACGGGCGGCAAATTCACTGGTGGTCAGGACATTCGCAGGTTCATTGGTAAGGTCACGGGTCATCCGCACCCCATCCGCAACCGCATACATCGGTGCAAACTGGGCCTCGGCCTCTTCAGGCTTGTTGCAAGAGATTGTGACCGAGCCCGCGGCGTCGCTATCGTTTGTTTTATGCGCATCAAAATCATAGCTGCGCAGGGCGATCCCCATCGCCAGATCCTCGGCCCGTGCCTGATTGCCTGCCATCACCAGCATCTCGCGCCCGCCCGCCAGTTTGGCCAACGCGGCACCGGCCTTGCGCGCCTCATCCGCGTCGGGGCGGCGAGGCAGGACCAGAACATCCAGAGCCTCGGCAGCCATTCCAACCGGCCAAGCCAGCGAGATAACATCGCCGGTTTTTGCCTTGCCAAACGCATCGCTTTCAACAAGCCGGGCAACGGCCCCTTTGGTCAGGCGATTGGCGCGTCGGGCTGCCGGGCTCATCTTGCGGTCCGCAGGAACCACGATGGCAACGCGCCCTTCGGCCTGCGCCATGACTTCCACGTCAAAGGCTTGAAAACGGATTGGGACTAGACTGCTCATTGCGCGCTCCTGAAACTGTGTTCCCCAAGACCTAGCCCGCGCCGCCCGGCTTGACCAGATAGCAGTTTTCCCTGACCACCATTTGCATTATGGTCCCCCAAAAATATCCGGCAGGCTCGGGGGAGACGACAGTGGCACGACAGCGCAGGCATAGACCGTCGCGCATGGGTTTATGCAAGGGCAATATTGACCTGAGCGCCAACGCTGCAAACCCTGCGGGGTCGCGCTTGTGATTTTGGATCGCTATTTCGCTCGCCGCTTCATGCAGAGTTTTCTGGTCATTGGGGGCATCTTTCTGACCCTGATGATTCTGATCGACTTGATCGAACAAGTGCGCCGGTTCGACGAGGTTGATCTGTCTTTTGGCCGCTTGTTGCAGCTGACCTTGCTGAACACACCTGCCGCGATCAGCGAAATGCTGCCCCTGCTGGTGATCCTGGCAACCATAGCGCTGTTTGTCGGGTTGGCGCGCACCTCGGAACTGGTGGTAACCCGCGCGACTGGCCGATCCGGCATACGCGCGCTGGTAGCGCCGGTCTTGCTGGCGCTTGTGATCGGGGCCCTAGCCGTGACGCTTCTGAACCCGATCGCAGCAGCTACCTCTGAAGAGTACAACCGCCTTTCTGATTCCTATCGAAACAATGGCAGCTCAGCGCTGTCGATCAGCGGCGAGGGTCTTTGGCTGCGCCAAAGCACCGAGACGGGCCAGGCCGTGATACACGCGCGCGGCACAGCAAATGGCGATGAGTTGAAATTGAGCGATGTGACCATCGTTTCATTCAACCCGGACGGAAAACCAACACAACAGATTGCCGCTGAACAGGCCCGATTGATCGATGGCAGCTGGGTCCTAAGCAATGCTAAAGTCTGGAACCTTGAAGACGGCCAGAACCCCGAGACACACTCGGTTGAGCATGCTCAGCTTGACCTTCCGACGACGCTGACCCGCCAACGTATTCTGGATACGCTGGGGCAGCAGGATTCTGTGTCGGTCTACGATTTGCCCCAATTGATAGCGGACCTGCGCGAGGCCGGCTTCTCGACCAAACAATATGAGGTCTGGCTACAAGTCCAACTGGCCCGCCCGTTCTTTTTGGTTTCGATGGTTCTGATCGGCGCAGCCTTTACCATGCGCCATGTACGCTTCGGCGGCACCGGCGTTGCGGTTCTGACCGCGGTATTGTTGGGGTTTGCCATTTATTTCGTGCGCAACTTTGCGCAAATACTCGGGGAAAACGGACAATTGCCCATCTACGTCGCCGCCTGGGCACCGCCCGTTGCTGCCATCTTTCTGTCGCTCGGCTTGTTGCTACATGCGGAGGACGGCTGATGCCGCGCATTCTGTCTGCGCTGATGGCGAGCGCCCTGGCTGTCACGGCCCCTGCTGCGCTGCTGGCTCAAACTGCGCCAGCACCTGCGACCAATCAGGCCACCCAACAGGATGAGCCCGCCCTGTTGGTCGCGGATAAGATATTCATCACGCCCGAACGCGTGCTGGTCGCCGAAGGCAATGTCGAGGCGTTTCAGGGCGATGCCAAGGTCAGCGCGCAGCGCATCACCTTTGACCGCGAAACCGGAAAACTGTCGCTTGAGGGACCCATTCGGATCGATCAGGGCGGGCGGACAACCTTGCTGGCAGATTCAGCCGAGCTGGATGATGGCTTGCAAAACGGGTTGCTGATCGGTGCGCGTATGGTATTCGATCAGCAGGTTCAGGTCGCCTCGGTTCAGGCGCGGCGCGCCTCGGGGCGCTACACACAGTTCAGCAAGGTCGCGGCCACCTCCTGCCATGTTTGTGCAAATGGCAAACCTCCGCTTTGGCAAATCCGGGCGCGCAAAGTGACCCATGATCAGCTAGAGCGGCAGCTTTACTTTGAAGGCGCGCAGCTGCGCGTGCTGGACTACCCGGTCTTCTATTTTCCATATCTGCGCCTGCCCGACCCGACGCTTGAACGCGCGACCGGGTTTCTGGCACCATCCTTCCGCAGAACCTCACAGCTGGGTCTGGGTCTGCAAGTGCCATACTTCATCAAGCTGGGCGACAACAAGGACCTGACGCTGACACCGTTTGTCTCGGCCAGCACCCGAACGCTGGGCTATCGCTATCGGCAAGCCTTCGTGAACGGACGCATCCAGTTCGAAGGTGCCTATACCCGCGATGATGTGCAGCGCGATCAGGATCGTGGCTATCTGTTTGCCAACGGCTTCTTCAATCTCAGGAATGACTTCCGGCTGACATTCGACCTCAAGACCACCTCGGACGATGCCTATCTGGCGGATTACGGCCTGCCCGATCTCGACCGGCTGCGCAGTGAGATCGCGCTGACCCGGATCAAGCGCGACACCGCCTTCAGGACCAGCCTGATCCACTATAAAACACTACGCGACAGTGAGGAACAGGATGAGATCCCCTCGCGCGTGTTTGACCTGAACTACGAGAAGCGGTTCTTCCCAAACACGGTCGGCGGCGAAATGCGGCTTGGCTTTGTGGCTCATGCCCATGAACGCACCAGTGACGAGAATGTTGTCGGGCGCGATATCGCGCGCGCGACGTTTGATGCGGAATGGCTGCGCAGCTGGACCTTTGCATCGGGGCTGCGCGCGGATGCCCAGATCGGCGCTGCAATTGATACGTTTAACATCCGTAATGACGACGCATTTCCCAGCAACGTCACGCGCACCACGCCCCGCGCGGCGCTGACCCTGCGCTATCCCATGACACGGCGCGAGCAAACCGGTGCGACCCAGTTTCTGGAACCAATCGTGCAATTCGGCTGGACCGATGTTTCGGACACGGATGTTCCGAACGATGAAAGCACCTTTCAGGAATTCGATCAGGGCAATCTGTTGTCCCTGTCCCGCTTTCCGGCCGAAGATCAGCGCGAAGACGGGGCAACAGCGGTGGTTGGCGTCAATTGGGCGCGTTACAAATCGAACGGATGGCAGGCCTTGGCCACAATCGGTCAGGTCTTTCGCGCCGATGCTGACCCGAATTTCAACCTGACCTCGGGCCTGCAGGGTACCAAATCCGATCTGCTGGTGGCTGGCCAGATTAAAACCGCCAATGGCTGGTCGCTGGCCGGGCGCGGCTTGATCGAAAGCGATTTCAGTTTTACACGCGCCGAGCTGCGCGGCGCCTGGACAGGCGAGTTCAGCGCAATATCAGGCAGCTATGTCTGGCAAGAGCCTGATCCGGCTGAAAATCTGGATGAAGAAGTGTCCGAGATCTGGTTGCGCGGGCGGCACCAAATCGATCAGAACTGGCTGACGCGTGCTTCGGCCCGCTACGATCTTGCCAATTCCGAACCCATCCGCCTGGGGCTGGGTGTGACTTATCAGAACGAATGCGTTCAGTTTAACATGTCCGTAAACAGACGCTTTACCTCAACAACGACTATTGAGCCTTCGACCGAATTCGGGTTTACCGTTACGCTGACAGGATATGCCGTTGAAGGCGGCGGAAAGACGTACAAGAGAAAATGCAGTTGATTTCAGGTTTCTTCAGGTTTCTCCGGGGCGGATGCGCCCGTTCGATCTCATCGGCGTTGGCTGCCGTTGTTTTGGCAGTCTCTGTCCCGCAGGCCAGTGCGCAAAGCCTGTTTTCCCCTGCGATCCGCGTCAATCAGGATATCATCACCTGGTTTGAGCTTGAGCAACGGCTGGAGTTCCTGAACGCGCTGGGTGTGCCGGGTGGAACCGAGGCAGAAGTGCGTCAGGCCCTAATCGACGACCGCCTGCGCCAGCAAGCCATGCGCGAGGCTGGCGTTCAGGCCGCGCCTGAAGATGTCCAGGTGGGTATTGACCAGCTCGCCGCCCGCGGCCAGTTCAGCACTGAACAGTTCCTGCAACTGCTCAGCGAAGCCGGTATCGAGCCTGAAACCGTTCGTGATTTTGTTGCGGATCAATTGTCATGGCGCGACTATATCAGCGCACGCTTCCTGTCGCAGGCCCGCCCCAGCGAAGACGAGATCAACCGGGCCCTTGGTCAATCCGGTGGTGGTGGTCTGCAGGTTCTGCTCTCCGAAATCATTATCCCGGTGAATCAGCAAACCGTTGCTCAGGCGGAGCGGCTGGCAGAAGAAATCTCGCGCCTTGAAGGGTATGACGCCTTCTCGGCAGCGGCAGCGCAATATTCAGCCGCTGACACCCGCAACAATGGCGGTCGTCTGGACTGGTTGAACATCAGTAACCTACCGCCCGCGCTGCAACCCGTGCTTCTGGGCCTCAAAAACGGTGAGATAACGGAACCACTGACCTTGCCGAACGCCATTGCGCTGTTCCAGATGCGCGGCGTGCGCGAAGTCGCAGCTGGCGCCCCCAGCTATTCGAAGATCGATTATGCAATCTACTACTTGCCTGGTGGTCGCAGTGCGGACGCGCTGGCGCAGGCCGCGCGCCTGAGCGAAGAGATTGACACCTGCGATGATCTTTATGGCATTGCCAAAGGACAACCCGCCGACGTGTTGGAGCGGACCGAAGCCGCCCCCTCCGATATCCCGCGCGATATCGCCGTTGAACTGGCCAAGCTGGACCGGAACGAAGTATCGACTACCCTGACCCGCAACAACGGTCAAACGCTGGTGTTTCTGATGCTGTGCAACCGCACCCGCGATCTGGGTGAAGATACCTCGCGCGTCGACGTGGCCAACGCCCTGACACAGCAGCGCTTGCAAGCCTTCTCAGAAAGCCTTCTGGAACAGCTACGCGCCGACGCCACTATCGTCGAGCAATGATTGCGCCCATCGCGCTCAGCTGTGGCGACCCGGCTGGAATAGGTCCGGAGATCGCCGCCAAAGCCTGGGCAGAGCTGCGCGATGACTGCCCGTTTTTCCTGATTGGCGATGCCACCCATCTGCCCCCAGGTACGCCCTTAGCCCGGATCACCGATCCGGCTGACGCGCTGGACGCAAGCGCCCAAACATTGCCCGTTCTGCACGTGGATTTCCCGGTCTCCAACATCCCGGGCCAACCGGAACCGGCCAATGCGCCCTCGGTCATTGACGCAATCGAGCGCGGCGTTTCTTTGGCTCAATCGGGCGCGGCCTCGGCCCTCTGTACGGCGCCTATCAACAAAAAAGCGCTGATCGACGGGGCCGATTTCGCCTACCCCGGCCATACCGAGTTTCTCGCCGCTCTGGCCGGGCGCCAACATGTGGTGATGATGCTGGCCAGCGCGCAGCTGCGCGTCGTGCCGGCCACGATCCACATCCCGCTCGCGCGTGTGCCACAGGAACTGACACCAGATTTGCTGACCCAAACCATCGCGCTGACCGCGCAAGGCCTGCAACAGCAGTTCGGCATCACACATCCCCGGATCGCCGTCGCGGGGCTGAACCCGCACGCAGGCGAAGGCGGCAAGATGGGCACAGAGGAGCTGGACTGGATCGCCCCGCTGCTGAAAGGCTTAGACAGCCCCGATTACACCGTCACCGGCCCGCACCCGGCGGATACGCTGTTCCACGCCGCCGCCCGCGCCCGTTATGACGCCGCTATCGCCATGTATCACGATCAGGCCCTGATCCCGATCAAAACACTGGATTTCGACCGGGGCGTGAATGTCACGCTGGGCCTGCCTTTCATCCGCACCTCGCCCGATCATGGCACCGCACTGGATATCGCCGGGCAAGGCATCGCCAATCCCACCAGCCTGATTGAGGCCCTGAAACTCGCCCAACGCATGGCACAAAGCTCTTGATCCTTCACCTAGCTAAAAATATCCCCGCCGGAGGCAAAAAACGTCTGGCGCTGTCCCATCAATCCGCGCGACTGTAACCGGATCATGAGCGCTATCGACACCCTGCCTCCGCTGCGCGAGGTCATCGCCACCCACCAGCTTTCAGCCCGCAAATCGCTGGGCCAGAACTTCTTGCTCGACCTCAACCTGACCGCCAAGATTGCGCGTCAGGCCGGGGATCTGACCCAATGCGATGTGCTGGAAATCGGCCCCGGCCCCGGCGGCCTGACCCGGGGGTTGCTTTCTGAGGGCGCGCGCAAGGTGGTTGCGGTGGAAAAAGACACGCGCTGTATCGCAGCGCTGAACGACATCGCCGCCGCCTATCCCGGCCAGCTTGAGGTGATCAACGGCGACGCGCTGGAAATCGACCCGCTCGAACACCTGACCCCTCCGATCCGCATCGCCGCCAACCTGCCCTATAATGTAGGCACCGAGCTTCTGGTTCGCTGGCTTACGCCACCCCAATGGCCACCCTTCTGGCAAAGCCTGACCCTGATGTTCCAACGCGAAGTGGCCGAACGCATCGTCGCCCAACCGGGCAATAAAGCCTATGGCCGCCTCGCCATCCTGGCTCAATGGCGGGCCGAGGCTCGCATTGCCATGTCCCTGCCCCCTGGCGCGTTCACGCCACCACCCAAGGTCTCCAGCGCCGTGGTCCACCTGAGTGCCCTGCCCGAACCGCGCTACCCCGCAGACGCCGCAACCCTTTCCCGCGTTGTCGCAGCAGCGTTCAACCAACGCCGCAAAATGCTGCGCGCTTCTCTGAAAGGTGTGGCCCTGGATATCGAAGACCGCCTGATCGCCGCCGGGATCAAACCCACCGAACGCGCAGAACAAGTGCCGTTGGAGGCGTTTTGTGCCTTGGCCCGGGAAATCTGTAAAGGCTGACAATGAGAACCTGACTTGTAAGGTCACGCGAACTCGAAAACCGGTCTTTTCATTCGTCGGGGAATGGACATACACCGACACGCATATTTCCGCTGAGCAAGATAAAGCAGCCATTTACGTCGCTGTGACAAAGGCTGACGTTTCAAGGGACTTAGTCGCTCTTTGAGCGCACCAAGGTGCGTTCTGCCCGAGCGAAACTAATAGTTTTCAAACGTTTCCTCATAGGGCACGCCAACGGCCCGTATTTTATCAACCAACCAAGACAGGCTGACGCCGGAGTATGACCTGAGTTGGATCGGATCCCGCGCGTGGAAATGCACCCAATACTGACGCACATCCATGTCTTCTTGTTTTTGAATGGTCTTGAGTTCTATCCGCTTGATCTCAGCTAACGATGCGGCAAAACCTTCCTCTTTGCCATGTGCGTGATCAGGGACCTGCCAAAGCAGATCGTGGTCGGTAAGCCGGAAATGCCACTCGCCCGTCGTTGACCGCGCGCGCAGCGCAAAGACCAGTTCCTTCAACAGCCTGTAAATCCCGGTGCCTATCATTATAGCGCCGAAAAAGGACCAAACGGTCCAGGCTTCGATTGTGTCAATATCGAGTGATTGGATCTTGTCTTCAGACAGCAGCCGTACCCCAAACCAGATTAGACCCACGGCAAACAAAGGAGCTATGATGAGCCGTGTTCGGTTTCTTCCCCGAACGGATTGACGCACATCGAAATATGGCTTGTCTTCGGCAATTTCTATCACTCTGCCCCCAAGGATGGATTATGAGAACGGCACAGGCGCCATCCTGCGGAAATGCGCATAAACTCTCAATACGCGACGGCCCTGCTGTCAAAGCTTTCCCGACGTTCAAACGCGCTGCGGCTTGCGTTGATTTCGGCCCGGCAGCACCCGCAGCTGGTAGCATTATCAGAATGTTAACATCCAACAAAAAAGCCCTGCGTTTAACGGCAGGGCTTTTTCGGATTTTGTCGCTAACTCACTCCGCCGCTTCGGGCGTGTCGCCGCCGTTTGCCGCTGGCTCATCGCCGGTTTCAGCCGCTGGCTTTGGCTTGCGTTGACGCGGGCGACGCGGGGCTTTTTCCTTGCGCTCTTTCGGCTCAGGGGCTTCGGCATCACTACCTTGATTTTCAGGTGTTTCCACCAGACCCGATTCCGGAGAAGCTGCGGGCGCGTCAAAACCCATGACATCGGGCTGAGGTGCCTCGGCAGGGTCCGCCTGACGGGCCGCTTCGCGTTCCTGGCGTTCGGCGCGTTCGCGATCTCGCTCGGCCTGACGTTCGCGATTCTGGCGTTCCTGCTCTTCGCGGCGGGCTTCGATTTCACGCTGCGCTTCGCTCAACATGCGCAGATAATGCTCCGCGTGCTGCTGAAAGTTCTCGGCGGCAACCCGGTCGTTGGACAGCTGCGCATCGCGCGCCAACTGGTTGTATTTGTCAATGATCTGCTGCGGGGTGCCGCGCACTTTGCCTTCGGGGCCCGAGCTGTCAAAAACACGGTTAACGACGTTACCGCCGGAAGGACGATTGCGGTTATTCTTGGCCCGCGAACGGGATTTGGAAGATCTCATCTTACTTTTCGTCAGCCTTATAAATACGCTGTCGATCAACCCCGTTTTTGCACTGCTCTTAGGCGTTTGCCGCGACGGGATCTCGACTTTTTGGGCTTGGCGTCAGGGGTGCGCTGCAACAGCGTCAACCTCGCCGACTAATCCTGAGTAAGCATGTCCAGCACCGGCAGACAAGAGGATTCTCAGAAATTTCGCAGGTTTTTTACATAAACCGGCGTTTTTCGGCCTCAGTTTCAGGTTTTCATGCTGGCAAACGGGCTCCGACCACGCGGTCACGGCCGTCCAGATCGGGGATAATGCGGATGTCAGACAGGCCAGACGCATCAAACAACGCTGAAACCTGTTGGGCCTGTGTCGGACCAATCTCAACCAGAATGCGCCCGCCGGGCAGCAGAAAGTCGGGCGCATCCGCTGCGATATGGCGATAGGCGTTCAGCCCGTCACCTTCATCGGTCAGCGCCATCCGGGGTTCATGTTCGCGCACTTCGGGCGACAGCCCGGTCATTTCGGAGAGCGATATATAGGGGGGGTTGGACACGATCAGATCAAACTTACCCTCAATGGCTGAAAACCAGTTGGACCGGAGCACGTCCACCCGATCCTGCACCTTGTGCTGTACGGCGTTGGCGCTGGTTTGCAGGCAGGCGGACTCACTTAGATCGACCCCAACGCCCGAGGCGCTGGCGCGTTCGGCCAATAGCGTGATCAGAATGCAACCAGAACCAACTCCAAGATCCAGAACATGATCAAAAGGCTCGCTCAGCGCGGCTTCGATCAGCGCTTCGGTCTCGGGGCGCGGGTCCAGCACATCGCGGCTGACACGGAACCGACGACCATAGAATTCACGTTCGCCCAGCAGATGGGAAACCGGCACACGGATCGCGCGGAGTGAGATCAACTGATCATAGCGCTCGGCGATATCGGGCGCTAACTCTTCGGGCGCAATCAGCGTCACGCGGCTGGCTTCGATTCGGGCGGCGTGCGCCAGCAAAACACGGGCATCGCGGGCCGGATCGTCCACACCCGCCGCGCGCAGACGCGCCGTTGCGGCCACCATGGCCTGCGCTGCCGTTTGCGCGCCGGTCATTGCGCCATCTCGGCCAGCAGTCGGGCCTGATCATCAGCCGTTAGCGCGTCGATCACTTCGTCCAGATCACCCTGCATCACCTGATCCAGCTTATAAAGCGTCAGATTGATGCGGTGGTCGGTCATGCGCCCCTGCGGGAAGTTATAGGTTCTGATCCGCTCAGACCTGTCCCCCGACCCCACCTGACTGGCCCGATCGGCCGAGCGTTCGCTGTCGATGCGCTGGCGTTCCAGATCGTACAGGCGTGTCTTCAGCACCTGCATCGCGATTTCACGGTTGCGGTGCTGGGATTTCTCTGAGCTGGTCACAACCAAACCGGTCGGCAAATGGGTGATCCGCACTGCCGAGTCGGTCGTGTTGACGTGCTGCCCGCCCGCGCCCGAAGATCGCATCGTGTCGATGCGGATATCATTGGCGTCGATCTGGATGTCCACATCCTCAGCCTCGGGCAAAACAGCAACCGTGGCGGCAGAGGTATGAATACGCCCGCCACTTTCGGTTTCGGGCACGCGCTGAACGCGGTGCACGCCGGATTCGTATTTCATCCGCGCAAAGACGTTGTCGCCCTTGATATGGGCCACCACCTCTTTGATCCCGCCGAGGTCCGAGGCCTGTTCCTCGATGATCTCAAACCGCCACCCATGTGCTTCGGCATAGCGTTGATACATCCGCAGAAGGTCTCCGGCGAACAGCGCGGCTTCATCCCCCCCCGTACCCGGGCGGATTTCCAGCATCGCAGGGCGCGCATCTGCCGCGTCCTTGGGCAACAAGGCCAGTTGCAGCGCATGTTCGGCCTCGGGGATGCGTGCCTTCAGTTCTGGAATTTCTTCTTCGGCCAGCTCTTTCATATCCGGGTCGGCCAGCATCACCTCGGCCTCGGCCAAATCCGCCACCAGCTGTCGCCATCCCATGATCTGATCGACCACTGGTTTTAGGTCGGAATACTCCTTCGCCAAGGCTGCAATATCCCCGCCCGAGGCACCATCGGCCATGGCCGCTTCGAGGTATTGGAATCGCTGGGTTATCTGCTCAAGGCGTTCTTCGGGGATCATCCCGGCGGTGTCTATCATCCGGGGGCTTTGGTCAAGGGCCTGCCGTGTGCTAAGCTGCCCTGCATGAAGGGGTTGGTTTTCGTTCTATCGCTGCTCGCCGCGCCCGCAATGGCCGATTATGTCGGACCTGACGGCAAGGTGAGGGATTGCTATTGCACCGACAAAGCGGGGTCACGCGTGGAGCTGGGCGAAATGATTTGCCTACAGGTCGATGGCCGCATGTTCATGGCCCAATGCCAGATGTCGCTGAACGTGCCCATGTGGCGCGAGGTGCAGGAGGGGTGTTTGTCCTCGGGTTTGCATCCAGAATGGCCGAACATCGTACCTTTACCGTTCGACGAGTTCGACTCTTGATCCTCAAAGCTCATTCCAAGAAGTCACCGCCGTCTTTTCGCCAAACAAACGCTCCCAGAGCAAAACAAAGGCTGCGAAAGCAAATCCACCCAAGATGCACATTCCTAGAACGACGATGCTGCCCACAGGTCGACATAACCACCAATGAAGCAGGCAAATATACCCGTTCATGGTAAGCCCAAAGCCCATCGAGTAATAGATAAACTGGCCAATGTTTGACATGTACGGCAAAGGTCTTGGCTGAAGGCCAAGCTTTCGCGCAATACTAAAGCCTATGGGTAATGTGTGCGATTGTTTGAAACCCAATACCCCTAGTTCGTCAAACGCTCTGCAAAGTTTTTCTTTATAGTCGCTCATTCAGGTTTCACGGCTCTAGATAATTATGTTTTCAATAACTTATATCTGCTTCAACCAGCCATCAACGCGGGCCTTGTTCACCCCGAAATCCTTGCGGCCAAAGCGCAAGCGACCATGGATTCGCAACGCGTCTCCGTCCTGCTGGATTGTGGTATAATCAGGAAAGCCAAACACCTTAGTGCGGGTGATGTAGGTGACCATCCCTTCGCTCACCGAGCCGGCCAGAACGCGGGTACGCGGCGTTGCACGAGCGACGTTGTCAAAGCGTGCCAACCCATCTGGACCGGTCTCGACAATCCGAACTACTCCACCCGGCAGATCTCTCTCCGCGCCTTGAGGGGCCACGTGCCAGTGTGCAGCGTCTGAGGGGGCAAGCCGGATATAGGCGCCCATAGCAACGCCCATCGCAATCAATACCCAAAGTACTATCTTCATCTGTCCACTCAATCCATTTGCGTCCAGCCTATCGGCATGGCGCATCGGTCACACCCCTACCGCGACGTCACGCCCGGCAGAATGCACAGTAACTCAAACAACAGATTTGCTGCCGTCAGTGCTGTATTCCCAGAGGGGTCATAGGGTGGCGAAACCTCGACCAGATCACATCCCACCACATTGATGCCCTGCAACGCATGAATCAGCTGTAGCGCCTGTGGTGTGGTCAGCCCCCCGATCTCGGGCGTGCCGGTTCCGGGGGCATAGGCCGGGTCCAGGCTGTCGATATCATAGGTGATATAGACCGGATGATCCTCGACCGTTTTGCGGATTTGCGATCCGATCTGGGTCAGGTTCTGTTGCCACACCTCCCAAGCCGGGAACTGGCGAAAGCCCCAGCCCTTGGCCTCGGTAAAGTCAGTGGCGGCATAGCCTGATCCGCGAATTCCGATCTGAAAGGTCTTGTCGGGGACGATCAGCCCCTCTTCGTAGGCGCGGCGGAAGACGGTGCCGTGGGTCTCGCGCTCGCCAAACATCTCATCATTTACATCCGCATGGGCATCCACGTGGACCAGCGCCACCGGCCCGTGTTTCGCGGCAATCGCCCTTAGGATCGGCAGGGTGATAGAATGATCGCCACCCATAGCGACAGGGGTCACGCCCTGAGCCAGTATTCCGTTATAACTGTCTTTGATGATCTTCAGGCTTTCAGACAGCGAGAATGTGTTGATCGCCAGATCGCCGATATCCGCAATCTGCATGCTGTCAAACGGGGCGGCCGTTGTGGCCATGTTATAGGGTCGGATCATCGCGCTTTCGCTACGGATTTGCTTGGGCCCGAACCGCGTGCCCGACCGCCACGAGGTCCCGATATCCATCGGTATCCCCAACACCGCCACATCCAGCCCCGACAGCGAGGTCGCCTGCGGCAGCCGCATGAACGTGTTCGGCCCGGAAAACCGCGCCAGATCGTTGCCGCTAATGGGTTGATTGTATTCAGTCATGCGCGTTTGGGTCCCATCCCGTCCATTCACTTGCTTAAGCACATACCGGAAGTATGGCTAATCATCGGTTAACGCGCGCCGTTGCACGTTTACTTTTTGTCAGCCATAAGCCTGTTCCACCCCAGCAGGCAAATAATCTGCGTCGCCACGTGGGCCCCGGCAATCGCCGTTGCTCCAGACGTGTCGTAGGGCGGAGAGACCTCGACCACATCCCCGCCCTTGATGTTAATCCCGGCAATATCCCGCAAAATGATCTGTGTCTGGATTGAGGTCAGACCACCCCAGACCGGCGTTCCAGTGCCGGGGGCAAAGGCAGGGTCCAGACCGTCGATATCGAAACTCAGATAGACGGGGCTGTCGCCAAGGATACCCTTGATCTTCTGCGCCACGGCGGCAGGTCCGGATTCGTACACCTCACGCGCGTCAATGATGTTGACGCCCAGAGTATCCTCGTTGCTGGTACGGATACCCACCTGAACCGAACGTTTCGGGTCCACGATCCCCGATTTCACCGCCTTGTAAAACATGGTCCCATGATCGACGCGGGACATATCATCGTCCGCCCAGGTATCCGTATGCGCATCGAACTGCAGCAGGGACATGGGCCCGTATTTCTCGGCATAGGCTTTCAGGATCGGAAAGCTGATATAATGATCGCCACCCAAGGTGACCGAGGCCACGTCAGCCGCCAGAATCGTGCGGATATGATCGGTCAGCGTGTCCGGAAAGGCCGGAATATTGGCGTAGTCATAGGCCATATCGCCATAGTCGACGATCGCCAACTCGCTCAGCGCGTCAAAGGGCCAACCATAGGGTGCATCGGGCGATTGCAGCGCGCTGGCCTCGCGGATCGCGCGGGGGCCAAGCCTTGTGCCGGGGCGGTTCGTCACCGCTTGGTCAAAGGGCACGCCGGTGACAGCGATATCCACACCATTCAGATCCTTGGTGTAAAGCCGCCGCAGAAACGACGTCGCGCCGCCAAAGGTGTTCTCATAGGACAAGCCCTTGAGGTCGGGGTTGGTAAAGGCCTCATCGACCTGATGTTTTGCGTCTTCCAGTGCCATGTCTTGTACCCTCAGCCCAGCGGCTGCGCCTTTTCCACGATCCGGGCAAAGAACGAGGCCCCGACCGGCGCGATATCGTCGTTGAAGTTGTATTTCGGGTGATGCAACCCGGCGCCCTCACCCTGACCCAGAAACAGATACGCCCCCGGACGCGCCTGCAGCATGTATGAGAAATCCTCGGCCCCCATATCGCGGCCCATATTGTCGACAACGCGGTCCTCACCTGAGACCTCGCGCGCCACATCTGCGGCAAAGGCCGTTTTCTCGGCGTCATTGATCGTCGCCGGATAGCCAATCTGATAGTCTAACGTCGCCTCAACCCCATAAGAGGCCGCCTGCCCCGCCACGATCTGCCCCATCCGCTCCATCACCATCTTCTGCACCGACGGGTCAAAGGTGCGGACTGTGCCGTTCAGATAGGCGGTATCCGGGATTACGTTGTTTACGGTTCCGGCATGGATCTGTGTGACCGAGACCACCAGATCCTCGACCGCGTAGTGGTTTCGGCTGACGATGGTCTGGATCGCCTGTGCGATCCCACAGGCCGCCATCACCGGGTCCTTGGTCTGATGCGGCAATGCGCCATGACCGCCGACCCCCTGTACATGAATCTCAAACGTATCGACCGCGGCCATGATCGGTCCGGCCGTGGTGTAAAACGCGCCTTCGGGGTTTCCGGGATCGTTGTGGATGCCATAGACCTGAGAGATATCGAACCGATCCATGATGCCCTCCTGCACCATCACATCGGCGCCGCCGCCCTCTTCCTCGGCCGGTTGAAAGATCAGCGCCACACGGCCTGCGAAATTCCGTGTTTCGGCCAGATAGCGCGCGGCCCCCAGCAGCATTGTCGTGTGCCCGTCATGGCCGCAGGCATGCATCTTGCCGGGGTTTTTCGAGGCGTATTCAACCCCCGTTTCCTCGGGGATTGGCAGAGCGTCCATATCCGCGCGCAAGCCGATGGTTGGCCCGTCCCCCTGCCCGTTGATGATCGCCACCATCCCGGTCTTGGCGATCCCTTCATGCAGCTCATCGACGCCAAACTCGCGCAGGCGCTCGGCAACAAAAGCGGCTGTCTCGTAGCATTCGAACTCCAGTTCAGGGATCGTATGCAGGTGCTGGCGCCACTTGGCCATATCGGCGGCAAAATCGGCAATGCGGTTGACGACGGGCATCTGGGGTGGACTCCTGATCGGGACTGCGGAATGGATGCATCTGACACCGGAACGAAAGGGTTCGCAATGGCTGAAAATCCTCTGATCCATGACAGCGATGCGGGTATCGAGCGCCTGCTGGAAATCATGCGCCGTTTGCGCGACCCGGAGTCTGGCTGCCCCTGGGATATTGAACAGGATTTTTCGACCATCGCGCCCTACACGATCGAGGAAGCCTACGAGGTCGCCGATGCCATCGAGCGTGAGGCCTACGATGAGCTGAAGGGAGAACTTGGCGACCTTCTATTCCAATCCGTTTTCCACGCGCAAATGGCTGAGGAAGCAGGGCATTTCACCTTTCAGGACATCGTGCGCACCATGTCCGACAAAATGGTCGCCCGTCATCCGCATGTGTTCGGCGACGAATCGCGTGAAAAGTCCGCCGACCAGCAAACCAAGGATTGGGAAACCATCAAAGCTGCCGAACGTGCGGGCAAGGAACAGAAAGGCGCGCTGGATGGTGTGGCCGCCAACCTGCCCGCCCTTCTGCGGGCCCAAAAACTGCAAAAACGCGCTGCCCGCGTGGGATTTGACTGGCCCGATGCCAGCCATGTGCTTGCCAAAATCACCGAAGAGGCTGCCGAACTGGAAGAGGCGCGCGACAGTATGGATGCAGATGCGCTCGAGGATGAGTTTGGCGATCTGTTATTCGTCATGGTGAATCTGGGCCGTCATTTGGGCATCGAGGCTGAAACCGCGCTGCGTCGCACCAATGCCAAATTCACCCGTCGCTTTGAGAAGGTCGAGGCACGGCTAGCTAACCGTGGCAGAACGCCGTCACAAAGCGATCTGGCCGAGATGGATGCGCTGTGGGATGAGGTGAAAACCGAAGAACACCGCGCCAACGGCAAAGTTCTGCCTCCGGATGCCAAGACCGGGGCCTGAATCCGCTGGACAAGCGCAGTGACACTTGCGAGTGTCCGCGCTTCAAGACACCGGAGGCACAATGGCACCGCGCAAGATCATCATCGACACCGACCCCGGACAGGACGACGCCGTCGCCATTCTGCTGGCCCTGGCCAGCCCGGAAGAGATCGAGGTTCTAGGCATCATCGCCGTCGCCGGAAACGTGCCGCTGGAGCTGACGGCCAAAAACGCCCGCATCGTGTGTGAACTGGCAGGGCGCACGGATATACCCGTCTATGCTGGATGCGACCGCCCGCTGAAACGCCCGCTGGTCACCGCCGAACATGTCCACGGCAAAACCGGGCTGGACGGCCCTGTTCTGCCGGACCCGCAGATGCCTCTGGCCGAGGGGCACGGCGTGGAGTTCATCATCGAAACCCTGCGCGCGCAGGAGCCCGGTACGGTGACGCTCTGCCCGTTGGGGCCGCTGACCAATATCGCCACGGCCTTTCAGAACGCACCGGATATCATCGACCGGGTGCAGGAGATCGTCCTGATGGGCGGCGCGTATTTTGAGGTTGGGAACATAACACCAGCCGCCGAATTTAACATTTATGTCGACCCAGAAGCTGCTGAAATCGTGTTTAAATCCGGTGTTCATGTTGTTGTGATGCCGCTGGATGTCACACATGATGCACTGGTCACGCCCCATCGCAACGATGCGTTCCGCGCGCTCGGCAGCAAGGTGGGCCATGCGGTGGCCGAGATGACCGATTTCTTCGAACGGTTCGACAAGGAAAAATACGGATCAGAAGGTGCGCCGCTGCACGACCCGTGCGTGACCGCCTATCTGATCCAACCAGAGCTGTTCTCGGGTCGTCATATCAATGTTGAGATCGAAACCCAGTCTGAGCTGACCTTGGGTATGACCGTCGCGGACTGGTGGGGCGTAACCGACCGTACACCAAACGCCATGTTCATGGGCGACGTGGACGCGCATGGCTTTTTCACGCTTCTGACGGAAAGGCTGGCCCGTCTATGACCGCCGCGCTCCGCCTGGCCCGCCCCGAGGATCTGGATCGCCTGATGACGTTGGTTTCGGCCTTCCATGGCGAAGAGGGTATTGAACAGGACGACCAGAAACGCCGCATTGCGCTAACCCCGTTGCTGGACGGCATTCCACATGGATGTGTTTACCTGATCGGCCCGGGCCGCGCTCCGTTGGGCTACGTCATCCTGACCTTCGGCTGGTCGGTCGAGTTTGGCGGCATGGATGCGTTTGTAGATGAGATTTACATTCGCCCTGCCGTTCGTGGCCGAGGCATCGCAACCGAGGTTCTGCTGGAGCTGCCCAAAGCCCTGGCCGGAGCTGGTCTGACCGCCCTGCATCTTGAGGTCGACCGCACGAATGAGGCAGCGCAAAAGCTATATCTGCGCACCGGCTTCAAAGCGCGTGAGCGGTACATGCTAATGAGCAAGATTCTCTGAGCGCTCAACTCTTTGCATTCCGAACCCCTTGTGTCCGCACGGCCCAGCTTTCAGGGCTATAGTGGTTGTTTTTGATCCATCTTTCCCCGTGACCGCGGCTCTCTCTGACATTTAGACAGCGCGGCACAATCAAAAGCAGACATTTAAAGGGATACGCAGATGGAACAATTGATCGGACAATTGATCGGCGGCGCAATTGGCGGCTCGGGTGGCGGCAAGATCGTCAAAGGCTCGGATATGGGTAATCTGGGCAACATGCTCGCCGGGGCCGTGGGCGGCGTTGGCGGTGGCCAGTTGCTAAGCGGCCTAATGGGTGCTGGCGGCGCGGCGGCAGGCGGTATGGATATTGGTGCGCTTGCTGCAAACTTTGTCGGCGGTGGGATCGCCGGGCTGGTTGTTCAAGTCGTTGTCGGCATGATCATTAAGAAGATCAAGGGCTAACACCTTTTGCGCCAGCAAAAACGGGGGCGAGAGGCCCCCGTTTTTTTTTGTTTATTTCAGGATCGACGCGCCCGCGTATTCGGCAACTTCGCCCAGAGATTCCTCGATGCGGATCAACTGGTTGTACTTGGCCAACCGGTCCGACCGCGCCAACGAGCCGGTTTTGATCTGACCACAATTCGTTGCAACTGCCAGATCGGCAATCGTGGCGTCCTCGGTTTCGCCCGAGCGGTGCGACATCACGTTGGTGTACCGCGCGCGGTGGGCCATATCGACGGCGCGCAGCGTTTCGGTCAGCGACCCGATCTGGTTCACCTTGACCAGCATCGAGTTCGCACAGCCGCGCTCGATCCCTTCGGCCAGACGAGCCGGATTGGTCACGAACAGGTCGTCTCCCACCAGTTGCACCTTGTCGCCAATCGCGTCGGTCAGCGCCTTCCAGCCATCCCAGTCATCCTCAGACATGCCGTCTTCGATTGAAATGATCGGATAGTCATCGACCAGCGCCGCCAGATAGGCCGCGTTTTCCTCGGATGTCAGGGTCGTGCCCTCGCCCGCCAGAACATATTTGCCGTCTTTGAAGTATTCAGTTGCCGCGCAATCCAGTGCCAGATGGATTTCCTCACCCGGCTTGTACCCCGCCTTTTCAATGGATTTCAGGATGAAATCCAAGGCTTCGCGGGTGGATGCGATGTTCGGGGCAAAACCGCCCTCATCACCCACACCCGTGGCCAGACCCGCAGATGAGAGCTCTTTCTTCAGTGTGTGGAACACCTCAGAGCCCATGCGCACCGCCTCGCGGATATTCGTGGCCGAGGTCGGCATGATCATGAATTCCTGAATGTCGATTGGGTTATCGGCATGTTCGCCGCCATTGATGATGTTCATCATCGGCACCGGCAGCACGCGCGCCGAGGTGCCGCCGACATAGCGGTACAGGGGCTGCGTGGTGAAATCCGCCGCGGCCTTCGCGGTCGCCAGCGAGACACCCAGTATCGCGTTTGCGCCCAAACGGCCTTTGTTTTCCGTCCCGTCCAACTCGATCATCGCCTGGTCGATGGCCACCTGCTCGGTCGCGTCAAACCCAACCAGTTCTTCGGCGATTTCACCGTTCACCGCAGCGACGGCTTCCAGCACACCCTTGCCCATGTAGCGCGCCTTGTCGCCGTCACGCTTTTCGACCGCCTCATAAGCTCCAGTCGATGCGCCCGAAGGGACTGCCGCACGGCCCATGGTGCCGTCTTCCAGAATCACGTCCACTTCGACCGTCGGGTTGCCCCGGCTGTCAAGAATTTCACGTGCATGGATGTCGATGATGGTGCTCATGAGGCCCGTCCCTGTGGCTGAAATCAGTTGCACGCCTCATAGCAGCAACCAGCAAAAAGTAAACCTATCACGTTACCGCTAACACCCATATTCTCTGGCCTTTAGGGCTAACAGTTTGCTGTTTGCGCCAACAAGCGATCAGGCTGGAACCATCTGCCGCGCCAGCCGACGCTCACGGACAAAGGTGTAAAGGCCCGAACCGATGATCAGCGTGGCGCCTGCCAGGGTCAGTGCATCCGGGCGCTCGCTGAACATCAAACTGCCTGCGATCATCGAGAACACAAGACGGGTATAGCGGAAAGGCATCATGGCCGACGCCTCACCCACACGCATCGCTGCCACGATACCGTAATACCCCAACATGCTGAACACAAAGGCGGCCACGTACGGCAAAACCTGAGCCGATTGCACCGGAGCATAGATTTGCCCTGTGGTCAGCATCAACACGGCACCGGCAATGATGGCAGCGAAATAGGCCTGCATCGCAACCACGGTCGAGGCGACACGAACGTCCAGCCTGCGGGTGATCAGATCACGCGCGGCAATCAGAAAGACAGTTGCAACAACCAGCAGGGTTTCGGGCTGGAACCCCTCCAGCCCCGGGCGGATGATCATCAGAACGCCGATGAATCCGACGCCAATGGCGCTCCAACGGCGCCAGCCTACCTGCTCGCCCAGAAACAGCGCGGCCCCCATCGTCACCGCCAAGGGCAGCGCCTGAAACACCGCTGCCACCGTTGACAGATCGATCAGAGACAGTGCGGTCACGAACAACACCGCGCCCAGCCCCTCAGAGGCCGCACGCGCAAGCGGCAAGAGCCCCCATGCTGCCGGATCAAAGATCCGCTTACGCGATGCGACCGAAAAGATGGCAAAGCTGCCACCACAGACGATGCCCAGCGCAATCAAGATCTGCCCGGTCGGCACGTTGGCTGACAGGTGTTTGATAAACATATCTTCGATTGCAAAAGCTGCCATCGACCCGATAAGCAGCAAGATGCCGTTTACGTTGTTCATGCGCGTTTCCATTGGATCGGACCGCAAACCAGCAGGCCCAATGGTCACCAGAACCGAAACGCCTGCGACGCTGCAAGCAAAATTGCTTCAATTTTCAATGAATTCCCGTGCGCCGACCAATTGCTTTTTGTGATATGTCAGTCTTTGTCCAACGGCACACCATAAAGTTCCAGCCGATGGCCTTTAAGCTTGTAGCCCAGCTTGGCAGCGATTTTTTCCTGCAGAACCTCGATCTCGGGATCGACAAATTCAATCACCTCGCCCGATTGCATGTCGATCAGATGATCATGGTGATCACGTTCTGCATCTTCATAGCGGGCGCGCCCGTCACCGAACTCAAGCCGTTCGAGAATCCCCGCCTCTTCAAACAGCTTGACGGTGCGGTACACCGTGGCGATCGAAATACCGGAATCCAGCGCAGAGGCACGGGCATACAGCTCTTCCACATCGGGGTGATCGGCGCTCTGTTCCAGCACCTGCGCGATGATGCGTCGCTGGCCTGTCATGCGCAGGCCCTTGGTCTCACAACGCGAGATAATCGTATCCGACATGATGCCCCTCAGCCGCTTCTTGGGTTGCTGTCATAACCGGTCTGATCGCCCAGCGCTACAGGGATTCGACGACCCAGGTTGAGATCATACCGCGCGCTGTAAATCTGCCCAGATCGGCAAATGATCCGAGGCGATATGGGCTGGGCGATCCTGATGCGCCCCGTGATCCAGTGCCGTGATCCCCTGCCCCAAGGCGATCCGATCCAGTGCACCCAGCGGCTGCGCCGCCGGAAAGCTGGCGACCGGTGGCAAAAACCGCATCTCGGGCACCAGCTTGTCCAGCACGGGCTGGCGTGACCATTCGTTGAAATCCCCGGCCCATACGGTGGGCATTTCATCCAGCCCGTCATCACACCGTCGGATATGCGTGATCTGCTGACGCCGGGACGCAGGCAGCAACCCCAGATGCAGGCCCATCACCCGCAGCGGCCCGATCTGTGTGTCGAATTCAACCCGAACAGCGCCGCGCGGCTCGAACCCCGGCAACTCGTGGTGATCTGTTGTGCGGACCGAGATCTGGTCGCCCCGCCAGATCACCGCATTGCCATGCCAGCCCAGACTGCCCGCTCCGCCCAGATCAACGATCTGCCAGCCAGCTTCATCCAGCATGAAATGCGGTAAAGCGGCAGGGCGCGGTGGCAGGCGTTTGTCGGCCTCCTGCAGCACAACGATATCCGCTTGCATCCCGTCAAGGACCTGCATGATCCGCTGCGGCTGACGTCGGAAATCCAGCCCGACGCATTTCTGGATATTGTAACTGGCAAGACGCAAGGTCTGGGCTGAAGTCATGATCGCAGTCTAAGCAGCTGAGCAAACGGTCATTTTATGTAGCGACAAAGCCAGACGCGAAACAAGCCCGCGCTGCTCATGTCCCGCAGAACGTTGCCTGAACAACCTCACTGGATGTCGGGGGCCGCATCAGGTCTGCCGCCTCGGGCTGATCCTCATAAGGCTGCGCCAGAACCGTGTTCAGTCGATGGAACGGGGCATAATCGCCCTTTACAGCGGCCTCGATCATCTGCTCCACGCGATGATTGCGCGGAATGAAAGCCGGGTTCGCGGCGATCATCACCACTCGTGGATCGTCTTCCCTATCCAGTCGCGCGGTCCAACCGTCCGCCCAGCCGTCAAAGGCGCTTGGATCGGTGAACTGGTCTCGCGCAGCATTGCCCGCCAAAGCACGGAACGTATTGGTGAAATCCGCCTGGTTTTCAGCCATGCGCTTCAACAGGTCAGAGATCAGGTCTTGATCCGCCTCTTCCGCGCGCGTCAGGCCGATCTTAGCCCGGAACCGCGTCAGCCATTGCTCCTGCAACAGATCAGGCATCGCATGCACAATCTCGGTCGCCTCTTCCACGGCGGCCTCTTTATCTTCCATCTGCTGGATCAGAGCGGTCGCCAGCTGCGCCAAGTTCCACACGGCGATATCCGGTTGGTTGGAATAGGCATAGCGCCCCATCCGGTCAATCGAGCTATAGACGGTATTGGGGTGATAGCTGTCCATGAAGGCGCAAGGGCCATAATCAATGGTCTCACCGGCTATCGAGGAATTGTCGGTGTTCATCACCCCGTGAATAAACCCAACGCTCATCCAATGCGCAATCAGCCGCGCCTGCGCATCGCGCACCCCGCGCAGCAGGCCCATCGGCCCGTCGGCCTGCGGGTAGTGGCGTTCGATGGCATAGTCGGTCAGCCGTCGCAGGTTTTCCAACTGCCCACGCGCCGCAAACACCTGAAACGTGCCCACCCGCAGATGGCTACGGGCCACGCGGGTCAAAACCGCACCCGGCATCGCCACTTCGCGATAGACAGGCTCACCTGTTTCCACGGCCGCCAGTGCCCGGGTGGTTGACACGCCCAGCGCATGCATCGCCTCTGACACCACATATTCGCGCAGAACCGGCCCCAACCAGGCGCGCCCATCCCCCCGCCGCGAAAACGGCGTAGGCCCCGAGCCCTTGAGTTGGATATCCCGCCGCACGCCATCGGCCCCAATGGTCTCACCCAGCAACACGGCGCGCCCATCGCCCAGTTGCGGATTATAAGTCCCAAACTGATGCCCGGAATAGAGCTGCGCCAAGGGTTCTGCCCCATTTGGCAGCGCATTTCCGGCAAAGACTTCGGCCATTTCTTGCGCTTCGCCGGGCGATATCCGCAGCAGTCGCGCCAGATCTTCGTTGAACGCGATCAGCGTTGGTGCCCGCACGGGCACAGGCGCTTGCCGAGAAAAGAACGCATCGGGCAAACGGGCGTAACTGTTGTCAAACGGGATCGTCAGGGTCATGTCGCAAACATATGAGCTGCGCCGACAATTGCCATAGCAGATCGCGCGCGCCCGTGCATAATCCAGACAGAAACGCCGAGGATACCATGACCGCCGACGACATCATCACCCACCTGAACCTGCAGCGCCATCCAGAAGGCGGCTGGTTCAAGGAAACTTGGCGCGCCGATAATCCCGGCCGCGCCACAGGCACCTGTATCTACTTTCTACTGCAAGCCGGAGAGAACAGCCATTGGCACCGCGTCGACGCCACCGAAATCTGGCTCTACCACTCCGGTGCGCCGCTGATCCTGTCCCTCAGCGAAACGGATCAGGGTCCGGCCACCGATCACCTGCTGACCCCCGACCTGACCGCAGGTGCGCCGCAGTTGATCGTGCCCAAAGACCATTGGCAAGCCGCGCGCAGCACTGGCGATTTCACTTTGGTCAGCTGTACCGTTTCACCGGGGTTCGAGTTCGAAGGCTTCGAACTGGCCGCGCCCGGGTTCGACATTCCAAAGGCGTGATCTGATGGACCACCGCGCCCTGATCGCAGCGATCCCGACCCAGACCAAAGAGCAACTGCAGCAAAGGTCTGATCGCGCAGGGCTGCGCCAGCTGGCGCTCTATGCCGCTTTGCTGGGGGTGAGCTCAGCTGGGATCGCGGCGCAGGTCCCGCTCTGGCCGCTCTTGCTGATCCCCCAGGGGCTGCTGCTGGTGTTCCTCTTCACGCTCAGCCACGAATGCACCCACAAAACCCCGTTCAAATCCAGCTGGATCAATGAAGCGGTCGGACATCTGGTCTCGGTGCCGATCATCCTGCCCTTCACATGGTTTCGATATTTCCATCTGGCCCACCACAAATGGACAAACCACCCCGAAAATGACCCGGAACTTGCAGGCAAACCCCGCCCTGAGGATTGGACTAGCCTGCTCCTTTATCTCAGCGGCTGGCCCTATTGGCTCGGGATGGTCAAAACACTGATGCACAATGCGAGGGGGAGGATCGACGCCCCCTATCTGCCCGCACGCCAAAATGGCGCGATCCGCACCGAAGCCCGCATTCTGCTGGGGCTCTATGCGCTGGCGATATTCAGCCTGTTCTTCACGCCAATCCTGCTCTGGCTCTGGATTTTACCGGTGCTGATCTGCCAGCCAGCGCTGCGCCTCTATCTGCTGGCCGAGCATGGCCTCTGCCCGCCCGTGGCCGACATGCTGGAAAACTCGCGCACCACATTCACCAACCGGATCATCCGGTTTCTGGCCTGGAACATGCCCTATCACGCAGAACATCACGCCTTTCCGAACGTGCCCTTCTACCAACTTCCCGCGCTTCACAGCTGGGCCAAAACCCACCTGAAATCCACATCAAACGGCTATACCGAATTCACCAGAGAATACGCCCGAAGCCTCAATTCCTAGGATCCAGTCTTCATCTGGCCACAAATATCCCGGGGGAGTCGCACAGCGACGGGGGCAGAGCCCCCTACTCCTTGCTGCGGGACTTTAGCAGCAGGCTGATCAGGGGAACCAGCACCGCAGTGAGTGACCCCAGAGGATTCGTACCGATACCCTTGACCGCGCGCGCAACATCGCGCGCCTCGGTCGCCAGTTCCTCCAGTTCATCTTCAATATCTGCTATCGCCATATCCCGAACTTCTACTGCCGGCGCGACCTCGTCTTCGACATTCGATCGCCGCGCAATCAGGACAAGCAAGCCAGCAAGCGCAAGATTGCCGAGCGACAGTACCGCAGCCGCCCCTGCGGGCGACGTCACCTCTTTCAGGGCCAGAAACAGAGCGACATCCAATAAAACGAGGGCAGACAAGGCCGATATTCCCGCCAGCACCATCAAAATGGTCTGTTGACGCATGACAGCCAAACGGCGACGCGCGATCAGATGCTCGGTTCGGTAGATCGTCACCAGATTTCTGCTCAATCTGCTCATCGCGTCCCTCCTAACCCTGTGCCCGTCCGACCACGTAGCCAAGCGAAAAGGCAATCACGAGCGCCGCAATCGGATAGTCTTTCTGCAAGCGGCCGAACTCCTCGACCACATCCTCGCCCAGCGATTGCGCCTTGCTCAGATCGATCCCGTGATCGGTCAGTAGTTTTCGGATTTCATCCGACGTTTTGACCGGTTCGCTCTGATCTTCGGGTTCTGGGTCTGATCCGGTCTTTGCCTCCAACTCGGCATTGCGTTTTCGCAGCGTATCCAGTTCGGCTTCAAGCTCGGCTTTTGTGGCCATTCTACCTTGCCTCTATTGCATGGGTCCCACCCAACCGTCGCACAATGAGCTGTTTTTTTGAACTGTTTTCCGGTCGCGCTTCAGCCCGTGCTTCGCGCCGAGACCGTGCTGACAACGCCGCCGCCCACCAAAACCGGAACCCCCGTGGTTCCCGGGCATGAGGTCGGCAAACCGCGCGCCACCCGCACAGCGAGATAGGCGAAGGCCTGCGCCTCTAACATATCGCCATCCAGACCCACCGCTTCGACCGGTTCGACCGGGCAATCCAGCGCAACCCGCAACATCTCCATCAAGACCGGATTGTGCCGCCCACCCCCGGTGACCAGCAGCCGTGTCGGTGGCTTGGGGCAATGATCCATCCCCTGCACCACCCCGGCGGCGCACATACCTGTCAGGGTTGCTACTGCGTCAGCGTCGCTGAGTTCCTGAACCAGTCCGATCATCTCGGCAAAGTCATTCCGATCCAGCGATTTCGGCGGCATTTTGCTAAAAAACGGCTCCTCCAGAAACAACTCCAGTGCGCCATTTTCAACAATACCCTCTCGTGCTAGTGCCCCGTCTCGATCCATCGGCAGGCCAAGTCGAGCCTGCATCAGATCATCAACTGGGGCGTTTGCAGGCCCGGTATCAAAGGCCAGCAAAGCGCCCGGCATCTCTGGACCGTCGAAGTTGGGGTCGACATAGGTCAAATTGCCCACACCCCCCAAGTTAAGGAAACACAGGGGCGCATCCGCGCCGATCCATTTGGCACAGGCAAAGTGATAGAACGGGGCAAGTGGCGCCCCCTCACCCCCCATTGATACATCATCGCTGCGGAAGTCCCAGACCACCGGAACGCCCAGCGCCTGCGCCAACCCACGCCCATCGCCCACCTGAAGCGTGCCACGTCCGCGCGGTTCATGCGCTAGGGTCTGACCGTGTACACCGATCAGATCAATCTCATCGAACTCAGACAACGCCTCGGCATGGGCCACTGTTACCAGCTCCGCCGCTGCATCAACCTCGGGGCCATGCCACTTGCCCAGTGCGGCGCGCAACACCGCGCGCTCCGCCTCAGAATAAGCGCGATAGCCGCTTTCACCGAACCCAAAGATTCTGTGCCCATCCGTTTCGACGACCGCCGTATCCACCCCGTCCAGCGAGGTGCCCGACATCGCACCCAGCGCGCGGATCGGTTCGTTTGTTCTTATGGTTCGGCGCACCTGCTGCTCTCCTGCCCAAGGGTTAGATGCTGCAGCGACACTGCCCGCTTTTCGAAACCCAAGGCAAGGTGAATACCCGTGCTGACGGCGTTTTTCGACCTGCGCGACCTGAGTTCAACACCCTGAACTGGCGCGGAGGTTGAGCAAATTTCATTCTCATGCCAGCATTATGTCTTCGCACGACACCGGCTTTGCAAACAAACATGGCGCAAAAACAGGTACCAAAGGACGTCCAGGCGGTCGAAAGCCGCAATTATCAACTGATCTTCTGGTCCGGGTCTTTGTCCACGATTGGTGGTCAGTTGGTGAACCCGCGCCTTGTTCTGCCCTTCCTATACCTGGCTTTGGGGGCGCCCGCCTTTGTTGCGGGGCTGCTGTTGCCGTTTGTCACTGGCGCACGGTTGATCGCTGAAATCTTTGTTTCGCCGCTGATCAACCGCATTACCCGTGCAAAGGTTGCCGTCTATATCCCGAACCTGCTGACCGGAGCGATTCTGGCCCTCGTCGCGCTGTTTGCGACCAACCTGTCGCAAGCCATGGTCATTTTATTGTTCCTGCTGACAGCGATCATCATGGGCCTGTGTCAAGGCATCACCAGCCTTGGGACGAGCCAGATTTATGGCACCTCGGTCCCCGAGGCGAAACGCAACCGAATGGTGTTTGCACAGGCTACAATATCAGGTGTGCTTGCGATCATCGTGGTGTGGGCGACCAAAGACCTGTTGGCCTCGGACCAGCCGATGCAACGGCATATCGTGGTCATGTGGTGCGGCGTGATCGCGATGTTTGCAGCCGGAATCAGCTTTGCCGGTGTGCAGCTGTTTGAGGATGAAATCAAACCTCCGCCAAAACCGGTGAAAAAGCCAAAGCCGCTGAAAGAACTGGCAACTGGTTTTGAAACCGGAATGGCCATGCCGTGGTATCGCAAATTCCTGATTGCGCGGCTGCTGTTCGTCTCGGTCGAACTGGCCATGCCATTCTACACGATCCACGCCGCGACCTATCATATCGGCACCAAACACTCGCTCAGCTATTTCGTGATCGGCGCCAGCGCTGGTGTGGTCATCGGCTCGCTGCTCTGGGGTTGGCTGAGTGGTCGCGTTTCAGTCAAACATGTGATGTGGCTGGGCTGCCTGACATCGACACTCTCGGCGATCGCAGCGCTTGGGCTCACGATGATGGGCTATGCGTCCAATGTCTGGATCTACGCCTTTGTCATTCTGCTTTTATCATTGGGTGGCAACGGCGTGATCTATGGCCGCTACCTGTATCTGATCGAAATGACCGGAGAGAAAGAGCGCCCCTATCTGGTCGCGTTGGGCGATGTGACGGCGGGCCTGTTCGGGATTGCCTTTGCCGCAGGTCTCGGAGCAGTGGCACACCTGCACGACCCGGTAACGCCTATCATCGCATTGGCCATTTTGAACGTCTGCGCGATGCTCTATGCATTCACACTGCCCACCACCCCGGCCAAAGGCATGGCACCCACTCAATAGGCCGCCATTTCTTGCGAATTGGTGCCTTTCCCTTACCCCATCTGCCGCCTATACAGTGCCCCGCAACATAAACCCAAAGGGCAAACCATGACCTACCACCCCAAATCGGATTTCATCGCCACGATGATCGAGCGCGGCTTTCTGGCTGACTGCACCGATTATCAGGGCCTTGACGACGCGCTGATCTCTGGGGTGCAGACGGCTTACATCGGCTATGACGCCACGGCGCAGTCTTTGCACGTGGGGCACCTGATGAACATCATGGTGCTGCGCTGGCTGCAAAAGACTGGGCATAAACCGATCACCCTGATGGGCGGCGGCACCACCAAGGTGGGCGATCCATCGTTCCGCTCGGATGAGCGCCCCCTGCTGGGCCCAGAACAGATCGACGCCAATATCGCAGGCATGAAACAGGTGTTCTCGAAATACCTGTCTTACGATGACAGCGAGACCGGCGCGCTGATGCTGAACAATGCCGAATGGCTCGACAGCCTGAACTACCTCGATTTCCTGCGCGATATCGGGCGGCATTTTTCGGTCAACCGGATGCTGAGCTTTGAATCGGTGAAATCCCGGCTGGACCGTGAGCAATCGCTGTCATTCCTCGAATTCAACTACATGATCCTGCAGGCCTATGACTTCCTCGAATTGAACCGCCGCTACGGCTGTGTTCTGCAGATGGGCGGCTCGGATCAATGGGGAAACATCGTCAACGGTATCGACCTGACCCGCCGCGTGCTGGATCACGAGATCTATGGCCTGACCACGCCCTTGCTGACCACCAGCGACGGGCGCAAAATGGGCAAATCACAGGGCGGTGCTGTCTGGCTGAACGGCGATATGCTGTCGGCGTATGAGTTCTGGCAATTCTGGCGCAACACGACCGACGCAGATGTGGGCCGGTTCCTGAAAATCTTCACCGAATTGCCTGTGGACGAATGCGACCGTCTAGCCGCACTGGAAGGGTCCGAGATCAACGAGGCCAAAATCCGCCTCGCCAACGAGGTCACAACCCTCCTGCACGGGTCTGAGGCCGCCGCAACTGCCGAGGCCACCGCCCGCGAAGTGTTCGAAAAAGGCGGAATAGGTGATGATCTGCCGACCCTGACCCTGTCGGGCGATGATCTGCCCGTTTCGATTGTGCAACTGATCGTCAAATCCGGCCTCGCCAAATCCGGTAAGGAGGCCAAACGCCTGATCGCCGAAAGCGGTGCCAAATTGGACGATGCGCCGCTGACAGATGCCGGTTTGATGATCGATGCGGTTACCCTGTCCTCGCCCATCAAACTCAGCGCGGGCAAGAAACGGCACGCGCTGGTGCAGCTGGGATGAACTGACACCGGCGAGAACATGAAGACAAACGGCCACCATCTGGTGGCCGTTTTTTGTTCTTGTGTCATTGTAAAGCCAAGTAGTTTAGCGTTTTCCTTTACCGCCGCCCTTGCCACCACCTTTACCGTCACCGCCTTTTCCGTTTCCGGAACCATTGCCCTGACCGTTGTTATTGCCGTTGTTGCCAGAGCCCGGTCCAGAGCCATTGTTGTTTCCACCGCCGTTACCGGGGTTTCCGGCATTCCCGTTGCCATTGCCGGGACCATCGCCGCCTTTGCCGCCACCTTTGCCACCGCCCTTGCCAGGGCCATCGCCACCTTTGCCGGGACCGTTTCCGCCACCGTTACCGGGGTTATCGCCACCACCATCGCCAGGACCGTCACCGCCGCCGTTACCAGGACCGTCACCGCTGCCGTTACCGGGATCGCCACCGCCATCACCGGGGCCGTCTCCGCCACCGTTTCCGGGATCGCCGGGGCCATCTCCACCGCCATTGCCGGGATCATTACCACCGCCGTTGCCCGGTCCCTGGCCGCCACCACCGGCACTGCCACCATCACCGTTTTCACCCGCACCCGGCGCGCCTTGTGATGGACGATCCGAACTGCGGTCTTCTCCGCGATTGCTGGTCGGGTCAGAGATCGACGCCGTTGGCAAATCCGTCAACAAGGCTGCAAGACCCGGGCACATGGCGCCGGTATTCTGCAAGGTCGTCTCAAAATCCGCGCGCCTTTGCAGTTGCTTCAGAAAACTCGGCGTTACCTGTGAACAGGCGCAGAGTGCGGCGTAATCTCCGTTATTGGCAGCCGTGCGGGCGGTTTTCCAGTTACAGACTTCTGTTGCGGCAGCCGCGCTACCTGCCATCAGAATTCCAACAAATGGCATAACTGCAAATGCGCCCAGTTTAACTTTGGTACTCGTTAACATTACTGATCCTCCTGACCTAGAAACACCCGAACATGTCAGGTTATTCGATCAGCAGATGGTGGCGGTCCGTAAATGCCGGATGAGCGAAAACTGAAGATTTGTTAACGTAGGGTCAGCTGACACCATAGCTCAGAGAGGCAGCGTCAATTTTCTGGACAGATCCGGCCTCATCCCGTTATTGAACGTATGTTCAGAAAAATTGGAGGGCTGCCATGAACCTGTCAAATACCGCTGCCATCGTCACCGGGGGCGCCTCTGGCCTTGGCGAAGCGACCGCCCGCCATTTCGCGGATCAAGGCGCACAGGTCACTATTCTGGACCGGGATCAGGATCGCGGCGCACAGGTCGCCCGCGAGATCGGAGGCCATTTTGCACAGACCGATGTGACCGAGGAAAGCTCGGTCTCGGCAGCCATTGCCGCCGCAATGGAGAATATGGGTCGGATAAATGCTGCGGTGAATTGCGCAGGTATCGCCTATGGCATCAAAACCGTGGGCCGGGACGGTCCGCACCCACTGGACGCTTTCCAGCGTACCATCGACATCAATCTGGTTGGCACCTTCAACGTCTCGCGCCTTGCGGCTGCTGAGATGGCAAGAAATGAGCCCGAACCGGATGGCGCGCGCGGCGTGATCATCAACACGGCGTCAATTGCGGCCTTTGACGGGCAGAAGGGCCAGGCGGCCTATGCCGCGTCCAAAGGCGGAGTGGTCGGGATGACCCTACCGATGGCGCGCGATCTGGCCTCATCCGGTATCCGGGTCATGGCCATCGCGCCGGGTATTTTCATGACACCGATGCTGGCGGGCCTGCCCGAAGATGTGCAGCAACAACTGGCTGCTGACGTCCCCAACCCGGCCCGTCTGGGCGATCCAAAGGAATACGCCCGACTGGCCGGTTTCATCGTCGAGATGGGGTATCTGAACGGAGAGGTCATTCGCATCGACGGTGCGCTGCGGATGCGGTAACTCTGCCCCATGACCGAACGCGAGAAAATGCAGGCTGGTGCGTGGTATTGCTGCCTCGACCCCGAGCTCGACGCCCTGCGCGCCACGGCACGGCGCGCGGTTCACGCACATAACTCGTGCGATCCTGATGCACGCGGCAACATGGACCCGGCGCTGCATGCACTGCTGGGTGATCCGGGTTCCGGTTGCTATGTCGAGGCACCGTTTCACTGCGCCTATGGCCTCAATATCCACCTGGGCAAACGGGTCTATTTCAATGCAGGCTGCGTGGTTCTGGATACAGCACGGGTGCAGATCGGCGATGACACGATGTTCGGGCCTCAGGCGCAAATCTATTGCGCGCAACACGCCAAAGACCCGGCAGAGCGTGCCCGTGGGCTGGAAATCGCGTTGCCGGTGACTATCGGCAACAACGTCTGGGTCGGCGGCAGCGCCCTTATTCTGCCCGGAGTGACAATCGGCGATAACGCCATCGTCGGCGCGGGTGCTGTGGTCACAAAGGATGTAGCCGCCGCTAAAACCGTAGTCGGAAACCCTGCACGGCCTCTCTGACGATGCTCAGATTAAAACACGGTTTTGCCCCCAATCGGCAAGTGCCTCAATCACAGGACCCAACGCTTGCCCCTTGGGTGTAAGGCTGTATTCGACCTTGGGCGGTACCTCCGGGTAGACTTCGCGATGCACGATTCCATCAGCCTCCAACTCACGCAGTTGTTTGGTCAGGCTGCGCTGGGTCACGGTTCCCAAAGCGCGTGATAACGCACTAAATCGCATGGTTCCGCCCAACAGATGATAGATCACCAAGCCCTTCCATTTGCCCGAGATTTGTTCCAGCCCCGCCTCAACCGGGCAACCGCCGCTGCAATCATATCTTTCGAACCGATTCATATTTGGCCTTTTGTTTTTACAGTATACAAACTGTGCCTACCTACACATATTGTGCGTTCTTGCGTAGTTGACGTGTATGTCACATATCCGTGGTCATCACAAAAATCACCCATAGGATACACCATGGCCTTGACTATTCTCGCCCAGATCACCGCCAATCCCGGCAAGGAAGACCTTGTGCGCACTGAGTTGGAAAAGCTGATCCCGATCACGCGTGGTGAAGAGGGTTGCAAGCAATACGACCTGCATATCGACACAACCAATCCCGGTTTCTTTGTCTTTTACGAAAACTGGGAATCTCGCGAGCTATGGCAGACCCACATGAATGCTCCGCACCTCTCCGCCTATATGGAGGCGACTGAGGGCAGTGTTGCTGATTTCGTCCTGAAAGAGATGACGCGGATTGGTTAACTGCTCAAAAGAAAAAGCCCGAGGTCAAAGAGCCTCGGGCTGCGCGCGAACAGGGTAAATGCGTTCGTTAAGCGGTTAACCCGCTTCGGCCTTTTCTTCCAGCGCCAGCCACTCTTCCTCAGCCGAGGCCAGCTTTTCCTGCCGTTCGACCAAGGCGTCAGTTGCTTTCTGGAACTTGACCGGCTCGCGGGTGAACAGTTCGGGATCGGACATCAATTCTTCCAGCTTCGAAATCTCGGCCTCAAGCCGTGCAATCTCGGCTGGCAGTTTCTCAAGCCGGTGTTTTTCTGAGAATGACAGGCCTGTTTTCGGCTTTGCCTCTTGCTTTATCTTTGGCTTTGAAGCTTTTGCTTTTTCTTCCTTTTTCTCAGGCACGTCGCCACGCTGCGCAATGTAATCTGACCATCCTCCGGCATAGACCGTCGCCCGCCCGTCGCCTTCCATGGCAATGGTTGTCGTCGCGACGCGATCCAGAAAATCCCGGTCGTGGCTGACCAGTAGAACAGTGCCGTCATACTCGTCCAGCAGCTCCTGCAGCAAATCCAGTGTTTCCACGTCCAGATCGTTGGTTGGTTCGTCCAACACCAAAAGGTTCGAGGATTTGGCCATTAGTTTGGCCAGCAGCAACCGCGCTTTCTCGCCCCCGGACAGAGATTTAACGGCGGCGCGGGCCTGTTGTTCGTCGAACAGGAATTCCTTCAGGTACCCCACCACATGTTTGGGCTGCCCGCCCGCCATCACCTGATCGGCCTTGCCAGAGACCCGCATTTCGGGATCGCCGGTCAGGCTGTCCCACAGGGTCATCTCCGGGTCCAATTGCGCGCGGGCTTGGTCGAATACGGCCACCTCAAGATTGGTGCCCAAGGCGACAGAGCCCTCATCCGTTGGTTCCTGCCCCAATAGCATTTTCAGCAGGGTGGTCTTGCCCACACCGTTGGGGCCCACAAACGCGACGCGGTCGCCGCGTTGCACCAGCAGATCAAAGTTTCGCACAATCTGCTGAGTGCCAAAAGATTTGGCCAACCCCTTGGCTTCAATCACCTTTCGGCCGGATTTTGGCCCAGCCTCAAGCGTCATCGCAGCAGAGCCCTGGCGCTTGATCTGCGCTGCCTTCTCGGCCCGCAAGGCCTGCAGTGCCCGCACCCGGCCCTGATTGCGCTTACGCCGAGCGCTGATCCCTTCGACGGCCCATTTGGCCTCGGATTTGATCAAACGGTTCAGCTTGTGGCGCTGCTGATCCTCTTCTTCCCAGATCTTGTCGCGCCAGGCTTCAAACGCTTCAAAACCCTGCTCCTGTCGCCGCACGGCACCGCGATCGATCCACAGTGTCGCCTTGGTCAAAGCGCGCAAAAACGCGCGGTCATGCGAGATCAGCACAAAAGCTGCACGAGTTGACCCCAATTCGCGTTCCAGCCAGGCGATGGCTTCGATATCCAGATGGTTGGTCGGCTCGTCCAATAACATCAAATCCGGTGCTTCGGCCATCAGCTTGGCCAAAGCTGCCCGCCGCCGCTCACCGCCCGAGGCGGTTTCGACGGCACGGTCGGGATCAAACTTCAGCCCCTCGCCCGCGCGTTCCACCTTGTACAGCTCGCCGGGCTCCAACCCGCTGCAGGCATAATCGCCCAGCGTCGCAAACCCCTCCATTCCGGGGTCTTGTTCCATATACCCAACGGATTTGCCGGGGGGTACGATGATCTCGCCCTGATCCGCCTCAACCAGACCGGCCATCACCTTCATCAATGTGGATTTGCCCGACCCGTTCCGCCCCACAAGCGCCACGCGGTCGCCGGGCTGAACCACCAGATCAAGCTCGGAAAATACCGGATCACCCCCGAAGGTCAGGGAAATGTCAGACATCTGCAACAAAGGAATTCTCGCCATGCCCGCCAGCTAAACCGGCAGGCACAAGGCGTCAACGCCCCGGCTTCACCTTTTCGGAAATACCCGACCTAACCGGCCACCGCGCGCAGCAGACGTTTCCGCGCCGGAGGAATCGACCCAATTTCCAGCCCGGTGAACACATGCAGCGTATTCATATGCCGGTCGACCACCGCATGATCGCTGACCCAGCCGCCCATCATCAGATAAGTGCGCAACAAGGGCGGCATCCGCAGCATCGCCTTTTTCGCATCCGGTCTTCGCCGCAACCGGGCAGCAAAGCGGAAGACATCCGGCGCTTTGACCCGAGGCAACCACCGTTTCGGGGCCAGATGGCGGTGTTTCAGCATCGCAAACGCATCCAGATAATGCACGGTCTCGGTTCCAGCAAATGAGGAGCAGCCAAACAGCATCTCGACCTGATTCTGGTCAACAAAGGCGGTCATGGCACCCCACGCGACGCGCAGAATATCCGGATCGGTCCAGTCCGGATGGATACAGAATCGCCCCATCTCGACCATGCGGCCATCGAAATCTTCGAGGCTGGAGAGGTCATAGAACTGGGCAGAATAGCTGCGCCCGATATCTGCACCATTTGACATGGTCAGCATCCGAAAACAGCAAACCAGCTGCCCATCGGCCTGCAAATCCTCGACCAGAACATGGGCGCAGGCGGCATCAAACGCGTCGGTATCGATCTGATCCGTTCCAAAGGCCAAGGTCCTCAGGCGCTGCGCTGCTTTCAGATCATCGGCACTTTGCGCCAGTCGCGCTTGATAGCGTCCCTTGCTTAACAAGACGGCATTGGTCATCGTCGCTTCCTCCGCGCTTGCGGACCGGATTTCTGAACTACGCTCCCGTTACCACAGAAGATGTGACCGTCATGTGAAGCAGACAAGACGGTCAGCGATATTATTCGGACGCACCCGGAATGTTCGCCGGGTTGAAGTTGCCGATATTGCCAAGCAGCTGACGCAGGAAGCCTGTGTCGCTGACGCTGGATTCGGTCACACGGCGTTCCAGCGGAATCACAAGCCCGTCTTCAAGCCCGAATCTTTCGATATTCCGGACCACGCCGCGCTGATCAAAGCTGATCGCGACCAGCTCTCGCGAAACGACCTCGGGCCGTTTGGGACCGTAGTGGCGCACGCGCGAGCGCACATAATAGAAGCCAGAATCGTTCACGACCCCGGATATGCCGGGGGCGCCGATGGCCTCGGTCACACTGTCGCGCGTGTCGGTCCCGACCTTGATTTCGGCCAGTTCATCCGCAGGCGGCACATAACCGTGATTCCTGAAAATCGGCGTACAGGCGGTAATCGCAGTAAGGCAGGCAAGGAACGCAACTGTTCGCATCGCCGATTTCGACCTGTTTCCAACCATCAACTTGCTCACCCTCTTGCCTTGGCCTCTTGCGGCTTCTATCCGATTACAGAAACCGCAGCCGCGGTTCAACACATAGAAAGGCTCAGGACATGGGCAACGTTACATCCCTGCGGGTGGCCGACCTGCCCCAGAACACCGCAACCTCGTTTGAGCTACGCCCGGAAAAGGACGCGCTGGAGGCTATCAAACAGGATTTGGGCCTGCTTGGGCTGCGCAAACTTAGCTTTGCAGGGCAAGTGCGCGCCGATGGCAAGCGCGACTGGGTCCTGACCGGCACATTGGGTGCAACGGTGATTCAGCCCTGCGTCGTGACGCTGGAACCAGTGACAACCCGGATCGATGTGCCCGTCTCACGCCTGTATGTGGCCGACTGGTTAGATCCGGATGAACCGGAATTCGAAATCCCGGAAGGCGACGAGACCGAGCCGCTTGGGGCCGAGATCGACCCCGAGATCGTGATGATCGAGGCGCTGTCGCTGGCCCTGCCCCAGTATCCCCGCAAGGACGGCGCTGAACTGGATCAGGCCGACTACACTGAACCAGGTAAACAGGCGATGACCGATGAAGATGCCAAACCCTTTGCGGGGTTGGCCGGATTGCGGGATGCGCTGAAAAAAGACGAGTGACAGAGCCTTGATTTCCTGTCATAGCAGGCGGTCAGAAAAATCGCTTGATCATGACGAGAATCGCAGTATTTTCGCGCGCTCAACGGATTTTGGGTTGGACATTGCCGGGCTGGTTCCCTAAATGCGCGTCAAACCACGATAAAACGAAATATGAAACCCGGTCGGCAGCGAATCTGCTGGCCCACAGTCAGACAAAGGTTGAGACCATGGCCGTCCAACAGAACAAAGTTTCCAAGTCGCGTCGCAACAACCGCCGCGCACACGACGCTCTGGTTGCTGCGAACCCGAACGAATGCCCGAACTGCGGTGAACTGCGCCGCCCGCACCACGTCTGTGGCGCATGTGGCCACTATGATGACCGTGAGGTGATCGCACAGGCCGACGAAATCGACCTGGACGAAGACGCGGCCTAAGCCTGATTGAACGCTGGCCCAGGAATGACTGAACAGCCCACGCACGCCGAACGGATCACCATCTCGGTTGACGCTATGGGTGGGGACGCGGGTCCCGCAGTTGTTGTTGCAGGCCTTGCGCGATCGGCAAAGAAAAACCCCAATATCGGGTTTCTGCTGCATGGTCCCAAAGACACGCTGCGCAAGCTCGTAGCGAAACGGCGCGTCCTGGATGGGCGCGTCGATTTTCGTGATTGCCCAGACGTGGTCACGATGGAAGATAAGCCCAGCCAGGTTGTGCGCAACGGCAAACAGACGTCGATGTGGTCGACACTGGAAGCCGTGCGCCAGGGTGAAGCACACGGGGCGGTTTCGTGCGGCAACACCGGTGCCCTGATGGCGCTGTCGATGATGCGCCTGCGCAAATTGCCGGGGGTAAACCGTCCGGCGATTGCGATCCTTTGGCCTTCGCGCAATCCTCAGGGCTTCAACGTGATGCTGGATGTGGGCGCCGATGTCCGAGCCGATGCCAAGGACCTGCTGCAATATGCGCTGATGGGGGCCTCTTACGCCCGCAACGGGATGGCGCTGAACCGTCCCCGGATCGGCCTGCTGAACGTGGGCACCGAGGAACATAAAGGCCGGGCCGAGTTGAAAGAGGCGCATTCCCTGATCGCCGATTTTGCCGATCCCGCAAACTTCGATTTTGTGGGCTTTGTCGAAGGCAGCGATATCCCCGGTGACAAGGCAGATGTGATCATAACCGACGGGTTTACCGGTAATGTCGCCATCAAGACAGGTGAAGGCACCGCCAGCCTGATCGGTGATCTGCTGCGGCAGGCGTTCAAATATACGCCTCTTTCACGTCTTGCATCGGTTTTGGCAATTACTTCGTTGCGGCGTTTGAAGAAGCGTATCGATCCTCGACAAGTTAACGGCGGGGTGTTCCTTGGCCTGAATGGCACAGTCGTGAAATCGCATGGAGGTGCGGACGCAACCGGTGTTTCGGCAGCAGTCAAACTGGCCTTTACACTAGCCGAGTCGGGATTTGCCGAAAAATTGGCCGCACGGGTTGCATCAACAGCCCAGCTTGCACAAGATGCCGCCCATGCCGCGCCGCAGGCGGAAGAATAACAAAGAAGGCAGTACCCAAGAATGGCAGGCCGTTCAGTCGTTGTAGGTGTGGGGCATTATTTGCCCGAACGTATCGTCCCGAATTCCGAGTTCGAACGAACCTTGGATACGTCGGACGAATGGATCCGAACGCGCTCCGGTATCGAACGCCGCCACTTTGCAGCCGAAGGGGAAACGACCTCGGATATGGCCACCAAAGCTGCCGAGGCCGCCCTGGCCGATGCGGGTCTATCGGTTGATGATATCGATGCCATCGTGCTTGCAACCTCAACCGCTGATCTGACCTTTCCGTCTGCTGCCACGATGGTGCAGTCTCGCTTGGGCATGACGAGAGGATTTGCCTTTGACGTACAGGCGGTCTGTGCCGGATTCGTCTATGCGATGACCAATGCCAATGCGCTGATCCTGTCGGATCAGGCAAAACGGGTTCTGGTGATCGGGGCCGAGACATTCTCTCGAATCATGGACTGGTCGGACCGGTCAACCTGTGTGCTTTTTGGCGATGGCGCAGGTGCGTTGATCCTGGAACGGCAGGACGGCAATGGCACCTCCGACGATCGCGGGATTCTGGCCACCGATCTGAACTCGGACGGGCGCTACAAGGATCTGCTCTATGTCGATGGTGGGGTGTCGACCCAGACCACCGGCTATCTGCGAATGAAGGGCAACCAATTGTTCCGACAAGCGGTTGAGCGTTTGACCTCAACCGCCGAAACCTGTTTGGAAAAAGTTGGGCTGAAACATGAAGATGTGGATTGGATCGTGCCGCATCAGGCCAATATCCGCATCATTCAGGGCACCGCCAAGAAACTGGGTGTGCCAATGGATCACGTTGTTGTCACCCTACAGGATCACGGCAACACTTCGGCGGCCTCGATTCCCTTGGCCATGTCCGTGGCCAAGCAGCGTGGGCAGTTCAAACCGGGCGATTTGCTGGTGACCGAGGCGATCGGTGGCGGTTTGGCCTGGGGATCGGTCCTTTTGCGCTGGTAACAAGCGCATTCCGGCTTACACAGCCGCACGCAATTCATTGATATTGACAGTGAATTTGCCCTGACCCTATGGTTTGGTAGCAACAGGGGAAAAAACATGGGCGACAAAACACTGACCCGAATGGATCTGAGCGAGGCCGTCTTTCGCGAGGTTGGCTTGTCACGCAATGAAAGCGCACAGCTGGTCGAAAGCGTTCTGAACCACATGTCCGATGCGCTTGTGCGTGGCGAACAGGTCAAGATTTCGTCTTTTGGCACCTTCAGCGTTCGGGACAAAACCGCCCGTATCGGTCGCAACCCTAAAACCGGCGAAGAGGTTCCTATTCAACCCCGCCGCGTTCTTACCTTCCGCCCGTCGCATCTGATGAAGGATCGCGTCGCCGCCGGGAATCGCAAATAACGCCGGAGCTCTGCGGACATGAGCAAATCCCCCGACGCATTTCGCACGATCTCTGAAGTTGCGGATTGGCTCGGTGTACAGGCCCATGTTCTGCGATTCTGGGAAAGTCGGTTTACTCAGGTCAAACCCGTCAAACGCGCCGGAGGTCGGCGTTATTATCGCCCGAACGATATGCTATTGCTGGGCGGCATCAAGAAACTGTTGCATGAAGATGGGGTGACGATCAAAGGTGTTCAGCGGATTTTGCGCGAACGCGGCGTTGCCCATGTCATCGGGCTGTCCCATGGGCTGGACGAAACACCCGTGGATGAACCCCAAACTTCTGACGACACTGTCGTCCCCTTCTCAGCTGCGCCTGCATCTGAACAAATCGATATGGACCTTGATGCGCCAGCTGCCCCCCCTGAGGGCGCACCCGCAGAACCGCTGCCCGCTCCCGAGCCGCAAGAACCGGTGCTCGATACGGCACCTCTTACAGGTGGCCTGACGTCATTGGTCTGGAATCGTACCGAATTTGACGCCGATCTTCTGAACAAAATCGCACCCATCGCACGGGACCTGCGCAGCTGGCTGGACCGGGTCGAAGCCAACACGGCGGGATAGGAAAAAGGCATTGTTTTCCTCTTGCCCCTGCCGGGAATTTCTTTATGAACACTCCAACGTCGGGCTATGGCGCAGCCTGGTAGCGCGTCCGTCTGGGGGACGGAAGGTCGCAGGTTCGAGTCCTGCTAGCCCGACCATATCACACCGACGTTTGTGGCACATTGGCCAGATCCCGCTCTGGCATCAGGGGGGATCGGAATGACAGGTGTATGCCCAAACCAGCAGATCGAGGCGATGATCGCGCGCGGTGAGATCACTGCCACACCGGATGTCGTCCCTGCTCAGGTGCAGCCGGCCAGCCTTGATCTACGTTTGGGAACAGTGGCTTACCGGGTTCGCGCATCCTTTTTAGCTGGTGAAACCCGATCCGTCGCTGACCGTCTGACCGAGTTCGAGATGCATCGGATCGACATCACCAACGGGGCCGTTCTGGAAAAAGGCTGCGTCTATCTGGTGCCGCTGATGGAATCACTGGACCTGCCCGGCCATACCAGCGCCGTGGCCAATGCCAAAAGCTCGACCGGGCGGCTGGACCTGCTAACCCGCACCATCACCGATGGCGGGACCGAGTTTGACCGTATTCCGGCAGGTTATACCGGGCCTCTTTATGCCGAGATTTGCCCTCGTTCCTTCTCGGTCCTGGTCCGCCCAGGCATGCGTCTGAACCAGATCCGATTTCGTCACGGTCAGGCGGTTCTAACCGACGCCGAACTGAACGATCTGCATGCTGAATCGCCGCTGGTCGATGGCTCTGCTGTCATCCAAGATGGGCTGGGTTTCTCGGTTGATCTGCAACTGCCGGATACTGATCTGGTCGGCTATCGTGCCAAGCCGCATACGGGCGTTATCGATCTGGACCGGATCGGCGAATACGACCCGCAGGAATACTGGGAAGAGGTGCGCACAAAGGATGGCCGCATCATTCTGGATCCCGGTGCCTTTTACATCCTTGTCAGCCGCGAAGCGGTGCATATCCCACCAATGTACGCCGCCGAGATGGCCCCTTATCTGGCCATGGTCGGAGAGTTCCGTGTGCACTATGCAGGCTTCTTCGATCCCGGTTTCGGCCATGCCGAGGCTGGCGGTGCCGGATCACGCGGTGTGCTTGAGGTTCGCTGCCACGAGGCGCCCTTCGTGCTGGAACATGGGCAGGTCGTCGGTCGATTAGTCTATGAGAAAATGACTGAGATGCCCACACAGCTATACGGCGCTGGCATCGCATCGAATTATCAGGGACAAGGCCTGAAACTGTCCAAGCATTTCAAGGCGATAAGCTAGACTTCAGAACTTCATGAACCGGCGCATCTGGCGCGTTACCCGATGTGCTTGCCTTAGGTTCTTCGCGTGACGCGGCGCACTGGCATTCTTCGGCGCGCCCGTATTCGAGGGTGCCTGATCCGGGTTCCCGCCACGACGACTGGCCATATCGATGCCCTTGTCGATTCCTTTGTTCACTAGGCGCCGCATGACCTGTCGCACGATCATGTCGATGATCCGATTGGCGTTCATTGCTCAACTCCGTTTCTTCTGCCTCAAGATAGCGTTCATCTGCGGCAACAAAAGGGCCGCTTGATCAATCTTCCTCGAACAGTTCGGTTTGATCCTCGTCTTCTGCCTCGTCCTGCCCCTCGCCCAGTGGCATTGCACTCGGTGGTGGGCGGTTTTCGAGCAGCCCGGCGGCGCGCAATTCCTTGAGGCCTGGAAGATCACGGGCGTTTTCCAACCCGAAATGGTCCAGAAACTCTGGGGTCACCACAAAGGTCACCGGACGGCCCGGCGTCATGCGCCTGCGACCCAATCGAATCCACTCCATCTCTAGCAGTTGATCAATCGTCCCGCGCGATACGGAAACCCCGCGAATCTCTTCGATCTCGGCCCGAGTGCAGGGCTGGTGATAGGCCACGATGGCCAGCGTCTCAATCGCAGCGCGGCTCAGCTTGCGGGTTTCAACCGTTTCCTTCTGCATCAAAAATCCGAGGTCGGGAGCGGTGCGGATCGCCCAGGCCTCACCCACCTTGACCACGCGCACGCCGCGCCCTTCGTACCGTTTCTGAAGCAGTTCAACCGCCTGCGCCGCATCGCTGCCATGCGGCATCCGCGCTTCGAGATCGGCAACCGTCACTGGCGCGGCGCTGGCAAACAGCACTGCTTCGACCATGCGTTCCTGCTCGGCCAGCGGGGGCGCTTCAAACAGGGTACCGGTCTCTTCGGGTGTGTCAGTCACGTGTTTCGGTCCTCTTGCGCAATTGGATCGGAGCAAAGGTCTCGCTTTGCTTCATTTCCATGTGTCCTTCTTTCACCAATTCCAGCGAGGCCGCAAAGGTCGCCGCTGTGGCCGAGCGGCGGCGAACTGGATCAGCCTCCCACCCCTCCGGCAGGTAGGTCTCCATATCGGTCCAAGCCCCGGCGAACCCGATCAGCGGGCGCATCCGTTCCAATGCTTGTTCCATGGTAAACACGGCATCACGGTCCATTACAAAGGGCCGGAACTCGTCCCGTGTGCGGATACGGGCATAACCCTGCATCAGGTCCAGCAGCGTCGCGGAATAGGTCACCGTGCGGATGCGGGTGACGTCCTCGCTCTGCCCGCGCTTGAAGAAATCACGCCCCAATTGGTCTCGTGCCATCAGACGTGCAGCAGCATCTCGCATGGCTTGCAAGCGTTCCAACTGGAACGCCAGATGCGCGGCCAGTTCCTCGCCCGAAGGGCCTTCGTCATCCGGGTCCGGTGGCAGCAACAAGCGGGATTTCAGAAAGGCCAGCCAAGCGGCCATGACCAGATAATCCGCCGCAAGTTCGATCCGTAGCGCGCGGGCCTTTTCCACGAAGGCAAGATATTGCTGCGCCAATGCCAGAACCGAGATTTTCCGCAGATCCACCTTTTGAGTGCGCGAGAGGGTCAGCAGCACGTCCAACGGGCCTTCGAACCCGTCGACATCAACGATCAACGCCTCGGCTGCCAGTCGATCGGCGACCGAGACCGGGTCTTCGCTGAAAAGGTTATCGTTCATATACCTGCCCGCCCATTAGGGCAGATAGTTCCGCTTCGGTGGCCTCGATGTCAAGTTCCTGCGGGGGTTTGCGCATCGCCAATGCCCGATCGGCACGGGCCTGAGCAAGATCGGTCATCTGGCCGGCGGCCTTAAGCACCTCGGCGCGTTCCATCAAGCTGGCATTGCAGTGCAGAACCACGTCGCACCCGGCCTCTATCGCCTGACGCGACAGCTCAGCCGCCGAGCCGCTCAGCGCCTTCATCGAGATATCGTCGGTCATGATCAGACCATCAAAACCAATAACGTCTCGGATCACCGTCATCATTTCGGGCGAGATGGTCGCCGGGAGCGGGTCAATCTGCCCGAACACCAGATGCGCGGTCATGCCCATCGGCAGATCGTTCAACGCGCGAAACGGTGCGAAATCAGTCTCTTTCAGCTCCTCCAAAGGCAGATCGACCAGAGGCAATTCAAAATGAGTGTCCAGCGTTGCACGTCCGTGACCCGGCATGTGTTTAACCACGGGCAGAACACCGCCATCCAGATGCGCCTGCGCCACGGCACGTCCGATCTTGCCGATGGTGTCCGCATCTTCGCCGTAACACCGGTTGCGCAGAAACGCATGAGTCTCAGCCCGGGCCAGATCCAATGTGGGTGCGCAGTTGCTATCGATCCCGAGCTCGAACAGCTCATGTGCGATCAGGCGATAGCGCAAATACATGGCCCGATCAGCCTGTTCTCCGGCCCGCTCTGCATGATCCAGCGGAGGCATCCACTCGCGGGCCAGAGGCGCGCGCAGGCGCTGAACGCGCCCGCCTTCCTGATCTATGGTGATCAGACAATTACGTCCGACCGCCTCGCGGAAATCATCGCATAAAGCCCGGACCTGATCGGCGCTGTCGATGTTACGGGTAAACAGGATGAACCCAAACGGGTTCATCTCGCGGAACAGGGCCCGTTCGTCGTCGGTTAGCCGCAGTCCCTCAGCATCGGTGATCGCAGCGCCAAATGTCACCGGACGGCGACCGGGATGCAGTCAGCACCTTGTGCAACGAGTGCGGCACAGAACTGACGAGAATCGCTCAGATCCTCGAACCCCAGAACGCGCAGCCGATAGAAGGTGCGTCCTCCGCTTGAGGTTTTCTGGATAACACGCTGTTTTCCATCCATATACTCACCAAATTGGCCGCTCAGACGCTCCCATTCGGCTTTTGCCACATCCGGGCTTTCAAAGGCGCCCAACTGGGCCAGACGGGTTCCTTTGCTCAGCGTATCGGGGTCGATATCCAGGCCAACAGCCGCCTTCACAGCCGCATTGATCGACGCCTCGGAGGTATCGACAGCAGGCGCGCGACGCGCCGGGCGCGTATGCGGGCGCAATGACCGGCGCACACCGGGCAGTTCCGCAATCGCCGGGTCCGGCAGTGCAGCGGCCAGATCGGCCGGGTCGATGGCGGGTTCTTCCTCGGGCGCGGCAAGGGATGCAACCTGCACACCCGGTGCGGCCTCTTGATCGGCACGGGCCGCCTCGCCTGCCAGTTCCGCCACCAGAGCATCAACCGCGTTTTGCCGTAGCGCTGCAGCCTCTTGGTTCGAGATCGGTTCTTCCACCACGTGAAGTGCCGGAGTGGGCTTCAATTCGCCTGCCGGTAGGTCTTCGTCCGTCAACGAGACTGGACGCGGTGCAAGGATCAGGCGATCCGCAGGGGCCGCAGCCGTACCTTCGGCAGCCACGGCGTTCACCGCAAGCCCCTGATGATCGGCAGGTCGTCCGCCTGGATTTTCAGGCTGGATACGCATCGGACCTTCAGCGGCCCGCACGACCGGTACACCGCTGACATCGCGCATCACCAGCTTGTAGCTCCAGACACCAACACCGGCGACCAAGGCCAATGAAGCCACCGCCCCCAGAACATTCACCATCCGCGCGAGGCCGAAGGCGCCACGTGGTTCATCCTCGAGATAGACATCCTGAGCCTGTGATTGATTCGGATAATGCATATGCTCGGGGTCGTGATGCCCCGAGTAATCGTAACTCGCCATGTTGCCTCACCGCCCGATTGCGCCTGAAATCAAAGCGCGCGGGTCATTTCTTGTCTGCCTCAGACCGGCGGTTCGGGCGGTATTGATTACCGCATCTCCTGCGCCGGAGTAACGCCAAGAATACCCAAGCCCGCTGAAATCACAACAGAAACGGCACGGGCCAGTGCGATTTTCGACTGGCTTGTGGCAACATCGCCATCCTGAATGAAGCGCAGTTGGGTTTCTTCGTTGCCCTTGTTCCACAACGCGTGGAAATCCCCAGCTAATTCATAGAGATAGAAGGCAACCCGGTGCGGCTCATTGGTCCGCGCAGCAATCTCGATCAGCCGTGGCCATTCCGCCAGTTTCTTGGCGACGGTCAGCTCGGAGGCGTGATCGTTTTTGCTAAGATCCGCGTTCGACAGCGCCGCATCATCAGCAGCAATCTCGGCCTCGGCGGCGCGACGCAGCACGCTCATGACTCGGGCATGCGCGTATTGCACGTAGAACACCGGGTTCTCGCGGCTCTGCTCCAGCACCTTGTCGAAATCGAAATCCAGAGGCGCGTCGTTCTTGCGGGTCAGCATCACGAACCGGGTCACATCCGGTCCGACCTGATCGACCACATCGCGCAGGGTTACAAAGTTCCCGGCCCGTTTGGACATCTTGAACGGCTCGCCATTTTTCCACAGCTTCACCAGCTGGGTCAGCTTGATATCCAGGGGCACTTTACCGTCAGACAGTGCCGAGACGGCTGCTTTCATCCGCTTGACATAGCCACCGTGGTCCGCACCAAACACGTCGATCAGCGCGTCAAAACCACGGCTGACCTTGTCGTAGTGATAGGCGATATCCGGGGCGAAATAGGTCCAGGCGCCATCCGATTTCTTGACCGGGCGATCGACGTCATCGCCATGCTCGGTCGATTTGAACAGGGTCTGCTCGCGCGGCTCCCAATCCTCGGGCTTTTTGCCTTTGGGCGGCTCCAGCACGCCTTCATAGATCAGACCCTTGTCGGTAAGCGACTGCAGTGCGGCCTCGATCCGGCCTGTGCCATAGAGCGATTTCTCCGAGAAGAACACGTCCATCTCGACGCCCAGCGCCTTCAGGTCAGCGCGGATCAGGTCCATCATCGCGTCGGTCGAAAACTCGCGCAGATCTTCCAGCCATTCGCTCTCGGGCTTGTCGATCAGGCTGTCGCCGTATTTCTCTTTCAGCGCCTCACCGATCGGGATCAGATAGTCACCGGGATAGAGCCCCTCAGCAATTTCGGGGCTCAGACCATTGGCTTCGCGGTAGCGTTCGTAGGCCGAGCGCGCTAAGACATCCACCTGCGCGCCACCATCGTTGATATAGTACTCACGCGTCACGTCATGACCTGAATAGGCCAGCAGGCTCGCCAGAGCATCCCCGAACACCGCGCCCCGCGTATGGCCCACATGCAGCGGGCCGGTCGGGTTGGCGGAGACATATTCCACGTTGACCTTCTGCCCCTGCCCCATGCTCGAGCGACCATAGTCAGTGCCCATCTCCAACACGCGCGCAAGCACACCCTGCCAGACACTCGCAGCCAGACGCAGGTTTAGGAACCCTGGCCCCGCAACTTCGGCGCTGGTGATCCGGTCATCGGCGGCCAGCTTGACCGCCAAAGCATCCGCAATGTCACGCGGCTTCATCTTCGCCGGTTTCGCCAGCACCATCGCCGCATTGGTCGCCATATCGCCATGCGCGGCATCGCGCGGCGGCTCGACCGCCACGTTGTCAAAGCTCAGCCCTTCGGGCAGCGCGCCTTCGGACTGCATCTGCGCCAGCGCGTCCAGTACCAGGGCGCGGATCTCGGAAAACAGGTTCATTACGGATGTCCTTTTGCTTGCCGGGCGGTTTACCACGCAAGGCGTGAACGTCAATGGATCGCACAAGTTTGCGCTTGGCTTCAATCCATAGCCCGCTAGTCTCGATAGGGCCTGATCAACCGGAGACTACCTTATGCGCCTTGCCTTGCCCCTTGCCCTGCTGCTGACAACCTCGCTGCCTGCGGTGGCTGAGATGCCCAGCCCCACCGGTCACGTCCTACTGACACTTGGTGGCGCGGTGACCGAAACCAATCTGCCACCCCGTGGCGAGAATGACGGCGGTCTACTCGGCTTTCTCGATGTTCAGCACGACGGCGCCGCCGGGTTCGACGCAGTGACACTGGACAGCATGAAGCAGGTCGAGATCACTATCCCCTATGGCCCCGAAGGCAATCAGAGAGAGATCGCTTTTTCCGGACCTCTTTTGGCGGATGTCATGACATTAGCAGGCGCCGTCGGCAAGACCGCAAAACCCATGGCTATGGACGGCTATCAGGCAGAGATTCCGTGGGACAGCATCACCACACATCAACCCATCTTGGCCACTCATGCTGACGGGTCCCCAATGGGGATCGGCGGCTATGGCCCGACAATGATCGTGTTCCCTCCGACAGATGATGAAGATCTCGCGCAAGAACAAGCCGGGCAACAGGTCTGGGCGCTGGCTTACATCGAAGTTGAATAATCAACGCCCGGTCAGCCGGGCGTGATCTTGCAGCGCGAACCGATCCGTCATCCCGGCGATGTAATCTGAAACGATCCGGGCCAGAGCTGTTTCATCCTGCGCAGCCTCGATATCCCCATGCCAGCGCAAAGGCATCTGCTTGGGATCGTTGAGATAAATGGGGAACAGATCCTCCACGACCGCGCTGACCTCGGCCCGAACCTGCATCACGCTGGAGGCGCGGTACATGCGCGCAAACAGGAAGGCGCGGATCTCTTTCAGTTGCGCCCAGAGCGCAGTCGAGAACTGGACAACCGGATGGCCGAGATGGCGGATATCTTCAACCATTTGTGCCCCGGACTTGGCGATCAGGTCCCGCGAGGTGTCGATCACATCCGAGACCATCACCCCAAACACCCGCCGCAATGCCTCGTGCCTGCGGCGATACGGGTCCAGACCCGGATATTTGCGATCCACCTCAGCATAGCAATCCCCCACGATGGGCAGTTGCTGAATGTCCTCATCCTTGAAGAGATCAGCTCGTAAGCCATCCAGAAGATCATGATTGTTATAGGCGATGTCGTCTGACAACGCGGCGACCTGTGCTTCGGCACTGGCATGAGTGTGCAGTTCCAGATCGAAACCGGCATTGCATTCTGCTAAGGCCCAGGGCAGCTCTCCAACAACCGGCCCGTTATGTTTGGCAATGCCTTCCAGACATTCCCAAGTCAGATTACAGCCATCAAACTCAGCATAGTGCCGCTCCAGCCGTGTGACGATCCGAATGGCCTGCGCGTTGTGGTCAAAACCGCCATAAGGCTGCATCAACGCATGCAAAGCGTCTTCGCCGGTATGCCCAAACGGTGTATGGCCCAGGTCATGGGCCAGCGCCACCGCCTCGGTCAGTTCCGGGTTTAGACCAAGCGCACCGGCAATCGTACGCGCCACCTGGGCGACTTCGATGGAATGCGTCAACCGGGTGCGATAGCTATCGCCTTCGTGTTCAACAAAGACCTGCGTCTTGTGTTTCAGCCGCCGAAAGGCGCTGGCATGAATAATCCTGTCCCGATCACGCTGAAAGCATGATCGGAAACTGCTTTCTTCCTCTGGCACAAGCCGCCCCCTGGCGCGGCCTGGATCCGAGGCAAAACCCGCTCTGTCCAAAGGTCTTGTCCTTGTCGCCCGTCCTTTGGTTGCATATATTGCAGCGCGAGAAGGAAATAAACCTTTGGAGTCTGGCATGAATCTGCCCCCAACAGTGACTGAACGCGCCTTTGAGCGCCTCGCCGAAATCGGCGCGGCGGATCAGGGGCAAGCATTGCGCGTCGCAGTGGAAGGCGGCGGATGTTCCGGTTTTCAATACGAAATTGCGCTGGACCAACCCAAAGAGGACGATCTGGTGCTGGAAGGCAAAGGGCAAAAGGTGATCGTAGACTCGATCTCTCTGCCGTTTTTGGAAAACGCTGTCATCGATTTCACCCAGGAACTGATTGGCGCGCGGTTTGTGATCGAAAACCCAAACGCAACCTCCTCTTGCGGATGCGGCACATCATTTTCGATGTAACTTAACATATGGGGGCTCTGCCCCCGCCGCGGCAAGCCGCGCCTCCCCCGAGGTATTTTCAAACAGAAGAAGTATGAGAAACCGCCCACCTTCTTCTGTTCCCAAATACCTCGGAGCGCGAGGCAGAGCCTCGCAACCCTACCCTCCATCTTGCCGTTGGGCCGGTTCTGCGCGATAGGTTGCCCTGAGGCATCGGAGGACCGCGTATGAAAATCGCCACGTTCAACATCAACGGCATCAAAGCGCGGGCCGAGGCCCTGCCCCGCTGGCTGGATGACGCGCAGCCCGATGTGGTTCTGTTGCAGGAAATCAAATCCGTCGATGAGAACTTCCCGCGCGAGATGTTTGAAGACCGGGGGTACAACGTCGAAACCCATGGCCAAAAAAGCTTTAATGGCGTTGCCATTCTGTCCAAGCCACCGCTCGAGGACGTCTCGCGCGGCTTGCCTGGCGATGAAGAAGACGAACAGGCGCGATGGATCGAGGCCACTGTTGTCGGCAAGCAGGCGATCCGGATTTGTGGGCTCTACCTGCCGAATGGAAATCCGGTGCCGGGGCCTAAATACGACTATAAGCTGGCCTGGATGGAGCGTCTCTATGCGCGCGCCAAAGACCTTATGGCAAGCGAGGAGCCCGCATTGATGGCGGGCGACTACAATATCATCCCGCAGGACGAGGACGCCAAACGCCCCGACGCGTGGCGCGAGGATGCGCTGTTTCGTCCAGAAAGCCGCGCGGCGTTTCGCAAAATTCTAAATCTTGGATTTACCGAAGCCTTTCGCGCCCGCACGCAAGGTCCCGGGCATTATTCATTTTGGGATTATCAGGCCGGTGCTTGGAATCGAAATGACGGCATCCGGATCGATCATTTCCTGCTCACCCCGCAAGCGGCTGATCTAATGCGCGATTGCCAGATCGACACCGATATACGCGGGCAGGAAAAACCATCAGATCATGTTCCCGTCTGGGTGGATCTGGACATTTGACCGCTCAGGTCGTCACATCGTGGCTGTAAACCCATTCATATCGGCGTGACAGATGCAGGCCGATCACTGAAAGCGCTAGCTGCGCAGTGATCCTTTTGGGGCCTTTAAGGTGAAAGTTGCGGGCATTTGCAGCTGCAGCCGCAACGACGCGCTCAGCGCGCGGCAGACGCGCCGCCTCATAGGCCGCCAGAGCGCTGCTCATCTCTGAATGATCGTCAAAGCACCGGGCCAAAACCCATGCGTCTTCAAGCGCCAAGCACGCCCCTTGCGCCATGAAGGGCAGTGTTGGATGCGCGGCATCGCCCAACAGAGCCATGCGGCCGTCCTGCCATGTGCGTGCAACCGGTCGCAGGTAAAGCGCCCAAAGATGTGCCTCTGTCACGTCGGCGAGTATGTCGCGCACCGGCCCTCCAAAATCCGCGAAACGGGCGCGCAGATCATCTGGATCGCCTTGCCTGCGCCAACCTTCTTCTTGCCAGTCTGATCGCTCTTCGATCGCAACAATATTCATCAAGCTCTGGTCGCGCAGCGGATACGTCACCACATGGCGGCCTGGGCCCATCGTGAGTGTGGCGCGCGGTTGGGCCTCGGCCCCCTTCCATGGAACTGTCGCGCGCCAAGCAATCTGATGAGTGAATACGGGTGTCTCTGGCCCGTTCAAGCTGGGCCGGAGCGTACTGTGCCCGCCATCGGCGGCGATGACGCAATCGGCGCGCAGATGCGCGCCGCTTTCAAATACAAGTTCGACCTCTGTCGGGTTTTTGCGCAACTCAACGACACATGAGCCCAAACGGATATCGACCCCGGCGGTTTGGACAGCTTGAAGTAGCAGCCCCAAAAGATCGGCGCGATGATAGTAAAAGGTTGGCCCGGCCTTCGGACCCGGCAAACGGCTGATCACTCGACCCTTGCGGTAGTCGCGAAGCACGGTTCCGTAGGACCTTTGGCCCAATGCCGGTGTATCGGACACGACACCCAATGCGCGCAGTACACACATCCCGTTTGGGCTGATCTGCAAACCCGCACCCACCTCAGATAGGGCGGCGGCCTGCTCAAATACGGTTACCCGCGCCCCGCGTTGCTGCAAGGCAAGCGCGGCGGCCAGACCACCTATGCCACCGCCCACAACGCAGAATGTCAGCCCGTCGAGTTTCATCCCTAGGGCTTAACGCAAAAACGCCGAGGCGACAGGCCCCGGCGTTCCGATTTTTTGCGATTTTCAGCGATCAATCGTCGCGGTGAACCTTCTCGCGGCGCTCGTGACGCTCTTGCGCTTCCAGTGTCATGGTTGCGATGGGTCGCGCATCCAGACGCTTCAACGAGATCGGATCACCGGTCTTTTCGCAATACCCATACTCACCCTCGTCGATACGGCGCAGGGCCGAGTCTATCTTGGCGACCAGCTTGCGCTGGCGATCCCGTGTGCGCAGTTCCAGCGCGCGGTCGGTCTCCTCGCTTGCGCGATCAGCGACATCGGGAATGTTTCGGGTATTGTCCTGCAGCCCTTCGATCGTGTCGCGGCTGCCTGCAAGTAACTCTGTCTTCCAATCCAGCAGCTTGCGTCGAAAATACTCAAGCTGACGATCATTCATGAAAGGCTCATCTTCGGCCGGGCGGTAATCATCCGGCAGAAAAACTTCCTGCTTCATATCTGCTCCCTCGGTATGGCCAGAAACGTCGGTCGCGGTTGTATCACCTGACATTTGGCACCCCCTTCTGCGCAGCGTTTATCCGACGGGCACGGGATTGTCACTACACAAACTTAGGTCAGGCGCGCCCAACGCTTGACTGGTCTAAATGTGATACTTGAAACGGAAAAAACGCGTTTTTCGGTGAACTTCTGTGGGTGATTTTGTGGCAGTTCACAATCAGTGAAGCAGAAATATCGCCGCGAATCGCGTTAGGCGATGGCGTTTGCACGGCAAATTGCGGTTGAGTCGACGCAGCGACCCGGGTTGTCAAAATCACTGGCTCTCTGTAACCGGGATTGCACCACGCGCAGCCGCGCGCAAGAGCTTGAGGGGCCCATGACTGCACGTTTCCAAGGCACAGCCGAATATGTTGCCACCGACGACCTGACCATCGCTGTAAACGCGGCCGTGACGCTGGAACGCCCCTTGCTGGTCAAAGGTGAACCCGGCACCGGCAAGACCGAGCTGGCCAAACAGGTTGCAGGTGCTTTGGGCCTGACGATGATCGAGTGGAATGTGAAATCCACCACCCGCGCACAGCAGGGCCTGTACGAATATGACGCCGTCAGCCGACTGCGCGACAGTCAGTTGGGCGATGAGCGTGTGCATGATGTGTCGAACTATATCCGCAAGGGCAAGCTTTGGCAGGCCTTTGACGCCGATGAAAAGGTCGTGCTGCTGATCGATGAGATCGACAAGGCCGATATCGAGTTTCCCAACGACCTTTTGCAGGAACTCGATAAGATGGAGTTCCACGTCTACGAAACCGGTGAAACGATCCGGGCCAAGCATCGCCCGATCGTCATCATCACGTCGAACAACGAAAAGGAACTGCCCGACGCCTTCCTGCGCCGCTGTTTCTTTCACTATATCCGCTTCCCGGACGAGGCGACGATGCGCCGGATCGTCGAAGTGCATCATCCCGGGATCAAAGATGCCTTGCTGACCACGGCCCTGACCCAATTCTACGAAATCCGCGAGACTCAAGGCTTGAAAAAGAAACCTTCAACCTCTGAGGTTTTGGATTGGCTGAAATTGCTGTTGGCCGAGGATCTGACACCTGAGGATCTGAAGCGCGACGGGGCAAATGCGTTGCCCAAGCTTCATGGGGCGTTGCTGAAGAACGAGCAGGACGTTCATCTGTTCGAGCGGCTGGCCTTTATGGCACGCAGCAAACGTTAGCCTGCTGTTGAATAGGTTGTGAACGCGGCTTGCCTTGGGGCGGGTCGGATGTCAGCATCGGGCAACCGGGGCTCAGTTTATCAATAGGGACGTATCGCTTGGCCAATGCAGCAGAAATTCGCCCCTTGCGGGCCGCGGACAAGGATCAATGGGCCGAGATGTGGCAGGCCTATCTGGACTTCTATGAAACGACTCTGCCTGCTGAGATTTATGAATCGACTTTTGCACGGTTGCTTGGGGACGATCCGCAGGATTTTTCCTGTTTCGTTGCCGAACAGGACGGCGTGTTGGTTGGGTTAACGCACTATCTGTTTCACCGCCATGCCTGGAAAGTGGAGCGGGTCTGCTACCTGCAAGACCTCTATGCCCGCCCCGAGGCGCGCGGGACCGGTGTAGGGCGCGCATTGATCCAGGCGGTGTATGACGAGGCCGACCGGCAGGGTGCGCCAACGGTCTATTGGTTGACGCAGGATCATAACCAGACAGCACGCCAGCTCTATGACCGGATCGGCACGCTGACGCCCTTTATCAAGTACAACCGCTCATGATGCGATGGGGCGCCCTTGCCGCGGTATGCCTGCTCTCGGCCTGCGCATCGGTCGAGCGGATTGAACTGCCGGGCAATGTGACAACCATTGAACAGGCCTTGCCCCCGGTCAACAGCTTTACGACGTCTCGGCCGACCCCTCCGGCCAGGTCCAACACGAACATAGCAGCAGATTTCCTAGATCTGCACTTTGCCCTGGAAAGTGGCACACAGCTGCCCGTTTTCACCCGATTTGAAACCCCGGTCACGGTGCGGCTGACGGGCAAACCCACCCCCAGCATGCAGAGCGATCTCGCCCGATTGCTGACCCGATTGCGGCGCGAAGCGGGGATCGATATCCGGCAAGTTTCCGAAGGTCAGGCCAATATCACCATCGAGGCCGTCAGTCAGCGCGACATTCACCGTATCTTGCCGAATGCTGCGTGCTTTGTGGTGCCTAATTCCTCCAGCCTGGAAGAATACCGCCGGGATCGTCGCAAGGCAAAAAGCAGCTGGACCGAACTGCGACAACGGGAACGCCTGGGCATATTCATTCCCTACGATGTCAGCCCACAAGAAATGCGCGATTGCCTGCATGAGGAGCTGGCGCAGGCGCTGGGGCCGCTGAACGACCTGTATCACCTGCCCGATTCCGTGTTCAACGACGATAACATCCATACAGTCCTGACCGGCTTTGACATGTTGATCCTGCGGACGGCCTATGCGCCCGAGTTGAAAACAGGCATGACGCGCGAACAGGTTGAAGCCGCCCTTCCCGCAGTGCTGAGCCGCCTGAACCCGCGTGGAGACAGGTTGCCAGCTCAACCCTTCACGACAACACCTCGCGCGTGGATTGACGCGATCAACAAAACGCTTGGCCCCGGCCCCGGATCACCCCGACAATTCCGCTTTGCGCAGAAGGCCGCAGAGATTGGCCAGCAACAGGGTTGGACCGACCACCGCCGTGCCTATCCGCACTATCTGATGGGGCGCATGATCCAGTTCCGCGATCCCGCAGCAGCCCTCCAGCAATATCAGATCGCCCTACAATTCCTGAATGCAACGCCGGGAACCGAGGTACATCGCGCCCATGTCACAGCACAAACCGCGTCTTTCGCGCTGGCTCAGGATCAAGGCCCTAACGTGTTGCCTGATCTGGATAAGGCCATAGATGTAATGACGCGAGCCGAAAACGCTTCGCTTTTGGCGACGCTCCTCTTGTTGAAATCCGAAGCGCTAATGCAGGCCGGGCAGGTTCAGCAGGCACGTGCCGTCAGACTGGACAGTCTGGGGTGGGCGCGATACGGGTTTGGCGCAGATGTGGTGGTGAAATCCCTGGCAGAAAGCCGCGCGACCAGATCAGCCGGTAACAATATAGGCGGATGACAAATATATGCTGGTAGTTCTGGGAATGGCTGTTTTGGGTGCGTTACTTGGCGCTTGGAACGCGCGCAAACGCAACGGGAACGGCGCCGATATCGCTCAGTATGCAGCTGTTTACGGCATTGCCTTTGCCTTGCTGGGACTTGTGATTTCGCTGATCCTGGTCCGACTGGTGATCTGACCGATGTTCCTGCCCTTTTATGAGAACCTTCGTAAGGCTGGCATACCCGTTTCTCTGCGGGAGTATCTGACCTTTCTGGAGGGGATGAAAAAGGGTCTGGCCACCTATGATGTCGAGGCGTTCTACTACCTCGCCCGTGTGTCGATGGTGAAGGATGAGCGCAATATCGACAAGTTCGACCGTGCCTTTGCCGCCAGTTTCGAAGGGTTGGGTGAGATCAGCTTTGATCAGGTTCTGGAGGCGGTCGACATTCCCGCCGACTGGCTTGAGAAAATGGCCGAAAAGCACCTGTCTGAGGAGGAAAAGGCCGAGATCAAAGCGCTTGGCGGGTTCGACAAGCTGATGGAGAGTCTGCGCGAGCGTCTGAAGGAACAACAAGGCCGTCATCAGGGAGGCAATAAGTGGATCGGCACCGCCGGAACCTCTCCGTTTGGGGCCTACGGTTACAACCCCGAAGGGGTGCGGATCGGCCAAAAGGAAAGCCGCCATCAGCGCGCAGTCAAGGTCTGGGACAAGCGTGAATTCAAGAACTTGGACGACACAGTTGAACTGGGTACGCGCAACATCAAGGTCGCCCTGAAACGCCTGCGCCGCTGGGCGCGCGAGGGCGCTGCCGAAGAACTTGATCTCGACGGCACGATCCGCGCCACGGCGGAACATGGCTATCTGGACGTCAAGACCCGGCCCGAACGTCACAACGCGGTCAAGGTTCTGCTGTTTCTGGACGTTGGCGGGTCAATGGACCCACATATCAAAGTGGTCGAGGAACTGTTTTCCGCTGCGCGGACCGAGTTCAAGCATCTGGAGTACTACTACTTCCACAATTGCCTCTATGAGGGCGTGTGGCGCGACAATCGCCGCCGCTGGGACCAGCAGACGCCCACACATGAGGTACTGCGGACCTACGGCCCCGACTACAAATGCATCTTCGTCGGCGACGCCTCGATGAGCCCTTACGAGATCGCCTATCCTGGCGGGGCCAATGAGCATTGGAATCAAGAGGCGGGTCAGGTTTGGTTGCAACGCGCACGCGAAAAATGGGCGTCAAACCTGTGGATCAACCCGGTGCCCGAGAAATACTGGGAATATACCCATTCCATCGGCATGATCCGCGAGATTTTCGAGGATCGAATGGTGCCGATGACTTTATCCGGCCTAGAACAAGGCATGCGCGAGTTGACGCGGTAGGCCGCAAGATTTGCTTCGAGACTAAAGCCATCTTCACTGGCATGCATTACGATAGAACGACATTTCTTAGCCGGTGTTTTTTGTGTTCAGTCAAGGCACTCAGGGTCTGACGCGCATTTTGACAGCCCATCCAGCAACGCATCACCGATTTCACCATCTGGCCCGCCCGCATAGTGACCGGCGGATTGAAGGCGAAGCTGCCAGAGCGAAATGTCTTCTGAACTTGCGCTTTCCAAACCTCTGTGCCATGCGGCAAGCGCAGCTTGCGGGTCCCCAAGACGATGGTGAGAAAAGCCGAGTTTCGTGTATTGACGATCAATCACCTCGTCCGAGATTTCATTGCCCTCTTCCCGTTTCGATGCAACTTCAAAGAAATCATTAAGTGAGCTGATTGCCGCTTCGTCGTCCCCGAGATCAAAATAGACATCTGCTTTCCCGGCATGTGCAAAAGCATTGTCCGGCAGATTCGCAAGAACCGTGTCGAATTCGGCAAGCGCGCGCTCCGGCTCATCAAGATCTGCAAAGCTTCGAGCCAGCAGTGTACCAAAAGAAGGCCCAGCAATCTCGCGAGCAGCGGGTGTACTCAGCCTTTCGCTCCTTGCTATTGCTTCGTCAGTTTCCCGTACAAACCGCTCTGCAGTACGGAGCGCGAAGTCGTATTCCGGTTTGATTGCCAAAGCACGTTCAATCGCCGTCTCAGATTCTGCGTATCGACCAAGTCGCAGCAGGACATCACCAAGGACGGCCCATGCAACGTGGTCATTTGGGTATAGAGCCAAAACATGATTCAGGTCGACTTCTGCGTGATACGGCAGTTCAAGATGCTGGTAGTATAGCCAGGCGCGATCCAGTCGCACTAGAGCGTAGTTGGTGTCGAGCAAAACGGTTCTGGAGTATGCCTCAAGCGCCGCATCATAATCCTCAAGCTTATCCAGAATTCGCCCTTCGCGATGCTGATTTAACACTGAGTTCGGAACGGACGCGAGAACAAACCTCGTATCTGCCAACGCTTCCGAATACCGCTTCATTTCATAGTATGTGCTCGCCCGACTGCTGTGGCCAAAATCAGATGCCGGGTCAACCTCCAGAAGATGATTGAACAACGACAAGGCTTTATCATACTCATCCCTTTTCAAGTAGATCAGACCCAGATTGTGTAGAGGCGCTGTCCAATCTGGCGTGATTTCAAGAGCTGCAAGATAGTCGACCTCGGCCAAACCGGGATCTTGTTTTGCCAGAAACAGAGCGCGGTGAAACAGGGCCTGCGATCGAGTGTGTTCTGGAATATCGTCATAGGACAGAAGCGATGTGCAACCAGCGATGCGCTGCGCATCGGATTTGCCTTTCGAGAAGCATTTCTTGGCTTGCGCTTCAACGCCAAAAGGCGCGGAAACCACTAGAACAACGGCGGCCAGAGCGATACCGACAGCGGCCAGTCGAATTTTGTTCATGAGAGACTTTCAAAATATCGGATGCGGTAGAATAACCTTTTAGAGTTACATACATTCTCAGTATCGCGCGTCAATCACGAGAGGCAACCTGCGTTACTTCATGCGTCCCTAAACAAGGGACCTTGCAGTGCCTAACAATCAGAGCAGCCGTTTGTTGCCTCCGTAGCCTTCTCTTTTCAGGAGTGCAAAACACACCAACAATGGGCGTCAAACCTGTGGATCAACCCGGTGCCCGAGAAATACTGGGAATACACCCATTCCATCGGCATGATCCGCGAGATTTTCGAGGATCGAATGGTGCCGATGACCTTGTCCGGCCTGGAACAGGGCATGCGGGAACTGACTCGGTAGGAGATGCTCCTTGAGGTCATCGCGCTGATGGTTCGAGGGCTAAAGGCCGTTGATCTTTAAGGTTTTACAACCCGGCCACTCCGACTAATGTGCATTCGGAAAAGTGGAACTTACGCCTGCGTTTCTGGGCGTTCGATACTCCAAACCAGATCTGAGGTTTATTGATGTCAGAAGAGTTCTTTGAAGACGATGGCTCGGTGTCTTATCGCGGGGTCTGGATTCAAAAGGCGCCCGGATTGTTCACACGTCGAATTTTGAAATCTATGAGGTTGGGGCGGTACGAAACCGCAGAATTGCGTCATGCCGAGCGGTGCATCGAACAAGGCGAGCGTGTTCTGGATATCGGGGCTGGAGTTGGTTTCTTGTCGACCAAGATCGCGCAGATCGAAAAGGTGGATAAAGTTGTATCAGTCGAAGCAAACCCCGCATTGATTGACGTAATACGCACGACGTTTGAAGGAAACGGGGTTTCCCTTAAGGCCGAGTGTCTTCATGGCATTCTGGGTCAATCCTCAGATGGCGACACAGTCGATTTCTATATTAGAAAGAACTTCTGGGCGTCGTCGCTGAATGGTGACGAACGCGCCTTCATTGACAAAGTCGAAGTACCGATTTTGGATTTCGATGCGTTAATTGCAAGGTTTGCCCCGACGATGATCATTTGCGACATCGAAGGTGGTGAGTTGGAGCTTTTCCAGAAATGTCACCTCCGCTCTGTACCTCGCCTTGTGATTGAAGTTCATCCGGGAATTTACGGTCAAACCGGACTGGCCAAGGTGTTTCAGGCCGTGATGGATCAGGGGTTTGTTCTGGATATCCGTGCTCCACGTGCCGGTGATGTACTCACATTTCTGAACATGGATCACTTGGCGGAGTGAGACCGAGGGATCCGGGTGATGGGCCTGTGTATCTGTTTCTCGGGCATTTGATCTGCTGAAGAATTATGTTGCCCTGCTGCTGCGGCGCCCCCATATCTGAGCCATGTTGCGTTTCACCCCGATCCTGCTGGCCATTGCTTATGGCCTTGTGATGTACCGGATTTCCGTCTGGCGCACCCATCGTGAGCTGGATCAGAAATCAACCGAACTGGCCGATCCTGTATTGAAGAGGATGACCGACCGGTTGGCCGCCGCTTTGGATATCGCGCGGGTTCCGGTTTATATCTATGAGATCGATCCTGTGAATGGGTTGGCCGCACCCGATGGGCGCATTTTCATCACCCGCGGGTTTTATCGCAAGTTTCGAAATGGAGAGGTTTCAGCCGAGGAAATGGCCAGCGTGATCGCGCATGAGCTGGGGCATGTGGCATTGGGTCATGCCAAGCGGCGGATGATTGATTTTTCCGGCCAAAACGCGATGCGTACAGCGCTGATTATGGTGCTGAACCGGTTCATTCCCTTTATCGGCGCGATGATCGCCAATGCGCTGACCTCATTGCTGGCTTCGCGCCTGTCACGCCAGGATGAATATGAGGCCGATGAATACGCCGCCGCTTTGCTGACCAAGGCTGGGATCGGGATCGAACCGCAAAAGTCCTTGTTTCACAAGTTGGAGGACCTGACCCAGCAAAGGGCTGGAATGGTGCCAGCCTGGTTGATGAGCCATCCGAAGACACGAGAGCGGATTGCAGCGCTGGAAGCACTAGAGCAGCGTTGGAGTGCGGGCGGCCAGGCTTAGGCAGCGAGGGGCCAGCCCCTCGCGCTCCCCGGGATATTTGTAGCCAGGTGAAGGGGATCGCGCCTATTGGGAAAGGGCTTTGCCCAGGCGTGGGAGGCGCGCCTTTTTCATCAACGCGCGCAGGGTCCATTGGTCGCCAGAGAGGCGGTTGGCTTCATCAAGAACGCGGTTGGCGATGGTGGCCATACCGTTGGGGTCCGAGAGCCAGAAACCGTGCAGCAAGCCATCGGGATCACGGCGGTCGAGCCCCTCTTCTGCCAGGATATTTTTCGGGAAATCCTTTGCGTTGACCGTCACGATAATGTCGGCTGAAGCGGCTATCGCGGTTGCCAGAACGTGGATATCTGCAGCATCAGGCAGCCAAAGGCGGTTTTCGAGCCCTTGTGAGGTCGCGCGTTCGGCTTGTGGCCAGTGCGCCTGCGTCAGCGCGATTTCAGCGCGGGCTTGCGCCTCACCCTCGGGACCCAGCTTGCGGGCGGCGCGGGCCCATTCTTCGAGAATACGGGCGGACCAGATCGGGGTGAAATGACCCAGGCTGGCTGCGCCCAGCAGCATCTCTCGCATCACTGTCGGGTAGATGACGCAGGTATCGAGAACCGCCCTCACAGACGGTAGAACACGGCTTTGAGGTAACCGCTTTCTGCCAGCTGTGGCAGTTGTGGGTGATCGGGACCTGCGAAACCAGTGTGGATCAGCTGTGCCTGCCGGCCAGCGCGGCCAATCCCACGCGAGGACGCATCACGAAACCGGCCCAGATCGGCAGCGTGTGAGCAGGAGCAGAGGCCCAGATAACCACCGGGTTTGACCAGCGGGGCCGCCAGACGTGCGATACGTTCATAGGCGCGAAGGCCTGCATCTAATGCTTGTTTTGAGGGTGCAAAGGCGGGCGGGTCGCAGATGACCACATCGAATAGTGCGCCCTCATCGCCCAGCTGGGTCAGCACATCGAAAGCGTCGCCTTGGCGAGCCTGAAAACGGTCGGCGCAGCCTGTGGCTTTGGCCCCTTTGCTTGCCAAATCCAAAGCGGCGGCAGAGCCATCGACGCAGGTTGCTTGTGCAGCCCCACCGGCCAACATGGCAAGACCAAAGCCGCCCACATGGCTGAACACATCCAGCACTTGCGCGTCTGGATGGACCAGACGGGCCGCAAAAGCGTGGTTGGGGCGTTGGTCATAGAACAGGCCGGTTTTCTGGCCGCCGGTCAGATCGGCCATATAGCTCGCACCATTCATCGGCACCGGCAGCGGCGCGTCCGGCGCTGTTCCGCGCAGGGTTTGGTTCACGTCATCCAGCCCCTCCAGCCCGCGGGTGCGACCTGAGGCGTTTTTGAGGATAGTCGCTACTCCGGTAACGCTGACCAAAGCGTCGGTGAGCGCGTCCAAATGCGCTTCTGCCCAGGCGGCGTTGGGCTGGATCACGCAGGCATCGCCGAAACGGTCGATGATCACGCCGGGAAAGCCATCGGCCTCGGCATGGATCAGGCGGTAATATGGCGCCTCGAACAGGCGCTCGCGCATCTCAAGCGCGCGTTGCAAACGGGTTTCGAACCAGTCGGCGTTCAGATCGGCATCAATGTCGCGATCCAATACGCGACATATGATTTTTGAGTCGGGGTTCACCGCGACCAAAGCGATAGGTGCGCGCTTTTCATCCTCAAGCACGGCCAGCGCTCCGGCCGGGATTTTTCGAGTGCGGCGGTCGGTGACGATGTCATTCGCATAGACCCAGGGAAACCCATGTCGCAGGCCGCGCGCATTGGCTTTGGGTTTCAGACGGATACGTGGGTGATCAGTGGTATTGGTCATGGCCCTCTATTAGTGATGCACGCGCCGGGGGAAAAGCCCTAACGCGGGCGCGAGCGCCAACCGCCACGTCGTTTAGGCGCTTGTGAAGCTCGCAGCCCCTCGGCCATGACCTGAGTCATCGGGTGGTCGGCATCCTGCGCAGCATAGGTGGCGTGCAGGGTGGTCAACGCCTGCTTCTGGTCCTGCCCCTCCGGCAGGCTGAGCGCCCAATCGAGGAAGATGCTGCGGCATTCCTGCAAAGCGATGCCCTCGATATTATAGGCTTCGCGGATCAGGCCCTTGGGGTCGTTGGGATCAGTGCTGCGTGCCATCTTCGCCCTCTTTGATGACGCTGCCGATGATTTCGGCAGCGGTCGCGTAAGTGTCTTGTAGCGCGGATTGCAGTTGCTCAACCTGTTCAAACCCAGTGGCCCTGCACAGGAACGCCGCACCTCCCTCACCAATCTTGTCAGCCTCGATCACCTTGCCCGAAAGCAGCCGCGCTGCGCATTGCACGGACCAGCATAGATCGTAGCTGTCTTTCAGAGTTTGCGCCTGCGCGACATCCAGCAACTCGGCAACGACGGCGCCATCAAGGCCGGAGGGCACATCGCGATCCGCGAGACCTGCCATCAACGCGCCGGTTTGCGCCATCAGTTCGATATCCATCAAACGGCCGGGGCCATTTTTGGCATCCCAAACTCCGGCAGGGGCTTTCGCGGCGGCAAGCCGCGTGCGCATTTCGGCCACTTCGTGCAAAACCTTCTTCATATTGCGCGAACGCGACAGGAAATCAGCCCGAAAGGCTTCGATATCCATGGCCAGCCCCGCGTCACCCGCCACCAAATGCGCGCGTGTCAGGGCAAGGTGCTCCCAAACCCAGGCTTCGTTCTGCTGGTAATTGGTGAAGCTGGCCCAACTGGTCGCCACCGGCCCCTGATTGCCTGACGGGCGCAAACGCATGTCGACTTCATAGAGCCGCCCCTGAGACATCGGGGCCGAAAGTGCCGTGATCAGTGCTTGCGTGAACCGCGCATAGTAGGTGCGGGTAGCCAGTGGGCGCGGACCTTCGGACATCTCCTGTTCCAGCGGGTCGTAGATCACGATCATATCCAAATCGGATTGCGAATTGATCTGCCCTGCCCCAAGCGACCCCATACCCAGAATGGCAGCACCACGCCCCGGAGCGGGGCCATGCTTGCGGGCGAAATTCTCGGTCACATGAGGCAGGATCGAAGCGATAACAGCCTGCGCCAGTTCTGCATATTGGCGACCCGCTTGTGCGCCGTTGATCAGCCCGCGCAAATGGTGCACCCCGACCCTGAAATGCCATTCCTTACACCAGTGCCGCGCCAGATCAAGCTGGGTTTCGTAGTCCGACTCGGCCGCCAAAGCCTGTTCCAGCTCGGCCTGCAGATCTTGCTGCCCGGGCCAGTCAGCAAAGAAACTGCCGCCTATGACCGCATCAAAGACCGAGGCATTGCGGGACAGATGCGAGGCCAGCGCGTGGGACGTGCCCACGATATCAATCAACAAATCGATCAGCTGCGGATTGGCCTCGAACAGGGAAAACAGCTGCACCCCGGCGGGCAGCCCGGCCAGAAACCCGTCAAGCGCCACCAAGGCCTCTTCCGGTTGTGCTGTCTTGGCGAGGCGCGACAGGAGTTCAGGTTTGAGCCGGTCAAAGATGCGCCTGCCCCGTTGCGAACGCAGCGCCGGGTAAGAGGCCCAGCGGGCCAGGATGCTTTTGTCGAACGTAACCTCTTGCTCGGGCGTCGGGGTCGCACCAGGACCGGGGGCAAAGAACCCCTCGGTCAAGTCATGCACCTCGGTCAATCGGCGGGTCAGGTCGGTCGTCAGCTCGGTACTACTGATCCCCATCAGGCAGGCCACACGTTCGATACCGTCCTGGGATTGCGGCACTTTGTGGGTCTGAGCATCATGGATCATCTGAATCCGATGTTCGACCTCACGATGCGCGCGATAGTGGTCGGTTAGCTTTTGTGCGACCTCTTCGGGCACCCAGCCTTTTGCAGCCAAAGCAGCCAAACCGGGAACCGTTCCGCGCACGCGTAGGTCCGGGTCGCGCCCACCGGCGATTAATTGGCGGGTTTGGGTGAAGAACTCAATCTCCCGAATACCGCCCTGCCCCAGTTTCATATCATGGCCAGGGATTGAGAGGCTGCCACCCGTCCCCTTATTCTCACGAATGCGCAGGCGCATGTCATGGGCGTCCTGAATGGCGGCAAAATCCAGATGCCGACGCCAGACAAAGGGGCTCAAAGTTTCCAGAAACCGCTCTCCGGCAGCGATATCGCCCGCACAGGCGCGCGCCTTGATATAGGCGGCGCGTTCCCAAGTTCGGCCAAGGCTTTCATAGTACCGCTCGGCCGCTTCCATCGCCATACAGACCGGTGTCACCGCCGGATCAGGGCGCAGGCGCAAATCGGTGCGAAAGACATAGCCATCAGCGGTTTTGTCGCTGAGCGTTGCGCAGAAGTTGCGCGTGGCGCGGACCATCCCATGCCGTGCATCGTAGAAGTCATCCGGGTCATAACGTGTTTCATCGAAAAGCACGATCAGGTCGATATCCGAGCTGTAGTTCAGCTCATGCGCCCCCATCTTGCCCATCGCCAAAATGACCATCCCGGCAGCGGTTTCGACATCATCTTCGATCATTCCGGGCAGTTTCTTGCGTCGAATCAAGGCGGTGATCTCAGCCTTGGCCGCGACATCCGCCGCCAACGCTCCGAAATCAGTCAGTGCGGCGGTCACTTTTTCCAAAGGCCACGCGCCCGAGATATCGGCCAGCGCTGTCAGCAACGCCATTCGGCGCTTGGCGAGCCTCAGACCCCGCTTCAGCTGATCTGGGGCCAAAGCCCGCGCCACATCCATAAGCTCAACCATGGCCTGATCCGGCCCGGACAGCGCTTGTGGCAGCCAGTCTCTCTCGCGCTCAATCAACCCTTTCAGATAGGGACTGGTTCCGGCGGTTCCGGCGATCAACTCCCCTTGTTCAGGCGTCAAATCCGCCAGCAAATCACGTGTTTCATCGCCCAAAGACGGGTCGAACGCGCGTGGCAAACGGGTGATGGCCAAACTGTCACTCATATCGCGACCCTGCGCATTGCCTCACCCCAAGGTCAATGGGTCAAACGCATCACGCGTTCTGAACCGGCGTGTCCTGACTGAAACTGTTGACCCACTTGTCATGCCGACGCTCCCACAGCGAGGAAATCAGCATCGCCTCCCACCTGGCTGCACCAGGCCGCACGTAGTCGGCGCGATAGGATAGCAAGACGATGTCCGCCGTCAGAACCCGCAGCTTTTCCTCGCTCAGTCTGAATTCAGCCATCGTCGGCGCATCGGCAAATTGACCAACGTGATCGTCCCGATTGGCAAAGCCCGACGGGTAGACACCCAGAAAGTCGGCGCTCAGAAGCGCGCGATCCGCGCTGGCATCCCCGACAACCAGCGCAGTCCAAACCTGCTTTTCCAGATCCAGTATTTCGGCAATCGAAGGGGCGGTGTTGTTTTCATCCATAGTCATAATCGTTTGTTACGCTAATCTGCGGCTGCACGAAAGAAGGCGAATGTGCAGCTACGAACAGCGATCAAAGATATTTTTTAGGCAACATGTCAAAGGTCACAAGCCTGAAGAACGATCAACAAAGCCCGATGCGGCATACGCTCAACCTTGCCTCGGTTTTTGAACCAAAATAGGCTCATTCCATGTGTGGTAAGTTTGCAGCCGGTCACCTAACGCAGAAACAGATGCTCGCGACTCTGGAGTACTTTCTTTATGGAAAAGTCTCTCCCGATCTACCCAAGCCGCTGCCCTCTGGGGGCTATAACGTCTCACCGACCGATCAGGTCAATATGATCCGCTGGGATGGCGACACTGCCGAACTCACGTCCGCCCGCTGGCAGCTAAAGGATCCGCGCAGTCAAAAGCCCATGATCAATTCCAAGATCGAGAATGTCGCGTTCTGGCAGGACTATTGGAACAACGGCCGGTGTCTTATCCCGGCGCTTGGATACTATGAATGGCAAAAGGATCAGGGGCATGGCTGTCCGACCTATGTCACAGTCAAACGTAATGAACCGCTTATGTTCTTTGCCGGGTTCTATCGAACGCAAGATGGGCGGCACAGCTGCACCATCATGACACGTAAACCAAGCCCCCAGATAGCGCACATCCATAATCGGATGCCGGTCATTCTGACCCCTTCAGAGATCGAGACTTGGTTAAACGGCATCACAACACCACAAGAGGCGCAAGAGACGCTTGGTACGGGATATGAGGGGCGATTTGAATATCATACTGTGAAGCCGATCAAACGCGCATCCGACGGCGAAGACCTAATCGAACCCTACACGCCCCCGATCCAGAGCAAGTTCGACTTCTGAAAACGATAGAACGCGCACGCTGCTCAGCCCTGTTCTGTCGATGCTGCAAACATCCGTTCAATAAATTGAATAAAACACTGGCGCGCTACAATAGCTGCGTTCTGTGAGGGTACAGGTTCCCGGTCATCCGACTCGAAAAAATGTAAATCTTTTTCACATCGCCCCTTGCAACCATCTGTAGGCTTCCCATCTAGACAATGTGAAAGGAATTTACATCAACCCCTGGAGAGACCAAATGACCGCATTGTCCGAACCTACCGTCCCTGCAAACCCGGGATGGCTGCACCGCGCCGAGGCCTGGATGGACGACAAAGGCAAAGGTGCCTGGATCGCCGCCATGGTCCTTGGTTTCATCTTCTTCTGGCCTGTGGGCCTGGCCCTTCTGGCCTATATGATCTGGAGCAAACGCATGTTCAGCAAATCTTGCAGCCGCCGCAAATCCTGGCACAGCCACATGAGCGCAATGAAACCTTCGGGCAACACAGCATTCGACGCCTACAAGGCCGACACGCTGGCCCGCTTGGAACGTGAGCAGCAAGATTTCGAAGCCTTCCTGCATCGCCTGCGCGAAGCCAAAGACAAGGCCGAGTTCGACCAGTTCATGGATGAACGCGCCCGCGACAACCACGAAGAGGACGGTAAAGGCGAACCTGCCTGATCCCCCTTGCCCTGTCCCGACCTTCGGGACAGGGTAACGCGACCTTCATTTTCGGAAATCTGTTTATGACCCACCTGCCCAACCCTGACACACAACCCGAGTTTTATCAGTCCGTCACATCCAAACGCTTTGTCGCCTGGCTGTTCGATATCGCGCTGATCTCGCTGCTGTGTATTGTTCCCGTCTTTTTGACCTTTGGCGCAGGGCTGTTTTTCCTGCCCCTGATCTATGCGGTCATCAGCTTTGTCTATCGGGTCATCACCATCTCAAACGGCTCGGCCACGCTGGGCATGCGTTTCATGGGGATCGAATTGCGCGATGCATTTGGCGAACGTATGGATATGGGCAAAGCCCTTGCGCATACCGCCGGGTATTTCATCAGTATGGCGTTTTTCGTAGTCCAGATCATCTCGATCATCATGATGCTGACCAGCGCGCGCTGTCAGGGTCTGACAGACGCCTTCCTCGGCACCGTCATGATCAATCAACGGGCCTGACCACCCATCGCGTGAATCACTTGGCGGCGCCAAAAACCGTTGCTATCATCAGGTCCGAGGCTACATGGGACCTTCATGCGACATACGCTGCCAATTGCGCCACAATTCTATGTGACGGCCCCCCAACCCTGCCCTTACCTTGAGGGCAGGCTGGAGCGTAAGCTGTTCACCGCCCTGCAAGGCGAAGGTGCAGACCAGCTGAACAATTCCCTGTCCCAACAAGGGTTTCGCCGGTCTCAAAACGTACTCTATCGCCCGTCCTGCACTGATTGCGCGGCCTGCCTGTCCGCTCGGATCGATGTTGCTGCCTTCCGCCCAACCAAAAGCCAGAAACGCGCCGCAAAACGGAATTCCTACCTGCAGCGGCGCGCCACATCGCCCTGGGCTACGGACGAGCAGTACGAGCTGTTCCGCCGCTACCTCGACACCCGCCACGCCGATGGCGGCATGGCCGATATGGATGTGTTCGAATTTGCCGCGATGATCGAGGAAACCCCCATCCGCAGCCGCGTGGTGGAATATCTGGACCCCGAAACCGGTGACCTGATCGCCGTCAGCCTGACCGATGTGCTCGATGACGGGCTCAGCATGGTCTATTCCTTCTACGACCCGCAGCAACCGCAGAACTCTCTGGGCACCTATATGATCCTGGATCACATCGACATCGCGCGCGAGGCGGGCCTGCCTTATATCTACCTGGGCTACTGGGTGCCCGGCAGCCCGAAGATGGGGTACAAGGCCAAATTCTCAGGCCTCGAAGCCTATGTTCAAGGGCAATGGCAAAAGGTTCAGGACCCTGCAACGTTCTCTGATGAGTCGCATCATCCGCTCTCTGCGGCCCCTATCGCGGAACAGGTTGCCAATATTCAGTTACCCGACCGCCACCCCACCAAGGGTTGATCTGATATGAAACAAAGCCTGCATGCCGTCACTCTTGTGGTGCCGGATTATGACGCGGCGATCGCCTTCTACACCGAAACGCTCAGCTTCACGCTGGAGCAAGATATCGATCTGGGCGGAGGCAAACGCTGGGTGCGGGTGGTCCCACCCCGCAGCAACGGCGCCTCGCTTCTGTTGGCCAAAGCCGTTGGTCCTGATCAAAACGCCGCCATCGGCAACCAGACCGGAGGCCGCGTCGGCTTCTTCCTGCAAACCGATGACTTCCAGCGCGACCATGCCGCGATGCGCGCAAACGGTGTGCACTTCGAAGAAGAACCTCGCACCGAACCCTATGGAATTGTCGCCGTCTGGCGCGACCCGTTCGGCAATCGATGGGATCTGATCCAGTTCACCTGATCCACTCTTCATCTGGCCAGAAAATATCCCGGGGATGAATTGGCCGCAGGCCAAGAAGGGGCTGGCCCCTTACCCCCCAACATAAAAAGCAAAAGGGGGCCATCAGGCCCCCTTTTTCAATTTGATTACTCAATCCGATCAATTCGGAATCAAATCCGGGACAATGGTTACAATCGCCGGGAAGAACCACAGGATTGCGATCCCAACCACCTGGATGACCACAAAAGGTGCAACCCCTCGGTAGATATGTCCGGTCGTCACCTCTTTTGGCGCGACACCCCGCAGATAGAACAGCGCAAACCCAAAGGGCGGCGTCAGGAACGAGGTCTGAAGGTTCACCGCCACCATGATCGTCACCCATTTCGGATCAAACGACCCGCCATAGATCACCGGGCCCACAATCGGGATCACAATGTAGATGATCTCGAGGAAATCCAGCACAAAGCCCAGAATGAACAGCACCAGCATCACGATCAGGAAGACCGTGAACTCGTTGTCAAAGCTCTTCAGGAACTGCTGGATATAGTGCTCACCCCCGAACGAGATCACCACCAGGTTCAGCAACTGCGAGCCGATCAGGATGGTGAACACCATCGAGGTCACCTTGGCCGTTTCCCGTACCACAGGGGTCAAAACCCCGCTCGAAAACAGCACCCAGCAGCCATACAGCAGGCCAAACAGCGCATAGAGATAAGCCGAATAGGCCAGACCAAAGGCGATCCAGGTTTCGGCGTTTGCTCCGCTCTGGCTCACCCGCAGGTCAAAGTTCACACCCAGCAACAGGCAGATAATGACAGCGAAGGTAGACCAGATGATCACACCGCCTGACTGACCCTGCTCACGCAATTTACGATAAGCAGCCAGCATGATCGCGCCACCGGCGCCAAGCGCGGCCGCCGGTGTCGGGTTGGTGATCCCGCCCAGGATCGAGCCAAGAACGGCAATGATCAAAACCAGCGGCGGAAAGACCACGCGGATCAGATCATTGGTCGCGCAACGCGCAGCCGCTTCCTTACAGCCATAAATCGCAATAGCAAACGGGATGGCCAAGAGCAGGAAGGTGGCGCCGGACGAGGTGATTGGTGAGATCAGCAGGATATCAACCAGCAACATCAGCAACAGACCGATCGCCCCAACGATCAGGGGCTGAGGGGAACGCGATGGCGCAATACCGCGACCCAGAACCAGGGTCAGGGCCAGCAGCACAACGATGATCGTGACACCGGTCCCAATCGGCGCGGCACCGGCAATCTTGGCCTCACGCGCCGCGGCGATTTCTTCCTCGCTCAGACGTTCGGCATTGGCAATTCCACCGGCTGCATCAATCTCCTGTTGCTCGATCACAGCCTGATCCCAGGCCGCCTGACCATGCAGGTCGATCATCGAGGCTTTGCATTCCTCCGACACATTTGTCCTCAGCGATGCATCCTGCCCCACATCCGAGAAGGCCGAGACCGAGATATTCTGGCTGCCAATGATCCCGGCACTGCCCAGAAGCATTGCGCCAACAATAATAGCAACCGGCGAGCCCAGCAGCCATGTCAGACCTTCGGATCGTGTGATGGTCTCACCTGACCCGCCCGACAGTTCGACGGCAGGTGCCTTGTCCGGATTCAACAGCGCATAGCCAAAGGCGTAAAGCGCATAAAGAAGTGCCAACATGATCCCCGGCAGCAGCGCGGCCTGGAACAATGTCCCCACCGAGACCACCGCTGGCTCACCCAGATAGGTCAACGCATCGGTACATCCCGCTGCAACAGCTCGACTTTCCTGAGCTGTGGAATACAGATCTCCTGCCAGTGTGCCCAAAAGGACAATCACAATCGAGGGCGGAATGATCTGCCCCAAAGTGCCCGACGCAGCAATCACACCGGTCGCAAGCTCTGGCGAATAGTTGTTTCGCAACATGGTCGGCAGTGCCAACAATCCCATGGTCACCACGGTCGCACCAACAATCCCGGTTGAGGCCGCCAGAAACGCGCCAACAACCACAATCGAAACCGCCAAACCACCCGGCAGAGGGCCAAAAACGCGCGCCATCGTGGTCAGCAGATCATTGGCAATCTTGGACCGCTCCAGCGTAATGCCCATCAGAACGAACATCAGCACCGCCAGCAGGGTCTCAATCGACTGCCCCGCCAACACACGCTCGTTCATACGGTTCACGATGAACGAGACGTTGCGATCCAGCGCGGTTTCCCAACCCGAGGGGAAGACCGGCTCGCCGATCCTTGGCAAATCCGGGTATCGGAACACCGAAACTGAATCGGGTTTCACCCCCGTCGCAACCAGATCCCGGTACATTTGCGAACTGGTATCGATTGCCTGATGGATCAATAGCCCGGCACTGTCCAGCGCGGCAATGATCCCGAAGGATATGACCCCGGCCCCACCAATGGCAAAGGCCACCGGGAAACCAGAGAGGATGCCTCCGAAAAGGCAGAAAAATACGATAATGAGGCCTATCTCGACGCCATCAAGTCCGAATAGCATTGTCTGGGTCTCCGTCCCTAATGTGCGCCTTCATAGGCTTCTTCACCTGCGCCAAGGCTGTCCTTGTCGAGGTATTTTCCGGCGCTCTCGGGCCCTTCCACATATTCCAGATACGATCGGTAAAGGAACGCAATCGCATGCAGGAACACCATGCCTGCAAATAGGACAAGCAGGATTTTGAACAGGAAATATGCGTTGAAACCGTTGGGGCTGAAGCCGATGGTTTCCACATTCCACCGCAGCGCGCGTGATTTGGCAACCAACCGGTCCAGAGTATCACTGGCCGATGGTTTCGGCACGATCAGATGCCGCCACATGAAATACCAGCCATACATCCAAGTCAGCACCGCCATCGGCATCATGAACAATAGCGCACCGCACATGTCGACCACACGCTTGGCGCGGTGGCTTATGCCTGCGTAGATCAGGTCAACCCGCACATGTCCGCCTTGCACAAATGTGTAGGTACAGCATAGGCAGACCACCATGGCGTTATATAGTTTAAGTTCTTCTGCGAACCAACTGATATCCTTTTGAAAAGGAATACCAAACCCGAACGCCATATCCGCGCGCGTAAAGACACGCTGCATGAAAACGATGATGATCTGCTGAAGCACCATCAGCAAACCGGCCCAGGCAAAGAACCGCCCGGTGATGTTTGCGAACCCTTCCAGCCCGCGAACCATGCCCCACATGAAATTCCGGTAGTAGAGGCCAATGGCCGTCAGCACCAGAAACAGGGCAAAAATCACAAAGAAGAACTCGACCGACCCGCCATAGTAGACAAAGCGCATCACAGCTTCATTGTCCGACCAGTTCAGCCACAGTTGCGGATGCGTGATCGCATATCCAAAATTATAGAAGGCTTCGGCAATGCTCTGAATGAACCAGATCAGTCCATTCCACAGGGCGCCGAAGAACGAGATACCGTTTTCGTCCTGCATGTTGTCCCCAGGTCGCGTCGGTTGCACTGCCTATTGGTGCGGCATGATGGGTCCGCGCATGTGCAACAGGAAAGGTTTCCCCGCGCCTGCGGGGAAACCGTTTGGTCTGATGATCAGGGCTTAGCCGCGCACGCGGTCGCGCTGAGCGGTGTAAGCACCAGACGACAGGTTCAGCCAGGCCGAGGACGATGCCATCGACGCCATCGCGCTGTCGTGGATCTTCTTGAACAGCTCGTCGCCCATGTTCTCGTCCAGAACTTCTTGGCTGGCCTGACCGAAGGCATCCCAAACGCTGTCCGGGAATTCCATGACCTTGACGCCACCCGACTGCAGACGCTGCAGGGCTGCACCGTTGTTGGCCAGGAATTGCGCCAGGTTCCACTGGTGCGCTTCGGCAGCTGCGATCTCGATGATCTTCTGCTGGGCCGGTGTCAGCTCGTCAAACACGTCGCGGTTGGTCGCCAGCGACAGACCTGCGCCCGGCTCGTGGAAGCCCGCGGTGTAGTAGGTCTTGGTGATTTCCTGGAAACCAGCTTTTTCGTCCGCCCAGGGGCCGATCCACTCGGTGCCGTCAATCGCACCCGAGGACAGCGCCTGATACACCTCTGAGCCCGGAATGTTCTGAACGGATGCGCCCAGTTTGCCCAGCGCCTGGCCACCCAGACCCGGCATACGGAACTTCAGACCCTGGAAATCCTCGGGGCCGTTGATCTCTTTCGAGTACCAGCCACCAGCCTGCGCACCAGTGTTACCGGCCAGGAAGGATTTCAGGCCGAAGATCGAGCCCAGCTCGTCATGCAGCTCCATACCGCCATCGTGGTAGTACCAGTTCACCAATTCCTGCGCGGTCATGCCGAAGGGAACAGCCGTGAAGAAGGCATAGCCAGGATGCTGACCCACAAAGTAGTAGTCTGCTGCGTGGTACATGTCGGCCTGACCCGAAGATACAGCGTCAAACACTTCAAACGCGCCAACCAGCTCGCCTGCGGCCTTGATGTCGACATTCAGGCTGCCGTCGGACATCGCATTGATGCTGTCGGCGCAGCGCTGTGCGCTGTCAAATACGCCGGCCAGACCACGACCCCACGAGGTTACCATCGTCAGGGTCCGCTGACCCTGCGCATAGGCCGGTGCCGCCAACGCGGTTGCCGCAGCTGCCGAGCCGCCCAGAGCAGATTTCTTTAGAAATGAACGACGATCCATATGAGTGTTCCTCCCCTTACATAGTCGTAACCCGGAAACACTCCGGGCCTGTCGCATTCAGTAGGCCGCAGGGTAATGCCGAAGATGTGAAAAGGAATACCTAGTACTGCGTAGAAACGCAGGTTTCTGACGGGTTTTTAAAGGAAAACAACCAACAAAAACGGCTCGAACCCCGGATTTTCGGTCGTTCCGGCCCTTAAGATGTCCATTCTTTTTGCATTTCTGCCGCCTGTTGCGTATCGATTCGACAATGCAGAGATTAAGAAATCTGGTTTCGCTGACCTATGCGCAGAAGCTGTCCCTTGTCGCCGCGATCCCCTTGGTTGTGGCCGTGGCAGCCATTGCCGTGCTGGTAGCCTACGAAGCGCGTGCGACAGCCGAGCGCGAAATCGAAGCGTTGGAGCGCAGCCTGATCGAGGCCAAGAAAGAAGAGTTGCGCAACTACGTCACGCAAGCCCGCAACGGATTTGCTTACATCTATGGTCGGGCGACACCTGATGACGAGGTGGCCAAGAACCTCGTGTCTCAGATCCTGTCGGCCATGATCTACGGGCAGGACGGGTTCTTCTTTGTCTATGACTATGACGGCAACAACCTTGTCAGCCCCAGGCAGACCGAATTCATCAACCGAAACTGGGAGGGCCTGACCGATAGCGATGGCACACCTGTTGTTGATGAGTTTATTCGCCTCGCCCGCCAAGGCGCAGGGTGGCACAGTTTCATGTGGCAAAAACCGTCTACCGGAGAAGAGGCGCAGATGATCGCCTATGTGGTCGGGCTGCAGGATTGGCGCTGGGTGGTCGGTACGGGCGTGTTCATCGACGACATCGTTGCCGCTGTTGCGAATGCACGCGCCGAGGTCGAAGCCCGCGTGCAGCGTACCTTTATGTATATCGGCGCCATTGTTGTGGCGGCTGTCCTGATCGTGTTTGCCTCGGGTATGTTGCTGAACATCCGCGAACGGCGGCTGGCTGACGCAAAGCTGAAAGAGCTGACGCAGCGTGTATTTGATGCACAGGAAGAAGAACGCGGACGAGTTGCGCGAGAATTACATGATGGGATCAGCCAGATTTTGGTCGGCGTCCGCTATGCGCTGGACACCGCCCGGCGGCGGGTATCTCGTGGGGATTTTTCAAATGCAGAGGACCCGCTGGACAAAGGGATCGAACATTTGGGCACCGCCATAACCGAAGTGCGCCGGATCAGTCGCGACCTACGCCCTGGTGTGCTGGATGATCTGGGTTTGGGCCCTGCTCTTAAATCGCTGACGGATGATTTTCGGGACCGCACCGGGATCGAGACCGAGTTCTCGACCGTTGTATTCCGCAACCGGCTGGATCAGGACAGCAAGATCGCGCTCTATCGAATTGCGCAAGAAGCGCTGACCAATATCGAACGTCATGCCGATGCGTCGCATGTTACCATCGATCTGCGTGGCCACAAGAAAGGTGCGACGATGCGGATCACCGACAATGGGCGCGGGTTGCGAAACGAACCGGGCCGTGTGGCCACCGGGATCGGGCTGCGCAACATGCAGGAGCGCATCGAACAGCTTGACGGAGCGCTGCGTATTCTGTCATCACGCGGCCCGCATGGCGGCACGGTGATAGAAGCCAGCTTGCCGCTGAGCCACCTGCTCCCACCGCAGGAAGACGCAACACCAAAGCGAAAGGCCGGGACATGACCATCCGAGTCCTTATTGTCGACGATCACCCGATGGTGGCCGAGGGCATTCAGTCGATCCTTGAAAGCTATGACGAGATTGAGGTGGTCGGTACGCTCAGCAGCGGTCAGTCTGCTGTGGATCAGGCCGCAAGCCTATCCCCCGATGTGATCCTGATGGATCTGAACATGCCGGGCCTGGGCGGCCTAAGCGCAACGGAAATGATCCTTGAACGTTTGCCTCAAACGCGCATCTTGATCCTGTCGATGCATGACAGCCCAGAATACATCTCAACCGCGCTCAGCCATGGGGCCAAAGGCTATCTGCTCAAAGACGTCCCAACAGACGAAATCAAACAGGCCATTGATGCCGTCATGGCAGACGAGCAATATCTTTGCACCGGAGCAAGCGGGTCGCTGAAACCCAAAGGCGACAGCACCCGAGAGGCCCTGACCGGCCGGGAACAGACGATCCTTCTGGAACTGGCGCAGGGCAAATCCAACAAAGAAGTCGCCCTGGCCTTGGATATCTCGGTTCGCACGGTCGAAACCCACCGCAAAAACATCAAGCGTAAGTTGGGTATTTCCTCCACCGCTGGGCTCACCCGCTATGCGCTGGAACATGGGGTTTTGCAGGGAACCGGCGTGGGGTTCTAACCCGACCGCGGCGTGGCACGCGCCGCCCGGCCCAACCAGACAAGACGCGCTAAAGACGCGTTGCCGAGGGGCGGGAGGCTTTAATTTCGAGGGCGAATATCTTCCCCGAAAAAGATCAAGGTCCCGTCCTCATCCAGGACGTGAAACTCGCGCTGTAGGTAGGGCTGATCAAAAGGTGGCCGCACGCGTCCCTCGGGCAGGTCGCTCAAACCATCTTTCAAACTGTCATAGAGCGCATCAATACCTTTCACATCGATGTAAAAGGACTGGTTATCACCCAAAGGTTTGCCATCGGTGCGTGGCGGGCATTCCAGCAACCGGACAGCAACTGACCCCCGCGACAGAAAGGCATAGTTATCCTGCTTGAATCCGCACTCAAACCCCAAACGTCGGCAATAGAAATCAATCTGCGCCTCCAGTGACGCGCAGAGAACAAACGGCGTAATCTGTAGCACTTCGGGCATTGGAACCTCCGGCCTGCTTCAGGATCATGCTACATGTTCTGCTGGCTCAATCCAGCAATTGATCCTGCCGTGTGCCTTCACGCTCATAATGATGCGGCAGGACGCGACCGTATAGCTGCCGGGTGCGCTCGACCCCGCCGCACATTCCTTCGGTTTCCACAAAGGAAAAGATGCCGACATATCTTTGGCGGGTCCCAAAAACCGGCGCGACCCGGTGCAGGGAATACCGCCCCTTGAAGATTTGCAGATCGCCTGGCTGCAGTTCCAACCGGCGCACGCGCGACATGTCGCCATCCAGAACGGCAGAGACTGCACCGAAATTCTCATCCTCCGAAGTCCGCAGGTTCGGCGCATATTCGAACGCACCCCCGTCTTCACCATTTTGAATGGCCAGAGTCACCGTGAAGTTGTTTGTGTCGAAATGCCAGGGAAAGCCCTGCCCCGCTTCCACGACATTGATGATCACATCCGCCAGCGGGTCGTCATAGCGAAAGAACCGATCCGCAGGCTCCTCCAGCGCGGTCCGGATGAAGGGCATGAACCCGTCAAACTCATAAATCCGTCGCAGGGGTCCGGATTTAGGGAAATTGTCCGCCGGGACAAAGGCATTCGATCGTTCATAGAAGCGGCGGATGGGATGGCCGATTCCGAACCGCGGATCATCTTTAGTGAAATAGGCGTTCGTTCGGTTGAAGGAGCGATGGGCCTGCGGCGACACCGCGTCGGCCTCTTTCACCAACAATTCGAGCCCGCCGGGATGCACAAAACCCGGCAATACCGCACAGCCATCTTCGCTCAGTTCGCGCTGAACATCATCAATCATCCGGTCATAAGCCTGTGAACCTGGCCGGTCGATGGGATAGCGGCCCAAATCCACCAGATCATGCAGCATGACATACCTCCCTCGTAGTCCCGTCTCTGTCAGCGTGACTCAGTTAAACCGCCCGATCATGCCCATTTTGGACATTTGCTTGACGCATTCAGACTGGCGAATATCCATCCCAACCGGCGCCCAAGACATCATTTTTCGCTAAAATTCCCAGCCTGCGGCAATCTGCGCAATAAAATGTCGCAAAATAACTTCTTGAAGATAGAAAATTGGTGCAATTGCCTGTTGACGCCCTTGCGCGCCGCTCATAATGTCCCTGCACGCAAAAAGGAGCCTCTGGCGATGAGAACGCTAGTCGTAATCGTGGGAAACAAGCGCATGGGCCGGTAACGGTAAACCATAATCGAACCCATGCGCCTCCGAAAACATCGGGGGCTTTTTTTTGTCAAACGCAAGACACATGTCGCGAACGGAGCAAAGCAGATGACACGTGAGATGACCGGCGCAAAGATGGTGGTTCAGGCCCTCAAGGATCAGGGCGTGGACACGGTATTCGGATACCCCGGCGGCGCCGTGCTACCGATCTATGATGAGATTTTTCTGCAAAACGACATTCGCCACATTCTGGTGCGCCATGAACAGGGGGCAGTGCATGCCGCTGAAGGCTATGCGCGGTCGACCGGCAAACCCGGCGTTGCGCTGGTGACATCCGGACCAGGCGCGACCAACGCCGTAACTGGTCTGACCGACGCGTTGATGGATTCGATCCCGATCATTGTCCTGACCGGCCAGGTCCCGACCTTCATGATCGGCTCGGACGCGTTTCAGGAGGCGGATACAGTTGGCATCACCCGCCCCTGCACCAAGCATAACTGGCTGGTGAAGGACACGGATTCGCTGGCTGCAACCATGCACGAGGCCTTTCATGTCGCCACCTCCGGCCGCCCCGGCCCGGTGCTGGTCGACATTCCGAAGGACGTGCAGTTTGCATCGGGTGAATACAGCGCACCTAAGCCGTCAACTTCGCACTACCAACCGGTTTTGAAGGGCGATCTGGAAGAGATCACCGAGTTGGTTGCGGCGATAGAGACGGCGAAAAAACCGGTGTTCTATACCGGTGGTGGCGTCATCAACTCGGGTCCTGCAGCCAGCCAGCTGCTGCGCGAGTTGGTCGATGCGACTGGCTTTCCGATCACCTCGACCCTGATGGGTCTTGGTGCCTATCCGGCTTCGGGCAAAAACTGGCTGGGTATGCTTGGGATGCATGGTCTCTATGAGGCCAATATGGCAATGCATGATTGCGATCTGATGATCAATATCGGCGCGCGGTTTGACGACCGGATCACCGGACGGATCGACGCGTTCTCGCCCAATTCAAAAAAGGCGCATATCGATATCGACCCATCCTCGATCAACAAGGTGATCCGTGTGGATATCCCGATTGTGGGCGATGTGGCCCATGTGCTTGAGGATATCCTCAAGATCTGGAAAGCACGGGGTCGCAAGACGGATGCGGCGAATGTCAAGCAATGGCAGGCGCAGATTGCGGATTGGCGCAAGGTGAACTGCCTGGCCTTCACCGCCAGCGAAAAGACCATCAAACCCCAGCATGCGCTGCAACGGCTTGAAGAACTGACCAAAAAGCATGACCGCTATATCACCACCGAAGTGGGCCAGCACCAGATGTGGGCCGCACAGTATCTGGGCTTTGAAGACCCCAACCGCTGGATGACATCCGGTGGTCTGGGCACGATGGGCTACGGTTTCCCCGCGTCGATTGGCGTTCAAATGGCGCATCCCGACGCGCTGGTGATCAACGTTGCCGGTGAGGCATCGTGGCTGATGAATATGCAGGAAATGGGCACCGCCGTTCAGTACCGCCTGCCGGTGAAGCAGTTCATCCTGAACAATGAACGCCTCGGCATGGTGCGCCAGTGGCAGGAGCTGCTGCATGGCGAGCGCTATTCGCATTCCTGGTCCGAGGCCCTGCCCGATTTCGTCAAACTCGCCGAGGCCTTCGGGGCCAAGGGTATCCTGTGTTCCGACCCCGCCGATCTGGATGACGCGATCATGGAGATGATCAACTACGACGGCCCGGTGATCTTTGACTGCCTTGTTGAAAAGCACGAGAACTGCTTCCCCATGATCCCGTCGGGCAAAGCCCATAACGAGATGCTGCTGGGCGAGGCCGAAACGCAGGGCGTGATCGATTCCAAAGGTTCGGTTCTGGTTTAACAACATTCGTCGGAATTGACCGGGCGCCCGACGCCCGGTTTTCGCAAGGTGATGAAAGGGACATAAATGTCTGCCCTACATATCAAAAAAGGCTCTACCCGCCATTCGGCCTATAACCTACGGCCCACATTTTCGGACGTGCAGGAACGGCACACAATCGCGGTTCTGGTCGAGAACGAGCCGGGCGTACTGGCCCGCGTGATCGGCTTGTTTTCGGGCCGTGGATACAACATCGAAAGCCTGACCGTGGCCGAGGTCGACCACACCGGCCACCTCAGCCGCATCACAATCGTCACCACCGGCACCCCGCAGGTGATCGAACAGATCAAGACACAGCTGGGCCGGATCGTGCCGGTTCATGATGTTCATGATCTGACGGTTGAGGGCCCCTCGGTCGAGCGCGAACTCGCGATCATTAAAGTGGTCGGAGAAGGTGACAAACGGGTCGAGGCGCTGCGTCTTGCCGATATCTTCCGCGCCAATGTGGTCGACAGCACGCTGAATTCATTCATTTTTGAGATCACCGGCGCACCCGACAAGATCGACGCCTTTGCCGATCTGATGCGCCCGCTGGGACTGATTGAAATTGCCCGCACCGGTGTTGCCGCCCTGCTGCGTGGCGATTGATTTTTCTTAAGCCCCGACCCTGCCTCCGAAAACTTCGGGCGGGGTCGATCTGAAATTGGTCGATTTCCACAGATGCTGGCAATCGAGTGGCTTTATGTGCGTTATTTTTACCATAACGCCCCTTCTCCTGAGAAAAACCTCAAACAAATTAAGATAAAGCCTATTGCTTTTGGCTTACGGCGCGTTAGCTTCGGCCCGCAACGCGATTTGGGGATGCGTTGTTTTGGTGATTTTTGTGATTTCTCAGTGCCTGCGGTGATCCGTAAGCCTGAACTTTTAACACGTGAAGCAATAAAGCGCCGGGGAAAAACATGGCCGATGACATTCGCAGCCCTGCTGAGCTTCGGGCTATGTTCGGCTCGAACCTAAGGCACCTTGCGCGCGACTACCCATCTGTCTCGGCCTTGTGCCGGAAGCTCGGCATCAATCGGACGCAGTTCAATCGCTACCTCGCAGGCGAGAGCTTCCCGCGCCCGGATGTTTTGGATCGGATTTGTCGGTTTTTTGATGTTGATGCAAGGATTGTCCTAAGCCCCTTAGGTGAAATTCCCGCTGTGACAGAACATCCTGCAAGTTCAATTCTGACACAGTTTCTAGGGTCCGGGTCTGAAGTTCGAGGACCAAAGAACTTTACATCCGGTTTCTACGCGGTCGCCGAAAGCCAGCCCTCGGCACCACAAGTGACATTGCTTTACGCCAAACGGCGACCTCAATGCACCTTGATACGGGGTTATACCCCCCGAGCCCACATGCCCGGCACATCACCTCAAGCGCGTGAAATTCAAGGAATTGCAGCGACCACTGGCGATCATGTCTACATTCTGACCTCACAACGCGGTGGCCATAACAGTAAGATATACTTGCTGAATCAGGATGCCGAAATTTGGCGCGGAACGGTTATTAAACCCTCTGAACCGCATCAGCCAAAGCCGGTTGTTCTGCGCCATCTCAAACAGAACGCCGAAACCGTGTTCCAAGCCGCGCGACGATCTGCAAAAACCGGTGGACCATCAGTCTAACACTCGCGAAACGGCGCTTATGCCAGATCGATCAATCTGGTGCGTCGTCACTGCAAATCCCTCGGTACAAATGCCAGCTTGCATGGCCCAACAAAGGCAGCACGATCAACAGGCCCAAAAACCAGGGAAGCATCGCAACAAAGGTCAAAACCGCGATAAACAGCCCCCAAGCCAGCATCACGACTTTATTTTGTGAGACATATGTAAAGCTGGCGATCATGGCGGTGACAAAATCGAGCTCTCGATCCAGCAGCATCGGGATCGACAGAACCGAAATCATGTAAAGCAGCGTTGCAAAAACCGCACCAACAGCCGTGCCGACAGCCAACATCATCAACCCGTTGGGGGTCAGAAAAACCTCCAACGAACTGGATATGTTCGTCATCGTCGAGAGCCCCATGAACAGGGCAAATATCATGTGGCCCAAAAAGAACCAGAACAAAAACACCACAACGATGATGGCGCAGATCGAGGGCAATTGGCGGCGGCTTTGCTGCAGCACCACGCCAAACACGGCAGGCATATCAAGGGGTTCCCCCTGTTCTAACCGACGAGAGACCTCGTAGAGGCCGACAGCCGCAAACGGCCCGATCAGCGGAAAGCCGATCGCGGCCAGAACCAGCCAGAAACTTGTACCAGTTTGCACGGTGATCCAGGCCATGGCCCAACCGGCCAGAACATAAACCCCCGCGAAGATCAGACCGAACACCGGCGCGCGGCGCAGATCAGCCCAGGCCTGATGCAGTGCCTGCCGTATCATCACGCGGTTCACCGGGCGCAGGTTCGGTACACCAAAGGGTCTATCCATCTCAACTCCTCCTCGCCATGAGGCGTTACTGCAAGGCGGGCCGCCTTTGGGGCCACTCTGTTGCCGCATGATAGGCCGCGCCAATGGACAACAGGCGGGCATCCGACCCACGCGGCCCGAACAGTTGCAGCCCCATCGGCAATCCTTGCGCCCCAAAACCAGCTGGAACCGCCAGGCAGGGCAGACCGATCAGGCTGACGGGCACGGTCACATGCATCCAGCGGTGATACGTATCCATGGCCCGCCCAGAGATTTCGGTCGGATATGGCAGGTTGACATCAAAAGGCCAGACCTGCGCCGCCGGCAGGATCAGGGCATCGTAGTGGTCAAAAACCTCGACTGCCTTTCGGAACCAATCGGACCGTACCACGCTCGCCTGATGCACTTGCAACGCCGACAGTGCCAGACCTCGATCCAGCTCCCACTGCGCGCTGTCTTTTAGGGCATCGCGGTTCTGGGACAACGGCTCCAGACCCGACGCAACAGACCAAGATCGCAACGTGATCCAACTGTCCCACATGGCTTCCGCATCAAAAGGCGGCGGTATACGCTCGATATGGGCCCCCAACTGCCCGAACACACCCAAAGCCGTTTCGCAAAGGTCCAGGACCCCCGCGTCCATCGGAAAGGCGCCTCCCCAATCCGCCAGCCAGCCAATACGCATCCCCGTCAAATCCAGGGGCTCAACCGGCGACACAGACCTATGGGGCGCGTTCAAGGGCAATCGCGGATCAGACCCCGCGATCACATCCAGCAACAGGCCAATATCCTCGGGGCTGCGCGCCATTGGTCCAAGCGTCGACAACTGGTGCAGAAAGCTGTCCCCAACCGGGTCTGAAGGCACAAGGCCCCAACTGGGCCGAAACCCGTAGACGTTGTTCCAGGCGGCCGGGTTGCGCAAGCTGCCCATCATGTCCGATCCATCGGCCAGAGTCACCATCCCGGTCGCCAAGGCCACCGCCGCCCCGCCCGAAGACCCACCGCAGGTCCGTGCGGCGTCGTATGGATTGCGCGTCGCCCCGTAGACCGGATTGAACGTATGTGATCCCAACCCAAACTCGGGCGTGTTGGTCTTGCCAATCAGGATCGCGCCTGCCGCCCGCATCCGCGCCGCGATCAGATCATCTGTTTCGGGCACAAACCCATCAAACAGAGGTGACCCCTGAGATGAGACTACACCCGCCACATTCACTAGATCCTTTACAGCCACTGGCACCCCATGTAGTGCCCCGCGTATTGGCCCGGTATCCATCGCACGGGCCTCGGCCAACAGCGCCTCTTCATTCCGTATCGCCACGATGGCGTTTACCACGCCGTTGACCTGCCCGATCCGCTCCAGCGTCGCGCGCATCACGCCTTCCGCAGATACCCGCCGCTCCGATAAGTCCGCGATCAGCATCCGCGCAGAATATTCTGTGATGTCCATTTAGGCTCCAGCGGCAGGGGTCGTGAATGTCACATCCAGCCTAGCCGGGCCACCAGATCATTAAAACCCACTGTTTCAATACATCTTTTCGGCCCGCGGACACGCACACCGGATCCACTTCATCTGGCCAAAAAATATCCCGGGGGAGCCGCGGCCTGCCGCGGCGGGGGCAGAGCCCCCTGCCGACTTACTCGCCTTGCGCCTCGGACCGGCTCTTGCCCGCCACGTTCAACGCCAGCGTCGCCGCCATGAACCCATCCAGATCCCCGTCCAACACCCCTTTGGTGTCCGAGGTCTCATGGTTTGTCCGCAGGTCTTTCACCATCTGATAGGGCTGCAACACGTAAGATCGGATCTGATTGCCCCAGCCCGCATCACCTTTCGCCTCATGCGCGGCGTTGATGTCGGCGTTCCGGCGATCCAGCTCTTGCTGATAAAGCCGCGATTTCAGCGCCTTCATGGCGATATCGCGGTTCTGGTGCTGGGATTTCTCGGACGAGGTCACAACAATTCCGGTCGGGATGTGCGTGATCCGCACTGCCGAGTCCGTGGTGTTCACGTGCTGACCACCCGCACCGGATGATCGGTAAGTATCGATCCGAATATCCGACGGGTTCACCTCAATCTCGATATTGTCATCCACGACCGGATAGACCCAGACCGAACTGAAAGACGTATGCCGTTTTGCCGCCGAATCGAACGGAGAAATTCGCACCAGTCGGTGCACGCCGCTTTCCGATTTCAGCCAACCATAAGCATTATGACCGGTGATTTTATACGCCGCAGACTTAATTCCAGCCTCTTCACCCGCCGTCTCCGATTGCAGCTCGACGGTATAGCCCTTTTTCTCTGCCCAGCGCACATACATGCGCGCCAGCATCGAGGCCCAGTCGCAGCTTTCCGTGCCACCCGCACCTGAATTGATCTCAAGAAAAGTGTCGTTGCCGTCAGCCTCGCCATCCAACAGCGCTTCAAGCTCTTTCTTGGCAGCCTTCGAGCCCAGCTTGGCGATGGCTTCTTCGGCGTCCTGAACAACCTCGTCATCCTCTTCCATCTCGCCAAGTTCGATCAGCTCAATATTGTCGCTAAGGTCAGTTTTGATGGATTCGTATGTCTCAATGGCGTCGACCAGCATCTGCCGCTCGCGCATCAGTTTCTGCGCGTTTTCAGGGCTGTCCCACAGGTTGGGGTCTTCGACCCGCGCATTGAACTCCTCAAGCCGGTGAGGCGCGGTTTCATAGTCCATACGCTGCGCCAACAGCTCCAGCGACTTTTCGATTTCCGCCACGATATTTTGGGTTTCGGCGCGCATGGTGTTGTCCCAACTTGCTCAATCAGGCCTGCGTGATAGCAAGAGGTGGAGGCCACCACAAGACAGGCGCATCGGGAATGCAGGACCCACCACAAGAGATTCTGGATCAATGGCAGCTGACCTTGATTGCGCAGGTTGCTGAAACCGGCGCGGCCCGTGTTTGGAAGGTTCTGGATGTCGAAGGTATAGCAGCCGCCCTGAAGCTCTATCACCGCCCGGATCGCGGCAACGAAGCGCCGGGAACCAAAATCCTGAGTGCCTGGCAAGACCGGGGTGCCGTCAGGATTCTGAAAGAAACCGAAACCGCGATCCTGATGGAGTGGCTCGAAGGCCCCACGCTCGGGGACATCGCGCGGCGGGGAGAGTATGATCGGGCCCTGATCACCCTGGCAGAGACGGCCAAACGCCTGCACGCCAAGCCCACCTTGCAGATTTCGGGGTTGCGCCCACTGACCGAGGTGTTCGGCCCCTTGCTTGAATGCCAGTTCGCCCCCTCCTGCCCGACCGATCTGTTTCGGGATATGCAACAGGCCATTGGGTTGGCGCGAAGCCTATTGGACAGTCAGACAGCGATGACCCCGCTGCACGGCGATCTGCACCCCGACAATGTCATCCTCAGCAGCGCGGGTCCGCGTGTCATCGACGCCAAAGGCTATCTGGGCGATCTTGCCTTTGAATTGGCCAACACAATCCGGCATCCCAAGGGTATGCCAGAGCTCGTGCGCCAACCGGATCACATGAACAAATGCCTTTCACTCTATGCAGATACTCTCGGCGTTGACCGAAAGCGCCTGGCCCAATGGGCCGCCGCCAAATGCGCGTTGTCGATCTACTGGAGGGCAAACGGCCCCCTTGCACAAGACAAAGAGGCCGATTTGTTGCGCTTGCTGCTTAACGCAGCAAATCAGTAAAGACCGCCCGTGCTCAAATCGCCTTGCGAGGCTTTTGGGCCGACGGTGACCGTTTCACCTGTTGAAGTTTGCACCTGTACACCTGCGCGCTGAACCTCTTCGAACAGCGGCAAATCTGATCCGATGGCAAAGCCGCCATCATAAATCCGGTCGATAAAGCCATCGACACCATCGCGGAAGTATTCAGCCACGACATAATCGCCAGTCGCCTCTGCGGGCAGACGCGCGCCGCTGAACCGGTCAATCTTGATAAAGTGACCACCGGGCGGCACGTCGAACGGGCCCCCGCCATATTTCTCAACCGCTTTTTCCATGAAGCTCTGGAACACCGGGCCGCACATGGTGCCACCATAGGCCCCCCGGCCCATCGGGCGCGGACGGTCATAGCCGATATAGCAGCCCGCCACGATGTTCGAGGTAAAGCCGATGAACCAGGCGTCTTTCGAGTCGTTGGTCGTTCCGGTCTTACCCGCGGTCGGCACCGGAAGGTTCACAAAGCGCGAGGCCGTACCCCGGTCGACAACGCCCTTCATCATTGAGGTCAACTGATACGCCGTAATCGCATCCATCACCTGCGAGCGGTTGGTCTCAATCGTGGGCGATTCATCCGGCTCCAGCCAGCTGGAGTTACAATCCAGACATTGCCGATCATCATGGCGATAGATCGTCTTGCCGAACCGGTCCTGAATACGATCGACCAGCGTGGGCTCTACCCGTTCACCTCCATTTGCGAACATCGCGTAAGCCGCGACCATCTTGTAGAGCGTCGTCTCTTCGGACCCAAGCGAGCTGGCAAGGAAAGCGCCCATGCGGTCATAGACGCCGAATCGTTCTGCGTAACCCGCAACAACGGGCATCGTCACCTCTTGCGCCAGACGGATGGTCATCAGATTTCGGGATTGTTCGATCCCGGTGCGCAGCGGCGTCGGGCCATAGAACTTGTTGGACGAGTTCTTGGGCCGCCACAGACCCTGCGGCGTGTTCACCTCAATCGGCGCGTCCACAACGATGGTTGCCGGGCTATAGCCGCTGTCCAGCGCAGCCGCATAAACAAAGGGTTTGAATGAAGACCCCGGCTGACGCTGCGCTTGCGTCGCGCGGTTAAACACCGTGTCCTGATACGAGAACCCGCCCTGCATCGCCAGAACGCGGCCCGAGTTTACATCCATCGCAACAAAGCCGCCTTGCACTTCGGGCACCTGACGGGCGGACCACTGCCCCTCTTCCCCGGCCATCACAAGGATCACGTCACCGCGTTTGAAATTGTCGAAGAAATTGCCCTGCATCCACTTGATGTCAGAACGCGGGATGATGCCGTCGGACGGACCATCCTCGATCCCGACGGTCAATTGCTGCTCGGCCACGTCCAGCACCACAGCCGGATACCATTTGGTCGGCAGCACCACGTCGCGGGGGATTTCCATCAGCGAAAGCGCCTCGCGCCACTGCGCCTCATCCGCCAGCGCATCTTCGGCGATCACCTCACCGGTTCCGCGCCATTTGCCACGGGACAGGTCGTATTTCTGCAATGCGGTGCGCAGGGCCTTGGCGGCCTCGACCTGCATTTCCTCATCAACCGAAGCACGGACGGTGAAACCGCCGGTAAAGAACTCGCCCTCACCGAAATCTTCGCTCAACTGACGGCGGATTTCATCGGTGAAATAGTCGCGCGGTGGCAGCGCGGTGCGGAAGCTTTCGAAATCGCCGTTCTGCACCGACCGCAGCGGCATCTCAACCTCGGCCTCATAGGTGGCCTGATCAATATAGCCGTTCTGGTTCATCTCACGCAGCACATAGTTGCGGCGTGCAAGCAGGCGTTCTTTTTGCCGAACCGGGTGATAGTCAGACGGCGCCTTGGGCATCGAGGCCAATGTCGCGGCCTCATGTGGGGCCAGTTCCTGTAAGGTCTTGTTGAAATAGGTCTGCGCCGCCGCCGTCACGCCATAGGAGTTCTGACCCAGGAAAATCTCGTTCATATAAAGTTCGAGGATTTGCTCCTTGTCCAATGTATCCTCAAGCCGGGTGGCGAGGATGATCTCTTTGATCTTGCGCTCGGCCCGACGGTCGCCCGACAACAGGAAGTTCTTCATCACCTGCTGCGTAATGGTCGAGGCCCCGCGCACGGTTTCACCCTTTGACCGCACCGCCTCAACACCCGCTGCTATGATCCCGCGCGGGTCATAGCCCTGATGGCTGTAGAAATTCTTGTCCTCGGCGGAGATAAAGGCCTGCTTCACCAGATCCGGGATCTCCTCTGACGGGGTGAACAGACGACGTTCCTGCGCGAACTCGTCGATCAGCTGGCCTTTGCCGGAATAAATCCGGCTGATCGTCGGGGGCTTGTATTGGGCCAATGATTCATGGCTGGGCAGGTCGCGGCCATACATCCAGAACACGGCACCAACCACCAGCGCCGCCATAAAAATACCCAAAGTCACGAGGCTGAAAATCGCCCCGAAAATCGAAAGAACAAACCGGATCACGTTACTGCCTTTTTTTCGCGCTGCCGCCTATATAGGGGCGCACCGCCCAAGGGTCAAAACCACAGGCGCATTCTAGCCGTTTTGAGGCGTTAGGTCACTGTCCAATCAGGGACCGCCTGATCACATCCTGCTGGTTCCAGTCCTCAAGCCCCTGATAAATCCCAAAGGCCATCTTGGCGCGCCAATCGGGGTTCTTGATGTTTTCCAGGTCTCGGGGGCTCGACAAAAACCCCAATTCCACAAGAACCGAAGGTATATCTGCGGCCTTCAGCACTGAAAAGGACGCGGTGCGCAAGGGCTTGCGATTCATCGGCCCCCCCTGCTGCGCCATACCGTTGACCAGAGCTTGCGCCAGCGCGTCTGTGCGGGGTTCTGTCTCTTGCCGAGCCAGATCCAGCAGGACGTCCGTGACCTCATCATCCGCACCTTTCAGATCGACGCCCGCCAGCAAATCCGCGCGATCGTGACGTTCGGCCAGCTTTGCACTGGCCACGTCCGAGGCCTCATCCGACAGGGTATAAACTGCCGCGCCATGCGCCTGCCCCTCGGACAGCGAATCCGCATGCAGCGAGATGAACACATCTGCGCCCGCCCGATGGGCCAGCGCGATGCGACGTTCCAGCGAAACAAACTGATCGTCAACGCGGGTCATCACCACCTCATACCCGCCTGAACGCAACAGCATTTCCCGTAGTTCGCGCGCAAAGGTCAGCATCATGTTTTTCTCGGTGATCCCCCCAACCTCGGCCCCCGGATCGATACCGCCATGTCCGGGGTCCAGCATCACGCGTAATGGTCCATCTGACTTGCGAGGAGTCGCCTGACCGGTCAGCGAAGGTTCGGGAAGATCCCAACCCGGATTCTTGGGCTCACCTGCCGAGGCGTTGAACACGTCGAAATCAACGCCCTTGAGGTTGAGCGTCAGCAAGGCCGTGCCAGCATTCGGATCGATCTGCATCTCGGCGGTGTCCACGGCCATCGGTGCACCAAGTTCCAGCACCAATCGAGACCAGCCAGGAACATAAGCGCCAAACCGAACGCCGCTGATCAGCTCGGATTGCAGGAAGTCTGAACTGCTCAGGCCACTCCAGTCGACCTCTTGGAAATCCATCACCATCCGGTAGGGATCGCGCAGAGTGAAGATGCGGTACGGCACCCCCTGGCTAAGGCCAAGATCGACCTGCACACCGGTGCGTCCCGTGTCGACAATGCGGCTTTGATCCGGCTGAATGCGTGCAAGGGCGCTGAAATCCTGCGCGACAGCAGCACAAGACAGCGCCCAGATCAGCGCGATACAATAGAAAATCCTGCTCATGGCCTCAAGTTATCCCGAGATCGTTTGGCGGGCAGCCTATACCAATCCGCAACTTTTGTGAACGGGTCAGGCGCGCTGATCCAGCCCGTGACGTTCCGACATGAAAGCCCGCAGTCGCTTCAATCCCTCTTCGATATCGGCCGTGGCGCGCGCGTAAGAGAACCGCAGGGTCGTGTGTCCACGCACTGGGTCGAAATCCAGCCCCGGCGTGACTGCAACGCCCGCTTTATCCAGAATCTCAGCCGCAAAGGCGCGACTGTCATCGGTCAGATCCGAGACATCGGCGTAGACGTAAAACGCCCCATCAGGCGGGGCGATATTGGTGAAGCCAGCGCTGGGCAGACCGTCCAGCATCAAAGCCCGGTTCCGGCGATAGACATCCAGATTGGCTTGTAGCTCATCCTCGCATTCCATCGCAGCCAAGGCTGCCACCTGACTGGCATGGGGGGCGCAGATGAACATGTTCTGGGCAATGCGTTCGACCACGCGCACCTGATCCTCGGGCACCACCATCCAACCGACCCGCCAGCCGGTCATCGAGAAATACTTGGAAAATGAGTTGATCACATAGCACTCATCCGTCAGTTCCAATGCGGTGACGGCTTTGGCCTCATATTCCAGCCCGTGGTAGATTTCATCGCTGATGAAGGATGCGCCCTGCCGGCGCGCTGCATCGATCAGCGCGCCCATGGCTGCGCGATTCAACATGGTACCGGTCGGATTGGCGGGTGACGCCACCATCAGACCCTGCAGGTCCAGCCCTGCGAAATCGGATGGCACAGGCTGCAATCGGTTCTCGGGCGCGGTTGGCAGATCAACGGGAACCAAGCCCAGCGCTTTCAGAATCTGTCGGTAAGACGGATAGCCCGGCGCGCCGATACCCACACGGTCGCCGCTGTCGAACAGCGCCGTGAAAGCCAGCAGAAACCCGCCCGAGGAGCCGGGTGTGATCAGCACCCGTTCGGGGTTCAGATCGACATTGTACCATTCGCCATACATCTGCGCGATCCGCTGGCGCAGTGCGGGCAGGCCCAAAGCCACCGTATAGCCCAACGGGCCCTGCTGCATCGCGTGGGCCAAAGCCTCGGTCGCGCCTTTCGGAGCGCCGGTTCCGGGCTGGCCGACTTCCATATGAATGATGTGACGTCCGGCCTCTTCCGCCCGACGCGCGGCCTCCATCACGTCCATCACAATAAAAGGATCGACCCCGGATCGGGTTGAGTTTCTCATGCCCATCTCCCATGTTGCAGCCATGGCTTTTGAACGCGTATCCCGGCTGGCGTCAATCCCAGCCCTGATACTGGCGGCTGTCCTGTGGCTGACGGCGGCGGTGCAGAGCCATGCGCAAAGCCTGATCCGCGACCCCGATATCGAATACGGCCTGCGAGAACTGGCCTTTCCCGTGCTCCGCGCAGCCGGGCTGAACACCAACCGGGTTCGAATCCTGGTGGTCAATGACAGCACGTTTAACGCCTTTGTGATCGACTATAACGCGATCTACTTGAACTATGGCCTGATCCTGGGCGTCGACAGCCCCGAAATGCTGCAGGCGGTGATCGCACACGAAGCCGCGCATATCGCCAACGGGCATCTGGCGCGGCGTTCAGAGAATCTGCGTGCGGCGAACCGCAATGCAGGCCTTGGCACCGCATTGGCGCTGATCGCAGCTGCGGCGGGCGGCGGAGAAGCCGCCGCCGGGATTGCCGCGGGTGTACAGGGCTCTGCGCTGCGTAGCTTTCTGGGGCATACACGGGCCGAAGAGGCCTCCGCCGACCGCAGCGCAGCCAGCTACTTGCGATGGGCCGGTATCTCTCCCAGCGGGATGGTCACGCTTCACCGCAAATTCGCTGGGCAGGAACTGCTGAGCACGGTAAATCAGGACCCCTATATGCGGTCGCATCCCACCAGCCGCGAACGCCTGCGCGCCGCCGAGGCGTTTCTGGAGGAATTCGGCGACAGGGCCCAGCCCAACGCAAATGCCGACTACTGGTTTGCGCGTGTCAAAGGCAAGCTGTCGGCCTTTTTGCGCACCCCATCCTGGACCCTGCGCCGCGCCAAAGAAGAGACCGATCGCGACATCCGCATGATGCGAGAAGCCTCGGCCCACCACCAAAACCGCAATCTGGCCAGTGCGCGCGCCGCGATTGACGAGGCGCTGGCCATCCGCCCGGACGATCCGTTCTACTATGAGCTCAAAGGTCAAATCCTGTTGGAAAACAGACAACTGGCTGAGGCAGTTCAAGCATATGGTCAAGCGGTTGAAATGGCACCGAATGACTCGTTGATCCTGGCAGGCTATGGGCGTTCCCTTTTGGCGCAAGGCAAAACCAAAGACGCCCTGCACGTGCTTGAGAAGGCACGCGCCCGCGATTTTCGCAATGCCCGCCTGATGCGGGATTTGGGACTGGCCTACGCACAGGTCGGCAACAATGGGATGGCCTCGGCCGTCACCGCTGAACGATATGCCCTACAAGGCCGGCTGGCAGATGCAGGGATCCACGCAAGGCGCGCAGTCGGGCAATTGCCCGAAGGATCTCCGGGTTGGCAAAGGGCACAGGATGTGTTGATTGCGTCGGAACGCGCAAAGAAGAACTCAAAAAGGAAACGGAAATGATCCTCAGACATGCAGCCCCCGCCCTTCTGGGGCTTTCCCTGATTGCAGGCCCAGTACAAGCACTGGACCTGAACGCCATGAGCGATGCGGAACGCGCCGAATTTGGTGCGCAGGTGCGCGAATACCTTCTGGAAAACCCCGAGGTTATTCTGGAAGCGATCAATATTCTGGAACAGCGCAACGCCGCGGCCGAAGCCGCCGCAGACAAGGATCTGGTCGCCGCAAACGTGGATGAGCTGTTCGATGACGGCTACAGCTGGGTCGGCGGCAACCCGGATGGCGATATCACCCTAGTCGAATTCATGGACTATCGCTGTGGCTATTGCCGCCGCGCGGTTCCTGAGGTCGCGCAATTGCTGGAAGCCGACGGAAACATCCGTTTGGTGATCAAGGAATTCCCGATCCTTGGCGATGCCTCGGTACTATCGTCGCGCTTTGCAGTGGCCACCAAACATGTGGCCGGGGATGATGCGTATAAGCAGGTGCATGACGCCCTGCTGGAGTTCACCGGAGAACCCAGCGAAGTCACCCTGCGCCGCATCTCGGACGGTCTGGGCCTTGACAGCGACGCCATCATCGCCGCGATGGAAAGCGAGCAGGTCACCGATGAGATTACCCGCACTCGCGCGCTGGCGCAACGGATGCAGATCTCGGGCACACCGTCTTTTGTTCTGGGCACCGAGATGCTGCGCGGCTTCCTGCCTGCGGATCAGATGCAGCAGATTGCGGACGGGGTACGCGCGGATCGGGGCTAAACCTCGGGCGTGATCATCAGACACGAAAAAGGCCGCATTTGCGGCCTTTTTTGGTCTATTTGCCGGTCTTCTCAAAAATGGCAAACTTCGCTTCATAGTCCGGATGCCAGCGAGAAAGCGGAGGCCGATTTTCTATCAGATCAACTGCATTCCACTCGATCCGTCGGTTGTCGCGCGTGCTATCCACGTCATTGTCAGGACAAAGAATATAGAACTCACCCTTCGACATGCGATCAACGAAATGGTCAACTGTCTGTTCGCTCGTCCAAGCAGCTGCAGGCTTCTCGGGAAAGAACGAAGCAGTCATACCAGTGTAGGTGAAGCCGGGAACGAACAGGTGAACCGAGATTGGAGCCTCCGCCTGCCGCAGTTCATGGGCCAATTGTTCACTGAGTACGCGCACCGCTGCTTTGCTGACGTTGTAACCCGGATTACCAGGCGGTGTAGTGATGCCCTGTTTGGAACCTGTATTGATCACCACAGCAGGGCGATCTGCCTTTATCATGCGTGGTACAAACGCTTGAACGCCGCGGAGAACACCGAGCAAATTGACGTCTAATATTTTTTGCCAATTCTCCCATTCGGACCAAGTATTGGTCGGCAGACTGATCCCAGCATTGTTCATAAGAACGGCGACAGGCCCTGCTGCGAATGCCTTGTCTGCCAACGCATAGATATCTTCCTGTTTAGTGACATCGGTAGGAACGCCAAAGACTTCAGCACCGCCTTTTGCTTGAGCCCGAACCTCTTCAATTGCCTCTTCCAAAGCAAGACCGTCAAGGTCGGCAAGAACAACGCTCAGTCCCGCCTGCGCAAACCGGTTCGCCGCGACGCGACCTACGCCGCTGGCAGCTCCGGTGACAACGGCGACACCGCCTTGTTCGATTGCCTTGAGATACATGCCGAGCCTCCCCAAGTAGGTTTAGTGTGGTGTTACTCTGCTGCCTCAGCCGCGGCGTCCAGTTCCGCCGCTTTCTTTTCGACCTCTTCCACGATGTGATCGATCATCTGGTCGTTCGACATCTTGTGGCTGGCCTTGCCCGCCAGATACACCATACCGGACCCGGCCCCACCGCCGGTAAAGCCCACATCGGTCATCAGCGCCTCGCCTGGGCCGTTAACGACGCAGCCGATGATCGACAGGGACATCGGCGTCTTGATATGTTCCAGCCGCTGTTCCAGCGCTTCAACCGTCTTGATCACGTCAAACCCCTGCCGCGCGCAGGACGGGCACGAGATGATGTTCACGCCGCGATGGCGCAGGCCCAGAGATTTCAGAATCTCGTAGCCCACCTTGACCTCTTCCACCGGATCGGCAGACAGGCTGACGCGGATTGTGTCGCCGATCCCCATCCAAAGCAGGTTGCCCAGACCAATGGCGGATTTGATGGTGCCGCTGACCAGCCCTCCGGCCTCGGTGATGCCCAGATGGATCGGCGCGTCGGTGGCCTCGGCAATGCCCTGATAAGCCGCCGCCGACAGGAACACGTCGCTGGCCTTTACGCTGATCTTGAAATTATGAAAGTCATTGTCTTGCAGAATGCGGATATGCTCCAACCCGCTTTCGACCATCGCCTCGGGGCAGGGTTCGGCATATTTCTCAAGCAGGTGCTTTTCCAGACTACCCGCATTCACGCCGATCCGGATGGAACATTCGTGGTCGCGCGCGGCCTGAATGACCTCTTTGACGCGCTCTTCATTGCCGATATTGCCCGGGTTGATCCGCAGGCAGGCGGCACCTGCCTCTGCTGCCTCGATCCCGCGACGGTAGTGAAAGTGGATGTCGGCCACAATCGGCACAGGGCTTTCGCGTACGATCTCTTTCAGAGCTTTTGATGATGCCTCATCCGGTACCGATACGCGCACGATATCGGCCCCTGCCTCAGCCGCCGCCTGAACCTGCGCCACCGTCGCCGCCACATCCGTGGTCAACGTGTTGGTCATGGTTTGAACCGCAATCGGGGCATCGCCGCCAACCGGCACGTTCCCCACCATGATCTGACGAGATTTACGACGATAGATGTTCCGCCAGGGGCGTACATGATTGAGGGACATGGGGATCGGTCCGCATCTGCCTGAGTTGCGTCTTTAGATAGTCCGCCAACAGGGGTACCGCAATGGCTAGATCACTCAGAGGGCTTTTCTGTGACGTCTGTCTGCAGCTCAGCGACCAACTGCTTAAGGGCGCTGTTCTGTTCCGCCTCAAGATCGGCCACGGCATAGGCTTCTGACACGGCATCCTTGGACAGAACCACACCCTTGGCAACTGTTCCGGGGGCACCTGCCGGGCCAAAATGCTGGCCATCCATCGAGAAATACACCGAACCAGACGCCCCGGCCCGCAGTTGCGGCGGTTCTTCGGTCAATGGAACCTCGAACACGTTTCCCTGTTCGACTGTGCCCAGCGTGCCTTCGAAGATCACGCTGCCATCGGCCGCCGTAACGCGCATCCAAGCTGGATCAACGGCCACGATTTTCAGAGTTGTGTCGATCTGTTCAACAACCTGCGGCAAGCTTGGGCGTTCAACGGTATGAATGTCTGCCACGACAACTTCGGGCAATTCCGGTGGACGGAAGGTTCCCACATCACGCGGGTCGAGCGTTGATATAGGCGCATCGCGCGCAACCAGAACAGGGACATCCAAAGCCTGTGGGCGATACAAACGGTCCAGCGCTTCGGTGTTGGCCGCCGCCGTTTCAATCTCGGCTGTATTGGTCCGGGCCGCATCCAGAGGATCCAGATCTGACAGAACGACCGGTGCCTGTTCAACCGGGCTGACCTGGACCTGTTGAATCTTGTTCAAAACAGACCAGCCGCCATAGCCGATGCCGGCAATCACAGCCAACAGCACCAAAGACGAGCCAATCGCGCGCGGTTCAATCTGGCTGACCAGAGATTCCTTGCCCGGAATATATGGGGTGTTTGGCGAAATGAACGGGTCGCGTCCCATCGGACCGCGCGACAGCACATCACCTGAAGGCTTGCGTACAACTGAGGCCTCAGCCGACATCCCATGCGCGACTTCAAAACCGCTTTCTTCGCAGAAGCTGGCAAAAGTCTCATCCGGGTTCATGCCAAGATAGCGAGCGTAGGAACGCACATACCCGGCGATGAAGCCGGGTGTATCAAACGCGTCAGGATCGGCGTTTTCGATGGCAGCGATGTAGTTGGCCTTGATCCGCAGCTCTCGCTGCACATCTAGAAGCGACTTGCCCATGGTGGCGCGCTCACCGCGCATCTGGTCACCCAGACGCACTTCGTAGTCGTCAAAACCCTTTGGTCTGAACTCCAAGCCTTCTTCAGATTCGCGCTGTGATCTGCGCCCAATCATGCCTGCCGCCCCATTCTGCCTGTCACGCGTTTTGCGCTAACGCCGAATCGTCCCCCATAGACGATTCGTCCGCTTCTTTTGTTAGCGTAAGCTTAACACGTGGCAAATAAGTTGCACACTTTAGCGTAAGGTTATCCGGCAAGTTCGGCGCGATTTAGCGCACAATGTGACCAAAGTTCGTCCATCGCCTGAACCAAGCGGTTCATTTCGCCCGGTCCATGCACCGGAGACGGCGTAAACCGCAACCGCTCGGTCCCGCGCGGAACGGTCGGGAAGTTGATCGGTTGCACATAAATGCCATAGTCATCCAGCAACCGGTCGCTCAGAATTTTCGTATGGACCGGGTTGCCCACGATCACGGGCACAATATGGCTGCCATGATCAATCAGCGGCAGCCCCATCCCCTTTAGACGCAGTTTGAGGATCTTGGCCTGGGTCTGATGCTGCTCGCGCAGCTCGGGCGCCGTTTTCAGATAGGCCACCGAGGCAGCAGCCCCCGCGGCAACTGCAGGCGGTAGTGACGTGGTAAAGATGAAACCCGGTGCATAAGAGCGCACCGCATCACACATCTTTTCGCTGGCGGCGATATAGCCGCCCATCACGCCATAGGCCTTGGCCAGCGTGCCGTTGATAATGTCGATGCGATGGGCCAGACGATCCCGCTCGGTCACGCCACCGCCACGTGGGCCATACATGCCAACCGCATGCACCTCATCAATGTAAGTGAGCGCACCGAATTCATCGGCCAGATCGCAAATCTGTTCGATGGGTCCAAAATCTCCATCCATCGAATAGACCGATTCAAACGCGATCAGTTTGGGTGCTTTGGGATCGTCGGCTTCCAGCAACTCACGCAGATGTTCCACATCATTGTGGCGGAAGATGCGCTTAGACCCACCGTTGCGGCGTACGCCTTCGATCATCGAGGCATGGTTCAGCGCGTCGGAATAAATAATGAGGCCCGGGAATAGCTTTGGCAAAGTGCTGAGTGTTGCGTCATTTGCAATATAGGCACTGGTGAACAGCAGCGCCGCTTCTTTGCCATGCAGATCGGCAAGCTCGGCTTCAAGCCGCTTGTGATATACGGTGGTGCCCGAGATATTGCGGGTGCCACCTGAACCTGCGCCAGCAGCATCGACGGCTTCGTGCATAGCATCCAAAACCACCGCATTCTGCCCCATGCCGAGATAGTCATTGCCACACCAAACAGTGATATCCTGCGTTGACCCATCCGGACGCGTCCGCACCGCATGGGGGAAGTGCCCCTTGCGACGTTCGATGTCGATGAAAGTCCGGTAACGTCCTTCGTCATGCAGCCTGGCAATCGCTGTATCGAGCTGAGCAGTATAGTCCAAAGGACCCTCCTTGGCCGCCCGGCAAACGGTCTGGGAACCGGGCTATTCTTTCCAGCGTCACAGCTTTCACTGTTTAAGACGCGTATGCATTCACCTGTTATTCGGCCTATCGCCAACGGGTAAACCCAACTTTGATTTGCATCAAATACAGCCTTGTTCCCGCCCCGACAAGTAAAGTTGCGGATATCTGGCGCGAGGAAACGACGCAGGCGAAAGTCGATGTTTCAAATAAGTTCCAATACAATACTCAGTTTACTAACTCCGCCGACTGGACCTTGGCGACAACGCTGATAGGTTTCGGCCAACACAGTCTACCACAAAGGAATCCTTCATGTCTTTAGACCCTGTGCTCAGTCGGATTGATGATGACCTGCAAAGCGCGATCGACCGTTTGATGGAGCTGCTGCGCATCCCGTCGATCTCAACCGATCCTGCCTACAAGGAACAGGTTGATCAGGCCGCCGATTGGTTGGTCGGGGATTTGCAAAGCATTGGTATTCAGGCCGAAAAACGCGAAACACCAGGCCATCCGATGGTTGTGGGCCATGTGGGCGAAGGCCAAGACGGACCCCATGTTTTGTTCTATGGCCACTACGACGTGCAGCCTGTCGATCCGCTGAACCTGTGGAATCGTGATCCGTTTGATCCGGCAATCGAGGATACCGAGCATGGGCAGGTCATTCGCGGGCGCGGGTCCTCGGACGACAAGGGCCAGTTGATGACATTTGTCGAGGCCTGCCGCGCCTGGAAAGCGGTTCACGGCACCCTGCCTTGCCGCATCACGTTTTTCTTCGAGGGTGAAGAGGAATCCGGTTCACCCTCTCTGGTGCCGTTTCTGGAGGCCAACAAAGACGAATTGCGGGCCGATCTGGCGCTGGTCTGCGATACGTCGATGGTGTCGCGGGGGGTGCCGTCGATTGCTTCGCAGTTGCGCGGTATGCTCAAGGATGAGTTCACCATCGTCGGGCCGCGCATCGACTTGCATTCAGGCCACTATGGCGGCCCAGGCCTGAACCCTCTGCGTGAGCTTTCGAAAATTGTGGATTCATTCTACGACGATGAAACCGGCCGCGTTGCCGTGGAAGGCTTCTACGAAGGCGTCCACGAAGTGCCTGCCGAGCAGTTGCGCCAATGGCAAAATTGCGGGTTTGACGAAGCCGAGTATCTGAATTCGGTCGGCTACAGCCAGCCGCATGGGGAAAAGGGCTATTCCACACTTGAACAGCAATGGGCCCGGCCAACGCTCGAGGTGAACGGGCTCTGGGGTGGCTACAACGGTGCAGGGTCGAAAACGGTTATCCCATCCGAGGCGCATTGCAAGATAACCTGTCGCCTTGTGGGTGACATGGACCCGGACGCGCTGCGTGACAAAATCCGCAAACATGTGGAAGATCACCTGTCACCAGATGCCAAAGTCGTATGGGACAACGACCTAGAAGGATCGCCAGCCTCGGTCATGAATCTGAACCGGCCTGAATTCGAAGCAGCGCGCGGTGCGCTATCTGACGAATGGGGCCGCGAGGCGGTGTTTACCGGCATGGGCGGCTCTATCCCCGTTGTCGGTTACTTCAACACCGTGCTTGGGCTGGATTCCATGCTGGTGGGTTACGCCAATGACGATGACGCCATCCACTCGCCCAACGAAAAGTATGACGTCAAAAGCTTCCACAAGGGCATCCGTTCCTGGGCCCGCATTCTAGACGCTTTGAATAAGTAAGTCTTTTGCGAGGCTCTGCCTCGCGCTCCGAGGTATTTGGGAACAGAAGAAGTTCGGATGCCCTGCTTCTTCTGTTTGAAAATACCTCGGGGGAGTTGCGGCTTGCCGCGACGGGGGCAGAGCCCCCTAACCTTACATGTGGATTACGCGCCCATAGGCATCCAGAACGGCTTCGTGCATCATCTCTGACAGGGTCGGATGCGGGAAGACGGTGTTCATCAGGTCCTCTTCGGTGGTCTCCAACTGGCGGCCAACCACATAGCCCTGAATCAGTTCTGTCACTTCCGCACCTATCATGTGCGCACCCAAAAGCTCTCCGGTCTTGGCGTCAAAGACGGTTTTGATCAGACCTTCAGGCTCGCCCAGCGCTATGGCCTTGCCATTGCCGATGAAGGGGAAGCGACCGACTTTGATATCATAGCCAAGTTCCTTTGCCTTGGCTTCGCTGTACCCGACTGAGGCGACCTGGGGCTGGCAATAGGTGCAACCTGCGATGCTCTCGGGCTTGACTGGATGCGCGTGTTTCCCGGCGATCAGATCCGCGACCATGACGCCTTCGTGGCTGGCCTTATGCGCCAGCCAGGGGGCGCCTGCGATATCACCAATGGCATAGAGCCCATCGACGCCGGTATGGCAATATTCATCCGTGACTACATGGGTTCGGTCAATTTTCACGCCCAGAGCCTCAAGCCCCAGGTTTTCGACATTGCCAACGATGCCGACAGCGGAAATCACGGTATCGAAGTCGTGTTTTTCGATTTTGCCCTTCACCTCGATATGCGCGGTGACTTTGCCCTTGGCGCGGTCCAGTTGTTTGACCATCGCCTTTTCCATGATGGTCATGCCTTGTTTGGTAAAGGCCTTCTTGGCAAAGGCGCTGATCTCTGCATCTTCGACAGGCAGCACGCGGTCCATGACTTCGACCACGGTCGTATCCGCGCCCAGCGTGTTGTAGAAACTGGCGAATTCGATACCAATTGCACCCGAGCCGATCACCAATAGCTTCTTGGGCATCCGCGGCGGTTGCAGCGCGTGTTTATATGTCCAAACCAGATCGCCGTCAGCTTCCAGCCCCGGCAATTCACGCGCCCGCGCGCCGGTGGCCAGAACGATGTTCTTGGCGGCCAGTTCTTCGGTGCCTTTGTCTGTTTTGACCGTAACCTTGCCTTTGGCCGGGATCGTTGCCTCGCCCATCACCACGGTCACTTTGTTTTTCTTCAGCAGGTGTCCGATGCCACCCGAAAGCTGCCCTGCTACACCGCGTGAGCGTTTGACGACCGCGTCCAGATCATATCCGACCTTATCCGCCTTCAGGCCGAAATCCTTGGCGCGCTCCATCAGGTGGAACACTTCGGAAGAGCGTAGCAGTGCCTTGGTCGGGATACAGCCCCAATTCAGGCAGATCCCGCCCAGATGCTCTCGTTCAACCACACAGGTTTTTAACCCCAATTGCGCGGCGCGGATTGCAGCGACATAGCCCCCCGGACCAGCCCCGATAACGATCAGATCAAAAGATTGTGCAGCCATGTGTCCCTCTCGGCGCAGGTCGAACGAAATTTAGTTTACCATTAAACTACTTTTCAGAGCGCATCAACACAGCACATCCGCGACAAAAGCGACGCGAGGAACCAGCAGCGAAAAGGCGCTGTTTTCAACCTATACCCGGGACTGCCCAAAGGCTAGAACAGAAGAGCCTTAGGCGATTTCATAGTCTCAACCCCAGTTTATTCGAAAGGCTTACCATGGCCAAAACATTGAAAGATCTTTTGCTCGCGCTGCTCAATGCCACCCTGATCCTGGTGGCCCTTTGCCTATTTCTTGGCTGGAAACTAGGGTCGAGTGTGGAGAGTATCTCGGCTAATTTTTCGAATGTCATTCAAGTCGTTGCCCCCCTGCGCGACGAAGCCCAAGGCATTCGCGGAGAGCTGACTGCCCTGCGTAGCGAACTGGCTTCTCTGCCAACCGATGGCAGCGCATTGGATACGGCCACCGCGCAGCGTATTTCCATGACGCTGAATCGTTTGGACGCGATTGAAGACAGTTTGAAATCTGCTCAGACCCGGTTCTCCGACCTGGCCGAAGAGCCTGATGTGTTGGTGGAGACGGCCATCACCACCGCTGGCGATGTGATCGCCGAGAAGGTTCTGGCCATTCGCGGATGCGTGCCCGAGGTTTAACCCCCGGCCTGCAATTCCCGCACCGTCGAGCCATAGCCGCCCATGCTGACATACGCCATTTCATGTTCGGTGGAATGGCGTGACAAAGCCTCATTCCGGTAGGGGAACCGGCCGAATTTGCGGATCACCTCACGGTGGGCGCGTGCATGTAGCAGGTTGCTGGGCTCGCTGCTGAGGTTTTGGCAAATCAAGCGGACACAGCGTTCCTGATCGCACAGGTTTTCTGAATGCATCATCGGCAGATAGAAGAACTGCCGCGCCGGTTCATCGATCTTAAGGTCCCAGCCTTTGTCGACCGCACATTTAGCTGCGGCCAGCGCAGCCCGGTCAGTTGAGAATGCCCGCGCACTGCCCCGGAACATGTTGCGTGGAAATTGGTCGGTCAGAATGATGTATGCCAAGGCACCGCTGGGATATGTCAACCAAAGCGAGAACTTGCCTTCGGTCGATGCTTCCCAGGTTTTCAGAAAACGATCACGGATTTTTGCATCCAAGGCATCATCCTGCAGATACCAACCGTCTGGACCAACTTCATCCAACCAAAAACTCAGTACGTCTTCAGGCCCTACCATTGCCCTAAACTCCGTCTTGTGCCCTCCCCAGGGACGTAACGTCATTTATTGCCATTTTACAGATTTGTTACAGTAAAATATTGCAACAATATCGACATATTTTCGTGTCTTAAGCCGTTTCCTGCGCATCCTGCTCGGCTTCGGCCGCCTCGATAGCAACTTCCTGCGCCACCTCAAACGCCACAGGCGAGGCTGTGGGGTAAAGCGGCGACATCGTACCGGTCTCGTCAACAGGAACCGTCGGACGCTGCGTGGTCCGATACAGCGCATAAATCGCAGTCATGAACAACAATGCGGCGAGGAACAGGAAAAAGCCCTGCGGGCCAAAGACCTCATCGCCCATTAACCAACCCGTGATCAGTGGACCCGCAATGGCGCCCAAGCCGTTGATGAACACCAATCCACCTGAGGCTGCGGCCATATCCTCGTGATCAAGAAAGTCGTTCGCATGCGCAATCAGCAATGAATAGAGCGGGTTCGACAGACCTCCGATGACAAAAGCTGACCCCAGCAAAACAGGATAGGTCACGCCATAGATCATCCCGACCACGGCACCAACGCCACCTGCGACCGAGACCAGCGTGATCAGCAGGCGGCGGTCCATTCGGTCCGAGAACCAACCCAGCGGATATTGAAAGACAACCGCTCCGATATAAAACGCGGCCACAAAGGTCGAAATCTCGAACAGCGACAACCCGGCCCGGGCGCCGTAAACCGCCGACATGCCGAACTGAGCCGAGAACACACCGCCCAGAAAGAACATACCAACGCAAGCCAAGGGCGATTTATCCAGCAACTCGCGCAAAGTCATCGGCTTGGTTGAATCGAATGCTGGGGTTGGCGAGATGGACAGCAAAATCGGCGCGAATGAGATCGAAACCAAAATCGAAGCAATGACAAAGGTCTGATAGCCAGCCGGGTCCCCGAGCAAAACCAAGCCCTGCGCGCTGATGATCCCGGTCATCTGAACGATCATATAGAGCGATAGAGCCTGGCCGCGGTTTTCATTGCTGGCTGCGTTATTCAGCCAGCTTTCTGCGGTCACGTATACGCCCGAGAAACAGAATCCGATCACGACACGACCCAGCACCCAGGCTATCGGGTCGGTCAGCATCGGATACATGATCATGACAGCCGAGATGAACGAAGCCAGCGCCGCAAAGACGCGTACATGGCCAACGCGGCGGATCATCTCGGGTGCCAGACGTGATCCGCCCAGAAAGCCGACGAAATAGGCAGACATCACAAAGGACATCTCAAGCGTCGAGAACCCTTCGATTTCACCACGCACACCCAGGATAGTGCCCTGCAGGCCGTTGCCGACCATCAACAGCCCCATTCCCAGCAACAACGCCCACGCGCTGGACAGAACCTGAATCATTGGGGCCTCCGGTGAAATGCCGATCAGAATACGGATTCGTTGGTGCGATCAAAAACCGCCTCGGTCGCGCTTGTCTACGACATTCCTGTCGTTCGCCGCCTGAAACGCGGCCCTCACGGGATCAAAAGCGACGAATCTCCATATGAGAAGAAGCGATATTTTTGAGCGATTGCATGATCATAGAGCTGCCGCATCCGGTCCTGCCCCATCAGGGCGGACACCAGCATCAACAAGGTGGATTTGGGCAGGTGGAAATTGGTCATCAACGCATCGGTTACGTGGAACTGAAAGCCGGGATAGATGAAGATATCAGTTTCACCTTCCCAGGCTTCGATCTGCCCCCCGCGCGCAGCGCTTTCGATCAGGCGCAGCGCTGTGGTGCCAACCGGGATGACGCGTCCGCCTGCGGCTTTGGTCGCCCTGATCTCAGCAGCGGCTTCGGCGCTGACCCGGCCCCATTCAGCATGCATTTTATGAGTGGTTACATCTTCGACCTTCACCGGCAGAAATGTGCCTGCGCCCACATGTAATGTCACATGGCTGAAGGTGACCCCGCGCGCGGCCAAGGCCTGCATCAGCGCGTCGTCAAAATGCAGCGACGCCGTTGGTGCGGCCACAGCACCTGCGTTTTGGGCCCAGATGGTCTGGTAGTCGGTCTTGTCCTGTTCGTCCGCAGGGCGTTTGGCGGCAATGTAGGGCGGCAAAGGCATCGCGCCTGCCTGTTCCAACGCCGCATCGAAATCATCACCAGTCAGGTTGAAGCGCAGAAAAGCCTGACCGTCCTCGACCCGATCCAATACTGCTGACAGATCATCTGAGAAGACAATATCCTCCCCTGGCTTCACCTTTTTCAAAGGTTTGACCAAGGCGGTCCAACAGCCATCTGACTGCGGCTCTAGCAAGGTTGCTTCGATCGCGGCAGAGACTGGGCCCTGCGCGCTGTTACGGTGTCTGCGTCCGCTCAACCGTGCTGGGATCACCCGTGTGTCGTTCAACACAAGGCGGTCGCCGGGTCGCAACCAATCGGGTAGATCGAAAACGTTGCTGTCGGTGACCCGATCCCCGTGCGCGACCAGTAAACGAGCCGAGGATCGCGGATTGGCGGGCCGCGTGGCAATCAGCTCTTCGGGCAGATGGAAATCAAAATCGCTGAGTTTCATGGCCGCGCCTTACAAGGCTAGGATAGATTCGGCCATATCCCGGTTCAATTGTCCCGAGGCGGTGATCCAAAGGTCCGCTTTGGCTCATCCGGTTTCTGGCGCTGCGCATTCGGCCCATCCGAGACGGTGGGTGCCGGTGGGCGCAACAGATTGCGCAGGAACAACGGGGCCAATCCGGACAGAGGGTTCACCGATACTTTAGGTGCGCTCAGTGGGCCAGTGAGAGAATAGTTAAAGCCGATGATCCCCTCACCCTTGCGGGTCAGCACGCTGCCGATGGCATTCACCAGGTAGATTGGCGAGATCGCACCACGTAGATCGAGCCTGCCGTTCACCGTATCAATAATGCCGTCGAAAGACAGACCCATCGACGGGCCAACGGCGCTGCCGCTTAGCACTTTGATTTCGGTCGGTGTGAGCCTCATGCGGCTGTCGATGGATGAGAAAAAGATCCCCTGCCCAGCCATCTCATCCAGTAGACCCACAAGGCTGATGGCATTTAACAACGCCGCCATGGCCGGAGCGTCGGTAATGCGGGTATTTATGATCTTGAGGATCACGTCATAGCTGTCGGGCGCGGTTACTGGCTCAAGTTGCAAATCCAGATCGCCCCCTTTTGCCTGTGTCAGCACCCCGGCAGCGCGCAAAACCGCCCCTGCGTCGCCAGAGGTCAGGCTCACAGCGCTGCGATTGCCACGCGGCGTCACCTGACCCTGAACCGCAGCCTCCCCATTCACGCGCGCCCGAAAGCTTCCATTGACCCCGCCCGTGGTTTGAAACACCCCCTGAAATCCCGTCAACGCTACGGTTTCGGTGACCTGCAGCCGATCCAGCGTCACGTCCACCTGCGATCCTTGGCCCGAGCCGCCTGCGCCCCCGTCGCCCTCGCCAAATTGCGCGCGGCCCAGGTTCAGCACGCCCCCCAGCACGCGAATATCGGGCGGTCCCGACTCGCGCCCAATCAATACTGCCGGGACGGCCAGCCAATCGCCCAGATCAAATGAGCTAAAGCTGACGCGATCAAACGCCCCGTCTTCGCGGAAGGAAATCGCGCCTTTGGCCCGCAATCCAGCCACGTTCAACTGTAAGCTATCGACACTGATCTGATCTCCCAAGGTTGCTTCTGCACTCAGCGTACCAGTGCTGCCCGCAGCTTTGCGCCAACTGAGTTCCGGGATGGCGAGTGCAACCCCCCGCAAATCAGACTGGGCCGATAGATTCGGCGGTTCCCCTGCACCGATCCCCAGCGTGATATCGGCCGTGCCTTTCCCCGTTAGCATCCCGCGCGGTAGACCCGCCTTCAGCGTTTCCATCAGCTTGGGGGATAGTTCAATCTGACCGGTCAATTCGCCGCGCTGCGCCGTTTCTCCATCGATGGGTTGCCGCCAAGTGGCCTCGATGGGCACATCACCGAAAAGGCCCTGCCCTGCGATCTGCACGCCGGTTTGATCGCCGCTCAGGCGCAGGGTGTCAGCGGTAACGGAAAATCCGGGTACCAGCCTGTCGCTGCTTAGGTTGTCTAGATCGCCATCAAAATGGAACTGGGTCTCCTGAAACTTCAGCTTTTTCTTTAGCGGCAAGGATAACGTGCCACTCAGTGCAACGGTACCATCAGCCAGATCAACTGGCAGATTGGCTTTGCTAAGCAAGGATAGCGGCGGTCGATCCAGCAGCGACAGCGCGGCTGTCACACTGCCTGATGCCTTGATCCGGGCAATGGCCGGGGCGGATTTCTTGATATCCGTATCCGGGATAATGAAGGACGTCCCCGACGCGTCCACCGGACCGCCAGCATCTGCAACAACAATCCCGTTCTGCGCCGTTGCCGTGAACCTGTTGTTGATCAGGCTGGCCTGACCTTGCGCGTTTTCAATCGGGGGCAGCGTTTTGACAAACCGGATCGTTGCGTCTTCGAACCCGAAATCCAGATAAAGATCGGGTTTCGATCCGGGCCGCAGGCGCAAGGCGAAATCCATGTCCGACAGTTTGCCCTGATAGAGGTTCTTCGTGACCCATTCGCGCGGCTTCGGGGCCAGTCGTTCAGGCCAATAGCCAAGCACCTGATCTGAGGTCATGCGATCCAGATGGGCATCCAGATCGACGGACCAACCGTCTTCCAGCCCGAGCAACTCACCCGATGCGCTTACACGATGTTCGCCGTCTTCGACGGTTATCTGCCCAAGGCGCAGCTTGAACGGAGCAAAGGTCATTTTGAAATCAAGATCCGCCTGCCGCAGCTTCAAAGCCTCGGGGAACAACCCCGCCGGATTGGCATCGATACCGGTGAATCGAAGCTGCGCGTCAAGGCTGTCCAGCGTTCCATTTTCGACGCCCTGCAAATAGGCTTTACCGGACGCCTGCACCGCCCCCCAAGCCGAGACAACCGATACTTCGTTAAAATCGATCTCCTGACGTGTGGGCTCATAGGTGAAATAGGTCCGAGCCGAATCAAACGGCACCGGGCGCGTCTCGGGCGTCGGCTGCACCACACCGGCCCCCAGATTGAGCGTTGCAAACAGCGGACCGACCGCGCCTTCGCCATCGATGCTGCCCCGCAACGCGCCAGAGATTGGCGTACGCAGAACTTGCAACCATGCCAACGCAGGGCTTTGGCCGTAGACATCCTCGGCAGGTAAATCCGTGATCGTGACCCCGAACCGCGCCTCGGGCGTGCCCAGAACGCTGGTGTAATTGGCCTCGATCCCGCTGACAAAATCGCGCCCCGAGAGGACCGAGAAGCCGGTTGCCAGTCGCATTTCGTTGTCGTTACGTGTGATCTGGATATGCCCGCCATCCATGATCCATGACCGACCCAGTCGCAGATCGCGGTAGTCCAGCGTGATCGCGTCCAGCCGGACGGATGTCAGCGCCGAGAGCATCGGAGACAAAAAGATATCATCCGAGGTTTCGATCAGCTGCGCCAGGTTGGGGGCCTGTTGAACCGGCGAACTGTCAGTGCCAACCGTGAGGGTCAGCGCCCCGTCCAGGCCCCGGGTCAACGAAATCTGGGCACCGCTCAGCAGGATGCGCTTGGGGCGTACGTTGCCGCGCAGCAAGGGGCGCATCGCAAGGCTCGCCCGCATGTCCGACACCTGCGCGATTTGCTGGCCCGCAGCATCCGCGATGCTGACATCTGTCAAACGCAAGCGTGGGCGCCAGCCTTCATTGATGATAAAACTGACATCGCCAAACCGAACCTGTAGCCCGCCAAAGCTCTGTTCCAGCCGCGCCTCGACCCGATCCCGCACCCAGGCCGGGGCATGCATGCGCTGGCCGATCAGCATGAAACCCGCAATCAGCGCCAGCACCACCAGCAACACGGCCCCGCGCATGGCCCAGAGCCCTGCAACCCGGCGGCGCGAGCGGCGACGCGGGGCAGGTTCCGGCGGATCGCCCCCTTGCTGTTCCTGCTGCGCCAATTTGCTGTCCACGCCTTTTAACCCGCTGATATCGCCCTATGATGTCGGGCAGCCCTTAAAACCCTATTGCGGAGTATCCAATGCCCGACATTTCAGACATGGCCCCCGATTTCACCCTGCCTCGTGACGGAGGTGGCGAAGTCACCCTATCGGACCTGCGTGGCACAACCGTCGTTTTGTTTTTCTATCCCCGCGATGATACGCCGGGCTGTACCAAGGAATCCATCAGTTTCTCGGAACAACTTCAGGCCTTTGCCGATGCAGGCGCTCAAGTTTTCGGCATCTCGCGCGACAGCGTTGCCAAACATGACAAGTTTGTCGCCAAGCATGGGCTGACCACGCCGCTTTTGTCAGATGAAAACTCGACCGTCTGCGAAGACTATGGCGTCTGGGTCGAAAAGAACATGTATGGCCGCAAGTCGATGGGAATCGAACGGTCCACTTTCATCATCGACGGCGAAGGCCGCATCGCGCAGCTTTGGCGCAAGGTCAAGGTGCCTGGCCATGTTGATGCCGTGCTGGATGCTGTGAAGGCGATGTAAACCCCTCGACCCCGGCGTCCATCCGGTTTATTCCGCAGCCTTGCATTAAACAGGCGGAGCGTATCTGTGCCCACAACACTGACCCAGATGGCCACCGAGGTTCTGACAACAGCGGACGGGCGGGAAAAAACCGCCCTTTCGAAACGCCACTCCGCCGCATGGTTTGCCGCCCGCAAAGGTGAAGCCGAGGCGATCGAGATCGGCACCGCGACGCCCCCCTTGCAACCCGCGCGCCCGGACAAACCCGAGCTGCTGTCGCCGCGCGAAGTGCCCAAGCGCAAACCGGGAACCGAGGCTGGGCGGATCGCTCTGCTGCACGCCGTTGCCCATATCGAACTTAATGCGGTCGACCTGCATTGGGATATCATCGCCCGGTTTGGGCATGTCCCTATGCCCATCGGATTCTATGACGACTGGGTTAAATGCGCCGAGGAAGAGTCGCGCCATTTTGAGATGGTCTGCGACTGCTTGGAACAGATGGGCAGCTCTTACGGTGCCCTGCCCGCACACGCAGGTATGTGGCGTGCGGCCGAAGACACGGCAGAGGACTTAATGGGGCGTCTGGCCGTCGTGCCTATGGTACTGGAGGCCCGCGGGCTGGACGTCACACCCGGCATGATCAACATTTTTCGGAAGGCCAAGGCCGATCAGGCCATTGCGGCGCTGGAAGTCATCTACGCAGAAGAGGTCGGGCACGTGGCCTACGGGTCCAAATGGTTCCATTTCCTGTGCGGACGCGAGAATGCCGATCCCAAGGATGTATTCCACGACTTGGTGCGGCGCTATTTCCATGGCGTCCTGAAACCGCCCTTTAACGAAGAGAAACGCGCCGAGGCCGGATTGCCGCCAGATTTCTACTGGCCCCTCACCGAAGACCTACCACAGCCCGGCACCGTCTCAGATTGATCCAAATAGGTTAATTTAGGCGAATTCCTGCCGATGACACAGGGTAATTTCGCAAGCTTCGCGTCAAATTGGTCAGCAAACTTGCCCGATGTCCCAGTCCGCTTTATGAAATCCCCCCAAGGGACGGAGATTGCACCACGACCGGTCCCGATCTTGGGGATGAGAGGTAAGACGCGTGAGAACACGTCTGGCAATAAAGTTTCACTCATGGCTTGAACGCCGTTTCCCGGAACGCCGGGTTTTTCTTAAATCAGATCAGGACACCCGGTTCATCCGGCTCAGCTCCGAGACGCAAGTGGTCGCTGTTGCCGGTGTTGCGGTGATTGTTGGCTGGACCGCGCTTTCGACCGCGATCCTGCTGATGGACAGCATTGGGTCAGGCAACTTCCGGGAACAGGCGAAACGCGATCAGGCGACCTATCAGGAACGGCTAAACATATTGTCTGCCGAACGGGACGCCCGCGCGCAGGAAGCGCTGGCCGCACAGGATCGGTTCAATGCAGCCCTTGCGCAGATTTCGGCAATGCAGTCGGAACTGCTGGCCTCGGAAAACCGCCGCCGCGAGTTGGAAACCGGGATCGAGGTGATCCAGACCACGTTGCGCACAACCATGAAACAACGCGAAGAGGTCCGCACCGAACTGACCGAGCTGAAGCAGGACAGCGACGGATCGGGCATGTATCTGGCGTCGGTCGGCGATACGGCGCAGATGGAGTTCATGACCGACGCATTGGCGCGCACCGCCGAAGAACGCGACCAGATCGCCGCCGATGCGCAGACCGCGCTGGATCAGCGCGACGAATTGGAGCTTGAAATCCGCCTGATGCAGGAACGTAGCGACGAGATCTTCCGGCAATTGGAAGAGGCGATGGTGATCTCGGTCGAGCCATTGGACAAAATGTTCCGTCAGGCAGGTATGCCAACAGATCGTATCATCGAAGAGGTCCGGCGCGGATATAGCGGTATGGGCGGTCCGCTGACCCCTTTATCCTTCAGCAGCCGCGGCGATGAAGAGCTGACGGCTGACGAAATCAGGGCCAACAAACTGCTGCAGCAGATGGATCAGCTGAACCTGTACCGTCTGGCTGCCGAAAAGGCCCCCTTTGCCAATCCTGTGCATTCTGCCGTGCGTTTTACCAGCGGCTTCGGCTCGCGCCGCGACCCGAAAACCGGCGGTCGCCGGATGCATAACGGCGTCGATTTTGCGGGTCCGCAAGGCACCGATATCTTTGCAACTGCCGATGGTGTGGTCAGCCATGCCGGGTGGCAATCCGGCTTTGGTCGCCTTGTGAAGATCAAACATGCCTTCGGGATTGAGACACTTTATGCTCATAACACCAAGATCAACGTAAAGGTCGGCCAAAGGGTCTCGCGCGGGGATCATATTGCTGATATGGGTAGCACCGGACGGTCCACCGGCACGCATTTGCACTATGAGGTGCGCGTGAACGGAAAACCCGTAAACCCAATGACTTACATCAAGGCTGCGAGAAATGTTTTCTAAGAGCAAAATGAACGAGCCCGGATCCAAGGAAACTGAGGCGGCAAAACCTGCTGCTCCGGCGACTCCGGCGGCCCCTGCCCCATCCGAGACCAAGGCCAGCACCGCGCCCAAGCCAAAGCCGCCCGCATCGGTTCTGTCTTCGGACTTGCACATCACCGGCAATATCAAGACCACTGGCGACATTCAGGTTGAAGGCACTGTCGAAGGCGACATTCGCGCGCATTTGCTGACCATCGGCGAAACCGCCACGATCAAGGGTGAAGTTACCGCCGATGACGTTGTGGTCAATGGCCGTATCGTGGGTCGTGTGCGTGGCCTGAAGGTGCGCCTGACATCGACCGCACGTGTCGAAGGCGACATCATTCACAAGACCATCGCCATCGAAAGCGGCGCCCATTTCGAAGGCTCGGTCCAACGTCAGGACGATCCGCTGAACCCCGGTCGCAGCGGTAAATCCGGCGGCAACCCTGCGGCGGACGTCAAGCAGTAAGCCAAACGCGAAGCAGATTTCTGAAACGCCGCAGGACAATCCTGCGGCGTTTTTCTTTCGACACTCGATTTGCGTTTCCCGCCAGGCAGGAACTGGCATAGGGTCGGATCATGTTGATATTCCTCAGCCTTGTCGCCCTGATCGCCTGTGCCATCGCCTACTACCTGTGGTCGCGCCGTCAGGCCCGCGCCCGGTTGCTGGCCACCACGCTAAAAGCTTCGGAACGTCAGGTGGTCGAGACCATGGTGCCGATCGTTCGGCGGTTGCCACCCGATTTGCGCAGCAAGTTGGACGGTAAGATGACCCTGTTTCAGGATCAGGTCCGCTTCTTTGGCTGTGATGGGCTTGAGGTCACAGAAGAGATGCGCCTTTCGATCTCGGCTCAGGCCTGCCTTCTCGTTGTGAACACGGACATGTGGTTCGACAATCTGACGACCATTCTGATCTATCCGAACGCGTTCAAATCCCGCCAACAAAGGCGAAGCGGCTATGTGGTGACCGAAAAGGAAATCATCCGCACCGGAGAAAGCTGGAACCGAGGCCCGGTGATCCTATCCTGGGCGCATAGTCGGCAAGGGGCCCTGAACGACCACGACGGGCACAATGTTGTCTTTCATGAGTTTGCGCATCAGATCGATGATCTGTCCGGCGGCACAGATGGCGTACCCGTCTTGAATCGAGCGCAGAGCTATGCCGATTGGGAGCGCGTTTTTGTCGCCGCTTACGATGCCCATGTCCATGCAGTTGAAACCGGTAGACCCACTGTCATCGATCCCTACGGCGCCGAAGGACATGAAGAGTTTTTCGCCGTCTCAGTCGAGGTGTTCTTTGAACGCCCAAACGCGCTGAAAGACAGTGTGCCCGAAGTTTATGAACAGCTCTCACTGCTGTTTCAACTGGACCCGGTCAGCTGGACTTAACGCAATACGCGTTAGCTGTGACACGTCCCACGGAAAACTCCCCGTGCCTGCAAATTTAACAAAAGGCATCTTCTGAACTAAACTCAAACCCATTGGTTTATCGGAGGAGTTTTCATGTCATCAAAACTTATGGCCGAGTTTTTCGGCACATTCTGGCTGGTTCTGGGCGGATGCGGCAGTGCGGTTCTGGCCGCTGGTGTGGCAGATGTGGGCATCGGATGGCTGGGTGTATCCTTCGCCTTTGGCCTGACTGTCCTGACCATGGCTTATACGGTTGGCCATATCTCGGGCGGGCATTTCAACCCGGCGGTCAGCCTGGGGCTGATGATCGGCGGGCGGTTTCCAGCCAAAGACCTGTTGCCCTATTGGGTCGCTCAGGTCATCGGCGCCATCGCGGCAGCCGTGGTCCTTTATCTGATCGTCAGCGGAGCGCCCGGCTTTGAGGGCGTCGGTGGATTTGCCTCAAACGGATATGGCGACGCCTCACCTGAGGGATACTCGCTGATGTCCGCTTTGGTGATCGAAATCGTGCTGACCGCGTTCTTCCTGCTGGTCATCCTGGGTGCGACCTCAAGCGGCGCCCCGGCCGGGTTTGCCCCGATTGCGATCGGTCTGTGCCTGACGCTGATCCACCTGATCTCGATCCCGGTGACCAACACATCAGTGAATCCGGCACGGTCGACCGGTGTTGCGCTGTTTGCCGATGGCCCGGCCCTTGCTCAGTTGTGGCTGTTCTGGGTGGCGCCGCTGATCGGTGCTGCAATTGGCGCACTGATCTGGAAAGTGATGTCTCCCGACGATTAACCTGATCAAAACGGCGCAGCCAAAGGGTTGCGCCGCTTGATCCGATACAAGACACACATTCCGTCGGAATTCCCGCCCTGATAACTGCCAGGTTGAATTCCGCCCGAAAGCCGCGAATATCGCTGCGCATGTGTAAGAGTTTTTGTTCATGACCTCGCGAACCGGCTTTAAGCGTCCTGCATCGGCCATCCCGGCCTCAACCGGGTTGGTCGCGATCTTCAGTATCCCGATCCTGCACTACCTGTGGCCCGCGATGCCCGGTGTTTCAGACCGCGATCAAACCGTGCTGTTCGCCCTGACCGTATTTGGTTTGATGGTCGCGTCAGAATTCGCCTTTGCCAAGCTTCACCGCATGCCCGGCAGCGGGCTGGTTTTTAAGGCGCAGAACTTTCGTGATGCCTCCTATATTCAAGATTTTCAGGTCAAGCTGGTTGGGTTGGTCGCAAGTGCGGGTCTACTTGCGCTGTTCTACTGGTCGGCAGACCTCTATCGCGGGGATTGGTATTCACCCTTCTTTTCGCTGCTCGCCGACTACTGGTGGCAAATATTGGCCATCGTTCTGGCGGTCGTGACTTCGGTGCATTTCATGATGCGGCATCCGCGGGATGGGATGTGGCATCTGGGGCGCGTGGTTATGACCCTTGGACACCACTCCACCCGTGCGCGTGGGCTGAAGGTCTATCTGCTGGGTCTGCTGGTCAAAGGCTACTTTCTGCCCCTTATGTTCTGTTATCTGGTCTATGACTGGACGTTCTTTCAGTCGCGATCCTTGTGGGAGATGACAAGCTTCCCACAGGTCTATGAATACCTGTTCCGCTTCTCCTTCTTCCTTGATCTGACGGTTGTTGTCATCGGCTACGCAACGGCCACCCGGCTGCTGATGTCCCATATTCGTTGGACAGAAACCACCGTCAGCGGCTGGCTGGTCTGCCTGGCCTGTTACGCGCCGTTCTGGCAGGTGCTGTCGCGGGACTACTTCAACTACACCCAAGAGGGCTTCGCCTGGGGTGCGTGGCTGTGGGATTATCCGGTTCTCTACACGATCTGGGGCTGCACGATCCTGTTTTTCCTTGGGATATACTGCCTAACAGCCGCCCGTATGGGGTTAAGGTTTTCGAACCTCACCTATCGCGGGTTGGCCTGTGATTTCCCCTATAATCTAAGCAAACACCCCTCGTACATCAGCAAGAACATCAGCTGGTGGCTTGTCTCGATCCCGTTCATCGCGGTGGATTTCTGGACCGGAGTGGCCAATTGCATGGCTCTGCTGGGGGTGAACTTCATCTATTTCATGCGCGCCTGGCATGAAGAACGCTGCCTGTCGCAGTCGCCATCCTACAGGGCCTATCAACAGCATATCAGGGAAAACGGGTTGCTGGCCCGGATCAGGCGCGTTGTATTCACAACAACGCAGCGGGCGTCAGAAAAGCTGAACTAGGATGGACCCGGCGCTTTGGCGCGCCGGGCGAAACGTTTATTCGGTTACAGTGACGGTTTTCATCACATCCGGTTGGCCGGAAACAGCACCCGATTCAGGATGACCACGCTTGATCGCATCAACCACATCCATGCCTTCGGTGACCTGACCGACAACCGTGTACTGACCATTTAGAAACGGCCCCGGTTCGAACATGATGAAGAATTGCGAGTTTGCGCTGTTGGGGTCCTGCGACCGTGCCATGCCAACGACACCACGATCAAAGCTGACATCCGAGAACTCTGCCGGTACGTCCGGGCGATCCGACCCGCCACGGCCCGCATAGCGCATGTCAAACGCCTCATCGCTTTGATCGCCATATTGCACATCGCCGGTTTGAGCCATGAATCCATCGATCACGCGGTGAAACACCACACCGTCATATTGGCCTTCGCTGGCCAGAGCGGTGATCTGTTCAACATGTTGCGGGGCGACGTCTTCGAACAGGTCGACAAGAATGGTGCCGTTGGCCCCTTCCCCTTCGACCTCGATCTGCAGGCCTGTGGCCAAGGCCGGGCTGGCCAGCAAAGTGAGAGCGACTGCCAGCTTACGCATCTGCGGCCACTTTCACGCTGATCATGCGATCGGGCTGCATCGGCGGCTCACCCCGCACGATGGCGTCCACATGTTCCATACCGTCAATGACACGGCCATAGACGGTGTACTGGCCGTTCAGAAAATGATTGTCCTTGAAGTTGATGAAGAACTGCGAGTTTGCCGAGTCCGGATTCTGCGACCGCGCTGCACCCAGAGTACCCCGGTCATGCGGCAGCTTCGAAAACTCTGCCGGAACGTTCGGCAACGACGAACCGCCGGTACCTGCCATACGCAGGTTGAACCCGTCTTCCATATCGCCATGCTGCACGTCGCCGGTTTGTGCCATGAAGCCGTCGATCACACGGTGGAAGGCCACGTTGTCATACTCGCCACCACGAGCCAGTTCCTTCATCCGCGCGCTGTGTTGCGGGGCGACGTCGGGCAGCAATTCGATGACTACGTTGCCGTCTTTCAGCTCGATGATGATGGTGTTTTCGGGATCCTTGATTTCGGCCATCTGGCCCTCCTGTCGTTTTGTCTTGCGCAAATACCTATGCGCAGGGCGCGTGAAAGCCAAGTGACGCATTGACCTGAGGGCAAAATGAAGGAAAGAACCGCCTAAATCGGTAACAAACGCATGAAGGAATGCACGATGGGCTGGAAAACGCTGGACGATATGGACCTGAACGGCAAACGCGTTCTGGTGCGCGTGGACATCAACGTGCCCGTCGTGGACGGTGTCGTGACGGACGCCACCCGCATTGAGCGGATCGTGCCCACCGTGCGCGATATTCTGGCTGCGGGTGGTAAGCCGATCCTGCTGGCGCATTTCGGGCGACCGGGCGGCGAGCGGCGCGAGAACCTGTCGCTGAAACAACTGGTGCCAACACTGGAAAGCGCCTTTGGGACATCGGTTCTGTTTGCCGCTGATTGCGTCGGCACCGAGGCCGAACTGGCCGCAGAGGCCCTGCAACCGGGTCAGGTCTTGCTGCTGGAAAACACTCGCTTTCACGCAGCAGAGACAAAGAATGACGCTAGTCTGGCCGCGGGTATGGCCAAGCTGGGCGACATCTATTGCAACGACGCGTTTTCAGCCGCACACCGCGCCCATAGCTCGACCGAAGCGCTGGCCCGCCTTCTGCCCGCCTGCGCAGGCCGCCTGATGCAGGCCGAGTTGCAGGCACTGGAGGGCGCTCTGGGTGCCCCGAAACGGCCCGTGACGGCGGTTGTAGGCGGCGCGAAAGTGTCGACCAAGCTGGAACTGCTGGGCAACTTGATCGACAAGGTAGACTATCTGGTGATCGGTGGCGGCATGGCCAACACCTTCCTCGTCGCCCAAGGGATCAGTGTCGGCAAATCACTGGCCGAGCGCGATATGAAAGACACCGCAGCTGAGATATTGGCAAAGGCCGAAACCTCGGGCTGCACCATCGTCCTACCCACTGACATCGTTGTGGCGGAAAACTTCGCGGCCCATGCGCCGCATCAGGTGCTGCCCGCCGATCAATGCACCAAAGAGGGCATGATCCTGGATGCCGGTCCCGAAAGCGTTGCGGCTATTTCCGAGATCTTCGCCAACAGCCAAACCTTAATCTGGAACGGCCCACTTGGTGCGTTTGAACTGGAACCGTTTGATATGGCCACAAACGCAGCCGCACTGAAAGCGGCCGCGCTAACACGCGCAGGCCAGTTGGTGTCGGTTGCAGGCGGGGGCGATACGGTTGCCGCCCTGAACGCTTCCGGCGCTGCCGCGGATTTCTCGTATATCTCGACAGCAGGTGGCGCGTTTCTGGAATGGATGGAAGGCAAAACCCTGCCTGGTGTTGCCGCGCTGGAGCAATAACGCGGTTTGGCGGCAGTCGTATAATCTAGCCCGTCCGCAAGATTTTGCGAATCAGGGGATTCACAAGCCGAATCACCTGTGACATAGTGCTGCCAGAGGTTCGCAAAGGACCCGTTATTGAGGCAAGTTTTCATACGGCGGTAAACAGAGTGTCCCGTTCCAATCGCCCCGGTTTGGGCTCAGTCGCATTTTTCTCGGTGGCTTTCATGCTGGGTGTCTATTTCACCTTTGCCGCCGTGCAGGGCGACTATGGCCTGTTCCGACGGGTCGAGATTGCAGCGGAACGTGACGCTCTGTCACGCGACTTGGTCAAGCTTGAAACCGAGATCGTCGAGATGGAAAACCTGACGCGTCGCCTGTCAGATACCTATCTGGATCTTGATCTGCTGGATCAACAGGCACGGTCAATCCTGGGCATGATCCGCGCAGATGAGATTGTCATCCGCTAAGGCGGACCAAGCTATCGTCAAATTCCCTGTCTTTCTCCGCAAACAAACCGGTTACGCCCTAGCCGGTCGCTACGCCGTGCGATGCTGCGTCAGATTTCCCCTCGCCAGAAAGCCCGAAATGCTTTAAGAGATAGTTTAACGCTAAACTATCTGTCCGAAAGGGAGAGGTCGCCAAGATGGCTGCGCGAAAAACCACAAAGAAACCAAATGTTTCTGCGGAAGAACTCAAGACTTACTACCGCGAGATGCTTCTGATCCGCCGATTCGAAGAAAAGGCTGGTCAGCTTTATGGAATGGGTCTGATCGGTGGGTTCTGCCACCTCTATATCGGACAGGAAGCGGTTGTTGTCGGTCTGGAAGCAGCGGCCAAGGAAGGTGACAAGCGGATCACCTCGTACCGCGATCACGGTCACATGCTGGCATGTGGCATGGAACCGGGCGGCGTGATGGCCGAACTGACAGGGCGCGAGGGCGGTTTGTCCAAGGGCAAAGGCGGCTCGATGCATATGTTCTCGAAAGAGAAGCATTTCTACGGCGGCCACGGTATCGTTGGCGCGCAGGTGCCGCTGGGTGCGGGTCTGGCTTTCGCAGATAAGTACAAGGAAAACGGCGGCGTCACTTTCACCTATTTCGGTGATGGCGCAGCCAACCAAGGTCAGGTTTATGAGACGTTCAACATGGCGGCCCTCTGGGAACTTCCCGTTGTATTCGTGATCGAGAACAACCAATACGCCATGGGCACCGCGCAGGCGCGCTCGACCTCGTCTGCTGACATCTACCATCGCGGTCAGGCCTTTGGCATTCCCGGTGAAATGGTCAACGGTATGGATGTTCTGGCGGTCAAGGAAGCGGGTGAAAAGGCTGTTGCCCACTGCCGCGCCGGCAAGGGGCCTTACATCCTCGAGGTCAAAACCTACCGCTATCGCGGCCATTCAATGTCTGACCCGGCAAAGTACCGCACCCGTGAAGAAGTTCAGAAGGTCCGCGAACAAAGCGACCCGATCGAACATGTGCGCGAGTTGCTGCTGACCGGCAAACACGCGACCGAGGACGACCTGAAGGCGATCGACAAAGAGATCAAAGAGGTCGTCAACCAGGCCGCTGAATTCTCGAAAGAAAGCCCCGAGCCGTCGCTGGACGAGCTCTGGACAGATATTTACGCCTGAGAGGACGAATAAGACATGGCAACCGAAATTCTCATGCCCGCCCTTTCGCCCACAATGGAAGAGGGCACGCTGGCCAAATGGCTGGTCAAGGAAGGCGACACCGTATCCTCGGGCGACATCATGGCCGAGATAGAAACCGACAAGGCGACGATGGAGTTTGAGGCCGTTGACGAAGGTATCGTTGGCAAAATCCTGATCGCCGAAGGCACCGAAGGGGTCAAGGTCAACACCCCCATCGCGGTGCTGGTGGAAGAGGGCGAAGACGCCTCCTCCCTGCCCGCGGCTGCGCCCGCAGCCGCAGCGGTGGCAGAGGCCGCCCCTGCGGCGGTTGAGGCCCCCGTTCCCGCAGCTGCCGCCCCGGCCGCTCCGGTTGTGGACCTGTCGCCCGATTGGCCAGCCGACGCGGAAATGAAAACCGAGACTGTCCGCGAAGCCCTCCGCGATGCGATGGCCGAGGAAATGCGCGGTGACGCAGACGTTTACCTTATGGGCGAAGAAGTCGCCGAATATCAGGGCGCATATAAAATCAGCCAAGGTCTTCTGGACGAGTTTGGCCCCAAGCGCGTGATCGACACCCCGATCACCGAGCATGGCTTTGCTGGTATCGCGGTTGGTTCAGCGTTTGGTGGCTTGAAACCCATCGTCGAGTTCATGACCTTCAACTTCGCCATGCAGGCGATTGACCAGATCATCAACTCCGCCGCCAAGACGCTCTATATGTCTGGCGGTCAGATGGGCTGCCCAATCGTGTTCCGTGGCCCCAACGGTGCCGCCGCCCGCGTGGCCGCGCAGCACTCGCAAGACTACGCGGCATGGTACATGCAGATACCGGGCCTCAAGGTCGTCATGCCCTATTCGGCGGCCGACGCCAAAGGCCTGCTGAAATCGGCAATCCGAGACCCCAACCCGGTGATCTTCCTGGAAAACGAAATCCTCTACGGCCGGTCCTTCGACATGCCGCAGGTGGATGACCTGACCATCCCACTGGGCAAGGCCCGCATCTGGCGCGAAGGCTCGGATGTGACCATCGTCAGCTTCGGCATCGGCATGCAATATGCACTCGAAGCCGCCGACAAACTGGCGGAAGAGGGCATCAGCGCCGAGGTCATCGACCTACGCACCATCCGACCGATGGACACAGGCGCGATCATCAACTCGGTGATGAAGACCAACCGTCTCGTGACCGTCGAAGAAGGCTGGCCACAGGGGTCAGTCGGCAGCTACATCAGCTCGGTCGTGATGCAAGAAGCGTTCGACTATCTCGACGCCCCTGTCATCAACTGCACAGGCAAGGATGTTCCGATGCCCTATGCCGCGAACCTGGAAAAGCTGGCACTGATCACCACCGATGAGGTCATCGCGGCGGTCAAACAAGTGACCTACCGATAGGCAATGACCCCCGGGAACGTACATAATCCTGCGGGTGTGGACTGGCTTTTCGAAAGCCTCGTCTCCGCGCGCAAGGATAACAACCGCAACCTGCTTTATGTCTGTGCGGCGTTCCTGGTGGTTTCCTTTGTCAGCATCGCGTTCAATCTGGAGGCCTTCGACCAGATCTCGTTCGATCTGTTATCGGTCGAAGGCAGCCTGACAAGCGCCTGGCCCATCCGAGCCATGCTGTGTGTAGCCTGCGTCGTCTCATACGCTTCGGTCATTTACATCGTGCTCGAGCAGCAACGCCTGCAATTGGGTATGGATTATCTGGCCGCAGTGGAACACAGCGATGCCGCTGCCCTGGGCCAGTTCACCGAGTGGCTTGAAAAGAACCATCCGCGTGTCTCAAAGGCGCGCTCTGTGGTCGTGGGGGTGTTCGTCACCTTTTGCGCGGCCATCCTCCTGATCGATATCGCAACGCTGATTTACTCATTTTCGAAGTAAGAGGACATGAAGACATGCCCACCGAAATCCTGATGCCCGCCCTTTCGCCAACCATGGAGGAAGGCACCCTTGCCAAATGGCTGGTCAAGGAAGGCGACACCGTGTCGTCCGGCGATCTGCTGGCCGAGATCGAAACCGACAAAGCCACGATGGAGTTCGAAGCCGTTGACGAAGGCACCATCGGCAAGATCCTGATCCCCGAAGGCTCCGAAGGGGTCAAGGTCAACACTGCCATCGCCGTTCTGCTGGAAGATGGCGAAAGCGCGGATGATATCGCCGCTGCGCCTGCCAAGGCCCCTGAGGCGGCCCCAGCCGCCGCGGGCAACGAGGCTGCCGCGCCAGCGGCATCCGAGGCGCCCGCCCCTGCCCCGGCAGCACCGATGAAGGCCGAAGGCGGTCGTATCTTCGCTTCGCCCTTAGCCCGTCGGATCGCTGCACAAAAAGGTCTGGATCTGGCGCAAATCGCTGGCTCGGGCCCGCATGGCCGCATCGTCAAGGCGGACGTGGAAGGTGCTACCGCGACGGCTCCGGCTGCTGCACCTGCGCCTACGGCCCCTGCAGCCCCAGCTACTGCTGCTCCGACCGGCCCATCCGCCGATATGGTTGCGCGGATGTACGAAGGGCGCGAATACGAAGAAATCAGCCTCGACGGAATGCGCAAAACCATCGCCGCGCGCCTGTCCGAAGCCAAACAGACCATCCCGCATTTCTACCTGCGCCGCGATATCAAACTGGATGCACTCCTCAAGTTCCGCAGCCAGTTGAACAAGCAGTTGGAAGGCCGAGGCGTCAAGCTCAGCGTCAATGACTTCATCATCAAAGCCGTCGCCAACTCACTGCAACAGGTTCCGGCTTGTAATGCGGTCTGGGCAGGTGATCGTGTGCTGCAGTTGAAACCCTCGGATGTGGCCGTTGCGGTTGCCATCGAAGGCGGTCTGTTCACACCCGTCCTGCAGGACGCCGACACCAAGTCGCTGTCAGCGCTGTCGACCGAGATGAAAGACCTCGCCGGTCGCGCTCGAGAACGCAAGCTGGCACCGCATGAATATCAGGGCGGAACTTTCGCGGTTTCTAATCTTGGCATGTTCGGCATCGATAATTTCGACGCCATCGTGAACCCGCCGCATGCTGGTATTCTGGCCGTCGGTTCGGGCGTCAAGAAACCAGTTGTTGGTGAGGACGGAGAGCTAGCGGTTGCCACCGTCATGTCGGTAACCATGTCTGTCGATCACCGGGTCATCGATGGGGCGCTTGGGGCAGAGCTGTTGCAAGCTATCGTCGACAATCTGGAAAATCCGATGGTCATGCTGGCTTAAATACAGCCAACCACAAAAACAAAGGCCGCCTCTGTAACCGAGGCGGCCTTTTGCGTTTATCTATATCCAACTACTGATCTTTGCCGAGCATGTGATCCATCGAGATCGAAGGTTGATCACAACCAGCCTCGCCTACGATCTTGGCAGGTATGCCAGCAACGGTTTTGCAGGATGGAACAGGCTGCAGAACCACAGACCCGGCAGCAATGCGGCTGCAATGTCCGACCTCGATATTACCCAGAACCTTGGCCCCGGCACCGATCAGAACGCCATCACCAATCTTGGGATGGCGCTGCTCCTCTTCCTTGCCGGTCCCGCCCAGCGTCACCGAATGCAGCATCGAGACGTTGTCGCCAACAATCGCAGTCTCACCAATGACGATCGAATGGGCATGATCGATCATGATCCCTTTGCCGATTTTGGCGGCCGGATGAATATCGATCCCGAATATCTCGGATGACCGCATCTGGAAGAAATACGCCAGATCATGCCGCCCTTTCCGCCACAGCCAATGCGCCACGCGATAGGCCTGCATTGCCTGATAGCCTTTGAAATACAAGATCGGCTGCAACAAGCGGTGGCAGGCCGGATCACGTTCATAAACCGCCATCAGGTCGGCCCGCGCGGCCTCAAGCAGAGACGGATCATCGGCATAAGCCTCATCCACGATCTCGCGCAGCACCATCATCGACATCTCGTTCGAACACAGTTTGGCCGAGATACGATAGGACAAAGCCCGCTCAAGACTGCGGTGATGCAACACACAAGCATGGACGAGCCCGCCCATCAGCGGCTCTTTTTCCACGGCCTCGGTCGCCTCTGAGGTGATGCGGGTCCAAACCGGATCGACCGGCGTTACATGGCTGCGCTTTTCAAACATGGCTTTTGATCCTCTGCTGCGCCTAGAATGCCATTTAGTGACAAAAACACCAAACGCAAACCCGTGATCGGGTCATCAACAAAAATGAATGAAACAGAACGAAGCGATTTCGACACCCTGATCCGCGCCCGTTTAGAGGAGCTTACGGCGCTATCTGCCTCCGCTGAGCAGTCGCAGGCTGTGGTCGAATTAGATCAACAGGCCGTGGGACGCCTCAGCCGCATGGATGCCTTGCAAAATCAGGCGATGGCCAAAGCGCAGCAAACGAACCGGAGTATCGAAACGCACCGCCTCAAAGCGGCGTTGCAACGTTTGGAAGACGGCGAATATGGATATTGCGAGGATTGCGGCGACCGAATTCCCGATGGCCGTCTAAAACTGGACCTTGCGGCCAGCAAATGCGTCAGCTGCGCCTCTGGCTAAGGTGAAAGCGGACCAGTTGACGCAGAACCAATTCAAAACATTGGCAATAGTTCACGTCGTCAAAGCCGGGCTCGCCCACCAGTTTTCGCTTTCGCGCGGCCGCAATCAGCGAGCCATTGCCATACAGCGGATGCAAGCGACCGGAGGCTCTGACATGCGCGTCGGCCAGTTCCGCCTCTGCGATCATCTTCAAACACAGGCTCTTTCGCTGAGACTGCGGCACCGCCAACAAGGCGCGTGCCGCAGCGCTAAGGTCCCCATGAAACAAAGATCGCATCGGAACGGCCTACCCGACCATCACACGGGCCGAAGCACCCGGTCCGTAGATGGCGGAAACCTGAGCGACTTCTACGTCAAACGGACCGGATACCCCATCTGCCACCTGCATCGCGGCTGTGTAGGCCCAGCTTGGTTGGGTCACCACCTCTTCGCGCAGAACCGTTGAGCCGGACCATGCCCGCAACAGATACGCTTCCGCTTCTTCACCGAGCGGTACATCCAGACCGGACCAGTCATCGCCATCTACACGGGTGCGACGCACCCAGCTGACTGCATAACCATCGGTAACTGCCCTTGCCGTCAGATGTGCCGGCGCATACGGTCGAAGCCCATTGCCCTCAAATGCCTGCACCAGATGCGTATAAGATGGATCGTCATACCCTCGGGTCGCGGGTCCGATGCGATAGTGCTTGTCTATCCGCCGCTCAGTCCGCAGCAGGTTGATCTGCGAGACACTGGCGTTCAGCAGCACAAAAACCGATCCGTCTGGCCAGGCATCGGGCATCAGGGCATCCGTCCCTAACTGCCCGCGCAGTCGCCCTGACAGCGCGTAGACACCGGGGCTTTCCAGCATCGCATTCGAAAACTGAAACACTTCCCAATTGCCGGTTGTTCCATCGCCAATGGCCGCAAGGTTCAACCCGTTCAACAGCGCCTCGCGCGGTTGCGATTCCAGCTGACCCTCAATCAACCTGACCCGAAGGATCGGGCCATCGTCCCAAAGCCCAGTGCTGGCGCGCAGCAGTGGCGTTTCGGTTCGGCCAATGGTCGCAGGTGCGGTGATCACATCGCTGAGCGTATAGCCCTGATCCGTCGTCGAACTATAGACCACCGCGTTGCCCGGCCATGGATCAGCCGAAACAGCCAGATAAGGCGCATGCGGCACCTCCGCCCCTGTGATCAACGGCAAATCCATAAAGACCGGCAGTACCGGAACAGGCGCTAGATAGGGCTTTACCGAGATAGGATCTTCTTCGATATCCGACAGTTTATAGACCCCAGGCTCAACCCGAATTGCGTCTGCAAGTTGCAGTTCTGCCGTCTCCATCCGGTCAATCCGATAGAGCGCACCTTTGGCCTCACCCGACAGGCGCACGACATCCCCGGCCCCCAGATGCAGCATAGACGGGGGCAGCGCAAACCGGGTGCTGTCGCGCGACACGCGCGCCTCGCTGAGCCAGCGTTCTGCTGTTTGCCTTCCCTCACCGCGCGTCATCGACAGGGGCATCTCATTGACCGAAACGGAATGGGTACTGACATCGGGCAACACAGCCTCTTCGGCGACGAAGTCGTGGTCTGCATCGGACTGGACAAAGCGCAGGCGCACGCGCCCGGTCATCTCGGCTTCGGCCTCACGACGGTATTCGACAGTGCCGTCCAGATCGGGGCTGACCGCCAGACGATCCGGGTTCAGATCAACAGCGCCATAGCCATCCCGCATCTGAAACCGCAACACACCGTCACGTTCGATGGCGTCGAACCCGTAGCGCAGCATCAGTGGTTGCAAGGCGGACCGCGCATTGGTGACGTCTTCGATGACATAGCCGCGTACAACGCCATATAGGCCCGATACGTCGATATCAGTCACCCCGGCGCCATAGCAGATTTCAGTCACGACCGAGGCCAGCGTGCGTGCGCCTGATCGCCCGTTCAGCCAGTGACCGCGCGCATAGTTGCCGCCGTCACTCCATTTAACGCCCTGGTTCGGGAACGCCGGAAACGGCCGCGCATCCCAGGCCCAGACATAGGCGTTGGACATATCCAACATCGGACCGCCGTAGACTGTTGAGGTCGGGTTGATCTGCGGATCACACCAATAGCTCAGCATCGCCCTAAGATACTGAACCTGAATGAAATCATCACGCATGCCGTTGGAATAGGCAGGCAGCTGGGACTCAGACGATTTGGGATCCAGAAACTTGTTTGGCTGATTGGTGCCCTTGTCGATGGCCGCACAGCCCAGTTCGGTGAACCAGATCGGCTTGGACCCGGGTATCCAATCCGTCGGATTGGCCTGCCGCACGCCGCCTATCCGATCGTGATGGGTGTTCAACCACCAATTCCGCAGGTCTTTGTAGCGCCAGATCCAAGGCTCGTCATACGCGCCATCTTCGATCGGAGCTCGGATCTGCGCCTCTGCTTCCTCGGGTGAGGCATAGTACCAGTCATACCCTTCACCGCCCTCGATGTTGCTGCGCAAATAGTCCAGATCATAGATCGAAGGTGCGCCCGCGGCGGCATCCAGATGAACCTCGCCATCGCGCCAATCGGACAGGGGCATGTAATTGTCGATACCGATAAAATCGATATTCCCATCGGCCCATAATGGATCGAGGTGGAACAGCCGATCATTGGTACCGGACGGTTGATAGCCGAAATATTCGCTCCAATCCGCTGCATAGCCGATTTTGGTATCGGGCCCCAAAATGCTGCGCACCTCAGCCGCCAGCGCCCGCAGACGTGCAACAGCCGGGAAACCGTTCGCACCGCGTATTTGCGTCAACCCGCGCATCTCGGATGCGATACAAAACGAGCTGACCCCACCCGCAGCCTTGCACAAGGCGGCATAATGCAGAATGAACCGGTTCAACCCCCATTCTTGCGGGCCCGTATAGCTGACAGTGCCATTGCCGATCACAAAGTCACTGGCCTTTGCAGTCCCAAAAAACGCAGTAACCTGCGTGTCGGCATCCGCAGTGCCATCGGGGGAACCCGTGCGCCCGGGGGCCTCGCTCAACGTGATCCGTCCACGCCAGGGCAGATGCGGCTGATCGGCTGCATCAGACCAAGGGTCAGGCAACCCGTTGCCAGCCAATTGCTCCATCAGGATGAACGGGTAAAACATGACCCGCTTGCCCCATAGCTTCAGATGCCGGATCGCCTCGACTACCGAGGCATCCGTGGGCGTCCCGCCATAGACCGGGCGATCATCCTCTCGCGCTACCAGCTGCGCCTGACTGCGCGACAGCCCGGACACGTTCCAAGGCATCCCCTGTCCATCCGCGTCGCGGCGTTCAACCTTGGGGCGGATATCACAGGACCCGCAGCGCAGATCATCGCCGAACCATGACACGATCAACGAGGTTGCATCGCAGTGCGGCAACTCCCAAGACAACGCGCGGGTCGAGGTCACCAGATCCGTCCAGCCCGAGGCTGAGCTGGCATTGGCCGGAGCGCTTTTGCCATAGCCAAGCGCATAGTTCACCTGTGAGCTGGCCAAGGCGTATTCACCTGATCCAGGCATAATGGCGACGCCCCGCACCAATTCCTGGACCGAAGTTTCGCGATCGGGCAGGTCTTTTTGCGGTGGGCGCACGACTTCGAAGGAAAACTGCGGAACGCGATTTCCGAAGTTCCCAAGCTGGAAGTCTTCGATTACCACGTAGGCCGTACCACGATAGCCTGGCACCTGACCCGCACCTTCGATGGATTCGATCAGAGGGTCCGGCAATTGATCATCCGATCCATGATAGATGCGCATGTTCAGGCTGCTCAGTTCCTGTTCTTCCCCATCGGCCCAGACGCGGCCAACATCCGCGATCTGACCCGAGCCAACGGCAATCGCCAGCGAGATGGAGTAGCTGTAGGTAACAGTCGTCACCTTGGGAGTCTTCGGCTTGCCTTTGCCGCCTCCGCCTTCGGTGGTCTCACTGCGCGTTTCTAGGAAGTCCGAGGCCCAGATCACCTGCCCTCCGACCCGCATCCGCCCAAATACCGTCGACACCGGCGCGCCTTCGCCCGTCTCTGTCAGACGGAACCGGTCCATCCGCCCGGTTTCGACAACGTCACTGCCGCCGCCCATCACGGATTGGCTGAGAAGACGCTGGTCAATTACCCGCCCGATGGTCGCACCCACCGCGCGACCGATAATGGCGGTCGACAGGCCAGCAATCGTGCCACCGATTGATCCACCCAGTGCAGCACCGGCTGCAGAAAGAACTATCGTCGCCATCAGCGGACCTCCAACGGGAATTCAAAACAAGCCACAATCCGGCGGCGCCACGGCTCGCTCAGGGCGTTTTCGACAACGCCGTGCCCGCTATAGGCATGCACAAAACGCGGGACTGCACCGATGCTGGTCACAATCCCCAAATGCTTGGCGATGCCGCTGTCGCGCATGCGAAACAAAACGACATCACCCGCCGAAAGATCCGCGCTTGGCTTTTCGATCAAATGACGTTGCGCAGCGGCCCACATTCGCTCCTCGCCCTGAGGTTCGGACCAATCCATCGTATAAATGGGCACTTCTTCGGGTTCGTGACCGATTTGCGCGCGCCAAACGCCGCGCAGCAGACCCAGGCAATCCGTGCCTGCCCCCTTGGTCGAAGCCTGATGGACGTAAGGAGTGCCGAGCCAACTGCGCGCCTCGTCCACGATATCCTGTCTGCGTGGCATCACCGTCTGCTTCCCCCGTTGTTCGGATTGGTTTTCTTAGGCACCGCCATCATCCAATCTTCACCCGGAAGATCGGGGAAACCCTGAAAATTCAACAGATTGTTAAACTTTTCTCGACAGGTCGACATGCGCTTGTCGCAGCCTGCGGTCAGCCGAACCCGGTCGCCAACCGACAGCCCTCCGCCAATACCGGACCACAAGGTGACCTTGCGCCCGCCATCATCCCTGTGATCCGCTTTGATCGAAGACCAAAGCCCGCTGGCCGAGCCGGACAGCACGTCCAGACGACCCCGCTCAAACCAAGCCGCAGCCGCGTTTTCACCACCGTCCACATGGATCAATGTGCTACCGTCAAACGCCACGATCTCAGCCTCGACCGAGAACCCTTCGGCATTTGTGTCGAACTGGCACACCTTGTCGCCCAGAACTGCAGTACAGGGTTTCTGATAGATACGCCCAAGCGGACGGTTCAGCAGATCGGTCAGCCCGCGCAGCTCGGCGTGAAATGCACCGCCCGAGCGGCGCAGCTCTCCAATCGATCCGCGAAACTGCAGGATACGCTGATCCAGATCGGCCCAGTTGACCAACCAAGCCCGCACCTTTGCGCCATCGAACCGGCCCGCTTCGATATCTTCCTCGCGCACGGCGGCGTCAGACAGCGCGCCCATTGCTTCGGTGTTATCAATCGACAGCCCGGTGGCCTGTTCAATCGCCGCAGCGGTCAGGCCGGTACTGGCCTTGAAGGTCACGCCTTCGAATTCCAGTTCCCGGTCGTGATCCGTAAAGCCATATTCCTGCCCATCCGCGCGCGTGATCGCCCAACAACGGCATACAGTGGTCAGACCGGTCTGAAGATGGGCGTGCAGCCCCTGAACATCCCCGGCCATCAGACACGCACCTCGACCACTGGAACACTTGGCGCGTCACCGGCCTGAAAGCTGGCAACACTGGTCTGAATCTTGTCGGTATCGAACCGCACTGGCACGTCGAACTCGTACCCGGCTGTAATCTCGACACCTTCAGGCGGCGGATCCGCGAACACGACTGCGCCTGTGGTCAGATCAACCTCAAAATCTACGCCTTCTCGGATTTCATCCTGATCTAGCCCCAAGACCACCGTGCCCAACGCTGGCTTGGTAATCGGGCGCACATAGCTGACACCGCCCGATGTGTAGGTCTTGACCAGCTGAAATTCAGTGCGCACACCATCGCCCAGCGCTATGACCTGATCCCCACGTTCCACATCGGCCGAAGCCAGACCCGATTTGAAATCAGACCAATCCTTCCAGCGGAAACCGAACATCTGCCCCTGCCGCGCCTCGAAGAATGAAATCAGCGTCTCAATATCGTCCAGCGACCGCATCCCGAGCCCCGCGTCATAGCGACGGCGCGAATGGGCCCAAGGGGTGTTGCGTTCTTCGAACCCGTTGGCCAGCGTCACGATATCCGTGCGCCGCTCGGGACCGCCGACCGAGCCAAAACTCAGGCTGGCCGGAAATCTGACCTCGTGAAAATTCATGACCTGCTCCCGGTTTTATCTGTTGCGATTGCCGCGCCCCAAAGCACGGCTCATCTGTGCTGCGATCTGGCCCTGGCTGCGGCGGAACCCTTGAACATCGGGTGTTGAGATGTTCATGACGACGTTGACCGCACCCCCGCCGCCCGAACTGCGAACCCCCAGTTTTCCATCCGCCCCGCGTGCCAATGGCATGATCGCCTCGGGGCCCGCCTCGCCCATCAGGCCGGTGCCGCCGCGCATCGGAAAGGTTGTGGGGCCGCTGATCACACCGCCATTGGCAAAGGGCATCACGCGCCCTTGGCTGAAACTGCCGCCATCGGCAAACGGCAGAAGACCCTGCACAAGACCACCAACCGTACCGGACAACAGCCCACCAAAGTGATCCGTTACCGGCTTGATCGCAGCCGAATAGGCCGTCTGGATCAGCGAGTTCTTCAGAACGTCCAGCGCATCAGACAGGCTCTTCCCATCCAGCACCACACCGTCGAAGGCTTTGCGCAGCCCACTGGACATTCCCCGCTCCAGCGTGGCGACATCCTTGCCCGTTTCCTCAAACGCAGCGCCGATCCGCTTCATCTGACTGTCAAAAGCCGCCGCCATGCTGGCCGCATCACTTAACGAGTCGCCCAGCGCCTCGCCCCGCTCCTGCAGGTCGTCAAACCCATCACGATCCGTCATCACGCTCTCCTTGTTCTGTGTCCGGATATGCTGCCAACAGCGCATCCAGCCCGGCCCGGTTCATCGCCGGTATTCCGGCACTCTGCCCCAGCAGCAGCCGCAACTCGGCCGGGGTCAGACGCCAGAACTGATCCGGCGTTAGGCGCAGCCCGAGGAACCCGGCCCGCATCAAAGCAGGCCAGTCGAACCCGCTCATGCGCCACCCGGCACCATGAAGGCCCGCGCCAGCAACTCAGCCGCAGCCCTTGCACCGGCCAAAGGGCCCCCTTCGATCTCCGCATGCATCACGTCAGTACGGGACACATCCGCCCCGCCGCCCCGCAGTCCCGCCACGATCAGCGCAAGCACATCGTTGCTGGAATAGCCGCCACCTTCGAACCGCTGGACCAGCTCAACCAATGACCCGGTATCCAGTTCCTGTTCCAATTCCGCCAAAGCACCCAACGTTAGCTTGAGTACCCGCCGCTCCCCATCGATGGTCAATGCCACCTCGCCCGTCCACGGATTGGCCATCGGATTACAGCGCGGTAAAGGTCAGCGCACCGGCGCTTGCCAAGCTCATCTCATAGGTCGCCTCGCCATTGTGCGAGCCCGCATATTCAATGCCGGTCACCTGAAACGGCCCCTCGACAATGCCGAAATCGGGGATGATCACCTGAAAGCCCGGTGTCTCGCCATCAAAGAACAACTGCCGCGCGCGCTCGTCGGTGCCTTCGTCCTTGAATACGCCCGAGCCCGAGATCGCGGCCGATTTGACTCCTGCCCCTGATAGCAGCTCGCGCCAGCCTCCCTGGCTCTCCAGGGTGGTCACATCCACGCTTTCGGCGTTGAAACTGATCCGCGTGGCGCGCAGGCCAGCGATGGTTTCGAACAGGCCCGTGCCGTTCATATCAACTTTGACCAAAAGGTCTTTTCCGTTCTGGGCAGCCATGTGCTCTCTCCGTTGATTGCTTAGTCGTCTTCCACGCGGGCGCGGAATCTCAGGTCGATCTGGCGGATTGCACCGCCGGTTCCGGTGCGCCGGGCGCTGGCGCGTTCGAACCAAAGCCCCACTAGGCGGCCCCGATCCAAACTCAGCCCCACGCCGTCCAGCGCGTCACACACGGCACCGGCCAGTGATTTTGCGGCGCCAAATCCTGCGGCCTCGGACACAACCGAGATCGTGAACCGATGCAGCGCACCTGCGCCGGACCTGTCCGACGCTTCGCGGACCTCTTCCGGGCCCAGCGTCACATAGGTGGTTGGAACCGGCCCAGTCGGCACCGCATCAAAGATTGCGCCACCAGATTGCGCGCTGACATCAGCGTCAGCTGAAAGCCGCTGAAACACCGCCGCCTGCAACGCGGCTGCTACGCCATAGCTCATGCCGCCACCTCTTCATCTGCGAAACAGGTCAGATACTGACCGCGCGGATCGCGATCCGCGACAGCGCGGATTACGAAACGCCGCGTGCCTTCGACAAAACGCTGATCCGGTGTTGGCCTCATCGACGATCCCTCGGGCGCGCCCCGCACCACAATGCGATAGCCCACCCGTGATACCGGCACCCCTGCGATGGCCCGCTCGGACCCGCTGCGCGCCGTAACCTCTGCCCAAATCGTGCCCAGCACCGCCCAGGTCTCAACGAACCCGCCCGCACCATCGGCCGAACGATCCGGCGTTTCCAGCACCAGCTTGCGGTTCAAACGGGGCGCCTTCATTGCGCCATTCCCGAACCAAAACGCACCATACGGTAGCGCTGAATCAGGCTGGTAACCCCAAAGGGCATGCATCCATCGCTCAGCGACGTCTCATCGCGATATTCGTAGTAATGTGCCGCCAGCAGCAGCACAGCCTGTCCCAGATCGGCAGGCAGACGATCCCAACCCGCGGCCATACCGGCGGTAAAGGCAATCTTCACTGATCCGCCCGTTGGAACATTTGGTAAAGACACTATCACAGGCCGCAACCGCGGGCGCTGACTATCACGCTCCAACCGATAGGTGCTGACATCAAGATCAGTGTCCGCCCCCGTCGCATCTGTCATCGTGACCGTATCAATTGCTGAAACCGGGGCCACAGGCAGTACTTCACCCGCCGGGTCGCGCCAACAGCTGAGGCTCCAGGAAAAGGCCCGCTCGATCAGCACTTTGCCGGTTCTGGCCTCGATTGCCGCGATGGCGGCACGCAAGAAGCCTTTCAGCACCTCATCCTGCACATCACTCTCGGCAAACCCCGTGCCCATCCGCAAATGCGCTTTGAACTGATCCACCGGCAGCGTCGCATCCGCGATGGCGGTTTCTTCGATCAACATCATCCATTCACTCCGCAATCTCGGACCCCTCCGGGGCCGTAGTCTTGAAAATGACGGGCACGCGCCGCCCCACGTTGCTCGGACGGAGGGGAGCAGCTAGACAACGCGGGGGATCTCACCCCGGCCCGTACCCGCCGCCCGAAGGACCGGTCTCCCGGCCCCTCGGATCCGTCACCGCTTAGGCGGTGCCGAATTTCAGAAGCTTGATCGCCGCAAAGTCGCTGACGTCGCCGCCCACCCGCTTGGTCGCGTAGAACAGAACATGCGGCTTGGCACTGAACGGATCACGCAGCACACGCAGATCGGGGCGCTCGGCAATCGTGTAGCCAGATTGGAAATCGCCAAAGGCGATCGAGAAGCTGTCCGATGCTGCGTCTGGCATATCCTCGGCGATCAGAACCGGATAACCCATCAGGCGCGCAGGCTCACCCGCGGCCAGACCATCCGACCACAGGAAGCGGCCATCGCTGTCTTTCAGCTTGCGGATCAGGCCAGCGGTTTTCGAATTCATCACGAAGGTGCCGTTGACGCGGTACTGTGCGCCCAGCGCATAGACCACATCGACAATCGCATCCGCGTCTATACCACCATCGATACCGGTGGCGACGTAACCAAGGCTGCCCCAGGACCAGCCATCATCCGGCACCGCGCGGTGGATCATCAGCCCCTTGGGCTTGTCTACACCATCGCCATTGATAAACGCCGCCGCTTCGGCGCGCGCGAATTTGTCGGCGATACGACCGGCCAGCCAGCCTTCGACATCAAACGCACTGTCATCCAGCAAGCGCTGCGAGGCCTTGGGCAACGCGCTCAGCTCGTGCAGCGGGATCGAGATACGGTCAATCGACGGGGTGCTGGTTTCTGCCGTGGCCGAATTCTCATCGGCCCAACCCGCGCCCACATCCGTATGGTCGATCAGCACGTCAAACGAGTTCGCCTCGACATTCACAACCGAAGCAATCGAACGGATCGACGCGGTTGAATTCAGAACCGACTTGATCGCCTCCGCAGTCTGCGGATCAACCAGGTACCCGCCTTCGCTGTTCACAGCGGTCGACAGCGATTTGGCCTCGATCTCCAGCCCGCGCAGCCCGTCATCCTCGCCCGAACGCACGTAAGCATCAAAAGCTTTCTGATGCGGGGCACCGTCCTCGTTCGAGGCTGCAAGATGCGGGCGCGCCGCGATGGTTGATTTACGATCCAGCATGGTCAGTCGCTCTTCTGTCTGTTGCAATTTGGTTTTCACTTCAGCCTTCAGGCCCTTGAATTCATTCACGAAGCCAGCCATCGCCTGCTTCACCTCCTGAACCAGGGGCGCACCCTCTCCGGTCAAGGCCGGGGTCTCGGTCTTGCTCATCAGCTTGTCCTGTTCTGAGTGGGTTTGAGGCGCGCTAGGTCCGCGCCAGCTCCTGCCGGGCATGGTCAAACACCTCGGCAATACTGCGCCAGGTGTTCTCGGCCTCAGGGTCCACACCCTTGGCCGCCACCCGCGCACTGGGCAGCATCGGGAAGGTCACCAAAGACACCTCCCACAGCTCCAGTTCGGTCAGGACCCGCTGGCCCTTATCATTCTTCACGGCGCGCTTGGTGCGATAGCCGATCGACAGGCCATCCATGGCCCCCGCCCGGATCAGCTCGGCCGCCTCTCGGCCCTTCTGCGTGCTTTCCAGCAGACGGCCCTTGACCCACAGGCCCTTGTCGTCTTCACGGACCTCATCCCAAACACCGATAGGCTGCGCCGGATCGTGCTGCCACAACATCTTGACCCGTTGGCCCAGCTTGGTCAGCCCAGCCAGCGAACCGCGATACGCGCCGCGCTGCACCACATCGCTACCCTGATCGACCTGACCAAACAGGCTGGCATAGCCTTCGATCACAGCATCCTCGGATACCGACAAACCATCTCCAAACCGCGCGAATTTATGTTCCAAATCCATGAACTTCTCCATGTAACTAACTGAAATCAAGGCGTTACCACCAAAAGAGACTGAAAGGCTTGCGCCAGGATCACCGCCGCCACGCCATAAACGGTCAACCACAACCGTTTCTCCAGCCGCTCCATCATCTCTTCAATCTGGTCCAGCCGCCTGCACAGATGCGCATGCTGGATCTCGGCCACCCGCTCATGCGCGGCCAGCCGCAGGCCCGGCGCACATTCGAACGGAGGATACGGATCAGCCATCCGCACGCTCCGGCAGCCCCAACAACGCGCGCTTCTCGGCATCACTCAGGAAATCGGCCCCATTGACCCGCGCCCATTGCGCATCCCGTTCCGCCGACAGAGCCGGGACCTGATCCAGATCGGGCTTCAGCACCAGTTCCTCGCCGGTAAAGCCCATCAGCCAATCCGACACCGCCGCCGCCACCCGCGTCACCAGGGGCAATACAGTCAAGCGATAGAACGCCCGGTTGGCCTCCTGATAGTTCGAATAGGTCGCATCACCTTGGATTCCCAGCAGCATCGGCGGGACCCCAAAGGCCAGCGCGATCTCGCGGGCGGCGGCTTCCTTGGTCTTTTGAAACTCCATATCGGACGGAGAGAACCCCATCGGTTTCCAATCCAGCCCCCCTTCCAGAACCATCGGACGGCCAGCATTCCGCGCCCCGCGATAGTTCTGCTCGATCTCATCGGACAGGCGGCGGAACTGATCCTCGGCCATCACCCCATGGCCATCACCCTTCCAGACCAAAGCGCCAGAAGGCCGCGCGGCATTGTCCAGCAGCGATTTCGACCATCGAGACGCGCTGTTATGCACATCAATCGCCATCGCCGCCGCCTGCATCGGCGAGAACCCATAATGATCATCCTGCGGGTGGAACGACTTGATATGGCAGATATTTTCCGCCGCAAACCGGTGCTTCTTGCCGCCGACCGCATAGTCATACGCCTTGGGCCACCCATCCGCCCCCGGCACCACGCTCATCCGGTCTGATCGCAGCACATGCAACTCAACCGGCAGGCCTTCCTCAGCCTGAACCGCCTCGACATAAGCGTTGCCCGACAGTAGCAACTGCCCGAACAGAGCCTCCATCAACTCCGCCCGCCCCTGCGCCGCATTTGGACGGCGCATGAGGCTCAGGATCGGATGCACATCAAACCGCTGCGCCTGATCCTGCAACACCAAGGGCAACGCCGCCGCCGCCTCGGCAATCAGCTTGACGGACCGAAACCCCACCGGGTTCCCCGAAAACCCCGTCCGCGTCAGCGACACCGCATCCCGAGGGCTCCACGCCACACGCCCGCCCGTCTGCCACGCCACCACAGGCCCCGCCGCGCTCGCCTTCGCCTCGGGCGCTGCCTCAGCCGATCCACGACGCAAGAAATCGAATACCATCTGTGCTCCTTTCTGCCGCCGCTCTGCCCGGCTTGTTGAAAGGAGTTATGACGGAAAGAAGTTTAAGGCTTGGGAATGGGGCGTACGGGGGGTGGGCAACGGTGGTAACAGGACGAGCAACAAACCCCTAAAATTCCAACGGCCCTCTAACAGAAATGACCTTGGAGATCAGGCGTCGTTAGCCGCCTTTCGATCCTCTGCACAAGACCTTATCATCACAAGCAACTGTTCTGAGTTTGCCAGATAGTCCAGGAAAATCGGTTGAACACCACGATCAAACCGTTCCGGATGACCTGGATGCGACAAACCAAACCCTAGGAATTGAACCTGTTGTTCTGAAAGCAGGGTTCCTACCCTTAGGGACGGATAAGGCCGGGTAGGTAGAACCTCGTATGGAAATGTTTTTGAATGTTCGCACGAAACGACAAATAGCCGGGTGCCAAGCCTCCAGTTTCTTCCCAAACGACAGATGATTACACGTGTATCGGTCACGTAGTAGATTAAATTGCTCAAAACGAACTGGCGCTGAGAGGCGAGGTAGGCCGAAAACGAAAGCAAGGCTACCGTTGCAATGCCATACACAAACAGCGCCTTAAATCGACCGAAGCGTGCATCTGGGTCAGCATCAATTAATGGTAGCGTTGCCCAAAGCGCAATAAGTGCCACCAGAATAAACACTTGCAACTTCTGTTCTTCGCCTACAGCTTGAAAAAACTTCAAGCCAAAACCCGGACGTCCTGACCAAAGCAAGCGCTCTTTTGGAGTCAGAATTTCTTCCAGATCAGGCGCACGAAGAGCAGTAACTGAAACGAATGACATGCGATTTTCCATACCGCGCGTAAGCCCCTGAAACCAGATAAAATTGGTGTAAGACGCATCAGCAACCACCCACCAAAGAAGTAGCGTTTCACAAACTCCGCACCCTCGGCCTTCTAAACACCCCCGCAGGCCCCACGACCAGTTCATGCAGCGCCCAGACCAGAGCATCAACCCGGTCGGGCGAGCCCTGCCCCTCGAACCCGCGCGCGGTCATCTGGCACATCTGCTCCTCCAGCGCGTCCAGCCCGGCCACATGGCTCACCCGCCCTTGCTCATATAAAGCCGCCACAGGCTCGGCCCGCGCGACCTTGCCGCGTGAGGCCCTCACCGCGCGATAAGGGACCAGAGGGTCCACCTGCCGCACCACCTCTTCCACCAGTTGCCCGCCCTGATTGACCTCGGCCACCAGCCGCTCGGCCCCAAACTTGTCCATCGCGTCAATTGCCGCCTGCGCCCAGCCCGCCGGGCCAACGCCCTGCACCGTCCGGTCAGCCAGCACATAGGCCCGCCACGCCTCGGGCGGCCCCTGTAGCTGAGCACCCACGACCACGATCCCGCAAGCATCCGCATCCGACCCCGCCGTCACCGCCGGGTCCAGCGCCACCACGACGCGATCCAACGCGGGCACCTGCGCACAGCGCGCCGCCTCTAGCATCGAACCGGTCCACAGCGCGCCTTCGGCATCCGACAGCAGCACCCCGTCCAATTCCTGCCGTCCCAGCCGCGTGCCCGCATAGCGCGCACGGACCTCCTGCAAGAACGACTCCGCCAGATTGGCCCGGTTCGCTTCGGTCGGCGCATGGGTCTGCACGGTGGACGGAGACGCCAGCAAGTCCTTCAAAACCTTCACATTGCGCGGCGTGGTCGTCACACAGACCCGAGGACGATCCCCCAACCGCAACGCAAATTGCAACATATCCCAGGTCTCGCCCGCCTTCTTCCACTTGGCCAACTCATCCACCCAGGCCGCATCGAATTGAGGGCCGCGCAACCCCTCAGGATCATGCGCCGAAAACGCCTGCGCCTCGGCCCCGTTGGGCCATATCAGCTTGCGTTCCGATGCCTTCCACGTAGGTCGCCGATCCGGCGGCGAGCACTGCAATATCCCGCTATCGCCAAAGATCATCACATCGCGTACCTGATCAAAGGTCTCACCGACCAATGCCACACGACAGGTCTCGCCGCGCTCCAGCGGCAAAGATCCTTCAACCATCGACCGCACCCATTCCGAGCCTGCGCGCGTCTTGCCCGCCCCGCGCCCGCCCATGATCACCCAGGATCGCCAGTCGCCCTCGGGCGGCAACTGATGCGGCAGCGCCCAGAACTCGAACAGGAAAGGGAGGGCACACAGCCCCCCCTCCCCGATCTCACTCAGAAATCTGTCCTGCACCGCAGCAGGCGCGGAGGCGAGCCAGCCTGCACCCGATCTCAGATCGTGCCCGATCAAGGTCGAGCGCGTACCCTCCTTGGGCAATACCGGCTTGTCTGTGATTTTGTTCGACAAAGCTTGTCTCCACTTTCTGACAACTGCGGATCAGCCCCTCTAACTGCCCGAGTTGCTTAGCTGAACCAGCAAGATCTGCATCCTCCCCGGCCCCAATTTGCTTGCGCAGGTCTTCCGCCGCTTGCCGCAAACTGCGAATGGACGCCTCAAGCGACCGCAACAAATCGGCCGTTTGGGAGATCCGCTCTTCCGGGGTAATTAACGTCATGTTTGCTTGTGACCTCATGCGTGAGTTTTCTCCGCACGACAGAAACGAAAAACGGCCGCCGGGTCGCCCCGGGGCCGTTGCCCACTTCTTCTAGCATGACACAACTAATACGCGATACCGCGCGCAAAGTCAATGTTGCACGCAACGGCCCGCAACACCTAACGCACGGAAATTGTTAATTTTTCTTAAGATTTAGACTTACAAGATCGGTAGAGGCCCACGCGTTTTGGTCTGACGCAAAACAAAGTTGCTGCGCGTGTCGCGTACCAGCCCTGATTTCAAAAGCCGCTGCATGATAAAATGCTCCAGATCTTCGGGCGTCTTCGCGTAAACCTTGAGAATGAAATCATGATCCCCTGTAATCGAAGCGCACTCAACGATCTGCGGCTCTGATTCAACCAGGCGCAGGAACGAGGAGATGCTGTCTTCCTGATGATCCTGCAAGGCAACATGTATATAAGCAATCGCGTTCAGACCCACCGCCTTGGCTGTAACTTGCGCGCGATACCCCGATACGACACCCGCAGCTTCAAGATCACGAACCCGCCGCCAGCATTGCGACGCGGACAGGCTGGTTCGTTCCGCCAATTCCTGCATCGACAGACGGCCACTGACCTGCAGCTCCCGCAGGATTGAAATGTCCGAGGACTGAAGTGTTTCTTTCACTTTTGGCTCTCTTCTGAATTGTTCATCTCAATTCTGGCGAGATTTCCACGAATTTCAAAGATTTTTCTTGGCACGACACCTCTAGACTCGTTGTAGGAGGATGCCCGAGATGCCCAAATCAACCAAGTACACTGCAAAATGCGCCGATGCGCAGGGTCACATTGACTATTCCGCAGAAGAAGACGCTGTCTGGGCCGATCTCTATGCCGCTCAAGAACCGAACATTCGCAGCTTCATGGCCCGGGAATATCTGGATGGTTTGGACCGTTTGAACCTTCCCAAAACCAAAGTCCCCTCATGTGCAGACGTCTCGGACCGACTGCTCGACTTGACCGGCTGGCAGGTTCAACCCGTTCCGGCCTTGATCGGTTTCAAAGAGTTCTTTGGAATGTTGGCTAACAAGGTCTTTCCTGCCGCGTCTTTCATCCGCTCTCGCGAAGATTTCGACTACATCGAAGAACCAGATATCTTTCACGAAATCTTCGGACACACTCCCCTTCTCAGCGACCCGCGCTTTGCAGCGTTCAGTCACGCAATCGGAGCGGCCGGAACACGGGCAGATGCCTCCGACTACATTTGGTTGATCCGCCTCTACTGGTTCTCGATCGAGTTTGGCTTGCGCCGCCAGAACGGGCAAATCAAAGCGCTCGGATCTGGTCTTGCATCCTCGCCAACCGAACTGATTTATTCTGTGTCCAGTGATGTTCCCGACCGCGATCCGTTTGATGTTCTGACTATTCTGCGCACACCATATCGAATTGACATGCATCAGATGGGATATTTCGTTTTGGACGATCCCGAAGAACTCTTCGCCGCTGCAGAACGTGATCTCCTTGCCGATGTGCATCAGGCGCGTTCGTTGGGCCTGTTACCAAACAAGTTCCCACCAAAGGCCACGGCTGCCGAATGAAGCATCAAAATCGATTTGTCACCTGCGGTCAAACGGCCACTGGCCGGTAGTTCGCATGGTTCATGGCTTGACAATCCTCTCTCGACACCGCATGTGCCCCTCAAACAGCGCTGATGCGTGAGCACAGGCGGGCCTCACCCGCCTCACAGCGCCCTACAAACACTTCTCCAGTTCCCCTTCACGCAGGGTTCTTGATGCGACGGCCAGATAGTACAGGGTGCGCCTGTATATCCCGAGGTCACGCAAAACCCCTGCCGGTTGCGCGGTTGCCGCGCGACCTGTTTCAATTGCGCTCCTGCCAATGTGGCCCGGGGCCAAAAAAGGATAGACATTGTTCGACTTCGATATGCTGGGCCTGGCGCCCGCGCTGAACGACGCGCTGAAACGCGCAAACTTTTCTGAACCGACCCCGATCCAGAATCAGGCCATTCCATTGGCCCTGAACGGGCATGACATCCTCGGCCTGGCTCAAACGGGAACCGGCAAAACGCTGGCGTTTGGCCTGCCTTTGATCAATCAACTCTTGGCCCAACCGGGCAAGCCCGACCCCAAAACCGCCAAGGCCCTGATCCTTGCCCCGACGCGCGAGCTGGTAAACCAGATCGCCGACAGCCTGCGCAATCTGACCAGAAAGACAAAGCTGCGCGTCGCCACTGTTGTGGGCGGCCAATCGATCAACAAACAGATCGCCTTTCTGGCTCGCGGCACAGACATTCTGGTGGCGACCCCCGGTCGTCTGATCGACCTGATGGAGCGTGGGGCCGTAGATCTTGGCGCTGTGCGCCATCTGGTACTGGACGAGGCCGACCAAATGCTGGACTTGGGCTTTATCCACGCACTACGCAAGATCGCGCCTGCTCTGGGCACTCCGCGCCAGACCATGCTGTTCTCGGCCACCATGCCCAAGCAGATGGAAGAGCTTAGCCGAGCGTATCTGACCAACCCGCAGCGTGTGCAGGTGTCGCCTCCGGGCAAGGCCGCAGACAAGATCACCCAATCGGTCCATTTCGTCAGCAAGCCGGAAAAGCCCCGAAAGCTGCGTGAAATCCTGTCGCAGGATACTGATGCGCTGACGCTCGTCTTCTCGCGCACCAAACACGGGGCCGAGAAGCTGATGAAAGGCCTTGTCGCAGATGGCTACAACGCGGCCTCGATCCATGGCAACAAAAGTCAGGGGCAACGAGATCGCGCGATCAAGGCCTTCCGCGCTGGTGAAATTACGGTGCTCGTCGCAACGGATGTGGCCGCACGCGGGATCGACATTCCCGGCGTGGCTTATGTTATCAACTACGACTTGCCCGAGGTACCCGACAACTATGTCCATCGCATCGGGCGCACCGCCCGCGCCGGACGCGAAGGCGAGGCTATTGCCTTCTGTTCCCCGGAAGAGGTTGACCTGCTGCGCCAGATTCAGAAGCTCATGAAAATCGACATCCCCTTCGCCAGCGGTGAGATGCCCGAGGCCGTCCAAATGGAACGCCCCGGTCGGCGACAAGGCAACAGACGCCGCAGCTTCAAGCCGAAACCAGCAAACGGGACGTCAAAGCCTTCGCAATCCAAGCGTCGGCGCCCCCGCCGCAAACCGGCAGCTTGATCGAGACAAAAAAACAGCGCCCTAATCGGCGCTGTTTTTTCTTCTTAGTTTAGTTGCCCGAATTCCGCTCGGCCTCAATCTCGCGCCATTTGGCGACATTGCGGTTATGTTCTTGCAACGTCTCAGCAAAGGCATGACCACCTGTTCCATCGGCAACAAAGAAAATGAAATCCGTGTTGTCCGGGGACACGGCTGCCTCAAGGCTCGCCTGACCGGGGTTCGCAATCGGTGTAGGTGGCAAACCATCAATCTGATAAGTGTTCCACGGCGTTGGGCGGTTCAATTCGCTGCGACGCAGCCCACGTCCCAACGTCCCCTGCCCCTTGGTGACACCATAGATCACAGTCGGGTCCGTTTGCAGCCTCATGCCCTGATTCAAACGGTTTACAAACACGCTCGCCACCTGCCCGCGTTCACCGGCGACGCCGGTTTCCTTCTCGATGATCGACGCTAGGATCAGCATCTCTTCGGGGCTTTGCAGCGGCAGACCATCCTGACGGCTCTCCCAGGCTGCATTGATACGCAGCTGTTGCTTGTCTTGCATCGCCTTAAGGATTTCGTTCCGGTCCTGCCCGGCGTCAACATCATAGCTGTCCGGCGCCAACGATCCTTCGGCAGGAATTTCAGTCACCTCACCGCTCAGCGCTTCAAAACCCTTCAATGCCTCGACCACCTGCCACGAGGTCACACCCTCGGCCAGCGACACACGATAGCGAGTATCCGCTTCGCCACGTTTCTCAGTGTAAGCCTCAGGCGTTTCTTCTTCCGCAGCATCAAATGACGCGATTTCGTCGAAATCCAGCGTTGCCGGATTCAGTTCACGCACCCGCGTCTGGGCACGGGTCACACCGATCCGGTATTCTATCTCAGACCCACAGGTGCTGGCGCCGCTGCTGGTGATTTCGTCGATGATCTCCTCCATCGACGCACCTTCGCGCACCAGAAAGCTACCAGCCTTCAACTGTTGCGACCGGTCGGTGTAATCCGCCGCCATACGAAAGATCGTGGCACTGCTGATGGCGCCCTGATCCTCTAGCTCACGGCTGACGCGGGTCATGTTCGATCCGCCTGCAACCTGCAGACAGATCGCAGTTTCTAACGGGCCTTCGGCCTTATACTGGCTCTGGCCCCACAGGATCAGACCGCCCATCAGAAACAGGCCGACCACCAGAATGGTCAGCGCGTTTGATGCAATGGCCCGCCACATTTAACTGACTTTCCCGAAGATCACGCTGGCATTGGTGCCGCCAAACCCGAACGAGTTCGACAGGGCTACATTGATCTCACGCTCACGCTTGGCATTCGGTGCCAGATCAATCGCGGTTTCAACCGCAGGGTTGTCCAGGTTGATCGTCGGCGGGGCCACCTGATCCCGGATCGCCAGGATCGAGAAGATCGCCTCAATCGCGCCTGCAGCGCCCAACAGGTGCCCTGTGGCCGATTTAGTCGAGGTCATCGTGGCATTCGCGGCATGCTCACCCAATAGCCGCTCAACCGCGCCCAGTTCGATTGTGTCCGCCATGGTCGAGGTGCCATGTGCGTTTATATAGTCCAAATCCTTCGGCTCAAGACCTGCGCTGCGTAGCGCGGCCTTCATCGAACGCTCGGCACCGTCTCCATCCTCGGACGGTGCTGTGATGTGATAGGCGTCACCCGACATGCCATAGCCCAGCACCTCGGCATAAATCTTGGCACCGCGCGCCTTGGCGTGTTCATAGTCTTCCAGCACCACGATGCCCGATCCTTCGCCCATGACAAATCCGTCGCGGTCGATGTCATAAGGGCGGCTGGCTTTCTTCGGATCGTCGGCATATTTGGTCGACAGCGCTTTGCACGCGTTAAAACCCGCAATTCCGATCTCACAGATACAGCCTTCGCCGCCGCCTGCGATCATCACATCCGCATCCCCTGCGCGAATGATCCGGCTGGCATCACCAATTGCATGAGCCCCGGTCGAACAGGCTGTCACAACGGAATGGTTCGGCCCCTTGAACCCAAACCGGATCGATACCTGCCCCGAAGCCAGGTTGATCAGAGCACCCGGAATAAAGAAAGGCGACACGCGGCGCGGTCCCTTGTCACGGATCAGATTGGCGGTTTCGGCAATCGAGCCCAGACCACCAATTCCGGACCCAATCAGAACCCCAGTCCGCAGGCGATCTTCCTCACCTTCCGGGGTCCAGCCTGCATCCTTGCACGCCATTTCGGCTGCAGCGATGGAATACAGGATAAAATCCTCGATCTTGCGCTGTTCTTTCGGCGGCATCCAATCGTCAGGATTGAATGTGCCGTTTGTTCCGTCGCCACGGGGAACTTCGCATGCATATGTCGTGGTGACACCGCTTGCTTCGGCATCAAACAACGTGATGGGGCCTGCGCCGGACTCACCGTCCAACAGGCGCGACCAGGTTTCTTCGACCCCGCTGGCCAAAGGAGTGACCAATCCCAGACCGGTTACGACGACTCTGCGCATGTAGTGCCTCTTGCCTGCTTGCTGTTATGAGAAACGCTCATACCCCGGCCCGGGGTCCGGGGGCAAGAGCAAGGCGATAATCGGCGCAAGCGACTTACCGCCTTGCTGTCAATCTTTGCGGTACTACTGAAACTGCGCGACGGGTTCCCGCGCCGAGGCGGCAACGTCAAGCACATCGGACAGATCCACGGTCTTGCGGAACAATGCGCGGCCCACCAAGGCCCCCGCGATGTTAGGTATATAGCTAAGGCGCGAGATATCGTCGGCCGTGCGTACAACCCCACTGGCAATGACCGGTGTCCGAGAATGCTGCGCCAGCCCAGAGATTAATCCAAGCTGCGCCTCGACATCTTCCACATCGCTGTCAATATCGGTGACGAGAATGGCGGCAAAAGGTGTGCCATCAAACGCGTCGATGAACGCCTCAGGCGTGAATGCACTTTGGCTGCGCCACCCTTCGGTCATGACGAACCCTTTCCAGACATCCACCGCCAGAACGATCTGGTCCGGATAAAGCTTCGCCAGTTCCTTGACAAGGTTCGGGTCCCGGGCTGCTAGGGTTCCGATAACGATCCGACCGGCCCCTTTGTCGATCCAGTTTTCAACCTGCTCGCGGTTTCGCATGCCACCGGCCAGTTGCACCGGCATCTCTGCGGTACGGATCAATTCTTCGACCAGGTCGAAATTGGTATCGCGCCCTTCGATCGCATCGAAATCCGTCAGATGCATCCACTCAGCACCCGCTGTTGACCAGCCGCGTGCCGTTTCAACCGGATTCACATGCCAGATCATCGCCTCATCCAGACGGCCCTTGTCCAGTGTCACACACCGGCCGTTCTGCAATTCCATAGTGGGGTAAATCCTCATGAGCACGCTCCTTCGCCCAATCGCTCTAAAACACAGTGTAGCATAAAGGCAGGAACCGCGCCGGTTCGACCGGGATCGGCAAAGTTTGGTCGATTTGCGGCATCTGTGGTTTTCGGCGTATTTACGCCCGCGCAGGAGGGCCGTTGCGGCGCAGCAGATGAACATCGGCGCCGTTGAACTGCGCCGCGCGCATCCGCACATATCCAAGCTTCTTAGCCAGCTTCTGCGAGGACTCATTGGCGGCATTCACCATGGCCACCAACGGGCCCGGCATAATCCTGTCAAACCAGTCATGTGCGGCCAAAGCCGCCTCATATCCCAATCCCTGCCCTTGGGCCTCGGTGGCCAAAACCCAACCTGCTTCGGGACAGGCATCGAAATCCTCACCGAGCCCGCGATTTCCATAGAAAAACCCGGCCTGACCAATCAGCTTACGATTCGATTGCTGCAGAATGCCCCACTGGCCAAAGCCAGCCATCTGCCAATGCCCGGCGTTTCGTAAAAACGAATCCCAAGATTCCCCACGTGAGCGCGGCGAGCCGCCGATATGTTCGACCACACAGGGATCACGCCAGATTTCGGCAAAGCGCTCAAAATCCTCAGGCCGCATCGCACACAATGTCAGCCGCGCTGTATTGATCATAGGAGTGGATCTTATCATAGCCTGCCCACTTGGAATTATGCCTCAGTGGAAACAGTGATCAGCGAATGGCACTGGCGCAAGACAGAATTGCTGGCAGACAATAAAAAACGGCGCCTCCGTTGCCCGGAAGCGCCGCTTTTGATCAGAAATGAAACGCTTAGGACGCTTCGCTGATGAATTTGACCGCGTCGCCGAAGGTCTGAATGGTCTCGGCTGCGTCATCAGGGATCTCGATGCCGAACTCTTCTTCGAAGGCCATAACCAGTTCAACAGTGTCCAGGCTGTCTGCGCCCAGATCGTCGATGAAGGACGCGTTTTCCGCAACTTTGTCCTCTTCAACACCCAGGTGCTCAACAACGATCTTTTTAACGCGATCTGCGACGTCGCTCATGTCTATTCCTCATTCCTATTCAGGGCGGTTTGCCCGGTTCTGCCCTTGCCCGCTCAGGCTGGCCTTAATTTGCCCATTCCGGGCGGTTTGGGTCCCGGTGCACCGGGAAAGTAGAAGGCCGATCTGAACAACCGGCCTCTGCATAGATGCGCCGCCTATAACATAGTCGGCGCACAAGGCAAACGCTTTCGCGCCTGTCCTGTTATGCGCTCACAACATGGCCATACCGCCATTCACATGCAAGGTGCTTCCCGTGACATAGCCCGCTTCGGGGCTGGCTAGGTAAAGAACCGCCGCCGCGATTTCCTCGGGATCGCCCATCCGACCAGCCGGAACCTTAAGCAGCAGCCCCTTTTTCTGCTCCTCGGTCAGCTTCTCGGTCATGGCCGTGGTGATAAAGCCCGGGGCCACCGCGTTTACGGTAATACCGCGCGTTGCAACTTCATGCGCCAAGGCCTTGGAAAAGCCGATCATTCCGGCCTTCGACGCTGCATAGTTGGCTTGCCCCGGATTGCCGATCGCAGCCACAACGGACGAGACATTCACGATCCGGCCCCACCGCGCCTTCATCATGCCCCGGATAACGCCTTTGCACAGTTTCATGGTCGAGGTCATGTTCACGTCGATGACGCTCTGCCATTCCTCATCGGACATACGCATAAACAGATTGTCCCGGGTGATCCCAGCGTTGTTGACCAGAATATCCACCGATCCCATGGCCTCGGCTGCCTGTTTCGGCAGGGCCTCTACGGACTCGGGGTCACTCAAGTTGCAAGGCAGAACATGTGCACGCTCGCCCAGCTCATCTGCCAACGCTTTCAACGGCTCTACCCGTGTGCCGGACAGGCCAACCGTGGCCCCCGCACCATGCAGCGCGCGCGCAATGTAGCCTCCGATCCCGCCTGACGCGCCCGTGATCAGCGCATTCTTACCAGTCAAATCAAACATTCTGTTTCCTTCGTGAGGCGCCCTTGCGGGCGCATTCTATGCTTACGATTCGGCGCCAATGGCCTTTTGGACATCGTCAGGTGTGCCAACCGCCTTGCCGACTATGTCGCGGTTGATCTTGCGCACCATGCCTGACAGCGCCTTGCCTGCGCCGATCTCCCAGGTTTCGGTCACCCCTTGCGCTGCCATATACTGCACGCTTTCACGCCAGCGCACGGAACCGGTGACCTGTTCGACCAGCAACTGCCGGATCAGATCAGGGTCCGAGACCGCCTCGGCGCGCACATTGGCGACCAGAGGCACTGCCGGAGCTTTGATCTCAACCGCCGCTAGGGCCTCTGCCATTACATCTGCAGCAGGTTGCATCAGCGCACAGTGAAATGGAGCACTTACAGGCAACAAAATCGCACGTTTTGCACCCTTTTCTTTGGCAATCTCTGCCGCACGTTCGACGGCGGCCTTTGCGCCGGACACAACAACCTGGGTCGGATCGTTGTCATTGGCCGCCTGACAAACGTCACCCTGTGCGGCCTCTTCAGCCACGGCACGCACGCCTTCCAGGTCAAGACCAAGGATTGCAGCCATCGCGCCTTCGCCGACGGGAACCGCACTTTGCATCGCCTGCCCGCGCTTGCGCAAAAGGCGGGCGGTATCGGCGACCGACAATGCACCTGCAGCCGCCAGCGCTGAATATTCCCCCAGCGAATGCCCTGCCACAAAGGCCGCATCGGTGACCGAGACACCCTCAGCCTCCAACGCGCGCATTGCGGCCAGCGAGGTGGCCATCAGTGCGGGTTGAGCGTTCTGCGTCAGAGTGAGATCAGCAATGTCACCTTCCCAGATCAGATGGCTCAGTTTTTCACCCAGTGCGTCGTCGACCTCATCAAAAACGGCTTGGGCGGCCGGATAGGTTTCGGCCAGTGCTTTGCCCATTCCGATGGTCTGGGCACCCTGCCCCGGGAAAACGAACGCGCGTGTCATTGCAACCTCATAGATGACGTTAGGTTGCGGCGGGGTGTAAACTGACAAGGGGCGCGGCACAAGTAGGGTGCACAGCGGCACTGGGTATGTGCGCAAGCTGTTACTTGCACGCACGCCCGGTGGCTTTAGGTTGGACACAGCCAAACAAGTCCGGAGTTCCCATCCGATGCCCGCAAATAACACGTTCTCAAGCTATGGCAGTGTAACCAAAGCCTTTCACTGGCTGACCGCTCTGCTGATTTTTACGGCACTGCCTTTGGGATGGTTCGCAAACCAACTGGCCCACGCGATCTACGACCCCTCTATCCCGACCACAGAAGAGGATATCGCCCGCGCTGCTCAGATATTCTCAATTCATAAGACCGTTGGGATCGCAGTGTTCTTTGTCGCGCTGGGGCGCATCCTCTGGGCCGTCACGCAAACCAAACCCGGGCTGCTGAATGCCGAAAACAAGCCCGAAGCCTTCGCCGCCGAGACGGTGCATTGGATGCTCTATGCCTCTCTGGTTCTTGTCCCGCTGACGGGCTGGATACATCACGCCGCTGCCGAAGGATTTGCTCCGATTTTCTGGCCCTTTGGCCAAAACCTGCCCTTTGTTCCCAAATCGCCCTATGTGGCAGAGGTTACAGCCGGGCTGCACTGGCTGTTCATTTGGGTTCTGGCGGGGTCATTGGCACTGCACATCATGGGCGCTTTGAAGCACCATGTCATTGATAAGGACAGTACCCTGCGTCGCATGTTGCCCGGCCACTCTGACGCCCCGGAGCCCCCGGCCCAACACCACTCGATCCTGCCCGCCTTCGCAGCGCTGTGCCTCTGGGGCGCGGTTCTGATCGGCGGCGGGATGATCGGCATCTTTGCAGATCACTCCAAGGCACATACCGACACGACAGAGCTGGCTGAGGTGCAATCGGACTGGCGGGTGCAAGATGGCACCCTGTCGATCACGATCACGCAGCTAGGCAGCCCGGTCACCGGTGGTTTTGCGGATTGGACGGCAGCCATCGCTTTCGAGGACCCATCTGAGCCCGGTCTGGCCGGATCGGTTGATGTAAATGTATCTATCGGATCGCTTACCCTTGGAACGGTCACGGATCAGGCGATGGGCGCTGATTTCTTTGACAGTAGCCAGTTTCCAACCGCGCGGTTTGCAGCCGACCTGTATAAAACCGAAACCGGGTACGAGGCCCGCGGTCCCCTAACCATTCGAGACAAGACGCTGGATGTGGTTTTGCCGTTCGACCTGGAGCTTCAGGACAACACGGCTAACGTTGCAGGGCGGCTAGAGCTAAACCGTCTCGATTTCGATATCGGCGCGACGATGCCAGCCGAGGATTCGCTGGCCTTTGCCGTATCGGTTGCGATTGAACTGACCGCGAGCCGGGCCGAATAAGCCTACAAAAAAACCGCCGGAGCAAAGGCCGCCGGCGGTTTCTTTTCCAGAGTTAGTTCAAATCTTAGTCTGCTTTCTGCGCTTCGACCGAGATCTGAACCTCCACTTCATCGCTGACGAACGGGGCGAACTGGCCCAGATCGAACTCGCTACGAACCAGCGTTGTGGTCGCGTTGAAACCTGCCCATGGCTTATTAGCCATTGGGTGCTGATCCACTTTGTTCAGCTTTGCATCCAGAACAACCGATTTGGTGACGCCGTTCATGGTCAGATCACCTGTGATATTGGCTGTACCTTCGCCGGTGACTTCAATACCGGTCGAAGTAAAGGTGACCATGTCGCCCTCGGAGGCACCAAAGAAGTCTTCGGTCATGAAGTGATCTTCGCGCGCTTCCCAGCCGGTGAACATCGACATCACAGGCATGGAGACCGACACAGTCGAGGCTGCGGGGTCTTCCTGATCAAACATGATCTCGCCCTCAAAGCCCGAGAACATGCCATAGGTGGTCGAGAAACCAAGGTGGTCATAGCTGAAGATCACCTGGCTGTGGCTTGGGTCCAGAACGTATTTCTCGGCACTGGCGAACGCTGTGGTCGCCGACAGTGCAAGCGCGGCGGCAAGAAGTGTGGATTTCATGACAGTCTCCGGGTTTATGAACACTATGCAAACTAGTGCGTTTGCTCGGAAACAAAAATGTGCCGCCAAACGGCGGCACACAAGTCATTTTGATTCACAAACTCTGTTCCTTTTTGAACAGAATAAAAATCAAGCGAAAATTGTTACTGTTTGGCTCAATTGCGCTTTGAGCGCTCGGCTAACATCCGCCGATTGCAAGGGCAGCTTCATCAAAAGACTGCCATCGACGTCATAGAGTTCCACCTCATCGTCCTCGAAACGTGCTCCACCCAACGTGTCATAGCTGCGGCGCAGTACGGTCTGTGGGCGACCGTTTTCATTCTTTTGAAGAATGCGCACTTCGCGGCGGATTGGATCAAAATAGGCGTCTGGACGCGGGTCCATCAACTCGATCGTCAGTAGGCTGACCCCGATCATCAGGAACAACATGGATGCAGCCAGTTTGATCGGCCAGACCTCAGCGCCAATCACCGACCCGGGCATCAGCCACATGGAAAAGGCAGAGACGATCAGAAACGCGCCAACAACCCGCGCTAGAATGATCCGCGCCTGCCAATTCGCCTTGAACGCGATCTTGACCGGCACCGAATGCTCAAAGCTCGCGCTGGGGGTCTGCTTGGTAAGTGTGTTTGTGTTCATCGCGGTCATAACATATTCACCCTGAATAGGTTGCCTTTCTCGGCTAACTGTCCGGCTCATCTCCGGTTTGGTAAACAACCTTGAGCCGAAAAGCGTCAGGAATTGGGCGCAGCAAAGGAAATTGGGCGACTTCACCAAGGCATCTATGGCAGGTCTTGCCCCGCGCGCTGAAACGTGTATATCGGGCCATCCTTCGCATTACGTATGAATCGCGCAGCCTCTCGTGGCAGGGTCGCGAAGGACCAGATGGCCCCGCCTTTGAAATGCGCCTTGATATAAACAGGAGTGAACATGCCACTTTATGAGCATGTAATGATCGCGCGTCAGGATCTGTCCAACGCGCAGGCAGAAAGCCTTGTCGAACACTTCGGCACCGTTCTGGCTGACAATGGCGGCAACGTCATCGACAGCGAGTACTGGGGCGTTAAGACAATGGCCTACAAGATCAACAAGAACCGCAAGGGTCACTACTCTTTCCTGAAGACCGACGCCCCCGCCGGCGCCGTTCAGGAAATGGAGCGCCTGATGCGCCTGCATGATGACGTGATGCGCGTTCTGACCATCAAGGTCGACGAGCACGCCGAGGGCCCCTCGGTCCAGATGCAGAAGCGCGACGAGCGCGAAGGCCGCCGCGAGCGCCGCTGATCAACGCCTGACGAAAGGACATAAACCATGGCCGCAAAACCATTTTTCCGCCGCCGCAAGGTCTGCCCGTTCTCGGGTGAGAACGCGCCGAAAATCGACTACAAAGACACCCGTCTTCTGCAGCGCTACATCTCTGAGCGTGGCAAGATCGTACCTTCGCGCATCACCGCCGTTTCGGCGAAAAAGCAGCGTGAACTGGCCCGTGCTATCAAGCGCGCCCGCTTCCTCGCCCTGCTGCCCTACGCCGTGAAGTAAGGAGAGACTGACATGCAAGTTATCCTTCTGGAACGCGTTGCGAAACTGGGTCAGATGGGCGACGTCGTTGACGTCAAGCCCGGCTACGCCCGCAACTTCCTGCTGCCCCAGGGCAAAGCCCTGAGCGCGTCCGAGTCGAACATCGCCTCGTTCGAAGCCCGCAAGGCGCAGCTTGAAGCGCACAACCTGGAAACCAAGAAAGAAGCTGAAGCGCTGGCTGAAAAGCTGGATGGTCAGCAGTTCATCGTGATTCGCTCGGCATCGGATTCGGGCGCTCTCTACGGCTCGGTCACCCCGCGTGACGCCGCAGACGCCGCAACCGAAGCAGGCTTTACCGTCGACAAGAAACAGATTGCCTTGATCGCACCGATCAAGGAATTGGGTCTGCACGCGCTCGCCGTAAAGCTGCACCCCGAAGTTGAAGTCGAAATCAAGATGAACGTTGCCCGTTCGGAAGAAGAAGCCGAACTGCAAGCTTCGGGCAAATCGATTCAGGAACTGGCTGCCGAAGAAGAAGCCGCTGCTGAATTCGAAATCGCCGAACTGTTCGACGATATCGGCTCGGCCGCATCGGATGATGACGAACTGGTTGCCGACGCAGCACCCGCTGCTGAAGAAGACGAAGCAAAAGCCTGATCAGGCCTCGCTGAACACAACAAAGGGCTGCGCCTTCCGCGCGGCCCTTTTTTTATTTTCCAACCAGCAAAATTCGGCCCAAATTCAGGGATACGGTTGCGACACCCAATGCGATCCATATCATCGCAGTTCTGAGCTTGGAGTACATAAATGGCAGTCTTCTCCCGTCGTGGCCTCATCACCTTGATCGCGATCTCAGCCCTAAGCGCGTGTAGCGCCGCCGAGGTATCGCGGAACGACACCGAAGCATTCGATCCTCCGCTCTACCCCAATGAAACTCCAGAACTACGTGCATCCATCAACAATTGGGCTGATCACTACGACCTGCCCCGCGAACTCGTTCACAAGCTAGCGATCCGTGAAAGTACGCACAGACCGTGGGCTGTGAACCGACCGTATTACGGACTGTTGCAGATTCTGCCGGCCACAGCGCGCTCAATGGGTTATCAGGGCGACGCTCAGGGCCTTCTGGACGCGGACACCAATCTGGAGTTCGCTGGGAAGTACCTACGGGGTGCATGGCTGCTATCCGATGGTGACCAGCAACGAGCGATTTTCCTGTACGCCAAAGGCTTCTATCCCGAAGCAAAAGCGCGCGGAATGCTGGTTGAAACAGGCCTGAGACCGGCCCCCTGACACCGTGCCATTTCCGGGACACCGCCTGTGGATTTGGAATTTGGCAATAGTGATATAAATGTTCTAATCTACGCAAGTTATACTCAAATGTGCAGACAATTGGCACCTCGCCTTGTCATATTCTCAAAAGTATGTTGTCCTTTCTAATGTGAGGTAATTTGGGTTCCGCTCTAAGTTTACTACTGGTCCGAAGACACCATCGGGCTTGTGGGATGGGCCGCAGTTGGTAGACGCCGCATGGAAATTGTTGATCTGAGCACTCTGCCGGATGCAGAAACTCGGTACACCGAGTTTCTGAAACAAGTGTGCGAAAAGCATGATATGGATCATGCCGCCTATGCAGGCATGAACCCTGCGTCTGGCACGGTTGCGGGCTTTGTAACCTATGACGATGCTTGGACCGAACATTATCAGAACCAGGGGCTGATCATGATCGACCCCACGATCCACATGGCCCGCCGCAGTATTGCACCCGTTGATTGGAGCCGGTTGGAACGCGGCCCTGAATTTCAGCGCATGTTCAATGATGCCAGTGAATTTGGTATATCAAACCAAGGCGTTACGATACCTGTCCGCGGGCCGTTCGGGGACATCGGGTTGCTAAGCGCCTCGCGCGACTGCAGCAAGGAAGAGTGGCGCAAGCTCTACACCCATGTGATTGGTGACTTGCAATCCATGGCTGTACATATTCACGACCATGTCGTGTCTTCTGATGAGGTCACAAGTGCGCTCTACCATCCCAACCTTTCGACACGTGAAGTCGAGATTCTGCAATGGGTTGCAGCGGGGAAATCGCAACAGGATATCGGCGATATTCTATCGATTTCACATCGCACGGTTGAGGTTCATCTGCGATCCAGCCGCGAGAAACTCAGCGCATTGACAACGCCACAAGCGGTTGGTCGAGCTATTGCCATTGGCCTCATTACGCCTAGTTAACCACAAAAAACCCCAAATTCTGCCAAAATACGGGAAACCCCCAATAGAAAACCCCCGACAAAACGGTAACGTCTAGTTTACCGAACAACCACTCGAAGGGGGAAAAAATGATTGTTGTTGTTGATGGGCTGAACAGACACCTGTTCGGCGAAGTTCTCGACGAAATGTTTGAACTGCGCGCGCGCGTTTTCGGCGGGCGCCTTGGATGGGACGTAAAGATCGAAGACGGGAAAGAGATTGACGAATTCGATCATCTGGACCCGGCATACGTGATCGGACTCGACGACGGGGGGAATGTCGTCGCAGCCGTGCGTGCCCTACAGACCACCGGACCTCACATGCTGGCTGATGTTTTCTCAGCCATTCTCGACGGAGAAGCTCCGATCCGTAGCGCAAGAATGTGGGAATCCACACGCTTCTGCGTCGACACTCAAAGGCTCAGCCGCGGGAAAGAGAAAAACTCGGTCTCTTATGCGACCTGCGAATTGATGATTGGCTCGCTAGAATACGCCAAGAATGCTGGCATGGAAGACATCATCACTGTCATTGATCCGGTCATGGACCGGGTTCTGAAACGCTCGAATTGCGCGCCGTACGACTATGTGGGCAAAACCGTTCCGATGGGCAAAGTGTCGGCTCTGGCCGCACTGCTGGATTGTACTGACGAACGTATCCAAGGCATTCGCGAATTCGCCGGTATACACGAGGACGTGTTCTTGGAAGAAGAAGAGGCGCTGGCCCTGTTCAACTCGAAGAAAACCATCGAGCAGCAACCCGCGAACCGCGATCACAAACCGCTCACCGATCTTGAGAAATACTTTGTCGAGCAGATGAGCGCAGCGCGCACCGAAGAAGAACGTCAAGATGTTCTTCGGTTGATCGAAACGCTGACCGATACCTTCACGCCAGAGCAAAGACATGCTCTGCTAGATACCCCCCGTGCTTTTGCTCATGAGGCCTGACCCCCTCACCTCATAATACAAAAGCCACCCACGCGGAGCCGCCTTATTCAAAGGCGGCTCCGCTCTATTTTCAGCCCCCACAAAAGGGGGGGAAGAGGATTATTCCTCTTCCAGTGCCTCAACTGCTTTTTGCAGATCGTCTTTGCTGACTTCTTTGTCCGCAACCGTGGCCAGTTCGAACACGTAGTCGACAACCTTGTCCTCGAAGATAGGCGCGCGCAGCTGCTGCTGCATCTGGGCGTTCTGCTGCACAAACTCAAAGAACTGGCGTTCCTGACCCGGGTACTGACGCGCCTGGTTCATGATGGCCTGGGTCATCTCGGCATCGGTCACTTCAACCTCAGCCTTTTGGCCCAGTTCAGCCAACAGCAAGCCCAGACGTACGCGGCGCTCGGCCAGCTTGTTGTGCTCGTCGGTCGGCTCAACCTCGCCGTGGTCGTGGCCTTCCACATCCGGGTTTTCTTCGTGGAACAGCTGATGGGCGATCTGCTTGGCCTCGGCCTCAACCAGCGACGGGGGCAGGTCAAACGAGACTTTCTCGTCCAGCACATCCAGTAGGCCGCGCTTCATAACAGCGCGCGAGGCGCCCGCATATTCAGCTTCCAGACGTTCAGAAATCTGACCTTTCAGGGCGTCCAGATCTTCAGCACCGAATTTCTTGGCCAGCTCGTCATTCAGCTCCGCAGCAACCGGTTCTTTCACTTCTTTGATTGTGCAGCTGAAAACCGCATCTTTACCGGCCAGGTGTTCCGCGCCGTATTCTTCTGGGAACGTGACGTTCACGTCCTTTTCTTCATCGGCCTTCACGCCAACCAGCTGCTCTTCAAAGCCGGGGATGAAGCTGTTCGAGCCCAGAACCAGCGGGTAGTCCTCGGCCGAGCCACCTTCGAACTCTTCGCCATCGACCTTGCCGACAAAGTCGAACACGATCTGATCGCCATCCTTGGCTTTCGAACCCTTGCGACGTGCTTTGAAGTCCTGCGCGGTTTCCGCCAGGTTGTTCAGCGCTTCTTCAACGGCTGCGTCATCGGCTTTGACAACCAGCTTTTCCAGCTCAACCGATTTCAGATCAACTTCTGGGATTTCCGGCAGCGCCTCGTAGGACATTGCGACCTCGACATCGTCGCCTTCTTTCCAGTCCTCGTTGGTCATCTTGACCTCAGGCTGCAACGCAGGGCGCTCACCGCTGTCTTCAAAGTGCTTGTTCATCGCACCGTCGATGGTTTCCTGCATCGCTTCGCCCAGCAGGCGCTGGCCAAATTGCTTCTTCAGCAGCGCCATCGGCACCTTGCCTTTGCGGAAGCCCTTCATCTCAACTTCGGGCTGCGCCTCGGTCAGCTTCTCGTTGACCTTGTCGTCCAGCTCGGCTGCGGTCACAACGATGTTGTAGCCGCGTTTCAGACCTTCGTTAAGCGTCTCGGTAACCTGCATTATGGTAGTCCCCATAGGATTCGGGGCGCGCAACACGGGCGCGCCGGGCAAATTTGACGCCTTCTATTTGCACAGCCGCCCGCGTGCAAGGGGTCAAAGGCCCGATAACTCCGGTTTTAGGGTGTCTGCAACGAAAAAACGCTCAGTATCAAAGCTGGGCCCGTGCGTTCCTTCAGAACATGCAATTAGAACCGCCAGCGCGCGCCCAGAACCCAAGCCGCATTCTTGTCGAACGAAGTCCCGTCATCAAAATCGTGATTGCGGTATTTCAGGTAGGCATCGGTATTGATGCTGTCGATCCGCTGAACCACAGCGATCCCCCAGGCCTGGGTACTAGAACCGTCAGTCTCGAAGTCCGAGCCGTCATAATAGTCGATACCGACACCGGTTTTTCCCCAGGCTATCCAATCGCCTTCATATGACAGCTTCCCATACCAGAAACTGGGATCCGAGACGCCAGCCTCATCCTCATCCCGGGTACCAGCCGCGAATGTAACGCCTAACCCGCTGGGCAACAGAACCGAGGCGGATCCGATCGTATCCTTGCGGTCCCCGGAATTGTCATCACGCGACCGCACGGCAAAGGCCAGCGCGGCTTTGAATTCAGCGCCGCCAGCAAAGGTGGATTGATATCCAAGGCTGATATCGTAGTAGTCATCATCATCACTGCTGGACAGAATGTTCTGACCATAGGCGATGGCGGCTGAAAACCCGTTGAAATCTGGCGTGTCATAGCGAATGCGGCCGCGCCGGGACCCATCGAAGTTGCTGCTACTGTCTCCGATTGTGATGTCACTCAGAACGCCATCAGTACCACGATAAAAGAAGCTGGAATTCTCATCATTGGTAAAGGAATAAAGCGCCGTACCAACATAGGTCAGGTCCACCTCAGCCGCCCCGTCCGAGGCCATGCTGCCCTGTCCGGCCGAGAATTTGCCCCATCCCCCTTTCAGCGCGAAATCCACATGTCGGATATCCTCACGCGACCACCCATCGCTGTTAGTGCCGAACTGATCAGCTGATGCCGATCCGGGCAAACCTAACCCGGTTTCAAATCGGAACGTGAATTCGTTGGTCCCGAAGGGCTGCATCAGACGCAGGCCAACCCGGCTGTTGGACAGATCATTGTCGAGCACGCGGGTTTCGGTTTCCTGCCCATCGTCGACTGAGATCAGCGCCGGGTTGAACTGACCATACAGTTCGACATAACCGCCACTGTTGTTTTCATACTTCAATTCGGCGAACGCCGAGGTCGCAGTGGCTGTGACCAAAATGGCGGTCGCAGATGTTGGTTTGAAATAAGAGTTCATATCAATCACCATCAATGGCTTAGGTTTTGGTACTGCCCAGACAATCACAAAAACATGTGTTTCCTGTGATGCAGGTTCCGGGTCGCCCGCCGTCGATTCAGCTGCCAAATCCCACGGATGTGGGCATAAACATTGTTTTGATCACTAGCTTGGAATTGCGTGGTGTCTCTTTTGATCCACCAAGGCAAGTTTGCACCTTTGGCGTGACTCTTGCAAATCCCAGGCATCGCCCAGCGATCGGCAGCGATATAAAGCCTCTATTTCTTAGCGATCTCGGCCAAAACCCGCTGATTGCCTTCACGTCTCCAGTGTCCGAAACACGGCCGGCAGTTGCTCAGGCAAGTCCTCGGCAATCAAGCCCGGCCCGAACTGTCGGGCACATTCCACATGCAGCCAGGCTGCGCTTTCTGCGGCCTGCATCGGGCCAAAACCGCGCGCAAGCAAACCAGTGATAAACCCGGCCAGTACATCGCCCGACCCGGCTGTTGCCAGCCAAGGGGCTGCACGTTCATAGACCGCAGCATTGATCGAGCATCGCCCGTTCGGGTCGGCAATCACCGTGTCTGGCCCTTTGAACAGCAAAACGCACCCTGCCCGTTTGGCAGCCTCTCGCGTTGCATCGACCTTGGAATAGGCCGGGCCTTTGGTTGGCACAACGTTCAGTTTTTCCGAGATGTCCGGAAACAGTCGCGCGAACTCGCCCCCATGTGGGGTCAGCACACAGTGCTTGTGCAGTTGGGCGAACAGCGCGGCTGGGTCATCTGCAAAAGCAGTCAAAGCATCAGCATCCAGAACCGTCGCGCGCCCGGCTTCCAAGGCAACCGGCACGAGTTCGCGCGCACGTTCCAAACCCAACCCGGGTCCAAGACACAAGGCGTTCAGCCGCTCGTCCAGCAATACTTCGGACAACCCGTCTGCACCTTCAACCCGCTGCAACATGATCGCCGTGACTTGCGTCGCAACCTCCATCTGCGCCGATGGAGGTACACCCAGCGTCACCAGCCCTGCCCCAATCCGCAAAGCCCCCCGCGCCGCTAACCGGGCTGCGCCGGTTTTGCCGGGACCGCCGGACAGGATCAGTGCATGGCCGTGAGAGTACTTGTGAGTACTGTCCGTTTTGCTCAAGGCACTGGAAGGACTAACAAGCTTTGCAATCGCCCTTCGATGGCTATCTGCCTGGTTTTGTTCTTTTCTGAAATCTTCCACATTCGTCCGCACTCGTGCCGGGTCATTCACATACGCAATCAATTCGTCAGTTGACTCGAAAACCGGCACAGGCAAACCGATCTCTTTGACCACAACGCGGCCCGACCGCTCTGGTCCTTCACTCAAAAAATGACCCAGCTTTGCATTGTGAAACGTGACCGTCAGGTCGGCCTTACCCGATACGCCAATCGGACGGCCGCTGTCGGCGCACAGCCCCGAGGCGATATCGACCGCGACCGCAACAAAATGCGGATGCCGCTTATGAAGGTATGAAAGCGAATAAGATACTTTCTCAGATACGCTTCGCGTCAACCCCGTGCCAAATAGTGCATCGACATGGAGATCGCACTGAGGCAACCAGAAGCCTTCGGGAAGCGGAGACACATCCCCAAACTCCACCCACCGCTCATAATTCACCCGCGCGTCCGGAGGCAGTTTCTCGGGATCGCCATATAGAAAAACTTCGACCTCCCATCCCCGCTCTCGCAACAACCGCGCCACGACAAACCCGTCACCGCCATTGTTCCCCGGCCCGCACAGAACCACCGCACGCAGGGGATCCCCTTCATCTGGCCCCAAATCTCTCGGGGAGCGGTCTTGATCGTTTGCGTCGTCGGTTCGAACAACCGATGACGACGGGCCGGCCCCGCGATCCTTCAACTCCGGCCATTCCTCAAAGATCGCCTCGACAACGCCCTGCCCTGCGCGCTCCATCAATTCCAATCCGGTGACTTCGCCGGACTCGATCGCCGCCTGCTCAACCGCCTTCATCTGCGCCGCTGTCAGCAATTCCACCATCCCGAACCCTCACGCGATTCAATTTCGATTATTTTTTGTGCAACATGCGCAAAAATTAACCCGTGACAGGATTTCCATCCATCCGGCACAGGCCATATCCGCAATCACATTGCCCCCCTGATTTAGACGTGATCACTGCGGGTCTGACAACCATGCGAGGTGAGCCGGGATGAAAAAGATCGAAGCGATCATCAAGCCGTTCAAACTGGACGAAGTTAAAGAGGCATTGCAGGACGTCGGCGTCCAGGGTCTCAGCGTGATCGAGGTTAAGGGCTTTGGCCGTCAGAAAGGTCACACGGAACTGTACCGTGGCGCTGAATATGTGGTCGACTTCCTACCCAAAGTGAAGGTCGAGGTGGTGCTGGACGACGATCAAGTCGACGCCGCCATCGAAGCCATCGTTTCGGCCGCAAAAACCGACAAGATCGGCGACGGTAAAATCTTTGTCTCGCCCGTTGAACAAGCCATTCGCATCCGTACCGGCGAAACCGGCTCGGACGCGCTGTAACACACCCATCTTCAAACCAGAGGAATAGATAGTATGAGCAAGGACGCAGTTCTTCAGCTGATCCGCGATGAAGACGCAGAATATGTCGACATCCGCTTCACCGACCCGCGCGGCAAACTTCAGCACGTGACCGTTATGGCCGATCAGGTTGACGAAGACTTCCTCGAAGAAGGCTTCATGTTCGACGGGTCGTCCATCGCGGGCTGGAAATCAATCGAAGCATCTGACATGAAACTGATGCCCGACACCGACAGCGCTTATGTCGATCCTTTCTATGCGGAAAAGACCATCTGTCTGCACTGCTCGGTTGTGGAGCCCGACACTGGTGAAGCGTATGAGCGCGACCCGCGTGGCACCGCTGAAAAAGCCGAAGCCTACCTGAAATCTTCGGGCATCGGTGATGTGGCCTATATGGGCCCCGAGGCCGAATTCTTCCTGTTTGACGATGTCCGCTTCTCGAACAGCATCAACAAGGTGTCCTACGAAGTGGATGCGACCGACGCGTCCTGGAACACTGACACCGAGTACGAAATGGGCAACATGGGCCATCGTCCGGGCGTCAAGGGCGGTTACTTCCCGGTCAACCCGATTGATGAAAGCCAGGACCTGCGTTCGGAAATGCTGTCGACCATGAAACGTTTGGGCATGAAGGTCGACAAGCACCACCACGAGGTTGCGTCCTGTCAACACGAGCTGGGCCTGATCTTCGACAGCCTTACCAAGCAAGCCGACGAGCTGCAGAAGTACAAGTACGTCATCCACAACGTGGCACATGCCTACGGCAAATCGGCCACCTTCATGCCGAAGCCGATCGCAGGTGACAACGGCACCGGTATGCATGTGAACATGTCGATCTGGAAAGACGGCAAGCCTCTGTTCGCTGGCGACAAATACGCCGATCTGTCGGACGAAGCGCTGTACTTCATCGGCGGTGTTCTGAAGCACGCCAAGACCCTGAACGCCTTCACCAACCCGTCGACCAACAGCTACAAACGTCTGATCCCGGGTTTTGAGGCCCCTGTTCTGCGCGCCTACTCGGCCCGTAACCGTTCGGGCTGTGTCCGTATTCCGTGGACCGAAAGCCCGAAGGCCAAGCGGGTCGAGGCTCGCTTCCCTGATCCGGCAGCGAACCCCTATCTGGCGTTTGCCGCTCTGTTGATGGCCGGTTTGGACGGCATCAAGAACAAGATCGATCCGGGCGAAGCCATGGACAAGAACTTGTACGATCTGCCTGCCGAAGAACTGGCCGACATCCCAACCGTTTGCGGTTCGCTGCGCGAGGCTCTGGAAGCTCTGGCATCCGATCACGACTTCCTGCTGCAGGGCGACGTGTTCACCAAAGACCAGATCGACGGCTACATCGCACTGAAGATGGAAGAGGTCGAAACCTACGAGCACACACCGCACCCGGTAGAATACGGCATGTATTACAGCTGCTGATCCTGCACTGGGTTACATCTGCAAGGGCGTCCATTCGGGCGCCCTTGTTTCGTTTGGCGTGATCTTTCAAACTGGCCGTCAAAACAGGTTGGGAGAGAGCATATGTCATCCGATGACCCGTTCGCGCAATTCACGGACTATGTGACCTCGGCTGAACAGCTGGAAGGCATCACCGGCGCTCCATTGCCTCAGATCATCGCAAAGGAGTTGTCGGCTCTGGATCAGATGTGCAGGGACTTCATCGACAGGTCCACCTTGTGCCTGATCGCATCAGCCAACCCGGACGGGTATCTTGATATCTCGCCTCGTGGTGACCCCGAAGGGTTCGTGCATGTCATCTCGGACGACTTGCTCGCAATCCCCGATCGCCCTGGCAATAAGCGCGTTGATACCTTTCACAATGTTCTGAAGGACCCACGCGTCAGTGTGATCTTCTTTGTCCCCGGCAAGATCGAGACGCTACGCATTCGCGGCACGGCGCGTATCTGTGCGGATGAGACGCTATTGGGGCCCATGGCCGTCAACGGCAAAGCGCCCAAACTGGCGCTGCTGGTGCATGTCGACACCGCCTTTGCCCACTGCCCCAAATGCGTCATCCGCGCCAACCTCTGGCAGCCGGAGAATTGGCCGGTCTCCTCGGACCTGCCAAACATGAACGCGATGATGGTCAAACACGCCAAGATCGGCAAAACGCCTGATGAATGGTTCGAAGACCTCAAGCAAGCAGGCGAGTTGGACCTGTATTAAAGCCTTTGCCATGGAACGGTTGGCGTTTAGCCTTGGTGCAGATTGTACAAAGGAATTGACTTGATGTTGCGCATTCTAAGCCTCACGCTCGCCCTTTCTGCACCGATGCTTGGCCATGCGGCCCCTTGCGGAAATACCAGTGCTGGGTTCGAGGTCTGGAAGGCTGATTTCGCCAGGGAGGCCCGCAAGGCAGGAGTGAAAAAGAAGGGCCTTCAAGCGCTGGCCCAGACGCAATATGCCATCAGAACGATCGCCGCGGACCGAAATCAGAAGAGTTTCAGATACTCGCTGGACAAGTTCATGCGTGTGCGCGGCGCAGACACGATTGTCGCCCAAGGACGCAAACGCAAATCGCGGAACCCGCAGTTTTACGCTGCGCTTGAACAGCAATACGGCGTGCCAGCAGGTGTTCTGATTGCCATCCACGGCATGGAAACCGGCTTTGGCAATTTCATGGGCGACAGCCAGGTTGTGTCAGCAATAACCACTCTGGCCTATGATTGTCGCCGATCCGAGTTCTTTGTTCCCCATGCAATTGGGGCACTGAAACTGGTCGATCAGGGCAGTATCACCATGGCGACAAAAGGGGCAAAACATGGCGAGCTGGGCCATACCCAGTTCCTGCCAGGCAATGCTCTGAAATACGGTGTGGATGCCACTGGGGATCGCCGCGTGGATTTTTACAACCTGACGGATGCAATGGCCTCAACCGCCAATTTCCTGCGCAAAAAAGGGTGGAAACCGGGGCGCGGCTATCAGCCGGGGCAACCCAATTTCGCCGTTATCGAACAGTGGAACGCGGCCACGGTTTATCAGCAATCCATCGCCATCATGGCCGCCCGAATCGACCAATAGCCCAGTCATGTGCGCAACACGTGATTTACGCAATTTCGCCACAATGTCGCCACAGCGGTCGCAAAAACCCCTTATTTTATTGGTTTCCAAAGCGTAATCAATCATCCGGTTTTCTGATTTTTTTGCACTTTTCGTCAAATTCTACCCAAAAACGGTTGTTAACCTTTGATTTGCAACGAAAGCGACAAAGGAAACTCCCGTGGCTCAGAACCGCAGTTATCATGGCGGCCTGCAATTCGATGGCGACGCCGATGGCGCAATCGAACGGTTTAGTTCGATCGTCGCGACAACACTTGAGGATTACGGTCACCTGATCGAGCGCAAAGCGATGCTGAATCACACAGAGGCCAGCATCGTCTCAAGCCAGTATCTGGTGCGCCTGACGCTCAAACGCGAGGCGGCGAACGCGGACACCCATCATGACCGCCTGGATCGGGTGGTGGGGCTGAAAACAGCACCGCGTCGCCGCATTGCCACGCGCCCGCAGAACAGGATGCAGATCACTGTCTCGCCGGTCTCTCCTGTACTGGATGATCCGGAGATTTCAGAACTGATGCTAGCGGTCATGCTATATCGCATGGTCGATATCTGCTCAACCCGTCGCGTCGAATGGCTATCGCCGCGTACTGTTTTGACCCTTGAACAATTCATGAGTGCGTTTGACACTCTGGCGCCCGGAAAATCCCGAGACAGAAAACAGATTTTCCAATCAATATCCGGCCAATTCGCGGGGGTGGATATACCCGAGCCCGACGAACAGATCGCGGTCTCGAACCCGTCTGCTCGCCCGATCCAGCTGACCGATGACCAGCTACTGAGCATCGCGTTTCGCGCAGATGAGACGCTGGAACCACCATCAAACGAAAACAAACCTTTTGAGCAGATCCAAGACAATACCGAAGACGAAGACCGCCCAAGCGACATCCTGCGGCTCAGCAGTTGGTGTGTAACGGGCGTGATCGCCAGCGTTTCCATGCCCATCGCCTGTTCGATGGCAGCCGTCAATCTGATCCGGGGTGAAGATTTCCGGCTGAACACGCAGGTTTTGGTCTTTTCCTCTGCCATTGTCGCGCTGAACACCAGCAATGCCTTTGCCGACGTGGCCAACGTCCTGGGCATGTAACCGAATTACCGAAGACCCTCCTTGGAGGCCCCGCCGTCAGGCGGGGTTTTCCATTTTTGGCAGGCTGTCTGCGGCCAGAACATAGGTGTGGATCGAAAACACAACCGCCTCGGTGCGCGGCAAACGCAGTAAGGTTTGGCGTTCGCTACGTAGGTACGAGGTTGTCCCCTCCTCGGGCTTTTCACGCGGGGTGCTGGCGCTGCGGGGCTGGTAAAGCTCGGGGTCTTCATACCAAAGCGCATTGAAGCGCCACAGCGGTCGGTCAGGCTTTATCCCATCAAACAGACGCTGAACGCGCCGCGCAATGTTGTCATCATAGCTGTCAACGGGGATATGAATATCCACCAAAGGCCGCATGAACTTTTCCGAAAGGCGCCAGCTGGCCGGAAAGCACAGAATCGCGCCGGTTAGCACGTGTTCGTTCCCATGCTTTTGAAGGATGCAGAAATCCTCTTGCACCAGCAGGCAGAGCGTATCCATCGGTCGTGCCGTGTCAATTTCGACGCGCACCCCATCAGGCCGCATTACGTGGTCAGTTGCGCCGGGGTAAGCCGTTGCAAGAACCAGTGCCAACAACTCCTGTGCGACCTCTTCGGCCTGCGGATCCAGCGCCAGCACATCGTCACGACGTCCACTCAGCAGCGCCGCACGTCTATTCATCTGCGCCGCAAATGCATCATCCTGATACAGCCAATCCTGCATCTGTGTCGGTTGGATGCCCGGCAAGGCGCGTAAGTCCGTCGGATCGTAAGGAATTTTCTTTTGCAGGATCACGCTCATAAAAACCAGCTATCATTGAAGTTCCCGAATGTCGGTCAAAAAACGACAAGCGGGCGGTCGCAATCTTCTGCGACGTCTTTCGAGCGTCTTAACAAGATTGCCTCAATCTGAGGGAGGCGCGTTGTGAATCAACACTATCGGGATACCCGTAAAATCGACCCAACCCGTGGCGAAACGCTGGGCGATGGCACACCGAACGACAACGATAGAATCGAGATCGGGCCCACTCAACTGGCCTTTGACGAATGGTCAGCCGCAGGACTCGCGCTACCCAATCTGGACCAGATGCGCGCGTTTCGGTGGAAACGCCTAACCCAGGCTATCGTAGATCGCGGTTATGGAGGTTTGCTGATTTTCGATCCCCTGAATATCCGCTACGCGACCGACAGCACCAATATGCAGCTGTGGAACACCCACAACCCATTTCGTGCAGTCTTGCTATGTGCCGATGGCTATATGGTGATCTGGGACTACAAGAACTCCCCCTTCCTCTCCACATTCAATCCTCTGGTCCGCGAACAGCGGTCGGGCGCGGATTTGTTTTACTTTGACCGTGGCGACAAGGTGGATGTGGCCGCCGATGTATTCTCGAACGAGGTGCGGGTCCTGATCGAGGAACATGGCGGCGGCAACAAACGTCTAGCCGTCGACAAAATCATGCTGCACGGGCTGCGCTCGCTTGAGGCACAGGGTTTCGAGATCATGGAAGGCGAAGAGCTGACCGAGAAAACCCGCGCCATCAAAGGACCCGATGAAATCCTGGCCATGCGCTGTGCCAGCCATGCCTGTGAAACCGCCGTGGCCGAGATGGAAGCCTTTGCGCGCGCCAATGTGGGCGATGGAAAGACATCCGAAGATGACATCTGGGCCGTTCTGCATGCCGAAAACATCCGCCGCGGTGGTGAGTGGATCGAGACGCGCCTCTTGGCGTCAGGCCAACGCACAAACCCTTGGTTTCAGGAATGTGGTCCCCGGATCACTCAGCAGAATGAAATCATCGCATTTGACACCGATCTGATCGGTTCCTACGGGATTTGCGTCGATATTTCACGCACTTGGTGGATCGGGGATCAGAAACCGCGTGCCGACATGATCTATGCGATGCAACATGCACATGAGCATATCATGACCAATATGGAGATGCTGAAACCTGGCGTCATGATCCCCGAGTTGACAGCGAATTCGCACCGGCTGGATGATAAGTTTCAAGCCCAGAAATATGGCTGCCTGATGCACGGCGTTGGCCTGTGCGATGAATGGCCTCTGGTCGCCTACCCGGACAAGGCGGTTGCAGGGGCTTATGACTATCCGCTGGAACCCGGCATGGTTTTGTGTGTCGAGGCCGCGGTTGGCGAGGTGGGCGGCGATTTCTCGATCAAGTTGGAAGATCAGGTTCTCATAACCGAAGATGGCTATGAAAACCTGACGCGATATCCGTTTGATGCCCAGCTTATGGGTTTGTAGTAACCCGGTTAGTCAGGCCAGGTCGACCGCCGCACGTTGCCATGCCAGTCTTCGACGGGCGGGCTGATTGTATCAGAGTGCTCATTCTCGCTAAGTGGCAAGGACTGGCCCAGTGCGAACCCCAAGACGACGGCCAGAATAAGTGCGACCAGCCGTTCCATGCCAACCCAGGGTGCATTTGGCTTTGCTGTAATATCTACCATGTTTCCCTCCGGCTATGGTTTCGATAGCGGGAAGATGGGTCTTTATGTGAAATAATTAAAACGAATGTTTGACTGACTATACATCACAAAACAGAATGAATGACTTATCTTCCGGTTTCGATGACGGACCACAAACCCGTCACCAACCTTACGGCAGTCCCTCACCTTACCGTGACGCCTTTGACATATAGGTTGTGGCAGGCCCCGCATGATCGCAATATTGCAAACGCCCCCAATGGAAGGAGCCGAAATGCCTACGGAACGCATCACCTTTGCCGGTCATGATGGCGGCCAACTTGCCGCTCGGCTGGATTTGCCCGATGGTCCGGTTCTGGCGACGGCCCTGTTTGCCCATTGCTTCACCTGTTCCAAAGATATCCCTGCCGCGCGCCGTATCTCAGCCCGATTGGCGGCGATGGGGATCGCTGCGCTTCGGTTCGACTTTACAGGGCTTGGGCATTCCGAGGGTGAGTTTGCCAACACCACTTTCACATCGAATGTCGAAGACCTGATTGCGGCGGCGACCTATCTGGCGGACCGAAATATGGCCCCGGCCCTGCTGATTGGCCATTCGCTTGGGGGAGCCGCTGTGCTGCGCGCCCGCGCGGGTATCCCATCGGTCAAAGCGGTGGTCACGCTTGGGGCCCCTGCTGATCCTAGCCATGTTTCGCACCATTTCGAACAGGCTTTGACCGAGATACAGAAGGAAGGCAGCGCCGAGGTCTCGCTGGGTGGTCGACCATTCCGTATTGGCAAAGCGTTTGTAGACGACATCGCTGAGACGGCCCTGACACCCTCAGTGGCAGAGTTGAAAGCCGCCCTGTTGATCCTTCATGCACCCTTGGATGAAACCGTCGGTATCGACAACGCCAGCACCATTTTTCTGGCCGCCAAGCATCCCAAAAGCTTTGTAACGCTTGATAACGCCGATCACTTGATCACCCGTGCCGCAGATGCGGAGTATGCGGCGGATGTGATCGCTGCGTGGGTATCGCGATACGTGCCCCTGCGCCCCCCGGCCCCGCCCCCTGGCGCACCCGAAGGCGTTATTCGCGTGACCGAAGCAGACCCGGATGGGTTTTTGCAGGATATTCAGGCCGGACCCCGCCATCACGCCGTGGCGGATGAACCTGTCTCATATGGAGGAACGGATCGCGGCATGTCGCCTTATGGGTTCGTTTCGTCCGGGCTTGGGGCCTGCACCTCGATGACCATTCGCATGTATGCGCGTCGCAAACGGTGGCCCCTGACCGGGGTCAGTGTGGACGTGTGTCATGACAAAGTTCATGCACAGGATGCAGGGCTGGCAAACGAAGGTAAAGTGGACCAGTTCAACCGGAAAATCCGATTGCAGGGCCCATTGACCCAGGAACAAAAGGAACGGCTGCTGGAAATTGCCGACAAATGCCCGGTGCACAGAACGCTGGAAGGCTCGGCACTTGTCACGACCATACTGATTGACAACTGATTGGAATAGCTGCCACAAGGCCGCTTTATTGTGCAGTGAGCGGCAGGCGCATGGACAAACAGATCGTTTGCATAAACTGGGGCACGCGCTACGGTGCCCCCTATATCAACCGTCTGTACCGGATGGTCTGCGCCAACACGACGCCGCCCTTCCGTTTTGTCGCCTTTACAGACACACGCGAAGGGGTCGACCCCGGCGTTGAATGTTTTGACCTGCCTGAAATGCCGGGCTTCATGCCCGAACGCACCATCGGCCAATGGCCGAAATCCAGGCTTTGGGCTGCTGAACTGGCCGACCTAAAGGGGCCATTTCTGTTCCTGGATCTGGATGTTGCGATCACAGGTTCTTTGGACCCGTTCTTTGAGTTTGGTGATCCTCAGGATGTCGTCCTGGCGCGCAACGTGGCCAAACCGTTGAACCGGTTGGGTCAAACCTCGATCTACCGCATGCCTGTTGGTGCCCTTGCCTCGCTTCAGGATATCTTTGCAGCTGACCCTCAGGGCGTGGCCGACAAGTACCGGTTCGAGCAGCATTTCGTCACGAAAAATGCACCAAACGGTATAAAGTTCTGGCCAACCGGATGGGTGCGCCATTTCCGGATCGAGTGCATTCCGACTTTCCCACTGAACTACTTCAAGGACACGTGCCCGCCCAAAGGAACTCGCGTGGTCATCTTTGCCGGATCGTTGAACCCGCCGGACGCGATCAAAGGGCAATACAACGACGCGGTTCCGCACCTGCCTCCGAAACAGCATATCCTGAGGGCGCTCAGGTCAAAGCACAAACTCCGCGCGATGCGACAGTACTTTCGACCTGCGAACTGGGTGGCCCGAATCTGGGATCAGGCCGAACGCAACTAGTTTCGACCCGCTTTCGTAACCCAGGCAAAATCTCAAAAACAAAAAAAACCGCGCCGGATCTCTCCGGCGCGGGTCACTCAGATTGAAAATGACAATCGCGGTCAGCCGCGCGCGTTTCCGACCAGTTTCCAAACCGCAGGGATCAGCAGTGCAGCCAAAGCCAGCTTGATCGCATCCCCTGCCAGGAACGGTGTCAGACCCCATTCAAGGATCGGCTTATCCCAACCATACAGTTGGCCCAGCCACAGCAGGCCGGGAACATAGATCAGCACGTTGGCCAAAAGCAGTGCGAATGCCAGTTTGCCGACCGAACGGTCCCAACCGCGGGCAGCCAAAGCGCCCAGCATGACGGTGGCAAGCAGATAGCCAACCAGATAGCCGCCCGTGCCGCCCATCATGTAGGTCAGGCCAAATTTCTCAGCCGACGAACCGGCAAAAACGTCAAAGCCCAAAGCACCGACCAGCAGATAGCCCATCATGGTGACCAGACCCAGACGCGCGCCATAGGCTGTGCCGATGGTCAGAACGGCAAAGGTACCCATTGTCATCGGGACCGGCCACATTGGCACTTTGATCTTTGCGGCGATAGCCAGAGCGGCGGCACCCAAGACAACCAGGGCCACCTGCTTGACGCGCAGCGCCGTCCCTTCGCGCGGGCCAAATGCGTTGGCCAAAACGTTTGCGTTCATCTCATATCTCCACGTTCGGATTTATTTGCACCTGCAGCAATGCCTGTTCCGGGCGTCTGCTGCAAGATGATTACGCTATCGCAGCGTGTATTTGGTCTCCATTTCATAAGATTTTCGCGGCCCAGACACGGTCCAACAGACTGTCCAGATCGGCCATCCCGAGAAATCGTAATCTGCATCATAGCTGTCAGGGGGGCAATCATGATGGTCGATCACCGTGGTTTCGCCAAGTTTCAGCGTATGAAAATACCGCCCATCGTCAAAATAAACGGAAATGCGATCCGCATCTGACCGCCAAAGATAGCGACGGGTGCCTTTCATCGGCGGCTGACCTGGAACACGCACCGTCACCTCTTCGCTATAGGTCAGACCGTTGGCATCTGGCACTAGATCGGCGATGCCATCGGCCTGCACAATCTGCCCGGCCTTGTTGTCGCGGATTTTTCGCGTCAGAAGCCAGGTCCCGGCGAAATCCGTCAAATCGCGTGGCAGAATCATTCCGCAAACACGCCATCTGTTGCATTGCCAGCGTCATCAATAAACCGGATCGTCTGACCGTTTTGTTGAACGTCGTAACAGGCCCAGAGGTCCGACGGCGGCCAGTACGAACAATAGCGATCATCCCGAACGGCCCAGCTGCCCGCGCTGGGTCCGCCCGAGAAATAGTTGGTCAGCATCGAGCCCTCGAAGGTTTGCCAGACACCGCCGCCATAATCCAGCTTTCGCTCGGTTAATGCCGCCAGTATTTCAGGGCCTGACAGCTCTCTGAACTCGCTTGCAGACAAAACACCCGGCCAGATCGCTAGAATCAGGGCAAACCGTCTCATATTTGCACTCTCGTCTTGTTCCTGTGGCTGCTCAGGTTTAAACCCCGCGGCATCACCCACTGCCCAATCACAATAAGGCGATGCTGCCAATGATTCCACGTTATTCCCGCCCCGATATGGTCGCCCTCTGGTCGCCTAAATCCAAATTCCGCATTTGGTACGAGATTGAGGCACATGCCTGCGACGCCATGGCCGATCTGGGCGTGATCCCGCGTGAGAACGCCGAGGCCGTGTGGAAAGCCAAAGACGTGGAATTCGATGTGGCTCGGATTGACGAGATTGAGGCCGTCACCAAGCATGACGTCATCGCCTTCCTGACCCACCTGGCTGAACATGTCGGCAGCGAAGAGGCACGTTTTGTGCATCAGGGCATGACGTCTTCGGACGTGCTGGACACCTGTCTCAACGTGCAACTGACCCGTGCCGCCGACATTCTGATCGCAGATCTCGAAGGACTGCTGGCGGCCCTGAAACGCCGCGCGATCGAGCACAAACATACCGTTCGCATTGGCCGCAGCCACGGCATCCATGCCGAGCCGACCACGATGGGCCTGACCTTTGCCCGCTTCTACGCCGAGATGGACCGCAACCTGTCCCGTATGCGCGACGCCCGTGCAGAAATCGCCACCGGCGCGATCAGTGGCGCGGTTGGCACTTTTGCCAATATCGATCCGCGTGTCGAAGAACATGTCTGCGACCAGTTGGGGCTTGTGCCAGAGCCGATCAGCACGCAGGTCATCCCGCGCGACCGTCACGCAGCCTTCTTTGCGACACTGGGCGTCATCGCCAGCAGCATCGAAAACATCGCCATCGAAATCCGCCACATGCAGCGGACCGAGGTGCTGGAAGGGGCCGAGTTCTTCTCGATGGGGCAAAAAGGCTCCTCAGCCATGCCGCACAAGAAAAACCCGGTTCTGACCGAAAACCTGACCGGTCTGGCTCGTATGGTGCGCGCGGCTGTGATCCCGGCGATGGAGAATGTGGCGCTTTGGCATGAACGCGACATCTCGCATTCCTCGGTCGAACGTATGATCGGACCCGACGCCACAATAACGCTGGACTTTGCTCTGGCCCGTCTGACCGGCGTGATCGACAAGATGCTGATCTTCCCGGAAAACATGCTGGAAAACATGAACAAATTCCCCGGACTGGTCATGAGCCAGCGCGTTCTGCTGGCCCTGACCCAGGCAGGTGTCAGCCGCGAAGATGCCTATGCCATGGTTCAGCGCAACGCGCTGAAGGTCTGGGAACATCGGACCGACTTCAAAGAAGAACTGCTGGCGGACGCCGATGTCACCGCTGCGCTGAGCGCCGAGGAAATCGAAGAGAAGTTCGACCTCGGCTATCACACCAAACATGTCGATACGATTTTCGAGCGAGTGTTTGGCGAATAAGCGCCTGCGACAACTCAGAAAAAGCCCGGCCAGCCTGATGCTGGCCGGGCTTTTTGGTGAATCCACGGGAATCGGGTAGTCTGGTGAAGATACTTCCGCGAAAAGGACAGATCATGATCAGAACCGTATTTTGCTCAATCGCACTTGTTTGCATGGCCTCAGCTAGCCTGGCCTGCAGCGGCCATAGCAAACAAACCCAGTCCTGTATCGAGGGGACAACCTGGGACCAGGAAACCCAAAGCTGCCTAAAAATCATCAACAGCTGAAAAATTTCTTTCCTGTTTGTGAATAAATGCGACCGATCCGGTGTTAGCTTTTTGGAAGATCACACTATGATTTCAAAAAGCAGACCTGAGAACGGAGTCGAATAATGCGCCTTGTCTTAGCATCCGCAATCGCGTTTCAAGCCTTTGCCTTTGCCCCTGCCGTCCATGCCGCTGGCGGTGATAGCAATCCGCCAAAACCCACGAACACCACTAAGAAGTGCCTGTTCGGCCGCGTGTATGACGAAGCGGCCGGCAAATGCGTAAAGCCGAACAAAAGCAATTTCTCTGACGATCAGCTTTACGATGCGGTTCGTGAGCTGGCCTATGACGGCCAGTACAAAAACGCTCAGGGTATCCTGCGCATCATGGATCAGGGCGACGATCGTGTTCAGACCTACTGGGGCTTCACCTACCGCAAGATGGGTGAGCTTGAGCTGGCGAACCTGTTCTATGAAAAAGCCATTGATGCCAACCCTGACAACATTCTGGCCCGCAGCTATATGGGGCAGGGTTTTGTAGCCGAGGGCAAAACCGATCTGGCCATTGAACAGTGGCGCGAGATCAAGGCCCGCGGCGGCGAAGGCACCTGGGCCGAGGCCTCATTGCGCGAAGCCATCCGGACCGGGCTGACGTACAGCTACTAAAGCCTTTGAACAGCGGCACATCGCCAGCATCCCGGATATGCAAAAACATCCGCCGGGGCTGGCGATGCGTTTGTTTTAGTGCATTGGGCTTCAGCCTTTCTTTACCCGACACTTGCTATCCTGCCCGTGGAACTGACTACGGCTCGGCAGGCACATGCAGGATACAAACGCACTGATACAAATGGCACCGGGGGGGACGCCGCCCGCTGCGGGCACTGAAAGCAACGCTGCCAAGATCGTCCCCAGATCGCTGAGCAGTTTGCAAAAAGCGGCCGTTGTTGTGCGGCTGTTGCTGAACGAAGGCGCGGATATCCCGCTGGAGGAACTGCCAGACGATCTGCAGGAAAGACTTACACATCAGCTTGGCCAGATGGGTTTGGTGGATCGCGTGACACTGGATTCTGTTGCGCGAGAATTCGGTGATGCGCTTGATAACATTGGGCTGTCCTTTCCCCACGGGCTGGCAGGCGCGTTGGATGCCATAAACGATAAAATTGCCCCTGCGACGGCAGCACGCTTGCGCAAGGTCGCCGGTGTTCGGCAGATCGGGGACCCTTGGCAGCGGTTGCGGGAAATCCCAACCGAAGAACTGGCAGGCATGGCGCAAGCCGAAAGCACCGAGGTGGCCGCAGTGATGCTGTCCAAGCTCGATACGGCGCAGGCCGCGCAGCTGCTGGGTCACCTGCCCGGCCCGGTCGCGCGCCGCATCACCTATGCAATATCGAAAACCGCCAGCGTCACACCCGAAGCGGTGGAACGTATCGGGTGGTCGCTGGCCTCACAATTGGATCAACGCCCGGCCCAAGCGTTCAGCGATGGCCCGGGCGCGCGTGTCGGGGCCATCCTGAACCAATCCGCTGCTGCAACCCGCGACGGTTTGCTGGATGCTTTGGATGCCGAAGATGCCGATTTCGCCAGCGTTGTTCGTCAATCCATTTTCACCTTCGCGCATATCCAGACCCGCATTCAGGCACGCGATATCCCAGCGGTCTTGCGCGAGGTTGAACAACCGGTTCTCATCACCGCCTTGGCGGGCGCTGCGGCAGATGATGACAAGGCATCGGTTGAGTTTCTGTTGTCGAACATCTCCGCCCGCATGGCCGATAACCTGCGCGAAGAAATGGGTGAACGCGGGCGCGTCAAACAGGCCGAAGCCGAAGAGGCAATGACCCAAATCGTCGGCGCCGTGCGGACGCTGGTTGACGCAGGCACGATCGTTCTGGTCGAAACCGAGGACGAGGACGAATAGACCCTGTGCCCTGCAAACCCGGGTGTAACCAACCGGTCCGTATCAACCGCGGCTGACCGCTTGAGCTTGCGGGTTTTGACCTATATGTCTGATCTCAAAATTCGCAAAACGCGGTGAGACGCATTCATGCCCGTCGAAAAGTCAAGGCTCAGCCGAAGTGAGCTTGCAAAATACTATGTCGCCAATCTGTTCCTGAAGGGGGTCATCGGTACCATGCGCCTGCTGCCTTACGAGCGGCGCATCCCCGCAATGGGCGCGATCGTGCGCGGCCTTGCCCCCATTGTCGGCTTTCGCCGACGGGTTCTGCGAAACCTGAACCTCACCTGCCCAGAACTTTCGGAAGCCGAGGCAAGAAAGATCAGCAGCGATGTCTCTGACAATGCAGGGCGTGCGATCATGGAGCATTTTTCGCCCGAAGGGTTCGTTGAACGTCAGAAACACGCAAAAATAAGCGGGCCCGGTATCGAATCCTTTGACGCAGCGATTGCCGAAGGTCGTCCGGTCATGATGATCACCGCGCATTTCGGGCACTACCTGGCCGCGCGCGTTGCTTTGCAGCACCGCAGCGACAAACCAATTGGCTGCCTGTATCGCCGGATGGCAAATCCTTACTTCAACGACGCCTATGTCGAAGCCTTCTACAAATCCGGCTCACCTATGTTCGAACAAGGTCGGCGCGGCATGGTGGAAATGGTCAGGTCCCTCAAGAATGGCGGTATTATCGCCATCGTCTCTGACCTGCATTCGCAAGGTGGCGAACAGCTACAATTTTTTGGCAAACCGGCGATCACATCGGTCCTGAATGCTGAACTGGCGATAAAATACAAAGCGGTCCTGATCCCCTGCTACGCGGTTCGTCAGCCCAACGGGCTGGATTTTGAGATCATTCTGCACGACCCCGTTCCGCACACGACCCCGCAAGAGATGACGCAGTTCACCAACAATGATCTGGAACAGATCGTTCGCCAGCATATGGGCCAATGGTTCTGGATTCACCGCCGCTGGAAACACTGGAACGGCCTGGGCGTCAGCCTTGAGGAAATGCCCTGATCATTTCACATGGGTGGCGGCGACAATGGGGCCGTGACCAACCTGTTGCACCAGCACGACGGCAGGAAAATCTGCAGTCAAATGAGCCTCGAAACTCTGCGGCGCTGTGCCATCCCACTGACCTGCGATCTGCCAGCTTTCAACAACGTTGGCATAGTCTAGGTCATGGCCTGCCAGTTCACCCCGACGGATCGAAGCATGCCGCATCGGAGAATATTGAACCACCCGCACATCATATATCTGCCCATCGGACAATGTGACCGGGGAAACATCGACCAGTACAGCATCCCCATCACGACGGGCCCGAACCGTGGCCTGGGGCACGGCAGCCAAATGCGCCTCGATCAGCTGGTTCAACTCGCCTGCTTTGGCACCGACCACATCCTCTTGCCCGTTGATCACCATCTGAGGTGTATAGATCATCGACCGCCCGCCCTGACGCGCATAGGCGCGCTGTCGCACCGTGTGATCAGGATCCGCGTATTCATCTTTCCAGCCGATATAGTCCCAATAGTCCACATGCAGCGCCAGACCGATCACATCGTCGCGTTTCACGAGTTCTTGCATGATCCGGTCAGCTGGTGGACAGGACGAACACCCCTGCGAGGTAAACAGCTCGATCACAACCGGGTCTTCTTCGGCCGCAGCGTGGGCCGCGAGCAGAAGGGAAAGAGCGGTTGTGACTATAGTGGCTTTAAACATCGGTAGGCCTTGGCTAGTTTGGGCTGCTCAGAAGGTTTAGCTGCTTTGACGTTCAACCTCCAATCAAGGTTTCTTGAAACGCGGTAAGAATGCCCTTGGGTTATTGTGTACAATAGTATACAAAATACACATCAAACGCGCTGATCGCCCTTGAACCGACAGCCCTAGTGATGCAGATAAAGCGTAGCGACCCCATAATCCAAGTCATTTGAGAGGGAGGCCAGAAGATGCCCATCAAAGTCGGACAGGACACCGCCAAAACCCGCCGCAGCCTGAGTGTGAATGGCACATCCATTTCCTACTATTCGATCCCAGCCGCGCAAGAGGCCGGTCTCGGCGATTTCTCGAACCTGCCCGCCGCGTTGAAAGTAGTGCTCGAAAACATGCTGCGGTTCGAGGATGAGGGTTTCTCGGTCTCGGTCGATGACATCAAAGCCTTCGCCGAATGGGGTGCGAACGGGGGTAAAAACCCACGAGAGATCGCTTATCGCCCTGCCCGCGTTCTGATGCAGGATTTCACCGGTGTTCCGGCGGTCGTCGACCTTGCCGCGATGCGCGACGGGATTAAGGGCTTAGGTGGCGACGCACAAAAGATCAACCCGTTGAACCCGGTCGATCTGGTCATCGACCACTCGGTCATGATCGACGAGTTCGGCAACCCACGCGCCTTTCAGATGAACGTGGACCGCGAATATGAGCGCAACATGGAACGGTACCAGTTCCTGAAATGGGGTCAAACCGCGTTCAACAACTTCCGCGTTGTGCCCCCCGGCACTGGTATTTGCCACCAGGTGAACCTTGAGTATCTGGCCCAGACTGTCTGGACCGATACCGATCAAAACGGCGATGAGGTCGCCTATCCTGACACGCTGGTTGGTACCGACAGCCACACCACCATGGTCAACGGCATGGCCGTGCTGGGCTGGGGCGTCGGCGGGATCGAGGCCGAAGCCGCGATGCTCGGTCAGCCTATCTCAATGCTGATCCCCGAGGTTGTGGGCTTTGAGCTGACAGGCTCCATGGTCGAAGGCACGACCGGTACGGACTTGGTTCTGAAAGTAGTCGAGATGCTGCGTGAAAAAGGCGTCGTCGGCAAATTCGTTGAATTCTACGGCGAAGGTCTGGACCATCTGCCGCTGGCGGATCGCGCGACCATAGCCAATATGGCGCCTGAATACGGTGCGACCTGTGGCTTCTTCCCCATCGACGGAGAGACCCTGCGCTATATGCGCAATACGGGCCGTGATGAGGACCGGATCGCGCTGGTCGAAGCCTATGCCAAGGAAAACGGGTTCTGGCGCGGGGCGGATTATGCGCCGATCTACACCGATACATTGACGCTAGATATGGGCACCATCGTCCCTGCCATCTCGGGCCCGAAACGCCCGCAGGACTATGTTGCGCTGACCGACGCCAAAGCCGCCTTCACAAAGGAAATGGCCGAAACATTCAAACGCCCGATGGGTAAGGAAGTCGCTGTCAAAGGCGAAGACTATAAGATGGAATCGGGCAAGGTCGTGATCGCCTCGATCACCTCCTGCACCAACACCTCGAACCCCTATGTGATGATTGGTGCCGGTCTGGTGGCACGCAAGGCGGCTGCGCTGGGTCTGGATCGCAAACCTTGGGTCAAGACCTCTCTGGCACCCGGTTCGCAGGTCGTTTCGGCCTATCTTGAGGCTGCTGGCTTGCAGGATGATCTGGACAAGATTGGCTTTAACCTTGTGGGCTATGGCTGCACCACCTGTATCGGGAACTCGGGCCCAATCCAGAAAGAAATCAGCGACGCCATTGCCGAAGGTGATCTGGTCGCCACGTCGGTTCTGTCGGGCAACCGCAACTTTGAGGGCCGTATCTCGCCTGATGTACGCGCCAACTATCTGGCCTCGCCGCCGCTGGTTGTGGTCTATGCGTTGGCCGGTACGCTGGATATTGACCTGACTTCGGACCCCATCGGTCAAGACAAGGATGGCAACGATGTCTACATGAAAGACCTTTGGCCCAGCCAAGCTGAGATTGCGGAACTTGTTCAGGCGACCGTGACCCGCGAGGCGTTCCAGTCTAAATATGCGGACGTCTTCAAGGGCGACGAGAAATGGCAGAGCGTTGAGGTGCCGCAACAAGAAACCTATGACTGGCCCCCAACCTCAACCTACATCCAGAACCCGCCTTACTTCCAGGGTATGGGGGCTGAACCGGGCACCATCTCGAATATCAATGGGGCCAAGGTGCTGTTGATACTTGGGGACATGATCACCACTGATCATATCTCGCCCGCCGGATCTTTCGCGACCACCACCCCTGCCGGGAAGTATCTGATCGAACGGCAGGTGCAGCCACGCGAGTTCAACTCGTATGGATCACGCCGCGGCAATCACGAGATCATGATGCGCGGTACCTTTGCCAATATCCGCGTCAAGAACGAGATGCTGGATGGCGTTGAAGGCGGGTACACGAAAGGACCTGATGGCCAACAGACCTCGGTCTATGAGGCGTCGATGGCCTATCAGGAACAGGGCACGCCCTTGGTGGTATTCGGCGGCGAGCAATATGGCGCGGGCTCGTCCCGCGACTGGGCAGCCAAAGGGACCGCCTTGTTGGGTGTGAAGGCCGTGATCGCGGAAAGCTTTGAGCGCATCCACCGGTCAAATCTTGTTGGCATGGGTGTTATTCCGCTGGAATTCACGGGCGGGGACACACGCAAAACACTGGGCCTGAAAGGTGATGAGACAGTGTCGATTCATGGGTTGGATACGGTCGAGCCGTTGCAAGAGGTACCCTGCACGATAACCTATGGCGATGGGTCCGAGAAGACCATCACCCTGAAGTGCCGGATCGATACCGCGCCCGAGATTGAATACATCGAAAATGGCGGTGTGTTGCATTATGTGTTGCGAAATCTCGCCAAGGCTGGCTGAGGCCGCTTTGTTCGTGGCCGTAAAAGGACGCCTACGGGCGTCCTTTTTGCATTTTTTAGCGAGGCTCTGCCTCGCGCTCCGAGGTATTTACGAACAGAAGAAGTTGAATATCGCCCATAATCCGGGTCTGGTCAGCGCAAGGAGGCTGGTATGGATAAAGTGGCATTGATAACAGGCGGCGCGCGCGGAATTGGGCGCGCAATTGTCGACGAATTGCGCGGCGACCACCATGTGGCGTTCACTTGGTTGGCGAGCGAACCCAAGGAGAAAAGCGAGTGTCTGGCCTTGCGTTCTGACCTAACAGCAGAAGGGCAGCCCGAGGCGGTTATTCAGCAGGTCATAGAAAAGTTTGGACGTCTCGATCTGATCGTGAACAATGCCGGAGCGGTTACGATGACCCCGAAAGACGTGTTCGATAAGGATGATCACCTCTCCATATTAGACCTGAACCTGCTGGTGCCCGCCGCTTTGCTGACCGCAGCTTTGCCGCATCTGAAACCGGGCGCCGCGATTGTCAGCATCTCTTCGATGAATGCCGTTCTGCCGCCCAAGGATGCGGTGACCTATGGGGCCAGCAAAGCCGCACTGAACTTGTGGACGCGTGGTATGGCCAAAGAACTGGGGCCCAAGGGTATTCGTGTGAACGCCGTGGCCCCTGGCGCGATCAACATCCCCGAGGCGCCGCGCCCGGATGACCTGACCGCCTTATTCGTCAAGGATACCGCAGTTGGACGCGTAGGCCGGCCAGAAGATATTGCAAAGACTGTTCGGTTTTTGGCCTCGGATGACGCCAGTTTCATTACGGGTGAAGTTCTGGGCGTTACCGGCGGGTATCGGTTATGAGCCGCCTGCCGCCTGGTCCAGAGCAGGCCGGATCGTGCTTTCGATGACACGCCGCGTGATCGGCCCGGCGAAGCGTAGGATCACGGTACCCTCGCCATCGATCACATAGGTCTCGGGCACGCCGTAGAGGCCCCAATCCAGAGCCATACGCCCCTGCTCGTCTCGGCCTATGCCTGAATAGGGATCGCCTAGTTCTTGCAGAAAGCTTTCGGCATTATCCAGCTGATCTTTGTAGTTGATGCCGTAGACGGGGATGCCTTCGGCAGACAGCGCTTCGAGGTTGGGATGCTCGGCCCGGCAGGGCGCGCACCAGCTGGCCCAATAATTGACCAGCTTAACCTTGCCATCCCTTAGCGTTTCATCGTTGAACAAGGTTTTGCCGGGAAACTCGGTCAGGACGACAGGTGGTGCAGGCTGTCCTTGCCGCGCCGAAGGCAGCGCGTCGGGATCCTCACGGAACATGCCAATCCCGGCAAGAACCGCAAATGCGCCGAAGATCAGGGGTGGCGCGATCATAAGGGGCGAAATCTTAGCCATTGCGCGTCACTCTTTGTTCAACCTTTTCCATCTCGGTCCGTACTTTGCGGCCGCGCATCACGCTGATCGCGACAAGCGCCAGCAGCAAGCCGATTGAAACGGCATAGGACCACAGAACAGCATCTGCATATTTTCCAAGATCGGGGATCATCCGCCCACCCTTTCACGTGCCAGCAGGGCCTTGACGCGCCGCGCGCGGATTTCGGTGCCTGTGCGGTAGAGAACCAGCGCGATGAACAGCAAAACAAAGCCGATGATGCAGATCAGAAGCGGGTAAAAGAAGATGTTACTCACCTTCTCCTCGGTATCTGTGCCTGTGATGGCTCCGGCCCGCATAACGGATGCGCCCTGATGCAGGCCTTGGTTCCAGAAATTCACTGCATAGCGGCTGAGAATGGCGAAGACCGAGCCCACTAGACACAGGACCGATGTCAGGTCGGCCGCCGTATCAGGGTCTTCTATTGCTTCCCAAAGCGCCACATAGCCAAGGTAGAACAGAAACAGGATCAGGAATGAGGTCAAGCGCGGATCCCACGCCCACCAGGTGCCCCACATGGGCTGGCCCCAGATGGCTCCGGTTGCCAATGCAATCAGAGTCATGACAATGCCCACTGGGGCTGCGGCTCGGGCAGCCAGAGCGCTGACATGATGGCGGCGCACCAGCCAGATCAACGAGGTTACCAGCATCATCAGCCAGCAGTTGATGGCCATCAATGCCGCAGGAACATGCAGATAGATGATCTTGACGGTCGATCCCTGTTTGTAATCGTCCGGCGTGAAGAAAAAGCCCCAGACAAGCCCGACCATCAGACACAATGCTGAGGTGATCCAGAAAAACGGCAAGATGCGTTCGCTGGTGGCAAGAAATTTGCGCGGATTGGCATATTCCCAAAGGGCGTTGGCTCTGGCTGCGATTGTCATGGCTGATATCTAGTCTGAAACCGGCAGTTTCTCAATTGACCTCCGTCAAGAATGTGGCGCTTCACCGCAGATTGATCCGTAGCACAGCCGCGCTGGCAAATGGCAGCAAGGCAATCGTGGCGGCGGTAATCCCGGCCAGCATCAGCAGCGGGGTCTGTGTGTCCATTCCGGTCGCACCGCGACGGGCGACCTCTGCCCCGAAAATCAGAGTCGGAACGTAGAGCGGCAGCACCAAGAGCGAAAGAAGTAACCCCCCACGTTTGAGCCCAACGGTCAAGGCCGCGCCGAAGGTGCCGATCACGCTCATGGCCGGGGTGCCCAGCAGCAGTGAGATCACCAGCCCAAAAAAGCCCGGTGCTGGCAGGTTCAGCAAGATGCCTAGAAAAGGCGCAGCCAAGACCAATGGCAAACCCGTGGTGATCCAATGTGCAAGCGCTTTGATCGACACAATGGCTTCGAGCGGCAACGGGGCCGTTGCGAGAAGATCCAGTGATCCATCCTCCCAATCCAACGCGAGGAGACGGTCGAGCGAAAGCAGACAGGCCAGGAGCGCACCGAGCCATAGAATGCCGGGTGCGATGGTGGACAGCAGCGCCGACTGCGGGCCAACTGCAAAGGGCACCAGAACCGTCACGATCAGGAAAAAGGCCAGCCCCAGACCAAAGCCGCCCCCGGCCCGGAAGGCCAGTTTCAGGTCGCGCAGCAGCAGAGCGATCACAGGAACCCTCCGTCCAGGTCATCGGTCAGGTCAAGACGGGCTTTGTAGGGACCGACATCCAGTATTTCAGCTTCAAGACCCAGATCGATATGGGTGGCGATCAGGGCGGAGCCGCCCTGCCCCAGATGTCTTTGTACGGTTGACGCGAACATTTGCACCGCGCTTTGGTCCAGGGAAACGGTCGGCTCATCCAAGGCCCAGATTGATCGGCCCGTCACCAACATGCGCGCCAAGCCCAGCCGCCGCTTTTGACCTGCTGACAGATTGCCCGCGTGGCGATCTGCAAGCGCGTTCAGATGAAAGGCATCCAATGCGGGCTGGATGTCATGCGTTCCGAAGACCTCAGCCCAAAAGGTGAGATTCTCGGTCACGGTCAGGGTTGGTTTCAACCCGTCTGAATGAGAGGCGTAGGCGATCTGATCCTCGGCCCCGTCGATACGCCCGGACAGCGGTGGTTGCAGACTTGCCAAAGTGCGCAGCAGCGTTGTCTTGCCGATGCCGTTCGGTCCGCGAACGATCAGAGCCTGACCGGGGGCAAGCGAGAAGCTCAGCCCTTCGAGCACGGGAATGCCGCCACGCGCAATCGCCAGATTTGTCACCGTGAGTGTCATATCCATCGCTTATCTGATTGGAGAGGCGGGCAAAAGGATGGATTTGCCGCAGGGTTCATAGGCCTGTTCATATGGTGAGTGCGGGAGCGAGAGGCCAGCCTCTCGCGCTCTCCGGGATATTTTTTGGCCAGATGAAGGAGGATCCGTTTACACGGGGATCAAGGCAAGCGCGATGCGGCGACCTTCAGAGAGCAGCACGTTATAGGTGCGGCATGCGGCGGGTGAATTCATGATCTCGACACCAAGGCCCGCCTCTTCCAAAGCGTTGCGCAGGTCTGCTGGAATATGGGATAGCTCAGCGCCTGTACCAATGAACAAGACATCGACCACATCTGCAAGTGCCAGCAGATCGTCGACCTGTGCATAGCCGTCCCAGAGTGTTGTTCCTGTTGGACCGGTCAGGATGCCGCCGTGATGCAACTGACCACCAATGCGAAAAAAACCGGGGCCATAGCCATCGACTGGCTGGGCATTTGTATAGGTGATCTCATTCAATCGCATGCGTGTCTTTTACCCCCAAAGCGGCAGGCCGGACAAGGCGGCAAAGGCAATCGCCAGATAGGCTGCGTTGCGGTAGATGCGCTCGCGCTCAGGTCGGAATAGCCAGCCGCCCAGCCAATTGCCCAGCAGGTTTGGTATCGCAAGCGCAAGCCCCAGACCTGCGGTTGCATAGGTGACTTGCCCCATTGCCGTCAAAAACCCCAGCAGCAGGAAGTCGAACGCTAGAAGGAACAACAAGATGGTTGCCCGGATCACCTCGACCGGCAGCGGGCGTGACATATAAAAAAGAATGACAGCTGGCCCCGGGAGGCCCGCAACGCCGCCCAGGAAACCCGCTGCGGCACCGATCGCGTTGACCATCATGTGGCTGACGTGACCGTGATAGCGCAGGCCCAGGATCAAGATGGCTAGCATGGCCAGCGCAAGGCCGCTGACCGCGTAGCGGAACACATCTGGGTCGACTTGGGTAAGAAGCCACAGGCCTACGGGCAAGACCAAGGCGCAGCTTATTACCAAGCGCCACAGGTCGGCCTGATTCACAGACACCCAAGCCCTTCGCAGGTTGGGCAAAGGGCCGAAGACATCCATGATGGTTAAACCGATCAGGGCACCAAACGGACCCAAATGCGGCGTTGCAAGGGGAAGGAAGATCAGCGCAGTTCCAAAACCTGAAAACCCGCGCACAACGCCGCTGAGACCTGCGGCAAAGACAATGATGGCCAGCCCCTGAGGGGACTGGCCGAAAAGCTCAGGCATCCACGTTGGCAAACTGGTTGCCCGCGTTGTTTGATGGCTTGGACCAGTCTCGCTTAACCCCCAACCACAACAGGATGGTTGAGGCCACGAAGACCGACGAATAGGTCCCCACGATCACGCCCCAGATCATCGCGAAAACAAAACCGCGGATCACGTCACCGCCCAAAACATAAAGCGAAATCAGCGCCAGAAGGGTGGTAACCGAGGTCATCACCGTCCGGCTAAGCGTTTCGTTTATCGAGATGTTGAGCACCTCTTTGAGGTCTTTCTTTTTGTATTTCCGCAGGTTCTCGCGCACCCGGTCGAACACGACCACGGTATCGTTCAGCGAGTAGCCGACGATGGTCAGCAGTGCAGCGATGATGGCCAGATCAAAGCGGATTTGGAGTTCCGAGAAGATACCGATGGTCAGGATCACATCGTGCACAAGAGCCGCGACCGCGCCCAGTGCGAATTGCCACTCAAAGCGTAGCCAGATGTAGACAAGCACCGCCCCGATGGCCAATGCCACGGCGATGATCGCCGTTTGGATCAATTCGCCAGATACCTTCGGGCCGACCGATTCGACTGAGACAAACTGGATATCCGGGATCACGGTTTTTAACGCCTCTTCGACGGCGGTGATTGTCGCCGCCTCAACCGCTTCGGCATCAGCCTGCGCCTGAATGCGGATCATCGCAACGTTTTCGTCCGGGCCAAAGGTCGGATCAAAAATCTCGGTGATCGTCACATCGCCAAGCCCCAAAGGCGCGATGGCATCGCGATAGGTGCCCACGTCAATTTCAACCGCACTTTGGGTCCGAATGGTCGTGCCACCGCGGAAGTCGATACCAAAGTTCAGCCCCTGCAAAAGGAAAGAGGTGAAGGCGATGACCATCATCAGGCCCGAGATACCCAGCCAGAGCTTCCAGCGGCTGAAGAAATCGAACGAGGTGTTCTGGGGTACGAGTTTCAGTCTCATGTCAAACCTCGATCGTTTTCGGGCGGCGGCGTTCGAACCAGATCACAACCAACAGTCGCGTGACGAAGATCGCCGTAAAGACCGAGGTCAGAATACCCAACCCCAGTGTAATCGCGAATCCGCGTACCGGCCCGCTGCCCATGGCAAACAGGATCACGGCGGTGATGAACGTGGTGACGTTGGCGTCCACAATAGCTGACAGCGCCTTTTCATAACCCAGCTCGATCGCGCGTGCCGGGCCTTTAGCGGATTTCAGTTCTTCTCGGATTCGTTCAAAGATCAGCACGTTGGCGTCAACGGCCATACCAACTGTTAGAACTATGCCCGCGATGCCTGGTAGAGTTAATGTAGCTCCGATGAGGGATAGAAGGCCGAACAGAAGGCCCACGTTGATGATGAGCGCGACATTGGCGAAGAGACCAAACAACCCGTAGCTGAGCGCCATGAAGGCCAGCACTGCCACAAATGCCACAATGGTTGCGACCTTACCTGCATCGATACTGTCTTGGCCCAGCTCTGGTCCGATTGTGCGTTCTTCCAGAAAGACCAACTCTGCCGGCAGGGCACCCGCGCGAAGCAAGATTGCAAGGTTAGTGCTTTCCTCAACGGTGAAATTTCCGGTGATGATCCCAGACCCACCCGGGATATGGCTTTGGATAACAGGGGCCGAGATGACCTCATCATCCAGCACAATCGCGAACGGCGCGCCGATATTGTCGCGAGTGTAGTCACCAAACTTCCGGGCGCCCGAAGTGTTAAAGCGGAAGCTGACAGCCGGGCGGCCATTTTGGTCAAAAGAGGGCTGCGCATCCACCAGTTCCTCACCGGTAACCACCGGAGCGGATTCGATGATGTAGAAGATACCGTTTTCATCAATCGACGGCACCACCTCTTGACCGATGCCAGCGACGGCATCTGGATCGGTGCCGCGATTGATCACGGGGTTAAAGGTCAGCTGCGCCGTGGTTCCTATAATATCCTTCAGCTCTCCAGCGCTGCCGATCCCCGGCACCTGGATCAGGATACGATCCGAACCCTGACGTTGGATGGTTGGTTCACGCGTACCAACCTCATCAATCCGGCGGCGCACGATTTCCAGCGCCTGACGTACCGTTCGGTCATCCGAGGCAAGCTTCTCGGCTTCAGACAGTTGAACGACGATCGTGTCCCCATCGGCGCGGGCTTCAATATCCGTGGCACCAACCCCGGTTAGGGTTTGTACCTGACGGGCAAGCCCTCGAACAACCTCAAGCGCGCGGGGCATGCCTTCGGGCTGGCTGATGCGCACACGAATCTCACCGGGTGCTGCGTCCTGCCTGCGGATCGTACCCACTGTGGACCGTTCATCCCGCAACGCGTCGCGGATTTCCGGCCACATCGCCTCCATCCGCGCTTCGTAGACATCTTCTACCTTTACCTCGGCCAGCAGATGCGCGCCGCCCCGAAGATCAAGGCCCAGATTAACTAGCGAAGATGGCAGCCAGTTCGGCCATAACGCGGCCTCGGCCTGATTTTCTGGCGTATCCGCGCCCAGCTCAATCGCAGCTTTGGCGTCGTTCGAAAGCTCGACCCGCGTGTAAAACGCATTCGGCAGGGCCAAGAGCAGGCCGGTCACGCAGACCAGCCAGATCAGAACCCGCTTCCAGGTATCAATTTGCAGCATTACCCTGCCTTTTCAAGGAATTGTCAGGCGAAGTTACTTCGCAGGTTCGGTCTTGTTCAGAACTTGAGCGATGGTTGATTTGACCACGCGAACCTTGACACCCTCGGCGATCTCGACCTCGATCTCGTTTTCGCCTTCCTTGACCTTCGACACTTTGCCGATCAGACCGCCTTGGGTAACAACTTGATCACCACGGCGCACCGCTTCGACCATGGCCTGATGTTCTTTCATCTTCTTTTGCTGCGGACGGATCAACAGAAAATACATGATCGCGAAGATCAGGATCAGCGGGAGAAACTGGGCGATTGCGCCACCTTCCATGGGATATTCCTTTGCTTTGTGCTGCGGTTTGGTTCCGCAAATTTGGCGGGAACCTATGCGCTGATATGCCTGTTTGCAAGCAAAGGCGGCGGTGTGACCCACCTGCACCGCTCCGAGGCACTCAAAGACGGATCAGAGCGTTGCAGATATGCCCTATGAACACGGATCATCTTGGGTATAGTCGGCCTTATGGGGGCGTGATGAGAATTCTCTACAAACATTTGCAGATATTGAAGCTTTGGCTGTCGGCTCTGGTGCTGTTGGCTGCGCTAACAACATCGGCCCAAGCTCAGGAAGCGCCCCCTGAGCCGTCCGAGACTGAAGCTGCTGACTCTGATGTGTTCAAAGCGCCCGTGGTGATCGACGGTGATCCGCTCTTCTTCCTACGTGGTTCCTCTGCTCTGCCTGCCAATGAACGGGCTGAACGGGTCCAGAACAGGATCATTGAAATCGCTGAATCATCAGAAAGCCTGAATGTCGAGATCACCTATCGGGACAGCGAGCTCGGAACAGAGATTCTTGCAGATGGTGTTGTTGTGTCCGTGGCAACCGAGGCGGATGCCGAACTAGACCAGATGGAGATCGATATTATCAGCGTGTTGCAGGGAGATGCGATCCGCGAAGCAATCGTCACCTACCGTGCCAACCGAAGCGACGAGGCCCGCGTATCCGGCGCAATCGAGGCCGCTGGTTGGACCTTTGGGTTTGTGGTCTTCATCGTGCTGATCCTTTGGCTGCACCGACGGATCAAGCGGCGCACGCTGGAAATCGTTCAAGGCTATTTGAAAGACGTTGAAACCGTGACGGCCAAAAGCGTCCAGGCCGAAGCGATTGCCGCCCTGATCCGCTATGGGCTCAACTTTATCCTGCTGATCCTCTTCTTTTTGGGTTTCTATTACTACCTGTCCTTCGTGCTGCTGTCGTTTGCCGAAACTCGGTATTTTGCCCAATTGCTGCTAACCTACCTGACCGAACCGGTCCTGCTGATCTTCCGCGGCATTGTTAGTTACATCCCCAACTTGATCATGCTGGCGCTGATCACATGGATCACGCTGTATATCATCCGGGGAATGCGAGTATTTTTCGACGCGGTCGAGGCCGGGTCTTTTGAGATGCGGGATTTCGAAAGGCACTGGATCAATCCAACCTTCAACATCGCCCGGGTTGTCGTCGTTCTAATCGCCCTTGTATTTGCGGTGCCTTACATTCCGGGCTCGGACTCGGCAGCCTTTCAGGGGCTGACCATCCTTGTGGGGGCTATGCTGTCGCTAGGCGCGAACTCGGTTGTGTCGAACATGCTGGCTGGCTTGTTTGTGATCTATCGCCGATCAACCTCGATTGGGGATCGCATTCAGATCGGCGATCACATCGGCGACGTGGTGCAGATCAAGCTGATGGAGACCCATCTGAAATCCATCAAGAACGAGTTGATCTCAATCCCAAATTCCCAGTTGATGAATTCGGACGTTGTGAATTTCTCGAAGAAAACCGATGGCAGCGGCTTGTTGCTGCACACAACGGTTGGCATTGGTTACGAGGAGCCACCTGAAAAGATCGAGGCGATGCTGATCGAAGCCGCGCATCGCACCAAGAGCATCAAGACCAAACCAGAACCCTTCGTTTTGTGGACTGCGTTGGCTGACTACGCGATCAACTATCAGATCAACGGATATACCACTCGAGGCAGCATCATTCCCAAGATCAAATCTGATCTGCACCGTAACATCGTGGCCGTGTTCAACGAGAACAACGTCCAGATCATGACGCCGTCTTACATCGCCGATCCGCCAGAGCCCAAAATTCCGACTGAAGGTTGGGACGGCCATCTGGCGCATGAAGTTGAAGGGGATGAAAAGGCCTAGGCGGAAATCGCTTAACGGGTGCTACACCCTTGCTGCCATATGGTGCATAAGCGGCTTTAGTGATTCACGCATTAAGGATCTGAACCATGCACGACATCCGCGCCATACGCGAAAACCCTGCCGCCTTTGACGCCGCCCTTGCGCGCCGTGGGGATGCGCCGGTGTCGTCAGATCTGCTGCGGCTGGATGAAAGCCGTCGCGCCAAGATTCTGGCCGCTGAGACCGCGCAGGCCGAACAGAACAAGGCCAGCAAAGAGGTCGGCGCCGCCAAGGGTCGCGGGGATGAAGCCGAGTTCGAACGACTGCGCGCGCTTGTGGCGCAGAAAAAGGCCGAAATCGCCCAGATGCAGAACGAGGCCAAGGACCTTGATGCGCTGCTGACCGACCAACTGGCGCGCATCGCCAACCTGCCCGCGGACGACGTACCCCAGGGTGCGGATGAAGAGGACAATGTCGAAGTGAACCGCTGGGGAAATCCCCGCATCTTCGAGTTTGCCCCGAAGGAGCATTACGACATCCCCGCCGTTGCCGCAGCGATGGATTTTGAAACCGCCGCCAAGACCAGCGGTAGCCGCTTTGTGAACCTGTCAAAAGGCGTTGCGCGCATTCACCGGGCACTGGCCCAGTTCATGCTTGACACACATATCGACAAGAATGGTCTGACCGAAATGCAAACCCCCGTTCTGGTTCGGGATGAGGCGATGTACGGCACCGACAAGCTGCCGAAATTCGGCGATGACAGCTATCAAACCACCAATGGTTGGTGGCTGATACCCACCTCCGAGGTGACGCTGACCTATTCGGTGGCCGGTGACATTCTGGATGAAGCCGCCCTGCCCATCCGCATGACGGCCCACACCGCCTGTTTCCGGTCCGAGGCCGGTAGTGCGGGTAAAGACACCGCCGGTATGCTGCGGCAGCATCAGTTCGAAAAGGTCGAGATGGTCTCGATCACTCATCCGGACAAATCGGATGAGGAACAAAAGCGCATGCTGCGCTGTGCCGAGGACTTGCTGGAACAGCTGGGCATCCCCTATCGCACCGTCGTTCTATGCACTGGCGACATGGGCTTTGGCGCGCGCCGCACCTTTGATATCGAAGCCTGGTTGCCGGGTCAGAATACTTATCGCGAAATCAGCTCGGTCTCGACCACCGGGGATTTCCAAGCCCGCCGCATGAACGCCCGGTTCCGCCCAGAAGGCGGCGGCAAGCCGGAATATGTTCACAGCTTGAATGGCTCGGGTCTGGCTGTGGGGCGCTGCCTGATCGCCGTACTTGAAAACGGTCAGAACGAAGATGGTACCGTGACCCTGCCCGAGGTACTGAGCCCCTATCTGGGCGGTAAGCTGACGCTTCAAACAGACGGTACACTAACATAAGAAAACCGGCGCTTCGATCAGCGCCGGCTTTTCAGACAATGGGGCAAAGATAGGTTACTTCTTCGCCTTTTTCTTATCTTTTTTCTTTTCTTTCTTCTTGCTGTCTTTCTTGCCAGCGTCTTTCTTTTTATCGTCCTTTTTGGACTTCTTGTCCTTTTTAGACTTGGCCTTCACCTTGTCCTTGGCTTTCGAAAACGCGGCCTCCATCTCGGCGCGTTTCTTGGCAGCCTTCTCAGCCTTTGCTTTGGCTTTGGCCTTCTTCTTGGCCTTCGCTTCGGCAGCTTCAGCAGCAGCTTTTTCCTCTGCGGCTTTCTTCGAGGCTTCTTCCGCGCGTTTTTCGGCTGCAGCGGCAGCAACTGTTTTGCGCGTAGTAGTTTTTTGGGTCGCGGGTTTGCGGGCCGCCGGTTTGCGTGTCGCAGCACGCCGCGTTGCCGGGGCGCGCTTCGCGGTGGCGGGTTTCGCGGCAATTGCTTCTTTGGCGGCAGCGATCAGGACAGCCGCGCGCGCCAGACCAATTCTGGGAACCTTGACCAAATCTTCGGGCTTGGCCTTTGCCATGGCTTCTGCTGTCTTAAAGCCATTGGCGGCCAAAGCTGTGGCGAGCACGTCTCCCACACCTTTTACGTTGGTCACTGCGGTCATTGTTGGTCCTTTCTCTCATTCCCTGCATCTACGTATATACACTGAATATACAGACCTTCAAGTCACGAGGCCCACTTGCTGCGATCTTAACTGCTATGGGCCAAATTGGCCGTGCGCCCCTTTTTCGGAAAAGGCACCAGACGCTTTGCATCTTCGTCCCAAAGTTTGAGGTTCAGCGCTGCCATAGCCTCAGGAAACTTGATCCGACGCGGGGTGTATTCAGGCGGCAGGTTATAGTGGCATGCACGCAGCCTGTAAGACGGGATGCGGGCATTGAAATGGTGGATATCGTGCAGGGTGATACAGGCCACCGCATTATCGAACCACCATCCAAAGTCCAAAGCCGAAGATCCCTGTAGCGCTGCGATTTTAGGATCGAGATCAGGCCGCCTGTCCCAATAGGTGTCTTCAAAGTTGTGCTGAAGATAGACAAGGAACACACCCAGCATTCCGCCGATAAACGAAAACACAAGCCAGACCAGAATGCCCGTTGTCCCCGCGATCAGCCAGAGCAGCCCCAGAAACACGATGATCGACAGGTTGTGCAGAAGAACACCGGCAACGCCGAATCGGACCGTGTTCTTGGGCCAGCGATAGCGGATGAAATAGGTGAACAACGCCCCAACGGGCACAAGGATGAACGGATTGCGATACAGGCGATAAAACAGGCGTTTCTTCCAGTCTGCCTCAGACCATTCCCGCAGGGTCATGGTGTGGATTTCACCGGTTTCACGGTGTTCCAGATTGCCGATCCCCGAATGATGCAGATTGTGGTTCTGCTTCATCACCTCGAACGGCGCGAAGGTAAACGGCGACAACCCATGCCCCGCCCATTCATTCTGTTGCCGTGTCTCAAACAGCGAATGGTGCCCACAATCGTGTTGCAACACGTAAAGACGTACGGCTGAGAAAGCAAAAACGATGCCAGCCGGAACCATGATATACCAGCGATCCACGAACGCGATCGCCAGAGCCAGCGATGCAAAATACACCGCAAAAGTTCCGAAATAGCTTAGCGCTGCCAGCCTGTTATCCTGAACTGCGTATTGTCTTGTATATTCCCTAAGATCCATCCAATGCGCTCCCCACGAGGCCTGGTTAAATTGAACCAAAAATAAGCGCGGATTGCCCGCGTACAAGCCGCGCGCATGAAAACATATGCACGCAGACGAATGCTAGCGCGGGGAAAAGGCGCTGTCACGCCCCAAGGCTAAAAACGCTGAAAATTGGCGCAGTTACGCCTTACCCTTGAGATGCTTGGCCAAAGCACCGGCATTTTTCTTGCGCCGTCCCTTATACGGGTTCTTGTCGCCTTGCCCCCGCAGGGTCAGGCGGATCGGCGTGCCGGGCATGTCAAAATCTTCGCGCAAACCATTCACCAGATAGCGAGTGTAGCTGGCGGGCATCTTGTCGGGATGTGAACACATCACCACAAACCCCGGCGGGCGGGTTTTGGCCTGGGTCATGTAGCGCAGTTTGATCCGACGCCCTTGGGGTGCTGGCGGCGGGTGCTGTTCCAGCATTGCGGTCAGCCAGCGGTTAAGCGCAGCCGTGGGCACGCGGCGATTCCAGACGTCATGCGCACGTAGTATCGCAGCACGCAAGCGTTCGAGCCCGCGACCCGTCTTCGCCGATACAGTGATCAGAGGTGCACCGCGCAGTTGCGGTAGCAAACGCTCAAATGACTCCTTAAGGTCACGCAGTTTTTCCTGCTTGTCCTCTTCGATATCCCATTTGTTGACGGCAACCACCACGGCGCGCCCTTCACGCTCAGCCAGGTCAGCGATGCGCAGGTCCTGCTGCTCGAAGGGAATCGCCGCATCCAGAAGGACGACCACAACTTCGGCAAACTTCACAGCGCGCAGGCCATCTGACACCGAGAGTTTTTCAAGCTTTTCCTGAACCTTGGCCTTTTTGCGCATCCCCGCCGTGTCGAAAATCCGCATAGGAGTGCTGTCGCCATCGGGATCGGCCCAGTCGATCCGCAAGCTGATCGCGTCGCGGGTAATCCCGGCTTCGGGGCCGGTTAGTAGACGATCTTCTCCGATGATCTTATTGATCAGTGTGGATTTACCAGCATTCGGTCGGCCTACGACGGCAACCTGCAAAGGTTTGGCCGCGGTAATCAGAGGAGTTTCGCCCTCGCCATCCTCATCAAGTTCAATATCGACGACGGGCGCGTCATCCTCGGCCTTTTCATCAGCCGCATCTGCCAAGGGCATAAGTTGAGCATAGAGATCCGTCATCCCCTCGCCATGCTCTCCCGACATACGCACAGGTTCGCCCAGACCCAGATTGTAGGCCTCAAGCACACCGGCATCCGCCGCCGAGCCTTCGGCCTTGTTGGCAGCCAAAATCACGTGTTTCGAGCGTTTGCGCAGGATCTCGGCAAACATCTCATCCGTTGGGGTTAGCCCGGTACGCGCGTCTATCATGAACAGGCACACATCGGCCATATCCACCGCACGTTCGGTCAGGCGGCGCATTCTGCCCTGAAGGCTGTCATCGGTCGCATCCTCAAGACCCGCCGTATCAATCACGGTGAACCGCAGATCGCCCAGCCGCCCTTCGCCTTCGCGCAGGTCGCGCGTCACGCCGGGCTGGTCATCAACCAAAGCCAGACGTTTGCCCACAAGGCGGTTGAACAGGGTGGATTTGCCCACATTCGGGCGCCCCACGATGGCGAGGGTCAGTGACATGTTCTCAACTTTCAAGACTCAAGATGCGCCCTTTAGCGTATCTTTGGGTCAACGAAAAGCGTGTAGATCACCCTTGGTCGAGACGACATATAATGTCTGGTTAGCCACAACAGGCGTTGTTGTTGCGCCGCCCGGCACCTCGACCTGATTGATCAGCGATCCGTCAACCGGATTGAAGAAGCGCAGATAGCCATCATTGGACGCCACCACAAGACGCCCACCCGCCAAAATCGGGCCATAATGGGCCACAATCGGCCCGCGCCGTCCTGGTCGATCTTTTACAAAACCTGGCAGGTCCTGCGCCCAGATGACGGACCCGTCAGCCGCACTCAGGCGTACCAGCTGGCTACGATCACTGATCAGGAAAATGCTGTTACCTGCAGGCCAAACCGTATCGACCGCGCCTTCATCTGCGGTCCAATTTCGCTCACCCGATGCAGCGTCAAACGCAACGGTGCGGCCCGAGTGGTTTCCGATGTAGATCGTATCGCCGACCACCATCGGGGAACCCGTGACATCCACGATCTGGGCGGCGGCCCGCCCTCGACGCCCACCAGCAACCGAGGCGTTCCAACGTCGAATCCCACCACGACGGAAAGTGGCAGCGATGTCCCCCGATCCGAACGCAAATACCGAGAGGTCCGAGGCAATGACCGGCGCAGGCGCACCCAGGACATTGCCGACGCTCGGGGTGCCTTCGATCTGCCAAGCGATGCGCCCGTCCTTGGTCGTGATGGCCCAGCCGGTCTCGTCGCCCGCGACCAGATATAACAGCCCATCCGACACCAAGGGCGATCCACTGCCTGTTGCGTTCAGGCGATTCTGCCAGCGAATGGCACCAGTTTTGGCGTCCAACGCGGTCAGACGGCCAAAACCCGATGACACATAAAGAACCCCATCCGCATAGGCCATGCCACCACCTGTGGCATCACCGTCTTTGTCCGTGGCAGGGATAAGATCCGCAGTCCATGCAACCTGCCCCTGAGGCGTCACCGCCGAAACGGTGCTGGCCGCATCAAGCGTGTAGATCAGGCCACCGGCGACAACGGGCTCAGCAGTGATGCGCTGCTTGCGCGAGTCGCCTGCACCGATCGAAGCCGACCAGACCCGCTGCGGCGCAGCCCGCAACGCGGCATGGGTTGTTCTGAAGGCAGGCGTACCGGGGCTTTGTGACCAGCTGCTGTTCGCAGTTTGCGCCGGCAGGCTGATGGGCTGCGACCCTTGCGTTTCCACAGTCTCGGTATCGGATGCGGGTCGGATGTCTTCGCGTGCGCCGGGAAGTATAACCTCGGGCTCTTGGCAGGCAGCCAACGTGGTCAGGGCAATCGCCGCAGCGGGCAGCCCCATGCGGGAGAATACATTTGTTACCATATCAATCCGAACTCGCCTGTCCTTTGTCTTCCCGTCAGCTTAGCCTTGTTGTGCCACTAACGGGTCCGGCTCGCCACCCAAAGCGGTGATCAGTTGCGCGGCACGCTGCTGCATATCGATCCCGATCTCGGCATCTTGTCGCAGCGCTTGCAGACGATCCAGGGCCGCATCCACATTGCCTTCGGAAATGTCGATGAGCGCCAATTGTTCTTCCGCCAGCAGACGCAGCGGTGCACCAGGGGCGGCCAGCGCCTCAAACTGCAAGCGCCGATCTGCAACTGGCATCGTATCTGTCTGCAGCAAAAGCGCTTTGAAGCTTGCAATCGCGCGATAGACTTCCGGCAGATCCCCCTGCACAGCGATTGCATTCAGGCTGGCTACTGCATCCGGCTCCGAACCGGCTTCGATCTGCGACGCGGACAGCAACATGTTCAGAACCGCCTCGCCACCCGCAGATTGGGTCTCAATCCCTTGCAAACCAGCAGCCCGTGCGGCGGAATCATTCTCGGACAATGCCGCGAGAATCTCATCCCCGAGCGACTGTGCCCGTGCTGTTTCGCGCGCTTTGCGGACCTCATTGAAGGCCGCGCCACCTACGATCAGGATGACCGCAACAACACCAACCCAGCCCCAGCGGCGCAACAGCAGGTACATCCGGTCGCGCCGGACTTCTTCTGTGACCTCATCGATGAAACTGTCGGTATCGCTCATCCCTGCCCCCGGGCTGTTCTGTCTTGCATTCGTGCGCCATGTCATACCCCGCCGCCACGGCCAAGCCAAGAGCCGGATTTCGCACGATCTTGATGCCAGAGTCCGCCCTTGCGAAAAAAAGTGAACCGAACTATTCAGTTCAGCGTAGAAAATCCACATGCCGAACCCCATCTACAGGCATGAATGTCAGATATTTTCTGATACGGAACTCTGGGAGTACCACTTTATGCGGTTGATTTCATTCATCAACGCCCTTCTGGTGATTGTTGCTTTGTATTTTCTGGTTTTTGAGCGCGACTCGCTATTTGCATTTGCCGGGCGCGACGACGCGGATGCGCCTGCCGCCGCTGAGGGTGAAAACCCGGACGCCGCAGCCGAAGACGCGGTGCGCGTGGTGGCTATTCGCTCACAAGCGCGCGAGATCGACAGCGCCGTTCTGTTGCGCGGTGAAACACAAGCAAACCGTCAGGTTGAAGTGCTGGCCGAAACCACATCAACCGTTGTGTCAGAACCCAAGCGGCGCGGCGCCTTTGTCGAAAGCGGCGATCTGCTGTGCGAACTTGATCCCGGCAGCCGTCCCGCCAGCCTCGCCGAGGCGATGGCCCGGAAGCTGGAAGCGGAAAGCCGTATCCCTGAATCCGAAGCGCGCCTGGAAGAAGCGCACGCCCTTGTTGCTGAGGCACAGATCAATCTGACGGCGGCTCAGAAGTTGTCAGAAACCGGGTTCGGATCAGAGACCCGTCGTATTTCCAGCGAAGCTGCGATGAGTACCGCCGAAGCCGGTATCAAATCCGCCGAAGCGGGGTTAGAAGCCACCCGCGCGGGTATCGAGGCAGCCGCGGCAGAGGTCGAAGCCGCTCAGCGTGAGATCAACCGCCTGACCATAAACGCCCCGTTCCGAGGTCTGCTGGAAAGCGACACGGCAGAATTGGGCAGCTTGATGCAGCCTGGCTCTCTTTGTGCCACGGTAATTCAGCTGGACCCGATCAAGTTGGTTGGATTTGTACCCGAGACCGAGGTCAATCGCGTACAAGTCGGTGCTGAAGCATCTGCACAATTGGTCACGGGTCGACAGGTTGAAGGCCGCGTGACATTCCTCAGCCGTTCAGCGGATGAAACCACCCGTACCTTCGAGGTGGAAATCACCGTGCCCAATGCGGACCTGACCATCCGCGATGGACAAACCGCCACGATTCGCATTGCTGCCGAAGGGGCCAAGGCACATTTGCTGCCTCAGTCAGCATTGACGCTGAACAACGAGGGTCAATTGGGCGTTCGGACGGTTGGAGCGGGGAATATTGTCGATTTTGCACCCATCCGCGTGCTGCGCGACACGGCCGAGGGCGTTTGGGTTGGCGGATTGGCAGAAACAGTTGATATTATAGTCGTCGGACAGGAATTCGTGATCCGGGGCGTCACTGTCGCCCCAACCTATCAGGAAGCGTCGCAATGACAGGTGTTGTCGCATGGGCCGCTGATCGGGCCCGAATGGTTCTGGCCTTTATCGCCATTTCGCTGGTCATTGGCGGCTTTGCCTATGTGAATCTGCCGAAAGAAGGCGAGCCGGATATTGAAATCCCGGCCCTGTTTGTGTCGGTCCAGTTTCCGGGCATTTCCGCCGAGGATTCCGAGAACCTTTTGGTCAAGCCAATGGAGACGGAACTCGCTGATCTTGACGGTCTGAAAGAAATGACCGCCACGGCTGCCGAAGACTATGCCGGTATCGCGCTCGAATTTGATTTCGGATGGGACAAGACCGCGATCATGGCAGATGTACGCGATGCCATGAACAGTGCGCAGGCCGAGTTCCCGGAAGGGGCCGAACAATACTCGCTGTTCGAGATAAACTTTTCCGAATTCCCGATCGTGATCGTCAACCTGACCGGCGCTGTGCCGGAACGCACGATGGCGCGCGTCGCCAAAGACCTGCAGGACGAGCTGGAGGCACTGGATTCAGTGCTCGAGGCCGGGATCGCCGGCAATCGGGACGAGCTGCTGGAAGTCATCATCGATCCGTTAAGGCTTGAAGCCTATAACGTCACCGCAGCTGAGTTGATTGATGTTGTTCGCAACAACAACCAACTGATCGCAGCCGGTGAAGTTGATACTGCACAGGGCACATTCTCAGTCAAAATCCCATCATCATTTAAAACCCCAAGCGACGTGTATGGCCTTCCGATCAAGGTCAATGGCGACCGGGTTGTAACCTTGGGCGAGTTGGCCGAGATCAATTACACCTTTGAAGATCGCGAAGGCACGGCCCGTTTCGACAATGTACCAACCGTCGCTTTGCAGGTAGTGAAACGCAAAGGGTTCAACCTGATCGACACGGTTGAGCAGGTCAAAGCAACAGTGGCCGAAGCGCAAAGCAAGTGGCCGCCTGAACTGCAGGCGGCTGTCGATGTGGGCACGTCAAATGATCAGAGCCGCATAGTCGGTTCGATGGTCAGCCAGTTGGAAGGCTCGGTTCTGACGGCGATTGCGTTGGTGATGATCGTTGTTCTAGCTTCGCTAGGTTCGCGCGCAGCTTTGCTGGTGGGCTTCGCGATCCCTACGTCGTTCCTGCTGTGTTTCGCTTTCCTTGCGGTCATGGGCGTGAGTATTTCGAACATCGTGATGTTCGGTTTGATCCTGGCCGTGGGCATGCTGGTGGACGGCGCAATCGTGGTTGTCGAATTCGCAGACAAGCGCATCAAAGAAGGGGTTGGGCCGATGCATGCCTATGTGCAGGCTGCGCAGCGCATGTTCTGGCCTATCGTCTCGTCAACCGCCACCACACTTTGCGCATTCCTGCCAATGCTGTTCTGGCCCGGCATTCCGGGTGAGTTCATGGGGATGCTTCCGGTTACCCTGATCTTTGTTCTGTCCGCTTCGCTCATCGTTGCGCTGATCTACCTGCCGGTCATGGGCGGCGTGTCCGGACGGCTGAGCCGTGTCTTCGACCGTTCGTCGAACTGGTTGCGCGCACGCACTCCATGGTGGTTGCGTGCCGTATTGGTGGCACCGTCGTTCTACCTTGTTTTCCTGGGTGCGATGCAGGTCCTGAATCCGGGATATTTGCTACCGGTTGGTGGATCATTTGCGGGCGCTGTGCTGATGATCTTCGGCGCATTTGCCGGGTCGGTAACCCTGGGCGCCGCCAAAATCGAACGCGCGCCAGATACCACCGTTCATACAGCGAAAGAGCACACGCCTTTCGGATATGCGATCAAGTTTCTGGTCGGCAATCCAATCATGCCAATCGTTTCAATCGTCGCTGTGGGGTTTGCCGTTATTTCGGTTGTTACATATTTCGGGGAAAACAATCGCGGAGTTGAGTTTTTCGTCGAAAGCGAGCCGGAACAGGCCACCGCCTATGTGCGCGCCCGCGGGAACCTGTCGCTTGATGAAAAAGACGCCATGGTGCTGGCAGCAGAACAGGTTATTGCCGCGCATCCAGCAGTTATCAATGTGTTCTCATTTGCGGGCGAAGGCGGTCTGAATCAGAACAATGGAGGGGCCGAAGCCCCGGCAGACACGGTTGGTCGTGTCCAGTTCGAGATCATCCCATGGGAAGATCGCCCCAATGTACACGAACCCATTCTGGGTGGCTTGTTTGATCGCCATTCCGTCGCCCCCGAGTATGACGGCGACTTTGTCCTGGAAGAGCTGGGGGCTCAACTGGCCGAACTGCCGGGGTTTGTTGTCGAAATAGCGGCGCTAGAACAAGGGCCCGCCTCGGCCAAGCCCGTGCATCTGCGGATCAAGGGTGACAATTGGGACAGCTTGACCGCAGCCACCGACGCCGCACGCGCGCAGTTCGATACGACACCCGGCCTGATCAAGGTTGAAGACACCCTGCCCCTGCCCGGCATCGACTGGCAGATTGATGTGGATGTTGCCAAAGCGGGCCGTTTCGGCGCCGATGTGGCGACCGTTGGTGCGATGGTTCAACTGGTCACACGTGGCATTCTGCTGGGAGAGATGCGCCCTGATAGCACGGATGAAGAAATCGAAATTCGCGTTCGCCTGCCCGAGGAAGATCGGGTGCTGTCAACGCTGGATACCTTGAAAGTCCGCACACCTGACGGGTTGGTGCCCTTGTCGAACTTTGTCACACGCCAACCGGTGCCCAAACTGGCCGAGATCAACCGCATTGATCAGGAGCGCTACTACGATGTAAAAGCGGATGTTGAACCGGGCCTGAGCAAGCTGTTTGTGAACGGCAGTGACGGCACCGAAGAGCGTCTGGCCGTGGTCCGCGCGCTTGAGGACGGCACAGAGCCCACCGCATCAACCCTGACCATGCCGGATGGCAAGCAGTTCGATCTGGTGATGCTGACGGGTGCAGCTTCGATTGACGAGCTGCGCACAGCCATCGACGATGGTGATGCGCGGACCAGCCTGATCAACCCGAACGAGCGGATCGCTGTTCTGACCGAGTGGCTGGACACCAGCCCCTTCGACCCCGCGATCAGCTGGGAATGGACCGGCGATCAGGAGGATCAGGCCGAGTCCGGGGCCTTCCTGATGAATGCCTTTGCCGGTGCGTTGGGCTTGATGTTCGTGATCCTGCTGGCGCAGTTCAACAGCTTCTACAACTCGATCCTGGTTCTACTGGCCGTGGTCCTGTCCACCACCGGGGTGTTGATCGGGATGCTGGTGATGGAGCAACCCTTCTCGATCATCATGACCGGCACCGGGATCGTGGCGCTGGCGGGGATTGTGGTGAACAACAACATTGTTTTGATCGATACCTATCAGGAATACAGCCGCTATATGCCGCGTATTGATGCGATTGTCCGCACAGCCGAAGCCCGGATTCGCCCGGTTCTGCTGACCACCCTAACCACCATGGCGGGCCTGACGCCGATGATGTTTGGCCTGTCTCTGGACTTCATCAATGGCGGCTACACAATCGACAGCCCGACCGCATTGTGGTGGAAGCAGCTGGCAACTGCCGTGGTCTTCGGGTTGGGCATCGCAACGGTTCTGACGTTGATTGTCACGCCCTCGATGCTGGCTCTGCGCGTTTGGGTGACAACCTACGCGATCTGGTTCGGCAGGGTGCTGGCACGCGTCACCGCAGGCCGCTCTAGCCAGATCGCGCAGGATATGGCCATCGGGCGCAGCGCGCGGGCGATGCAAGCGACCGAGCTTGTTTGGACAGATCCACCCGCAGCAGCGGACAAAACGCCAGACGCACCACCCGGTGCACCATTGAAAGCTGCGGAGTAAATTAAAAGGGCCGGATCAAACGGCCCTTTTTTCACCTCGAACAACTACTGAAAAAAAATCAGTTCAAGCTGCCTGAGTATCTGATTGCTGGCGGCTCCAAAGCTGCGCATAACGCCCCTCTTGCGCCAACAATGCATCATGCGTGCCTTGTTCGATAATCTCGCCGCTTTCCAGAACCACGATCTGATCCGCCTCAGCAATCGTGCTCAGCCTATGGGCAATGGTGATCACCGTACGCCCCTCACCTGCGCGGGCCAGGGCATCCTTGATCTCCTGCTCGGTGTCAGTGTCCAGCGCCGAGGTCGCCTCGTCCAGCAGCAGAATAGGTGGGTTCTTGAGTAGCGTCCGGGCGATGCCAACGCGTTGCTTCTCACCGCCGGACAGCTTCAACCCGCGCTCACCAACCTTGGTATCGTACCCCTCAGGCAGAGAGGTGATAAACTCATGTATCTGCGCTGCGCGTGCGGCCTCTTCTACATCCGCCTGCGTCGCGCCATCCCGACCATAAGCGATGTTGTAACGGATGGTGTCATTGAACAGGACAGTATCCTGCGGCACCACACCGATAGAGGCATGCAGGCTGTCCTGCGTCACATCACGCACATCCTGGCCATCAATCTTCAGCGATCCGCCGGTGACGTCGTAAAAGCGAAACAGCAAACGCCCGATGGTCGACTTACCTGATCCGGTCGCGCCAACGATGGCCACTGTCTGTCCGGCGGGGACGGTCAAGGACACACCTTTGAGGATTTCGCGCTCGGCCTCATAGCCGAAACGCACATCCTGCAAGGTAACCTCACCCCCGTTGACCTGAAGGTCGGGCGCCGCGGGCTTGTCTTCAACCTCGGCAGGCTGTTCCAACAGATCAAACATCTGACCCATATCAACCAAAGACTGCCGGATTTCGCGGTACACTGTGCCCAAAAAATTCAGCGGCACGGTGATCTGGATCATGTAGGCATTCACCATCACAAAATCACCCACGGTGAGTGAGCCATTTTGCACCCCGATGGCGGCCAACACCATGACACCGATCAGGCCACAGGTGATCAGGAAGGACTGGCCGAAATTCAGAAATGCCAATGAATAGGCTGTTTTCAAAGCCGCCCCAGCATAGGCTTTCATCGAGACATCGTATCGTTCTGCCTCACGCGTTTCGGCATTGAAGTACTTGACGGTTTCGAAGTTCAACAGGCTGTCGATGGCGCGCTGGTTCGCTTCGGTATCCTGATCGTTCATTTCGCGCCGCAGTTTCACGCGCCATTCGGTAACCGCAAAGGTGAACCAGATATATAGCGTGATCGTCGCCGCCACGACGACCAGATACCAAACGTCAAACAGCCACATCAGGATGATGGCGATCAGCAACAGTTCCAAGATCAGCGGTCCGATTGAGAACAGCAAGAACCGCAGCAGAAAGTCGACCCCTTTGACGCCACGCTCGATAATCCGGCTAAGCCCACCGGTACGGCGAGAGACGTGATACCGCATCGAAAGCTGATGGATATGCTGGAAGGTCTCTAGCGCCAGCGCGCGCAGGGCCCTCTGACCCACTGGTGCAAAGGCTGCATCCCGTAGCTGCTGAAACCCCACTGTCATCATCCGCGCGACACCATAAGCGACGGTCAAACCGACTGCGCCCAGCGCCACGGGCGGCACCCCTTCGCCGGCCAATGCATCGACCGCCCCTTTGTACAGGATTGGCGTATAGACAGCGATCAGCTTGGCAAGGACCAGCATGGCCATCGCAATCACCACCCGGCGTTTCACCCAGGGCTCATCCTCGGGCCACAAATACGGCGTCACCTTGCGGATCGTTCGCCAGCCCGAGCGGCGTTCGTCGATCTCGGCCAATTCGTCAGAAGTCATCGGGACCGTCCGTCTCATCACGTGCCTTATCTGCGGTCAGAGATATCGTCTGGCCCTCAAAGGGCCAGAAGTTTTTATTCGGGGATCGTGAAAATCTGCCCCGGATAGATCAGATCAGGATCACGGATCAGATCGCGGTTGGCATCGAACAGGCGCACATACAGGACACCATCACCAAAGCGTTCGCGCGAAATCGCCCAGAGCGTATCCCCCTTTTGCACCGTGACCTGGCGTATAGGGGGTGTTTCAGCGGCGGCGTCCGCGGTTGACGCGGTGTCTGCCGCTTGCAGAACCTCGACAGGCTCACGCTTGAACGGCGTCTCAAGGCGACTGACAACGGTACCATCGGTGCCGACCTCATCAACGCGCAGGGTGTAAACACCGGGTTCAATCCCCTGCAACTCACCTCTCCAATTGCCACCTGTCTCAGGCGTAACATCCGCAACCAGACGGTTGTTCAGATAGAGGCGCACAGCCGAACCTTCGGTGACCCGGCCCGTCAATTGAACATCGCCCGTATCCGAATAGCCGATCGTATCCAGTTCCACTTGCTCGGGCTCTGTCGGCTCCGTCGATGGAGATTGAACCAGTTCGACCCCTTCTTCGCCCGAGCGCAGCACCGCCACTTGCTGATCATCTGATGTGGCTTCAGCCGGTGATGCGCTTTCGGCCGGAGCCTCAGCAACCTCAGTATCCGCAGGCTGTTGGGGCTGTTCCCCAGCGTCTGTGGTGCCAGAGGCGTCAGACGGGGCAGCAGTGTCAGACTCGTTATCCTCGGGTGTTACGGAAGGATCGGCGCTGGCGACCTGCTCTTCTTCAACAGGTTTCGGCAGGGCCGCAATCAGGTAGTCATCGGATTGGGCAGTCACCTCACCATCAGACGTTTCCAACACCAATCCCCGCGCAACCTCACTGAACGGGATCGAAACAAACTCGGCAAACTGTCCGGTATTGTCGACCGTAAAGCTGTGCACAGCTTCGCCATCCAGCAAAACCCGAATCTCACTCCCGGGCGCAGCTTCACCCGACAGCAACGCATTGCCATCTTTTTCGACGAAGATCTGATCCAAAACCGCAGCGGTTATCTGAGGTGCTTCCGTCACCTCCTGAGCGGGTTCATCCGCGTCGGCATCCGCATCGACCTCTGCCACAGTGTCTGGTTCCGCGTCGGCTGGAGCGTCGGTCTCGGTGTCCGCCGCCTGTGCGCTCGGCTCTGATGCTTCGGGCGCAGGCGCAGCTGCAGTTTGTTCCTGAGGCGCATCCGCTTGGTCCGGCGCGCTGTCAAATGCACCAGACAGGTATGCCCCGCCCAAGCCCAACAGAGCGACTATTGCGGCAACGACTCCCCATACGAAGTTGCTCGAACTTCCGTTTCCCGACTTGGCGTCCATTGTTTTCCTTTCACCCCGCAGCACAAACACATGGTTTCTGAATGTGTTCAGGCGGACAGTTGAGCCAATTTATCAATCCCGCTATCACGGGTCAAAACCTCTGACACAACCCCGGAGCGTCAAATTCATGTCTCACAAGTCTGTCTGTGTGTATTGCGGGTCACGCGATGGCGCTAACAAAGCCTATGCCAGCGCGGCCAAATCGCTTGGGACTCTGCTGGCGCGCGAGGGCTGGCGGCTGGTCTATGGCGCGGGTGATGTCGGCCTGATGGGAGAGGTTGCGCGCGCCGCTCAAAACGCGGGCGGAGAGACGTTTGGAGTCATACCCGTGCATCTGGTTCAACGCGAGGTCGGCAAGACCGACCTGACCCATTTCGTGATCACCGAAACAATGCACGAGCGCAAGAAAGTCATGATCATGAATGCTGACGCGGTGGTTGTTCTACCCGGTGGCCCCGGATCGCTGGACGAGCTTTTCGAAGCACTCACATGGCGGCAGCTGGGCTTGCACTACAAGCCTATTGTCGTGGTGAATGTTGACGGTTATTGGGACGCTTTAAAAACATTGCTGGATCAGGTCGTTGATCAGGGTTTTACCGAACAGTCGCTTGCTGCGTTTGTCACCTGGGTCGACAGCGCCGATGCAGCAATAGCAGCCTTGCGCACAAATATCTAACCGCGCGCGGTACGGCTGGGCGGCATGTGCCGCCCAAACAGGGTTAAGCTAAACGGTGTGTGGGCTTAAGACGCTGCCTTAAAACCTGTTCGACCTTGTGGAGCGGGTGGTTCGTTAGCGTCTTATCGACCTCAGCCACAACTTTGGCCAGCACCTCACTGTGCAAACGCCGGCGCAGCAATCCCAGAACATGCGGGCTTGCGACCAGAATAAGGCGCTTATAGGCACCCTTCAGCCCCTTGCGGTTCAGCAAAGTTGCCAATTCCTGCACAAACAGAGACTTGGCATGGGCCTTCCAAGACGGATCATTCAAGGCTGACTTCTGGTTCGGTCCGCCATCATTGCGCCGCCCCGCCCGGTCAGAAGGTTGTGCAGCTGGCATGTCTGTTTCTTCGACTGAAACAACAACCAGATTGGGGTCTTCGGCATCAGTTATGTTTTCCATGAACAATGCCTTCTCTCCATCTGCGACAATGACCCAAGTTCCCTGTGAAAGTGCGACCATCGAGATCTCCTGTTATGACGTTTTTAGACGCATCCCTCGTCAATCAGGCGGGGTTGGTTCCCACGTTGCCGGACGCATCCGACGCTTTGCCTGTCTGTTGGTATGTGGTTTGCGGCTCTCCCGGTCCGCTTCACCTTAGGTAAGCATTGAAGGGCCGCATTCAATCCCGTCTCAGCATGAAACTTCGTTTATGAACGGTTGTTCGCAGCAAAAAGGCCTGCCAGCGTCTCCGCCAGCAGGCCCTTATAGACCCGTAGTCGGGTCAGATACTACATGCGCGATGCAACGTTTTCCCAGTTTACCAGATTGTCGAGGAAGTTCGACAGGTAAACCGGACGCTTGTTGCGGAAGTCGATGTAGTAGCTGTGCTCCCACACGTCACAGCCCAGCAGCGCGGTCTGACCAAAGCACAGCGGGTTCACGCCGTTCTCGGTTTTGGTCACGGCCAGCGAGCCGTCTGCGTTTTTCACCAGCCACGCCCAGCCCGAGCCGAACTGACCGGCACCCGCCGCGCTAAACTGCGACTTGAACTCGTCGACCGAGCCAAAGCTCTCGGTCAGTGCTTTTTCCAGCTCACCGGGCATCGCGTTGTCGCCGGGACCCATCATCTCCCAGAACTGGTTGTGGTTCCACAGCTGGCTGATGTTGTTGAAGATACCGTTCTGCGCCACGGCATCGGCGTCATAGGTGCCGACGATGATCTCTTCCAGCGTCTTACCGTCCCACTCAGTGCCCGCGATCAGCTTGTTGCCGTTATCGACATAGGCCTTGTGGTGCAGGTCGTGGTGAAATTCCAGTGTTTCAGCGGACATACCCTTGGCTGCCAGCGCGTCATGTGCATAAGGAAGATCAGGAAGTTCAAAAGCCATGTCGGCCCCCTGTTGAAATGAATGTTGCGGTTTCCAAAGGTTAAATGCTTTGGCAAGCGCCGCAGGTCAAGGGCCGCGACAATAAAACCGAAAGGTCCGCGATGCGAACAAAGGCACGCAAGATGTTCTACCGCGCGCGCGGATACTATACAGGCAATCTGAATAGTGAGGCTTTTCGCCTTGATCCGTACCATTCCAAGTTCTGGCGCGAAGCAGGCGATGGAACATGGGAACCTGAAACGTTCAAGGTTCTCGACAAATTTCTGACGCCCGATAGCGACTACCTTGATATCGGGGCCTGGATCGGCCCGACGGTTCTGTATGGGGCCCGCAAAGCCCGGCATGTCTATTGCTTTGAACCTGATCCAGCGGCCTATCGGTTTCTGGCGTGGAATCTGGACTTGAACCAGATCAGAAATGTCTCTGCTTTCGGTGTCGCCTTGTCCGACACGTTTGGTGTGGCCAGAATGGCCTCGGTCTGGGGCGAGCCCGGGGATTCAACCACGTCCCTGCTGCACGACGAAGCGCATGGGAATGACGCGCTGACGATCACATGGGAGCAATTCCAGTCGACCTGTGATCTGTCGAAGGTTTCACTGGTCAAAATGGATATTGAAGGGGCCGAGTTTTTTGTTCTGCCGACGTTGATTGCTTGGCTAGAACGACAAAAACCAGCGCTGTATTTGTCACTTCACGCACCACTATTGGCCGAAGATGAAAGGCTTGAAGCTACACAGAGCCTGCTGAACTCATTGAGTTTTTACTCCAATCTCAGCGACGAGAACTTTGATCCAGTTACGATCGAGCAACTGCTGAAGCCCGAGGCACTTTCTAGGTTTCAAACGGTTCTGTTGCACGCATAGACGCGTCAATTGAGTTTCTTGTTAATCGAGCAATTTAACTTGCCTTTTCGCGCTTAAGGTGCTGCCTTGGCGACACCAAATCAATCACGACAGGCATTCATGAAACATCTTACTATCGCATTGTTCACACTAATTGGCACACAAGTCGCAGCCACAGAATCCGTTAACTATGTCTGCAAAATGACCAAGCAGGATAGCCATGGCTGGATCGCGTCAGAATATTCGTTCCGCATCGATCCGGCCGCGACGTCCGCAATGGCAGCAAGCTCTTATCAGGACTGGGCAGAAGCCAAATTCAAAAATCGTGGTTCCAAGGGTTATCGCCTTGTATGGAACATCGACGAAACAATGGCCGCCGGCGGAAATGTCCGCGTTCGATACCAGGCTAACCTGAATCCGTCAGATAACTCAGTCAAAGTTCGTATGGCATTTTTGCAGGGCAACTTTGCGAACAAACCCTATGGCGTAGGGACTTGTTCGTCTAACAAATGATACAACAAGGCCCCGTCTAAGTCGGGGCCTTATTAATGCAAATCAGTAAACCCCAACCTCACTGCCGGGCTGCGCCGCCACCTTGAGCAGTTTGAACACGTAATCCGCCGCTGAGCGGAAGCAGACCACGCGGAAGCTGTTGGCGTCATCCATCCAGAATGCACCTGCCACCTGGGCAAGGCGCGAGCGGCGGATTTGGCCGGGTTGGAACGCGTCGCCCGAGAAATCGACCGGGGCAAGTTTGCCCATCACCTCGCGTGCGGTCGCACCGGACACGCGAAACACCGCACGGGCATCCGAGACGTTGACAGCTAAGGCATGCGTTCCACCCAGCGCATTGGTCATGGCGGCCAGTTTGGCTTCGACCTCAGCATACGGGACCAGCACCAGCAACTCGTCCGGGGACATCCAGCAGACGCCAGTATCGCCACTCACCAATGCCTCATGCTGACCGGGCACTTTTTGCCCGGTGGCGTCTTTGATCGCTTTGGCCAGCACCTTGTCGGATTGGTTGCCGCGCAGGGTGATCATGCCCTGAAGTCCGCATTCCTCGATCTTAGCGATGCCGTCATAGCTTGCGTAATTCAGGGCGCTGATGGGTTCAGACATTCTGCTTCTCCCCGTCTTTGTCATAAAAGATCGGATCTACGATCTTGGCTTTGTAGGTTTTGCCATCGGTACCCGGGAACTCGACAATCTCTCCCATCCGATCGGGCCCATGCTTGATCAGACCCATGGCGATACCTTTACCCAGATTGGCCGAGTAGTAGGTCGAGGTGACACGCCCGATCATATTGCGCTGACCATTGGCGTTGACGCCCTCGCCCACCGCATAAGCGCCATCTGGGATGACGGAACCATCCACAGTCTCCAGCCCGACCAATTTCCAGCGATCCGGGTCGGCCATGTGGCTGCGCGAATGGGCGCGTTTGCCCAGATAGTCCTCTTTCTTCTTGGACAGCGCCCAGTGCAGCCCCAGATCCTGCGGGATCACGGTGCCGTCGGTCTCGTCCCCGATCATGATAAAGCCCTTCTCGGCCCGCAGGATGTGCAGACATTCGGTGCCGTACGGCATCACTCCGAACTCTTTTCCTGCCTCCATCAAGGCATCCCAGAACGCCTGACCCTGGCTGGCGGGAACCGCAATTTCATAAGACAGCTCGCCCGAGAACGAAATGCGGTAGGCCCGGCAATCGAAACCTCCGATCTTGCCATCGCGCCATTCCATGAAGGGCAGCGCCTCGCGGCTGACATCCATGCCGCCCAGCTTTTCAAGCACCTTGCGGGCGTTTGGGCCGACCACGGCGACCTGCGCGTATTGCTCGGTCACGTTGGCAACATAGACTTTCCAGTCCCACCATTCGGTCTGAAGCCATTCTTCCATGTGACCATGGATACGCTCGGCCCCGCCGGTGGTGGTGTGGCACAGCCATGTATCCTCATCGATCCGCGCGACAACGCCGTCGTCGATCAGGAAGCCGTTTTCCGAACACATCAGGCCATAGCGGCATTTCCCGATCTTCAACGTGGACATCATGTTGGTATACATCATGTCCAGGAACTTGCCTGCATCCGGGCCTTTGACGATCAGCTTGCCCAGCGTCGAGGCGTCCAGCAGGCCGAGGTTCCCGCGGGTGTTCTTCACCTCACGGTTCACGGCGTCATGCACAGATTCACCGGGACGGACATAGGCATAGGTCCGGCGCCAATGGCCGACTGGTTCCCAATCGGCGCCGTTCTTGTCGTGCCAATTGTGCATCGGGGTCTGACGGATCGGTTGGAAGATTTCGCCACGTGCTTCACCACCAATCGAGGCCAGCGAGATAGGCGTGTAAGGCGGGCGGAAAGTGGTGGTGCCGACCTTCGGAATCTCCGAATCCAGCGCATCAGCAAGGATCGCCAGACCGTTGATATTGCTCAGCTTACCCTGATCGGTCGCCATGCCCAGCGTGGTGTAACGCTTGGTATGCTCAACGCTTTCATATCCTTCGCGCGCGGCCAACTGAACGTCCGAGACTTTGACATCATTCTGGAAGTCCAGCCAGGACTTGGCGCGCAGTTGGATTTCTGCATTGGCTGGCATCAGCCAGACCGGTTCCAATGGCGCCTCGGCGGTGGTTTCACCTGCCGGAGCCTTGGTGCGTTTGGGTTTGTGCCCGGCCGCTTTCGCCGCCGCTTTGCCCGCTGCATCCGCGTCGGTCAGAACATCGCCCAGTGCAAGCGGCCCGTTCGAGCTACCTGCGGCCAAAACGAAACCTTCACCATCGGCTCCGCGCGGAGGGCGCGCGGGATCGGGGCGGAAATGGGCATTTGCCTCATCCCAAATCAGCTTGCCGCCGCAATGCGACCACATGTGCACAACCGGGGACCAGCCACCGGACATGGCGACCGCATCGGCCTCGACCTCTTCGCGAGCGCCGCCGATGCCTTCTTGATTGCAGATGGCGACTTTCTTGACACGCTTGCCGCCTTTGACCTTGGCAATCGCCTTGCCGGGATCCACACGAATACCCAACTGGCGCGCCTCCTCGGCCAGCGGACCTGCCGCGGCGCGGGCATCGACCACGCGTAACACATCAACTCCGGCCTGTTTCAGGATAATCGCGGTTCGGTATGCATCGTCATTGTTGGTGGCCACGATCACGCGCTGGCCTGGGGTCACGCCCCAGTTCACAACGTAATCGCGCATGGCCGAGGCCAGCATCACACCCGGCACGTCGTTGCCCGCAAAGGACAAGGGGCGTTCAATCGCACCCGTCGCAGTCACTACCTGCTTGGCGCGGATGCGCCACAGGCGATGGCGCGGGCCCTGGGTGCCGGGTTTGTGATCAGTCAGACGTTCATAGCCCAGCACATAACCATGGTCGTAAACCCCCGCGCCCATACAGCGGGTGCGCATGGTGACATTGTCCATCGTTTCGAGTTCGGAAACCAATTGTTCCACGAACTTATCCACAGACTCACCATTGATCGAACCGCCATCAACCGGAGCACGACCACCCCAATGGGCTGTCTGCTCGATCAGCATGACTTTGGCGCCAGACGCAGCCGCCACTTTGGCCGCTTGCAGGCCTGCGACACCACCGCCGATCACCAACACATCGGTGAAGGCGTAGAAATGCTCATAAGTATCCGCATCGCGGCTGTCCTTGTCGGGCGCTTTGCCCAGACCTGCAGATTGGCGAATGAACGGCTCGTAGACGTGTTTCCAGAACGGTTTCGGATGGATGAACGTCTTGTAGTAGAACCCGGCAGGCAGGAACCGTGCCAGAGCGGTGTTGACCGCACCAATGTCGAATTCCAGGTTCGGCCAGTGGTTCTGCGAGGTTGCGGTCAACCCGTTGAACAGCTCGGTCGTGGTGGCGCGCTGGTTCGGCTCGAACCGGTTGCCCTGCCCCAACCCGACCAGCGCGTTCGGCTCTTCCGCGCCGCTGGCGACCATGCCGCGTGGACGGTGGTACTTGAACGACCGACCCACCATCATCTGGTCATTGGCCAGCAGGGCGGAGGCCAGCGTATCGCCCTCAAAGCCCTGCATAGAGGTGCCGTTGAAGGAAAAGGTAACCTTTTTCGACCGGTCAATCAGCCGGCCTTGTTTTGCGAGACGGGTGCTCATTGTGCGGACCTTTCGCAGGTGGAAGCGTCAGGACTTCCGGCGGGAGTATTTTTGAACAGGTGATGCATCAGGAGAACTCTCTCCACGACCATCCGGGGCGTTTGGCTGTGATGGCGTCCTTAACCTCTTGCGGCGGTTCAGTGGTCTGCGCCGGATAAGTTCCGTAGACCTCAAGCGTGTCCGTATCGCGGGCCGCAATGAACCATTTACCAATGCCATAAGCATGCAGCCAAAGTTCGAAATGCACACCACGCGCGTTTTCACGGGTGAACATGTAGCTTTCGAACTCTTCATCCGAAGAACCTGGGCCGAAACGCTTACGATGCGCCTCGCCACCACAATGGAGTTCGGTTTCATCCAGCATGGCGCCGGTGAAGGGGCATTTGAGTGTCAGCATGATGCGATCTCCTTGAAGACGCAGAGGTGAGACATCAGGATTTCGGTGAACTGTGAACGCATCAGTGCGCCACCCCGGCGGCGACGCTTTCGTCGATAAAGCGGCCCTCTTTGAAGCGGTCCATCGTGAAAGCTTCGGTCAGCGGCGAATGACCTGTGGCCATCAGCTGCGCCATGCCCCAACCCGAGCCGGGAATGGCCTTGAAGCCGCCAGTGCCCCAACCGCAGTTGATAAAGCAATTGCCCAGCGGCGTGGTTGACAGAATGGGTGAACGGTCGCCGGTCATGTCCACGATCCCGCCCCACTGACGCAGCATCTTCAGGCGTGAGATCATCGGGAAGGTTTCGATCAGCGCGCGCACGGTTTCTTCGATATGGTGGAAACTGCCGCGTTGGGTGTAGTTGTTGAACCCGTCAGTGCCGCCGCCAATGACCATCTCACCTTTGTCGGACTGGCTCATATAGCCATGCACTGTGTTGGCCATCACGACCACGTCCATGCAGGGTTTGATCGGCTCGGACACCAGCGCCTGCAGCGCCACCGCTTCCAACGGCAGACGGAAACCCGCCATCTCGGCCAGCTGACCGGAATGCCCTGCAACCACGATGCCCAGCTTGTCGCAGTCGATCGCACCTTTGGTGGTGTCGACACCAACGACGCGGCCGTTTTCCGACCGAACCCCGGTGACCTCGCATTTTTGGATGATGTCCATGCCCATGGCCGAGCAAGCACGCGCATAGCCCCAGGCCACCGCATCGTGGCGCGCGGTACCACCGCGTTCCTGCCAGAGCGCGCCCAAAACCGGATAGCGCGGGCCATCGATATTGATGATCGGCACCAGCTGCTTGACGCGTTCAGGGCCGATCCATTCGGTTTTGACCCCTTGCAGGGCATTCGCATGCGCCGTGCGCTGGTAGCCGCGAATTTCGTGTTGGGTCTGCGCCAGCATCATCACGCCGCGCGGGCTGAACATGACATTGTAGTTCAGGTCCTGGCTCAGATCCTCATAGAGGCTGCGTGCTTTTTCGTACAAAGCGGCCGATGGGTCCTGCAGATAGTTCGACCGGATGATGGTCGTATTCCGGCCGGTGTTGCCACCGCCCAGCCAGCCCTTTTCGATGATCGCGATATTCTGGATGCCGTAGTTCTTGCCCAGATAGTAGGCCGTCGCCAGACCATGCCCCCCTGCACCAACGATAATCACGTCATAACGTTTCTTGGGTTCAGGAGACCGCCACGCGCGTTCCCATCCTGTGTGATAGCGCAACGCTTCGCGCGCAACAGCAAAGGCTGAATAGTGTTTCATATGCGAATCCATCCGGTTCGGTGATTGGGCGCAGATATGCCTTGAAGCCGCAGAATATCTCTGCCGCACAACGCCGCAATATCGCACTATTGCGACATGTCGTCCATTCGCGGCCATTTGTCCCTTTTGTCAAACGACTGGCGGGTCTAAGTCAGATCAGCTACTTCGGAGGAGCCATGACGTTCTGGGTTCTGATACTGTCCATCGCGCTGCTGATTGCAGCCTTTCTAAGCTACAGCTTGCTCCGTGGTCGCCGCGATGCAGAGCCCGCCGCAGCCTATGACCTTCGTGTCTACCGGGAACAACTGGTGGGCGTTGACCGCGATCTGGCCCGCGGCGTGATCGGCGAGGCAGACGCCGAGAGGGTGCGCACCGAAATCTCTCGCCGTATTCTGGCGGCAGATGCCCAGATGAACAAAAAGACTTCCGAGGTCGGCCCTTCGCGGGTCGTGTCCTTGATTGTGATTGGCGGGCTGGCACTGATACTCGTCGGCGGTGCGGCGTTTATGTATCAACGTCTAGGTGCCGTAGGTTTGCCGGATATGCCGCTTCAGGCGCGGATCGAACTGGCGGAAGACGTCCGCGAGAACCGGCCCTCGCAAGCCATCGTCGAAGAAATGACGCCTGCGCCTCCGCCAAGGCAGTTGGATGAAAGTTATGCCAGCCTTCTCGGTCAGTTACGTGAAACAGTTGCAGCGCGCCCTGACGATCTGCAAGGGCAGATGCTGCTGGCGCAACATGAAACAAATGCCGGGAATTTTCGCGCGGGGTATGCAGCGCAGCAACGGGTGATTGAACTGTCAGGCGACGCGGCAACAGCTGACGCTTATGCGGATCTTGCTGAAATGATGATTTTGGCAGCGAATGGCTATGTCTCACCCGAGGCCGAACAGGCCCTTTCGCACGCCCTGGATCGCGATCCGAACCACGGCCCCGCGCGATACTACTCTGGTCAGATGCTGGCACAGATCGGTCGCCCGGACATCGCGTATCGCGTCTGGATCGAAACCTTGCGCGATGCCCCTGCGGGCGCGCCATGGGCCGAGGCGATCCGGACCCAATTGGATGACCTTGCCTGGCGCGCAGGTGTCTTCAATGCCCCCGAAACTGCCCCTGTACCGGGACAATCTGGTCCCAGCCAGCAGGATGTGGCTGCTGCTGCCGATATGACGCCAGAAGAACGGCAGGAGATTATACAAGGCATGGTGAACCAACTGTCGGATCGTTTGGCGACCGAGGGCGGAACCCCCGAAGAATGGGCGCGCCTGATCGCAGCACTCGGCGTTCTGGGACAAGCCCAACGCGCCATCGATATCCGCGACGAAGCCGTGACCGTATTTGCTGGCAACACCGCCGCCCTGCAACTGATCGACGCCGCAGCGCTGCAGGCGGGTATTGCCCAATGATCCATGATACGTTCGAAGAATTTGCTGCCACTCTGGCACCGATGACGGCGCTGATGGGTCTGGACCTAGGCGAAAAGACGATCGGCGTTGCCGTGTCAGACCGAATGCGCGGCGTGGCAAGCCCGCTTGAAACCGTGCGCCGCAAAAAGTTCACCCTCGATTCCGCCCGATTGCTTGAATTGATCGCCGATCGTGAGATCGGTGGCATCATTCTGGGCCTGCCGAAAAACATGGACGGAACCGAAGGGCCCAGGTGCCAATCGACCCGCGCCTTTGCCCGCAACCTGTCGCGTCTGACCGCATGCCCCATCGGGTTCTGGGATGAACGCCTCAGCACAGTTGCGGCAGAAAAGGCACTGTTAGAGGCGGATACGACACGAAAACGTCGCGGACAGGTTATTGATCATGTCGCAGCGGGTTATATCCTTCAAGGAGCGCTCGACAGGTTGCGCTTTTTGTAACGGGTCGGAGACCGCACATGACAAACATGGTTTGGAAACGGAACGAGGTGGAAAGCCCCTGTATCCAGATCTGTGTCGTACACCCGACAGAGCGTATTTGCACCGGCTGCTACCGCACGATTGATGAGATCACCCGCTGGTCCAAGATGGACAGCTCAGAGCGCGCGGAAGTCATGGAAGACCTGCCCAACCGCAAGCCGCGTCTTGCGAAACGTCGGGGCGGTCGGGCCGCGCGTCTGAACGGGTTGTAACTCATCAGTTCGCTGTGTCGTGATGCTCTGGCAGTTTTGTACGTGCTGCATCGTGAATTGGATGGCGGCCACGCAATTCCTCGGCAAATAGACCTGCGATCTCGGATTGGCTGGTTTTGAGTTGATCTGGGGTCGTGACCTCATGATCCTCAGCCAGATCACCGGGCAAAGTCTGAACAACGCCGCGGGCGGAAAAGATTTTATTTAAGACAGTCCTGAACGTCATTTCGAGCATCCTTTAGTGAATTAAATAATCAGTGCCGCCGCGGGCAGCGTTCGAGCTGAGAGGGGTCGTGCTCAAGAACGTTTCCGGCGTGAGTGGCAACCCGCGGCGACAGCGCCGAGGTAGCCAGTTCGATCCTCAATTTTACGGGGAAAACTCTCAAATTTTGATCGTTTTTGAGTACAAAACTGGAATTTCCAACAAATACCCACAAATTCCCTTACGTCACAAACGACGCCTATCGGCACTAAACGCGCCAATACGCGCACTCCAATGCCCGTGTTCGAATCGAGTTTGTGCAGATTTCAGCCAGCAGCCAGCCAGGATTTGGCGTTTTCCACCTCGGCCGAGGGGAAAAACTGCGTGCGAACGCCCAGGATATGACGCGCCACGCGCTGTGCGATATGCTGCCAGGCTGCATCACCAACGATGGCCGCGCGATCTAGCAGGCGGATGTGATTTCGAGCCAGACGGAAATGCGCAGCCAGTGCCGATAGACCTTGCCAGCCGTCAAACTCGCGCAGGTCAATCAGCAACCGAAAGCTCTCGCGCCCTTGCAGAACAGCGTCCAGTGCTTCCTCGGCCTTGCTGTATTCGTCTGGGTCCAGCTTGCCCAACAGACTGATCTGAACACAGGGTCCGCCCAGATCGGTGACATGGATCGATCCCAGAGACTCACGCATCCATCGCCGTGCAGCTTCCAGTTCTGCCATCTCGAACACCTGCGTCGGACAGGGTAGGATCGGGGCGGCCAGACGGATACTGGTTTGCACCCAACCCTGATCGGCGACAACCGCGATCCGGTCAAACCCACGCCAGTGGCTGAGCCCCAGCTTGGTATCGGACCAGGCGGCCCCCAAATCATAGCCTTTGAACTCGGGCTGAACGATGACCAGCAATCTAACCGCTTCATGCTTGGCCAAGGCAGCCTCGATCGCAGGAACCAGTGTCTGGGAATAGTCTGCGCTGGTGACTTCACCTGACAGTTCGACTTCTATCAACGCACCGTCTGAATTCGTGTGAACCGTAATCATGGTTCAAAACCTCCACTCAAAACAATGATTGAAGGTTATGGGGATTCGATCCATTCGGCCACTCCCCCCGGATATTCGGGGCGGAAATAGGCGATCATCCGTCCATCTGGCGCGGCCGAGGCCCCATCACCCCATGGGGCAACCCCATGCAGGCAGTGGCGGTGCAACACATAGGCCTCACCCGGTTTGGCAGGCAGAGTGATCCGGGGACAGGTTTCAAACACAGTGCGGCGTGTGGCCTGATAGATATCGGTGATATCAACCGTGTGCAAAACATCGCCCGCGTGGTCCGCCAGCGCATCCCGAAAGGCTGCGCCCATTGCCTTGTGGCTTTCATCCCAAACAACCAATGGCGCAGCCTCATCGCTGGCCTCGGTCAATGGGATGCCCAATATCCACGCGTGAGGTTCGTCAATCCGGCGTCGGCGATCCCGCCCCATGGGGCGCAATCCATCCACATGGGCCGCATCCCGATTGCGCCTATACCGCGCGGCAGCCTCGCTTTCGCCCCGTCGGGCGCGCGGGTATCCGGGATGGATGACCGAGACCTGACCTCGGTGTAATGGCAACTGGCCAAAGTGATCCTGCAAGAAAGTGGCGGCCTTGCCCGCCAGTGGCGCTGAGTTCCCAACGCGACCCCCAGTATCATTCGGTAGCGCATCAACGCCAACAAACCATGTGCCTTCGCAATCTAGCCATTCTGCAAAAGCTGGATCGCGCACCGACTGCTGTGCGGCCGGTAGGGCGTGTTCGACCCAATCAGCCAACACCGGATCATAGGGGAACTTTACCCATCCACGCGACCAGAAATCACCTACCATCCCAGCGCCTTGCGCAACATGTTCAGCGCTACCAGCGTCAGAAACACCGCAAAAACGCGTTTTAGCGGCTTCGGGTCCATCGCGTGGGCCAGCTTTACCCCCCAGGGCGCGGTGATCATAGTCATCGCCACGACGATGCCAAAGGCGACAAGGTTCACCGCGCCGATGGTCAATGGGGGCCGATGTTCCGGTGCAATGCCCAGGAACAAAAACCCAAGAACGGAAGGTACAGCAATGATCACGCCAAACCCGGCTGCCGTTGCAACCGCCCTGTGGATAGGCATGTTGTAAAGGCTCATAAGTGGTACACCGAAACTGCCCCCTCCGATCCCCATCAGGACGGACAGAAACCCAACCGATGGTGAAAGAGCCGCGCGTTTAATCCCTTTGGGCATTGCATCCCCCAGGCGCCATTCGGATTTTCCCAGACCCAGATAGGCACCAATCACCATGCCCAGCACCCCAAAAAGCGCCTGCAGCGCTTCGGTGCGCAAGGCTGACGCGACCAGAACGCCAAAAACCGCCCCCACAGCGATCCCTGGGCCCCAACCGCGCAGGATATCCCAATCCACCGCGCCCTTTTTGTTGTGGGCCAGGACCGAACGAATAGAGGTGACGATTATCGTCGCCAAAGACGTGGCAAGGCACAGCTGCATCAACTGTGGTCCGCCATATCCTAGTGTTTGGAAGGCGTAGAAGAACGCCGGCACCAGCACGATGCCGCCACCTACCCCCAAAAGCCCGGCCAGAACGCCTGCAAACGCTCCGATCACAAGCAAAAGACCCAGCATCTGCGCCAGCAACATTGTATCGGGCATATTTCCCCCAAGAACCGGCGGTGCCGGTGTTACCTTCCTAAGCCTCTGCCATAGGTGCGACACGGTCCAGGGCCTGTAACATCACTTCCGGCCCGGCCCCGTCATGCACCGCCCCTTCGGACAAGGCCCGTCGCCATGCCCGAGCCCCCGGGCGGCCAGCGAACAGGCCAAGCATATGCCGGGTGATCTGGTGCAAACGCCCCCCATTGGCAAGGTGGCGTTCGACATATGGCACCATGTCCTGAACAACTGCAATTGGATCCACAGCTGCGCCGGTCTGGTAAATCCTCATATCCGCCTGAGCCAGAATATCGGTTGGCTGGTGGTAGGCTGCGCGCCCGATCATGACGCCATCTAGACCAGCCTCAAGATGCGCCTGTGCCTGATCCAGCGACGTGATCCCGCCATTGATCGAGATATGCATATCCGGGAAGTCCGCCTTCATCTGATGCACCAGATCATAATCAAGCGGAGGGATATCCCGGTTCTCCTTTGGGCTGAGCCCCTGCAACCAAGCTTTTCGGGCGTGGATCGTCACCCGCATACATCCTGCCCTGCGGATTTGGGTCAGGAAATCTGGCAGAACCTCTTGAGGCTGTTGATCATCGACCCCGATCCGGCACTTGACCGTCACGTCAACATCGACCGATGCCCGCATCGCCGAAACGCATTCGGCCACACGGCCCGGTTCTTTCATCAAGACCGCACCAAAGGTTCCGGATTGCACTCGGTCTGAGGGGCAGCCGCAGTTCAGATTGATCTCATCATAGCCCGCATCTGCCCCAAGCCGCGCCGCCTGTGCCAGCTCCTCGGGGTCAGAACCGCCAAGTTGCAGGGCCACCGGATGCTCTTCGGGGTTGTAGTCCAGCAGATGCAGCGCCCCACCCCGTACCAGAGCGGGCGCAGTCACCATTTCTGTGTACAACAAGGTCTCACGACTGAGCAGCCGATGAAAATACCGGCAGTGACGATCGGTCCAATCCATCATCGGCGCAACAGACAATCGCGCTGCACTTACTGCCTTGCCTGTCACAGCAAAACCCCCGTCTAACTCTGTAGGCCAGGCATTGGAAATACGAGCATGCGCACGGCCCGCCGGGTCTAACCTGTATTTATCCGGATTGCCATCGGACATCTAACCGCCTCAGAAGGCCCTTAGCTAGGAAGCCCATATCGGCTGATCATCATCTCGACGCTGTTCCCAATTGTCTCGGCCATCTCGGCCTCGCTGAGCACCGAACCACTGAACAGCAAGGGCCAGAACGCACGCGCCTTGATCAGGCCGATGAACTCCTTGCCCGCCTGTTCAGGGTCATCAATTTTCAGTTTTCCATCCTCCGCCGCGCCTTTCAGCATGTCGACAAAGGCAGCTGTCTTGTCCAGTTTGCCCTGCGCTTCGGCGGCAAGCATCGGGTTGCGCAAAGTTTCGCTTATCACCATGCGCGACATGGCGATAACCTCGGGCAGCATCAGAATACGCCCCTCGGCCCAGGCCAGCTCTGTCATCTGTTCGCGTATGTCCCGATTTGAATCGTACTTGATTTCGACCACTTCCGCGAACCTACTCGATAACTCCACGACAATGGATCGAAAGAGATTTTCCTTGCTTTCGAAATACTTATAAAGTGTCCGCTTGGAAACTTCAGCCCGAGCTGAGATGCGATCCATACTGGACGCGGCAAATCCCTTTTCAAGGAACTCGGCTACGGCTGCGTCGATGATCTGCGCGTATTTTGACGCATTCGGCGCGCTGCATTCGTTCATGGCAGAGCTATAGACCCATTGACCTGCGCAGGTCAAACACTACGTAAACTTACCAGTTTACAGAGAGCACTTCCTGTGCCACATGTAAACGCGCCAGTTTACCGATTCAGGTAACAGCCAACAGGAGACGACCCCCATGGCCCTTTCACTAAAACTGAACGGCGAGACCCACACGGTTGACGCCGAACCCGGCACCCCCCTGCTGTGGGTGATCCGGGATGAGCTCAAGCTGACCGGAACCAAATTCGGTTGCGGCGTTGCCTCATGCGGCGCTTGCACTGTTCACGTCAACGGCGAGCCTGTCCGGTCGTGCCAGACCTATATCGAAGATCTGGAGGATGCCGAGATCACCACCATCGAAGCGATCGGCGACGACAAAATCGGCGCGGCCGTGCAGCAAGCCTGGGTCGAGCTGGATGTGGTGCAATGCGGATACTGCCAATCCGGTCAAGTGATGTCAGCTGTGGGTCTTTTGTCTGAAAACCCAAAACCCAGTGCTGAAGAAATCGACGAATACATGTGGGGCAATGCCTGCCGCTGCGCCACCTATCAACGCATCCGCGCTGGTGTTCAGCGCGCATCTGAGATTCTGGAGGCCTGATCATGACCATCAACACCTCCCGCCGTGGATTTTTGAAAGGCGCAGCAGCAGCCAGCGCCGTTTTGATTATCGGTGCCCGCCCCGATGGCGTGCTTGCCGCCGCATCCTCGGACAGCGCCCAGCTCAATCCGTTTGTGAAAATAGATGCGGATGGCACCGTGACCGCAATCGTCAAGCATTTTGAGATGGGTCAGGGCCCAGCAACCGGTCTGCCAACCATCATCGCCGAAGAGCTTGGCGTGACGATGGATCAGATCGAATACGAATTCGCACCATCTGATCCGCAGGTTTACAATAACCTTCTGTTCGGCCCGTTCCAGGGAACTGGCGGTTCGACTGCGATTGCAAATTCGTGGATGCAATACCGTCAGGCAGGTGCCTCCGCGCGCGATATGCTAATCAATGCTGCCGCCCAAAGCTGGGGCGTCAACCCAAGCGGTGTCACGATCGAGGATGGGATCATCACTGCTGGTGACAAAACCGCCCCAATTGCAGAATTTGTGGCCGCCGCATCTGCACTGGAGGTGCCTGCAGAGCCCCGCCTGAAAGACCCGTCAGAGTTCCGATTGATCGGAAACGAGAGCGTGCGCCGCAAGGATTCGGCGATCAAGGGCAACGGCCAGGCGAAATTTGCGATGGATGTGCATCTGCCCAACCAGATGGTGGCCATGATCAAGCGGCCAGAGTCGCGCGGTGGCATCGCTTTGGGCTTTGACGACAGCGCATCGAAAGAGATCAAAGGCTATATCAACGCGGCTATTCTACCCAATCAGGCCGGTGTTGCGGTTTATGCCGAAAATACATGGGCCGCGATTCAGGCAAGAGACATGCTTGAGGTCGAATGGGACATGTCAGCGGCAGAAACCCGTGACTCGGACCAAATCAAAGCCGAGATCATGGCCGCGCTGGACGCAGAGCCAGAGTTCAACGTGAACCAGGCGGACGCCGCAACGGTCGCCGCAGCCATTGATGGTGCGGATACTGTGATCGAACAGTCGTTCTATTTCCCCCTGCTGGCCCATGCGCCGATGGAACCGCTGAACTGCACCATCGAACAGACCGCAGAGGGTGACATCATTCTGCATGATGGCGCGCAGATGCCGACCGGTCCGCACATGGCCTACCAGCAGATCTTCCAACTGCCACCAGAGAAAATCCAGATCAAGACAATGCTGGCTGGCGGGTCCTTTGGACGCCGCGCAACGCCGGATGCAGACTATCAGGTCGAAGCTGCGCTGGCCTTTGTGGTCACAGACCGGTCGCGCCCTGTGAAGCTGGTTTGGACGCGTGAGGATGACATCCGCAGCGGATACTATCGCCCGGCCTTTGGTCACAAAGCGCGGGTTGGTCTGGACGCGGATGGCAATATCGTCGGATGGCAGCATCAGGTGGCCGGTCAGTCGATCATGAAGGGAACGCCGTTCGAATCCTTCTCGGTTCATGACGGCGTCGACCACAGCTCGATCGAGGGTATTGCAGACAGCCCCTACAATATTCCCGGTATGGCGCTTGGTCTGACGGATACGCCCAAGGCAACTTCGGTTCTGTGGTGGCGGTCGGTGGGGCACACTCACACCGGTTACGTCATGGAGGTCATGATGGACCTGGCGGCTAAGGCAGCGGGTCGTGACCCGGTTGAATTCCGTCTCTCTTACCTGGCTGATGGTGATGATCCAGATCAGTCGCGCAAAGCAGGCGTATTGAAACTGGCGGCTGAGAAGGCCAATTGGGGCAATCCTGCTGAAGGACGGGCTCAGGGTATCGCTGTGCACAAATCCTTTGGATCCTATGCCGCTCAGGTCGTCGAAGTCTCTGGCGACCCTGAATCGGGCATCAAGATCGAAAGGGTGACCTGTGCAGTGGATTGTGGGATTGCGGTTAACCCTGATGTTGTCCGTGCCCAGATGGAAGGTGGCATCGGTTATGGCATCGGTCACGTGATGCGCGGTCAGATCACGCTGACCGGTGGCGCTGTAGATCAATCGAACTTCCCCGACTATGAGCCGCTGAGGATCGGTGATATTGCCGCCATTGATGTCCATATCGTGCCATCGGCCGAAGCGCCCACCGGGGTGGGTGAGCCAGGAACGCCCCCAGCGGCGCCTGCTTTGGCCAATGCGATCAACACTCTGTCCGGCGTGCAGATTGCGGCGCACCCGATGACAGAGGATGGCATCAGCTTCGTCTGATCTAGTGGATCCCATAACGCAAATTGCGCCGCCCCTTTGGGCGGCGTTTTTCTTTGCAGAAGGCTCCTTATGAATAATTTGATCAAATTTCGTGACTTCGAGGGCCTGCTTCGATACATCTCAGTTAATCGGAAGAACGGAACCTGAAAAATGGACCTGAGTACTTTGCATAATTTTCGCGTCGCAGCCTGCGATCTGAACGGTCAACTGCGCGGCAAACGGGTTCCACCAAGTTATGCGGACAAACTCTCAAAGGGTGCGGTACGTATGCCGTTCTCGGCCCTGAATGTGGACCTGTGGGGTGCGGATATCGACGGCAGCCCCTTGGTGTTTGAAAGCGGCGATGCAGATGGCGTTCTGCTGCCAACGGAACGTGGGCCTGTTCCGATCCCATGGCTGGGCGCGGAAACCGCATTGGTTCCCATGTGCCTTTATGACGATGCCGGTACTCCGTTCGCGGGCGACCCACGGCATGCCCTATCGGCCACATTATCCCGTTACGCCCAGCGCGGCTGGTCGGTGGTTGCCGCGACTGAACTAGAGTTCACCCTGCTGGACGCTTCCGGCCCCCACCCCCAGCCCCCTCTGAACCCAGTGACCGGTCGTCACCTGACGGACGAAGCGGTGTTGTCGGTCGCGGAAATGGATGCGTTCGAGGCGTTCTTCTCTGATCTCTACGATGGCTGCGCCGTGATGGGCATTCCGGCGCAAACCGCCATATCCGAGAGCGGTATCGGCCAGTTCGAGATCAACCTGAACCATCAAGATGCGATGCGCTGTGCAGATGATACATGGCTTTTCAAGGCGTTGACGCGCGGTCTGGCCCGCAAATACGGGTTTGCTGCAACATTCATGGCGAAACCTTATGCAAATGATGCGGGAAACGGGATGCATGTGCATTTCTCGGTCATCGATGCCGACGGGCGAAACGTTTTTGATGATGGTAGCCCCGAAGGCACCGACCTGTTGCACTCTGCCGTTGCGGGCTGTCTAGTGGCCATGCCAGCCAGTAGCCTGATTTTCGCACCACACGGCAATTCCTATGCACGACTGGTGCCCGGTGCACATGCACCCACCGGCGCAAGTTGGGCCTATGAAAACCGAACAGCGGCCATCCGTATTCCAGGGGGCGCACCGGCCGCCCGGCGTATCGAACATCGTGTTGCCGGCGGTGATATCAACCCTTACCTTATGCTGACCGCCGTACTGGGTGCGGCACTGATCGGGATCGAAGATGATATGAAGCCGCCCGCCCCGATCACCGGGAATGCCTATGAGGTAGACGGGCTGCCGCAGCTTGCGAGCAATTGGTCCGAAGCGATTGACCAATTCGAGGCCGACCCAATCATGACCCGCCTGTTCCCAGCTGAGTTGATCCGCAACATGGCCCTGACAAAACGGCAAGAGATCGCGCGCTTTGCAGATCGTCCTGAAGACCAGCATTGGCTGAGTTATTTAGAAGCTGTTTGACCCCCCTTGCCCGGCGTTCGCGACTAGGGTATTTCTGAATTTGATCAAATTCGGTGACTTATGAAAATCGGTATTCTACAAACCGGCCACACCCCCGACGTGCTTAAAGACGAATTCGGAGATTACGACTCGTTATTTCCCGCCCTCCTGAAAGGCCACGGGCTAGAGTTCGAAACCTTTGCCGTTGTGGACGAGGTTTTTCCAATCAGTGCGGACGAGGCTGACGGGTGGTTGATTACAGGTTCCAAATATGGCGCCTATGAGGACCTGCCGTGGATCCCGCGACTCGAAGAGTTGATCCGCCAAATCCACCACAGCGGCAAACCCATAGTTGGCGTCTGTTTCGGCCATCAGATCATCGCGCAAGCCCTTGGCGGCAAGGTCGAAAAATTTGATGGCGGGTGGTCAGTTGGACGCACCGAGTATGACTTTGAGGGCGAAAAGGTCTGGTTGAACGCCTGGCATCAGGATCAGGTGGTTGGCCTGCCCGAAGGGGCCAAGGTCACAGGCCACAGCGACTTCTGCCAGAATGCGATGCTGCAATATGGCGATCAGATATGGACCGTTCAGGCACATCCCGAGTTTTCCAATGACTTTGTAACCGGGCTGATGCGCACGCGCGGCAAGGGTGTGGTACCCGACGATCTGATGCAGGCCGCTGCGAACCGGCAATCGGCACCAGATCACAATGATCAGATCGCGCATCTTATGGCGAATTTCCTGAAGAAAGCGAGGGCCTGATGGCCGATTGGACAGATGCACTGCCTCCGGCAGCACAAGCTTACATCGAAGGGCACCGGCTGGATGAGGTTGAGTGCATCATCTCCGATTTGCCCGGCATCGCTCGCGGCAAGGCTGTTCCCGCGTCGAAATTTGCACGGCAATCCTATTTCCACCTGCCCGACAGTATCTTTTATCAGACAATCACCGGGGATTGGGGCGAAGCTGCGGGCGAAGACGGGTTCATTGAACGGGATATGATCCTGAAACCTGACTTCTCAACCGCGTCCGCCGCGCCCTGGACCGGGGATTGGACGCTACAGGTGATCCACGACGCCTATGACCGGGATGGCGAGCCGATCCCGTTCAGCCCGCGCAACGTGTTGAAACGTGTTGTACAGCTCTATCACGACAAGGGCTGGAAGCCCGTTGTCGCCCCCGAGATGGAGTTCTTTCTGGTTGCCCCAAACGTGGACCCGGCGCAGGGCATCAAGCCAATGATGGGCCGCTCAGGCCGCCCGGCAGCAGCACGTCAGGCCTATTCAATGACCGCAGTCGATGAATTCGGTCCGGTGATTGATGACATCTACGACTTTGCCGAACATCAGGGGTTCGAAATCGACGGTATCACCCAGGAAGGTGGCGCCGGGCAGCTTGAGATCAACCTGCGCCATGGCGATCCGGTGAAGCTTGCGGATGAGGTGTTCTATTTCAAACGCCTGATCCGCGAGGCTGCGCTGCGACACAATTGTTTCGCCACGTTCATGGCCAAACCGATCGAGGATGAGCCCGGTTCCGCCATGCATATCCACCATTCGATCATCGAGATGGAGACAGGGCAAAACATCTTTTCAGGTCCGCAAGGCGGCGAGACGGATGCGTTCTATCACTATATCGCGGGACTACAGAACCATCTGCCCGCAGGTCTGGCCGTAATGGCACCTTACGTGAATTCCTATCGACGCTATGTCAAAGACCATGCCGCGCCGATCAATCTGGAATGGGCGCGCGACAATCGCACTACCGGGATCCGCGTACCCCTGTCCGGCCCCGAGGCGCGGCGGGTTGAAAACCGCATCGCCGGCATGGATTGCAACCCCTACCTGGGCATCGCGCTGTCGCTGGCCTGCGGCTATCTGGGTCTGACCCAGCAGGAACGCCCCCGTCGTCAGTTCTATGGCGATGCGTATGAAGGCGATGGCGATATCCCGCAGGTCATGGGCAATGCGCTGGATCTGTTTGATGAAGCCACGGAGCTACACGAAGTTCTCGGCCCGGATTTCGCCCGCGTCTATGGCATCGTGAAGCGGGCTGAATACGAGGAATTCCTGCAGGTGATCTCTCCTTGGGAGCGTGAGCATCTGTTGCTGAACGTCTGAACCAGCGGAGCCGGTCGCTATGAACCTTCTGTATTCCAACGACCGCAAGGCTGAATATCCGTCAAGCTGGTATGCTGCGACGGCCAATACTCTGGCCCCGTTCCCTGCTTTCGAAGGCGAAACCCGCGCCGACGTCTGTATTGTCGGCGGCGGCTATACCGGGTTGTCAGCCGCGCTGCACCTGGCCGAGGCTGGGCTGGATGTTGTGCTGCTTGAAGCGCACCGCGTCGGGTTCGGGGCTTCGGGTCGCAATGGCGGGCAGTTGGGCAGCGCCCAGCGCATGGATCAGGAAAGTCTCGAGCGATTGGTCGGGCAGGATGATGCCAGAAAGCTGTGGGATTTGGCCGAGGATGCAAAGGGTTTGGTCAAATCCCTGATCGCCAAACACCAGATCAATTGCGATTTGAAACCCGGTGTGGCTGACCTGGGGCTGTCGATCTCGGACCAGAAAGAGCTGCACGCCCATGCCGAGCATCTGTCGAACACATATAGCTACGATCAAATAGAGCTTCTGGATGAGGCGGCCGGGCGTACGCTGTGCCCTTCGCCCACCTACAAGGGTGGATATCTGGATAAGGGCGCCGGGCATTTGCATCCGCTAAACTATGCGCTGGGGCTGGCGCGGGCGGCGCAAAACGCAGGTGCGCGCATTCACGAAAGAACCGAGGTTCTGGGGATCGAAGAGGGCGATCCAGTGGTCGTGCGCACCGAAAACGGGACGGTACGCGCCCAACATCTAATACTGGCCTGTAACGGCTATCTTGGCGCGCTGAACCGGCAGGTGGCATCGCGGGTCATGCCGATCAACAACTTCATTGCAGCGACAGAACCACTTGGCGATGACGCCGCCCGCGTTTTGACCCGTGATGTCGCCGTAGCGGATACAAAATTCGTGGTGAACTACTTCCGTCTCAGCGCAGACAAGCGACTTTTGTTTGGCGGCGGCGAGAGCTATGGCTATCGCTTCCCATCCGATATCGCCGCCAAAGTGCGCAAGCCGATGGTTGAGATTTTCCCACATCTGAAAGACGTGAAGATCGACTATGCATGGGGCGGCACGCTTGCGATTACGATGCGCCGGATGCCCTATCTTGCGCGACTTGCACCCAATATTCTGTCAGCCTCCGGCTATTCCGGCCACGGGGTCGGGACTGCGACGCATGCGGGGCAACTTATGGCTTTGGCCGTTCAAGGACAGGCCGAGGGGTTTAATACCATGTCCCGTGTTCCGGCCCTGCCCTTTCCGGGTGGGCCGGCCCTGCGCAGCCCCCTGCTGGTGCTCGCGATGACCTGGTTTGCGATGCGGGATCGCCTGGGCATCTGACCCCTGCTTTGATTGCGACAGTTTGGTGAAATTTTGCCGATCCATCGATTGGGGGCTTGGCACGACCCGTCTGCTTGATTTAAATAAACGAAAGTTAGAATTCGGGAATTCCAAATATGACGCTGCCCCCCAACGTCCATGACGCCGAACCAATCCCCACCGCCGCAAGAGATGCCATCGACGCCCTGATGCAATCGGGTGATCTGTTTCGGTATACCGCACCACAAGACGCGCCGGTTGCCCTGCTGGAGGCTGAGTTTGCGGCTCTGCTGGGCACCAAATATGCGCTTGCAGTCTCCTCCTGCTCGGCTGCGTTGTTTCTGTCGTTGAAGGCGCTGGACCTGCCGCGGGATGCACGGGTGCTGATCCCGGGCTTTACCTTTGCCGCTGTTCCATCCTCGGTCGTGCATGCAGACTGTATTCCGGCTCTCTGCGAGGTAGGCGAGAACTACCGCATCAATATGGATGATTTCGCGGCCAAACTGGAGGATATACAAGCCGTTATCATCAGCCATATGCGCGGCCACACCTCGGATATGGACGCGATCATGGAGCTTTGTGATGCGCGCGACATCCCGGTGATCGAAGACGCGGCGCATTCACTGGGAACAACTTGGCATGGCCGGAACATTGGCACCATTGGCAAGATCGGGTGCTTTTCGTTCCAGTCTTACAAAATGATCAACGCCGGCGAAGGTGGCATACTGATCACAGATGACGCCGATCTGGTCGCACGCGCTGTGATCATGTCGGGTGCGTATGAACACAACTGGAAAAAGCACAAAACCCAACACGGCGACAACTCACCTGAGCTAGAGCAGGCCTTTGCCCGCTGGCAGAACCAACTACCGCTTTATAACCTACGGATGAGCAACCTGAGCGCTGCCGTAATTCGGCCGCAGATCCCCGAGCTGGCGCGCCGGGTTCAAGACGGGCTGACGAACCATGACTATGTGGCGGAACGCCTGAACAACTCACCCTATGTCGACGTCCCTGCTCCACTGTCGCCGGAACGCCGTGCGCCGGATTCGATCCAGTTCAATCTGGTCGGCATGGATGAGGCTGAAATCCGGGCCTTCGCGGCTGCGTCTGAGGCACGTGGTGTCAAGGTTCAGGTCTTTGGCCTGAGCGAAGATAACGCCCGCGCGTTCTGGAACTGGCAATTCCTGCCCGAAAAGTTCGACCTGCCGCAGACACGCGACATGTTGATGAAAGCCTGTGATGTGCGGCTGCCCGTACGCCTGACGCGCGATGAATTGGACGTGATCGCCGATATCCTGCTGGCTTCAGTCGGTGAAGTGACAGGTCCGGTTCCGGCATATGGAACCTGACATGAAAAAGGCCCGCGCAAAGCGGGCCATCTTTTCCATGGTTCAAGATCAGTTCAGTTTGGAAAGCTTGTTCTGTAACTCGGCCAGCTGCTTTTTTATGTCGTCCAGATCTTCGTTTGCTTCGGGCTTTTTCTCTTCCTGATCCGGCCCGGACCAGCCGCCGGATAAGCCACCTGTCATGGCCTTCAAAAACGCCTGTTGCTGCGCCTGCAATGCGTCGAACCCCGGTATCTGCGACATCGGGTTCATCGCGTTCATGTTTTCCATCATTTTGCTTTGGCTTTCGCGCAGCATCTCGAACGAGCTTTGCAGGAACTGAGGCATCATGCCCCCGCCTGGCACCATATAACTGCGCACAAGGTCATTCAGCACATTCACCGGCAGAACATTCTCACCCCGGCTTTCGTGTTCAGCAATGATCTGCAGAAGATACTGCCGCGTCAGGTCGTCGCCGGTTTTCAGGTCGATGATCTGAACTTCGCGCCCGTCCCGGATAAAACCTGCTATGTCTTCTAGCGTCACGTAGTCGCTGGTCTCGGTGTTATACAGCCTGCGGCTGGCGTAGCGCTTTATCAGCAGCGGTTTTTCGTTGTCCGACACCTAGTACCCTCCCCAAGGATGATGCGTTGCAGCACAGGTTATGCGAGTGCAGCACAAAAAGAAAGGGCAGGTCAATGGACCTGCCCAACGCGAAAGCACCTTTTGGGAGGAATAAGGTGCGTGTATCGCGAAGCTCTTACTTGGCGGCTGCGGCTTTCTTGGCGGCAGTCGTTACGTCGTTGGTTGCTTTCTTGACAGCTGCGGTTGCTTCTTCAGCAGCGTCTTTGCCAGCGGCCATCAGCAGCTCAACGGTTTCGGTCTGAACTTTTTTCGCGATTTCAGCGAAAGCGGCCAGGTTTTCAGCTGCAACTTCAGCCGACGCGCTTGCGAAATCGGTTGCCGCTTTGGCGTAGTCAGCAGGCTCTGCCTTGGCTTTAGACATCTCGGTCATCTTGGCCAGGGTGTCCTTGGTCCATTTGTTCGAGATCTCAGCCGATTTTTCAGCCGCTTCCAGAGCAACGCCCGACAGCTTTTCGTTCAGCGAAGCGGTCGATTTGAATGCGCCTTCCAGCGCGGTGGTGTCCACAGGGAACGCGCCCATCATGTCTTTCATGATCGCGGAAAAGTCTTGAGTCTTTGCCATCGTTCTAATCCTTTTGCTGAGCCGGGCCCACCCCGGCTTTCGTCAGCTTGAGGACAATATGGTTTCTGCATTGCAGCATTGCAAGCTTTTTCTTGCTGCAATGCAGAAAAACTGTAGTTTCAAAATGAAATCAGACGTTTGGATTGGCGACTACATAGGTCCCGGGAGCCGGTGCAAGGCTTGGATGGGTCGAATCGCCTGTCTTCCGTGCTGGCACCTGTTTGCCCGATCGCTTCTTCAGCCAGGCCTCCCACATGGGCCACCAGGATCCTTCGTGGAAATCCGCCTCTTTCAACCAGATGTCTGCATCTGATTTCAGATCGGGGTTTGTGTAATGGCCATACTTCTTCTTGCTGGGCGGGTTCACGATCCCTGCTATATGACCGGACTCCGAGACAACAAAGGTCTTTGAGCGTGACCCCATCTTTTGCACACCGCGATAGCAGTCTTTCCAGGCGGCGATATGATCAGTTTCGCAGGTGATCGCCATCAAAGGGACATCCACATCGGCCAGCGTCAGCTTGTGCCCCAAAAGTTCGATCCCGTCCGAGGCAAATTCGTTGCGTTGGCAGAGGCCCCGCAAATAATCGACCGACATCTTCGCAGGCAAATTCGCGCCATCACCATTCCAAAACAACAAATCGAAGGCCGGAGGCACCTCACCCATCATATAGCTGCGGATGGCCGGGCCGTAGACCAGATCACGTGAGCGTAGGAATGACATCGTGCGCCCCATGATCCATGAGCGCAGAACACCCTCTTTTGTTACCTCTTCTTCGATCCCGTCGATGAAGTCATTTTGCAGAAACGGTGTGAACTCTCCCTGTTCCGAGAAATCCGTCAGCGCGGTGAAAAGCGTTGCCGATTTTATCGACTTATCGCCCCGTTGTTTCATCAAGGCTAATGTCAGGCTGAGAGTCGTGCCCGCAATGCAATAGCCAATCGCGTTGACCTGTTTGACCTTGCAGATATTCTTTGCGACCTCGATGGCAGCCAGGAAACCGTCCTGAATGTAATCCTCCATCCCAGTTTCGGCGTAGCTTGGATCCGGGTTGACCCAGCTGACAACAAATAGCGTATAACCCTGTTCCGTGATCCATTTGATCAGGCTGTTCTGGGCCTTCAGGTCAAGAATATAAAACTTGTTGATCCAGGGTGGGAACAACACAATCGGTGTTTCATGCACCGTTTCGGTCGCTGGCTTGTACTGGATCAACTCCATCATGCGATTGCGAAAGATCACGTCACCCGGGGTAGTCGCCAGATTACCGCCAACCTCAAACGCATTTTCATCGGCCAACTTGACCACCAGCTCACCATCGTTTGCTTCAAGGTCTGACACCAGGTTTTCCAACCCGTCGATGAGCGACTGGCCCTCGGTTTCCACCGCCTTTTGCAAGGCATCCGGGTTTGTAGCCAGAAAATTGGTCGGCGCCATCATGTCAATGATCTGTTGCGAAAAATAGCTAAGGCGCCGCTTGTCCTTGGCGTCCAGATCATCAACCGAAGCCACGGCCTGAGTGATGGCCTGTGCGTTGGTCTGGTACTGCTGGCGGATGAGGCGGAAATAGGGGTTGGTGTCCCACATCGGGTTGGAAAAGCGTTTGTCGGCGGGCACGTCATGTTCGTCATCCACCTCACCGGTGGTCAACGCTTGCTGCGCTTCGGCAAAGTTCAGAACCGATTTGCCCCAATACTCAATCTGCTGCTCCAGCAGCTTGGCGGGGTTTTGCCAAGCCTCTGCGAAATAGACAGTTGCTGCTCGTGCGAAAAGCTCTTGATTCGGACCGTCCAGCGCAGAGGTATGAGGCTTTTTCGACGCCATAACTTCGACAAGCCGCTTGGATAGGGTTTCGACCTTTTCCATATTTTCTTTAATTCGTTCAATATGTTCTTCTGTCACTTCGGGCATTTGGTCTTCACTTGTTGTCATTTTAACAATTCCCCCCTAACCTCGCTGCTATGCAGAATAACGTCGTGGGTGTCGGGGGACAAAGCGGCGAATGGTCCGAACCGAACAGCCTTAGACTCTGGAGGCCGCTTCCATGCGCTACATGATGACCTACGACTTGATGGAGACCATGCGCAACACGAACCAATGGCTTGGTTCGACTGCCAGCGCGATGGCGTCCTACCCGTTGTTTTCGATGGTTCCAAACCCGGCCTTCAGTTGGATGGCCGCCTGGGGTGAGGTGACCGAGCGCACCTTCCAGCGCATGGTTGTTAAACCCGACTGGGGCATTCGTACGTTTACCTGCGAAGACGGCAAAGATCATCTGGTTGATATTACCACGGTTCTGGAACGTCCTTTTGGCGATCTCATCCATTTCAAGGTAAATGGACGAGAAAAGCAACCGCGCAAGGTTTTGCTGGTTGCGCCGATGTCGGGGCACTATGCGACATTGCTGCGCTCGACCGTCAAAAGCCTGCTTGTTAATTGCGAAGTTTATATCACTGACTGGCATAACGCGCGCGATATTCCTGTGTCTGCAGGCAAGTTCGATGTCGAGGATTACACGCTTTATCTTGTCGATTTCATGAAAGAGCTGGGGCCAGACACCCATGTTGTTGCTGTTTGTCAGCCCGCACCGCTGACTCTGGCCGCAACCGCTTATCTGGCTGAGCTCGAACCTAAGGCGCAGCCCAGCACCCTGACACTGATCGGTGGCCCGGTTGACCCAGATGCGACACCGACTGATGTCACGGATTTCGGTCGCCGCGTGACAATGGGCCAGCTGGAAGAAACCATGATCCAACGGGTTGGTTTCAAATACAAAGGTGTAGGCCGCATGGTCTATCCCGGCCTACTGCAACTGGCCTCTTTCATGTCGATGAATGCCGAGCGGCACTCCAAGGCGTTTTCAGACCAGATCCAGCGCGTGATCCGGGATGAGGCGTCCGATCATGATGCACATAATCGCTTCTACGATGAATACCTGGCCGTCATGGACATGACCGCCGAGTTCTACCTATCCACAGTGGAACGTATCTTCAAAGGGCGTGAGATTGCGCGCAACGAATTTGTTGTAGCAGGTCACAAAGTCGACATTAGCAAGATCACCGATGTCGCGGTCAAAACCGTCGAAGGCGCGAATGATGATATCTCGGCCCCGGGCCAATGCATTGCCGCGCTTGATCTGTGCACCGGCCTGTCGGACAGCAAAAAGGCCAGCCATGTTGAGCCGAATGCAGGCCATTACGGCATTTTCGCCGGCCGCAGCTGGCGCGACAATATTCGTCCGCTTGTGATTGATTTCATGAATGAAAACAGCCGCAAGCCGCTGCGCCGGGCAGCGAACCGAAACAAAGTGGCCTGAGACGATGGGCGAGAGCGATCAATCCGGTCTCGCGTTCTCTTGCACCTGCGGTCAGACTACAGGGCGCATCAAGCCACAGGGTCTCAAACATGGCTCGCATGCCGTGTGCTTTTGCGCCGATTGCCGCGCAGGACAATTGTATTTTAAACAACCCGACCCAGCGCCCGGCCCTGTTGAAGTGTTTCAGATTGCCCCGCACGAGCTCATTTTTGAAACAGGTAGTGAGAATCTGGCCGCGATAAAGTTGAGCCCAAATGGCATGCTGCGTTGGTATGCGACATGCTGCAACGCGCCGCTTGCGGCAACGCCAAACACGCCGAAATTCCCATTTGTCGGTTTCATTGCGGCCCGTTTCAGCGACACTACGGCCCTGGGCCCCATCACAACACGGGCCTACATCCCCACATCGGGTGGCAAACACAAGCACGCAGGCATTCGCGCGGCAATTGTCGCAATGCTCAAGCGTGTTGCCAAATCGCGCCTGTCCGGCAAGTGGAAGCAAACACCATTCTTTGACGTCGCAACCGGTGAGCCGGTGGTCAGCCCCAAGCTGATCGACAAATCCGAACGCGATGCTCTTTACCCGTAGCTGGGTCTTGGGTTGAAGTTCAACCAGCCCTGCAAGGCTGCATTCAGCACATCCGGGTTTTCCAACGTCGGAAGGTGACCTGCACGTTCAATCATCTGCAATCGGGCTTCGGGGATCATCTCGGCCATAAACTCATGCTTACGCGCCGGGATAAGTGTATCATGTGTTCCGCCAAGGATCAGACCCGGAACTTTGACCCGGCAAAGGATGCTTTGTTGATCCGGTCGTCGTTGCAAGGCCCGCATTTGACGCACAAATACATCGGGGCCCAGATCGATAGCCATGGCAAAGAGTTGATTCAAAATCGGGATACGTTGTGGCCCTGGGGCCAGCGCATCCGACCCGATCACCTTGCGCATCACTTCTTCCAATCGCCCGGCTTGCGCACCAATGATCAACTCCTCGCGTGCGGCGGCCATCTGCGGCGTGTCGGCCTGCGCATCGGTCGAAATCAGGCAGAGGCGTGACACCCGATCCGCCGCGCGCCTTACGATCTCAAGCGCGACAACACCGCCCAGACCTACCCCCGCCAGGGCAAAACGATGCGGCAGCTGATCGAGCAGGCCAGATGCGATCTCTTCGATCCGTTCGCCTGATGAAATCGGCGCAAACATCACAGCCCGATCGCGCGACAGCGCGTCGATCTGAGGATGAAACAATCGGGCGTCACACATAAAACCGGGTAGCAATACCAGCGGCTCGATCACGCGGGGCCTCCATCAGTTCGGGCTTCCGAACCCCTTCTTTTTCTTCGCAGGATGAGAGTTTTGTCCGGCCCCGGCAAGCAGAAACTTACGGATAGCGGATACCGCGAAAAGCTGGGAAATCGGCGTATCGGGCCTGTCTGGCCGTTTGGCTTTCGCCCGGCTCGGCCCCGGGGCGTAACAAACACCCCCGAGGTGCGATGTAACTATCGATCCGGCCTACCGGTTCGGGCCGCCAAACTAGATTGAAGGCGCTGAGCTTGGGAAAGAACCAGATTTCGGAATAGTCCAGATGATCATGCATCCACCACGCAAGATCGCGCCAATCCCGGCCTTGCTCATATTGATCCGCGAACCACGGGATCACAATCGACGCCCCAGCGATGCGCGCGTCTCCAACGCCTCGATCCCAGATGTGACATTCCAATGGGTTATCGTTGCGCGCGCAATTCAGCCGGTTTTCGTTACCGAACTGGTTCAACGACGGCGAGCGATAGCCCGAGCGGACAGCAACGCGCCCAAATGTCTCCTCAAGCGGGTCCAGCAAAGTCTGGCAAAAGGCACGACCGGTCTCAATCGCAAGATCAGGGTTTTCAGGGATGTTCTGGTGTTGGTGGAAATTCCCGATCTCGGAATACAGAAAATCCCGCATGAAAAAGTGCCGTGACAGGCGCACGCGGCCAAGCGTTTCAAGGCTCCACATGCTGCCCGGTTTGCGCATCCTCAGTATCCTGTCCAGCGAAAGGCCCCGTCCGAGCGAAGCGTGGAAAAGGGGTTGAAAGCAACCTCCCAGATCGTTCCGTCCGGAGTGCGGAAATAGCCGTGATGCCCGCCCCAAAATACATCCGATGCGGGTTTCAGGACCGTAGCGCCTGCCGCCTCGGCATCGCGCAGAACCTGCGCCACCTCTTCTTTCTGTCGGCAATTATAGCTCAGCGTGATCGCACCGCGGTTCAAACTATCTTTGGCGACGCCGATCTCATCGGCTAATGCGGACAAAGGGTATAGACCAAGCGTTTGACTGATCAGATCAAAGGCGATCACACCATCCGGGCTGTCGACACGGTTCCAGCCCATCGCCTCATAAAATGTTGCCGCAGCTTCAGGGTCTTCGACCCCGACAGTGATTAGGCTGACTCGCTGTTCCATCACTCCACGCCCTGGGTTTTCAACCAGTCCAAAATGCCAGAAACTGCCGCGTCAGTCTGCCCGGGCGACATCAAACGCCCAGCGACCACATGAGACATCGGATCATCCCCCTCACCCATTGTGACCAGCTGCACCGTTGCATCAGCCCCCCAGCTCTGCGCCACTTTGTGTGTCCGATCCGGGCGGACGACTTGATCGTCATCTGAAAACCAGAACAAGGCCGGCACCTGTGCGCCTTCGAAATCCAGCGCGTAGATCGTATCCACCAGTACTGTCATGGGCACGACAGCGACCCACGGGTAAACCGAGGACCAGTATTTGTTTTTCTCGGGGTCCGGGCCCGACACGTCCCGTTCCTCTCCCATCAGCAGAGGCAACCAGGACCGGGCCCATGGCAGGCCAGGAATAAAGGCGACCGGTGTATTCACGCCAAAGTTTGGCGAGACGAAGACCATGCCAACCACGTCTGTGCTAAGGTCAGGGTCAAGGGCGGCTGCTGTGACCAGTGTCCCACCGGTTGAGGTAGACATGACCACAACCTTGTCGCCCACGGCCCGTGCGGCAGCCAACCCTTCGGCCAGATCCTGCATCCAACCCGAGGCTGTTGCCTCGCCCATCGCGGCACCATTGCGCCCGTGACCTTGCAGACGGGTATAAACCAGATTGGCGCTCAGCGCGTCCGCGACCCTATCGGGGACTGGTCTGATTTCTTCGGAACTGGCCGAAAAGCCATGCACATACAGAACCGAATAAGGCGTGCGTTGCTCTTTGTAGCCGTCCTGCCAGATCACACGCTTTTCAACACCGGGCACGATGTCATCAAAGGCGGATTCGGTGCTTTCGAAGTAATCCTGCACCCCTTCTCCGAATCTGGCGTTGTCGAAGCGCGGATGAAGATCGACCTCTTCACGCGGACCGAACCAATAGACCAGAGCACCAACTACGATCAGCGCCAGCAGAAAACGCCCGAGGTACAATCCAAACTTCCGCATCAGCCTTCTCCCATCACGTCCAGAATTGCACGCTCGATCAATGACAGGCACAGTTCATCGGAGAATCTGTGGTCGGCATCTTTAACCAACAACAGTCGCATATCAGGCCCTGAGGCATGATCCAGCAAGCGTACCGCCGTTTCAGTCGATACAGCGGTATCCGCAGTGCCCTGCAGAAAACGTGTTGGGAAAGGTAGATCCAGCGCTTCTCTCAGCACAAGATTCTGACGCCCATCGTCAATCAGGCGCTTTGTGATGATGTAAGGCTCCATATAGTCCGACGGCAACTCGACCTGGCCAACTGTTTCCAGCGTTGCCTTCTGCGCATCTGTAAACGACGCCCAATACCCATCTTCCGTAAAGTCCGGAGCGGCGGCGATTGTGACCATCCCCACGATGCGATCTGCGAGGGTTTTGGCGAGCAACAAGGCCTGCCAGCCCCCCATGGAAGAACCCACGATGATCAAAGGCCCCTGCGTCAGCGCGGACACTGCGGCAACTGTGTCTTCGTGCCAATCTCCGATGCTGCCTTCGGTAAACGCACCCGAACTTTCACCATGGCCGGAATAGTCAAACCGCAAGAATGCTTGCCCGCGCGTTTTGGCCCAAGCCTCTAGATGAATGGCTTTTGTGCCTTCTTTGTCTGATTTTAGACCTGACAAAAACACGATGGTCGGGCCTTGGCCTTCGCTCAGATCATAAGCGATCCGCCGCCCCTGATCGGTTATCAAAAAAGCGCTCATCTTGCCGCCCTTCATATTTTGATTTGTGACACCCTAGCCCGCGCGGGCTGGGAGTTTAAACCTGATTTCAGATTTTTTAGGTTACCATATTGTCACGTGACTATCGAATCACATATAAGACAAATATGGACATGCTATTCAAAGCTCTGAATGACCCCGCTCGCCGAGAGATTCTGGACCTGCTGCGACAGGAAGATGGTCAATCTCTGTCGCAGTTAGAGGCACATTTCGACATGACCCGCTTTGGCGTCATGAAGCATCTGAAACTACTGGAAGATGCTGGGCTGGTCCTGACCCGCAAACATGGGCGGTTCAAATATCACTATCTGAACCCCTTGCCCCTGCAGGACATGCTGGACCGTTGGGTCGCCCCTTTTCTTCAACCGCAAGCCAGCGCGGTCAATGCGCTGAAACTAAAATTGGAAACGGAGACTCGTATGGGAAAACCAGATTTTATGATGCAGACCTTTATCCGCTGCACACAGGACGCGCTGTGGGATGCATTAACCAAGCCAGATCAGATGGCAGCCTATCACTTCCTGTGCAACGAAGTACGCGGAGAGGTCTCGCCTGGTGCAACAGTGCATTTCATTACCCCTGACGGCAATGAGATGCTGCGGCAGATGACGCAAAAGCTGGACCCAAAAACCCGGATCGAGATGGGGTTCGAGCCTCTGTTCATGGGCCCTGACGCCCCGCAATCAACAATGGTTTATCTGATCGAACAACAAGGTGATGTCTGCAAGTTGACCATCGAACACTATGACCTTGCAGTTGGTCAGGAAGGCTTTGCCGAAGGTTGGGCGCGCCTGGCAGCCTCACTCAAGAGCTGGCTGGAGACCGGTGACGCTCTGAAGGAGAGCGCATAATGGCTGAGTTTCCAACTGAACTGGGCGTACTGACATGCCTAATGCTGCTCGCTGTTTCCATGTGGATTCCATACGTGGTTGGCGTTTCGACCGACCCCTCGGGCGAGGAAGCCTTTGCCCGACCTGCACAGATTCCAAACCTGCGCCCCTGGGTGCAAAGGGCACATCGCGCGCAGTTGAATCTGCTCGAACAGGGTATGCCGTTTGCCGTTTTGGTTCTGATCGTCAACACGTTGGACGGCTTTACGGTGCTGACCTATTGGGCTGCCGTTGTGTTTTTCTGGGTGCGCGTCCTACACGCCATCGGTATGATCACGGGCATTGCGCGCATGCCTCTGCGGCCCATTCTGTTCACAGCTGGATGGGTGTGCTGCCTGATCATGGGCTACGCGGTTTTTGCCGCTGCCTGAACGCCCGACACCGTGCCACGCGATCCTCTGGTTGCGTGGTGCTTTTCGCATTTGCGCTCAAAGCGGTTGACTTCACGCCGCGCCAGTAGCACATAGCCAAAACACCATAACCCGCAACCGGGCGTTCAGTGGGCGCCAAACCGACGAGGAGAGCCAGACCATGGCCCTGGATTCAAAATCCGTCTCACTCACCTTCCCTGATGGCAATGCACGTTCCTATGACGCTGGTGTCACGCCTGCGCAGGTGGCTGCCGATATCTCGACTTCTTTGGCTAAGAAAGCGATCTCGGCCACCGTCGATGGTCAGCACTGGGACCTGCAATGGCCCATCGATGCCGATGCGCAGATCGCCATCCACACCATGAAGGATGAGGCGCAAGCCAATGAGCTGATCCGTCACGATCTGGCCCATATCATGGCGCGCGCGGTGCAGGAGATCTGGCCCGACACCAAGGTCACTATCGGCCCGGTGATCGATAACGGTTGGTATTACGACTTTGACCGATCCGAGCCGTTTACGCCCGAAGACCTCGGCCTGATCGAGAAAAAGATGAAGGAAATCATCAACAAGCGCGATCCCGTGACCACCGAGGTCTGGGACCGTCAGCGCGCGATTGATTTCTATACCCAGAACAATGAGCCCTACAAAGTTGAGCTGATCGAATCCATTCCGGGCGACGAATCGCTGCGCATGTATTGGCATGGCGATTGGCAGGATCTGTGCCGTGGGCCGCATTTGCAGCACACCGGTCAGGTGCCGGGCGATGCGTTCAAGCTGATGTCGGTTGCGGGCGCATACTGGCGCGGCGACAGTGATCGCCCGATGCTACAACGTATCTATGGCGTGGCCTTCACCGGCAAGGAAAAGCTCAAGGCGCATCTGCATATGCTGGAGGAGGCCGCCAAACGCGACCACCGCAAGCTGGGCCGCGAGATGGACCTGTTCCATTTTGAAGAACATGCACCGGGGTCTGTCTTCTGGCACCCCGCCGGTTGGCGCGTATTCCAAAACCTGATCGCCTATATGCGTCGCCGCCAGGAAGCGGCTGGCTATGTCGAGGTGAACACCCCCGACATCATGGACCGGGCCTTGTGGGAAACCTCGGGCCACTGGTTCAACTACATGGAGAACATGTTCCTCGCCAAAACGCATGACGAACGGGACTATGCGCTCAAGCCGATGAACTGCCCGGGGCACATGATGATCTACAATCACAGCCTGCGCAGTTATCGCGAGCTGCCGATGAAGATCGCCGAGTTCGGCAAAGTGCATCGGTACGAGCCTTCGGGTGCGTTGCATGGCCTGTTGCGCGTGCGTAGCTTTACGCAAGACGATGCACATATCTACTGCACACCCGAGCAGCTGACTGACGAATGCCTGAAGGTCAACGACCTGATCCTGTCGATTTACAAGGACTTCGGCTTTGAAGACGTGCATGTCAAACTGTCGACCCGCCCTGAAAACCGGATCGGTAGCGACGAAAGTTGGGACCTGTCCGAGGGCGCGTTGAAAACCGCGCTTGATCGAGCCGGGATGAACTACACGATCTTCGAGGGCGAAGGTGCGTTTTACGGGCCCAAGCTAGAGTATGTTTTGCGCGATGCTATCGGCCGCGACTGGCAGTGCGGCACCCTGCAGGTTGATTACAACCTGCCGGAACGGTTTGGCTCGACCTATGTCAGCCAGTCCGGCGAGAAGCTGGCACCGGTCATGTTGCACCGTGCGCTCTTTGGCTCGCTGGAACGGTTCATCGGCATTCTGATCGAGAACTGGGAAGGCAAGCTGCCGTTCTGGTTGGCCCCACGCCAGGTTGTGGTCGCCTCGATCACCTCGGACGCTGACGCCTATGTACAAGAGGTTGTCCAAGCGCTCAAAGCAGTGGGCGTTCAGGCCGAAGCTGACATTCGCAACGAAAAGATCAATTACAAGGTCCGCGAACATTCGCTGGCCAAAGTCCCGGTGATCCTGGCCGTTGGTCATCGTGAGGTCGAAGACCGCACCGTCAGTGTTCGACGCCTTGGCGAAAAACAAACGCAGGTTCAGCCGCTTGAGGCTGTAACAAATGAGTTGTCGCAGGCCGCGACCCCACCCGACCTGTTGTAACATTCGGCACCATCTCGCCGGAAATCCGACCCCGGAACAGGGGTCGGATTGAAACACACTATCCTTTTCCCTTCAAAAACAGTAGATTACCTTACAAGGGCGCGCCCCGCGCCCTGACGCGCTTGTGAGACACGGGCTCGTGAATTTAACAATAGCCAACTTGCCCTTACCTTTGTCATTGTCACAAGCAGACATACCCAGTCATCAAGAGGATTTCCGAGATGTCGAACACAGCAAAGTCCCTGGTTATCGCAACCGCAGTCGCAGCCGCCGTATCGGGTGCAGCAACCACCGCAAGCGCTCAAGCCAAAGAAAAGTGCTATGGCGTTTCGCTGGCCGGTCAGAATGACTGCGCAGCAGGCCCCGGCACCACATGCGCGGGCACCTCAACCGTTGATTATCAGGGCAACGCCTGGACCCTGGTTGACGCAGGCACCTGCGGCGATATCGAACTGCCTGCAGAGGCAGACGGCACACCGCGCAAAGGTTCGCTGGAAGAGCTGAAGCGCGACCTGCCAGCATAAGCGTCGAGCAAACGACTTTAGGGGGCGGGCACCTTCGCCCGCCCTTTTCTTCGATCAGAAGGAGCGTGCAAATGCTGGATGATGCCCTCAGATCCAATCGTCTGCCCGCAGCGCCAGGTGTTGGTTACAAACCACAGCATTTTTCGCAAATACTGGAGCACGCCCAACCTGTCGCCTGGCTAGAAGTTCATGCCGAAAACTACATGGGAGACGGCGGCCGCCCATTGGCTCAACTGCGCCATCTTGCAGAACAGTTTCCGATCTCCGTTCACGGCGTCGGCTTGTCCATCGGTGGCGAAGGCCCGCTAGACCCCGATCATCTGGCCCGGCTCAAACATCTTGTCGGCTGGCTGAGCCCAGCCAGCTTCTCAGAACATCTGGCCTGGTCGACCCATGACAGCCATTTCTTCAACGATCTGCTGCCCCTGCCCTACACCGATGCCACTTTGGCGCGGGTTTGTGCACATATTGATCAGGTGCAAGAAACGGTGGGCCGTCAGATGCTGCTGGAGAATCCCTCCAGCTATCTGGCGTTCGAAGAAAGCACATGGTCGGAACCCGATTTCCTGCACGAGATCGCCAAGCGTACAGGCTGTGGCTTGTTGCTGGATGTGAACAACGTCTTTGTCTCGGCCACCAATCTGGATTTCTCACCCCAAGGTTACATCGATGCATATCCGCTGGATCAGGTAGGCGAGATTCACCTGGGTGGTCATGATGAGGACGAAGACGATCACGGCCATCCCCTGCTGATCGACAGCCACGGCCGCGAGGTTGTGGACCCGGTTTGGGCGCTGCTGGACTATGTGCTGGAACGGTCAGGCCCCAAACCTGTGTTGGTTGAGTGGGATACAGATGTCCCCGATTGGCCGGTGCTGCGCGCCGAAGCGGAACGCGCACAATCCGCATTGGAACGGGTTCCTGCATGAGCGTTTCGCAAACCGAATTTCACGCGGCCTTGCTGGATACGAAAGCACCAGTTCCCGAGGGTTTGAAGGACGCAGACGATCAACCAGCGGGTCGCCGGTTCAGCGTCTATCGTAACAATGTCGCGGTATCGCTGACCGAGGCGATGCATCAGGCATTTCCTGTTATCACCAAGCTGCTGGGCACTCAGAATATGGACGGGTTGTCCGGCATTTTTCTGCGCCAGCACCCTCCGACCTCACCGTTGATGATGTTTTATGGTGAGGCGTTTCCCGACTTTCTGGCCAACATGCCACAACTGTCTCATCTGGCCTACCTGCCCGATGTGGCCCGGTTGGAACTGGCCCTGCGCCAGTCCTACCACGCCGCAGACAGCCGACCTGCGCCCGCGGATGCACTGGCTGTCTCACCCGAAGAGATTCTGCGCGCCCGGTTGGAATTCGCACCTTCGATGCAGGTCATCCGGTCGGATTGGCCTATTCATGCGATCTGGCGCTTCAACACTGAGGCTGACGCGCCCAAGCCCTCAACCGGGGCCGAGGATGTGCTGATCACCCGACCAGAGTACGATCCTGCCCCTCACTTGCTGCCAGCGGGCGGCGCGGATTGGATTGCCTACATACAATCAGGGGACACCATCGGCGAAGCCTTCGAAAAAGCCGCCGCTGACACTCTGGACTTTGATCTTGGACCCACACTGGCATTGCTGTTGCAAGGCGGTGCCATAACTTCTGTGACTATCGAAAGGCTGGAAACATGACTGCCCTGATCTCAATCCACAACAACGTTCTGGGCAAGGCGGACCATGCGTCCGGCTGGCTGACCCCCACGCTTGCGCGGCTGGTCTTTATCGCTGTGCTGCTGGTCTACTATTGGAACTCGGCCATGCTAAAGATCGATGGGTCGATCTTTTCACCATCCAGCGGAGCATTTGGACAGATATTCCCCAAAGCGGCCGAGGCTGTTTTATGGGACGTCACGCAGATGACCTTGTACCAGCGCGTAGTGGTTTTCCTTGGCACCGTGGCTGAGTTTGTTCTGCCCGCCTTGTTGCTGGTCGGCCTGTTCACCCGTCTGGCTGCACTGGGCATGATTGGCTTTGTCTGGGTTCAGACGCTGGTTGATGTGACCGGCCATGGCGTGAAGTTGGGCAGCCTTTTCAACGCAGCCCCGGACATTCTGGACCAGCGAGTTTTGTGGACCTTCCTGTTCCTCGTGATCGTGCTCAACGGCGCGGGCCCTCTGTCGCTGGATCGCCTATTGAAGCTGAAATGAGCTAGAAATGCGCCTTGGGTTCGTCCGGTTTTCCAGCGGCGAGCCCAAGCACCCCGGCAACGCCGGCAAATGCAATCGGGAACATAGTAAAAACACCAAATCCGAACGCGTAATACATCCCCGCCGCAGACACCAACAGCAAGATGCCTGCGATCAGAGCACGCGCATGGGCCATCGCACCCCCTGCGATCGCCAGCAACGGCGCAATGATCGAAGCGGCCTGGATCAGGCCGGGGTTATCGACCTGCTCGGCAATGCCTTCAATATCGCCGAAATGCTTGATCGCCTCGACATACCCGTACCCAAAGAACCCAACAATCATCCCGATCAAACCGGCGATGACACCCAAAATCATTGCGGCGTTTCGCATAAACTATCCTCGCAGTTGCGTTAGATCAGATAAGCATCTGATCAGGTAACGCCAAGCGTTGACCGCGTTTCAGCTGTCCAACCCAACGTCAACGAACCATCTTTTTCAATCAGTGGACGTTTCATCAGGGTCGGATGTTCTTTCAACAACTCCATTGCGGGGCGGGAACGCTGCACATCCTCCAAACCACGCCAGGTTGTCGAACGGGTATTGAGCAAAGCCTCGCCGAACGTGGCAAGAGCCTGCGACAACAGATTTTCCGGAACGCCATCTGCGCGCACATCCACAAACTCAGCATTAGGAAGAGATTTCAAGGCCTTGCGGCACGTGTCACAATTTTTTAGCCCATAAAGACGCATGTTTGTCCTGCTTCGGTATTTGTTTCAATTTTAGGCGAACCAACCGGTTTCCAGCGGTTATTCTTGATTTTTTACTTCACCGTGCAATGTTGAAAAAGGTGAAACATGCAAAATCGGCTGTCGTCAGCATTGGAAACAGTCTGCTTTTGCGGTTCTGCCAACCACCGCCCCACCAATTTGTGGGACAATGCGAAAGTAGAAGGAGACACGGGAGATGCCAACTGGCACCGTGAAATGGTTCAATACCACCAAAGGCTATGGGTTTATTGCCCCTGACGAAGGGGGCAAAGATGTGTTTGTGCATATCTCGGCCGTAGAACGGTCCGGACTGACCGGACTCGCAGACAATCAGAAAGTCTCGTATGAGTTGCAGGACGGACGTGACGGCCGCCAGATGGCAGCTGATTTGAAACCGTTGTAACGACGCCCCCGCCCCGCGCGGGGTTTTCCAATTAAGGTTGACGGCCAATTTCCGGCCGTCACCCGCCCCCTATCCGGCAAATGCCCTATCCCCGTGCTGGCTTATCCTCAGCATGCGAATACCAGTCTTGTCCCATCGCAACGATGCAGGATGTACCGGTGGCATAGGTCACAACCATGGTCCAATCGCCCCGATCACTACTCCAGACCTCCATGATCTGTTCAGGCCCGCGCATGCCCGTTGCAATACGGGCAGAGCGAAATTGAGCCTGCAACTTGTCATGCAATCTTTGCGTTGGTTCACACAGAACCTCGGCAATTGGGTTTTTGGCAACAGCCGGTCCGGCCAGCGCCGACACCAGACCAAGAACGGAAAAAAACGAAGCATAGGTCATGGAACCAAAGTAACAGTTTCATGACGGTTTGTATAGACAATCGCTATGCTTTTGAATCAGTTTTCCTTGATGATGGCCTCGAACTCACGCCATTCCCGCGCTGTCATGCCTGAACTTTCCTGAGTGACGCTTTCACCAGCCAGCATCCGGCGCAGGCTGTCGACCATCTGAGCGGAAAGGTTCACAGCGCCAAGGCGGTAATCTTCGAACGCGCGATAGGCAAAGGGCACCCAATCGGCCACGATCTTGCACATGGCATCGGCATAGACCCGGATCTCGTATTGCGCATGTGGATCGGCGCGCAGGCGCAGGAAATGGAACAGGTTGTGCAGATCAACCTTCCAATACCATTGCGTATAGATATTGGCTGGCAAGTTCATCCGTGCCAATTCACGCGCCAGCCCCTGCTGCCCGTCCTGGCTGATCATCGCCTCATAATTGTCGTAGCAGCGAGTGCTGTCCGCCTTGAGCATTTCCAGAACCCGCGCGGCCTCTTCCCCTTCCAGAGCTGATCCGCGGCCTTGATTGTTCACTTCTGACTGCGCGGCGACATGTTCGGGCGCAGGGATGTAGAACTCACGATCCAGAATGGAATAGCGCGCCGAGTATTCGTTCACATTTGCAGTCCGGTGGCGAATCCACTGGCGTGCAACAAAAACCGGAAGTTTAACGTGCAGCTTGACCTCGCACATCTCGAACGGGGTCGAATGCCAGTGCCGCATCAGATAGCGGATCAGCCCTTCGTCATTCTGAACCGACTTCGTGCCCTTGCCATAAGACACGCGTGCCGCCTGACAGATGGCCGCATCATCGCCCATATAGTCGATGACGCGGACAAAGCCATGGTCCAGCACCTGGTGCGCAGTATACAGGTGATCTTCCATCCCCGTTGCAACGACACGGCGTGTTTGATGCGACTGCGCGCGCTGCGCTTCGATCTCGGCCTGTTGGTCGGCAGACAGGGGCATGAAAACTTCCTTTCGATACTGAGTCGCCAGCCACTATATATCGTCAGATCATCCGCTGGAACCGCAGGATATGGCCTGATGCTCGGTTTTTCGGAATTGTGTTCCCTGCCCCCTCGACACGTCCCGGCAGCGCGCTAAGCTGAGGGCGAACTCATTCCAATAGAAGGATTGCCGAGATGGGGCTGACATATCTTCACACCATGGTACGCGTGAAGGATCTTGAGAAATCCATGGCGTTCTATGAACTGCTTGGCCTGAAAGAAACCCGCCGGTACGAAAGCGAACAGGGCCGGTTCACCCTCATTTTCATGGCACCGCCGGGGCAAGAAGATCGACCTATTGAGCTGACTTACAATTGGGATGGTGACGACGCATTGCCAAGTGACAGCCGCCACTTTGGCCACCTGGCTTACGGCGTCGACGACATCTATGCGACCTGCCAGCACCTTCAGGACAATGGGGTGGTCATTAACCGTCCGCCGCGTGACGGGCGCATGGCTTTTGTCCGCTCGCCCGACAATATCTCGGTCGAGTTGCTACAAAACGGCGACGCGCTGGAACCGGCAGAGCCCTGGGCCAGCATGGAAAGCACCGGGCACTGGTGATCCGCACCCTTGTAGCATTAGGTCTGGCCGTCCTGGCCAGCCCTGTTCAGGCAGAGCCCTGCCGTCTGGCGCTGGCGTTGGCGCTGGATATCTCTGTTTCGGTGGACGAGGCAGAAGACGCTCTGCAACGGCAAGGCCTGGCGGCCGCCCTGCTCGCCCCCGAGGTTCATGACGCCTTCTTTTCCTCGCCAATGCCCGTCGCGCTTGCGGTCTATGAATGGAGTGGACGGTCCGTCCAACATATCATCCTGGATTGGCGGATGATCGAAAACAGTGGCGATGTTCTGGCCGCCGCAACACAAATCAGCCAGTCCAAGCGGTCGGACACCCAATCCGCCACTGCGATGGGATACGCATTGGCCTTTGGCGCCGCCTTGTTGGAACGCGCGCCCCCTTGCCTATTCAAGACCATTGACCTGTCAGGGGACGGTTCGAACAATGACGGCTATGGCCCACAAAACGCCTATCGGCACTTCCCATTCAATGATGTCGTGGTCAACGGGCTGGTCATCAACGCAGCCGATTTCGAAGGCGAGCTGTTCCTGATCCCGTTCTTCGAAAACAATGTTTTGCACGGGCCGGGCGCGTTTCTGGAAGTAGCGCAGGGTTTCGAGGATTTTGAGCGCGCTATGCGCCGAAAGCTGGAACGCGAGCTCAGCGGTTTACAACTCGGAGGTCTTCCTTCGACTAACCCAGCACATGGTCTGACGCACCCGCCAGAAAACAAATCGTCGCGTATCAGTAGATATAGCGTATCTGGTCCGTCCAATACCGCTCAACCCGGCGCAGTGATCCAGTAATATCTTCGATCCCCTCTTGCGCCAGCACACCACGGTTTTGCAACCCGTCCGCATGGCGCGCAAAAAGCTCAGATACGATATCGCGGATATCCCGACCGCGTGGCGTCAGCCGCACCCGGACAGAGCGACGGTCGATTTCGCACCTCTGGTGGTGCATATACCCCATTTCAACCAGTTTCTTCAGATTGTAGCTGACATTGCTGCCCTGATAGTATCCACGGCTTTTCAACTCGCCCGCCGTCACTTCATGATCGCCGATATTGAACAATAGCAGCGCCTGAACGGCGTTGATTTCCAGCACGCCGACCCGCTCGAACTCATCTTTGATCACGTCCAAAAGCAGCCGGTGCAGCCGTTCGACAAGCGCCAACGCCTCAAGGTAGCTATTCATGAACCCTTTGGCGCCCGATGCCGAGACCTGCAATTCCATACTCATCCGACCCTCCGATTCAGTCGCGTTCTTTCCGCCACGATGAACCGAAATCCCGAAAAATCAGTTAAGCTGGAATTATCCTTACTTTTGAAAGGTCTGAGCGATGTCAGCGATCAAGTCGGACAGCGCGTCGGGAGCAGAGACCTGCCCAGTCACCCATTGATACAAGTCCTGATCGTTTTCGTTCAGTAAGGCGTCATACTGATCCAGACCCGCCACATCCATCGCGTCCAGATTACGATCAGCATAGGCTGACAGGATCAGGTCCATTTCCTTGATGCCCCGCCGCATCGACCGCATCTTCATGCGTTTGATGCGAATATCGCGCGCCTCGGTCATTGGCCTGCTTCCAGCATCAGCCGCAGCTTTTTTTCCAGCCGCGCGGCGCGTTCCGAACAGGCGCGCATCTCGCCGCGAATTGCGCGCAGCTCGGCGGCGGCTCCGGCAATATCCAGATTACTGCTATCTGCATCTACGGGCGCATCCATCCCTTCGCCTTCGCCGGTGAGCAACCATTTGATCGACACGTTGACCATGCCCGCCATCATCGAAAGCCGGTTCGCACGCGGTTCAGACAAGTCGTTTTCCCAATCGGCAATCGTCGATTTCTTGACACCCAGGCGACGGGCCAATTCTGCCTGGTTCATCCCTGCCGCCTCGCGCGCGCCTGCCAGCCGATCCCCAAATGTCGCCGCGTCTGGTCCAAACCAATCGTATTCGTCGCTCATTCAGGTCTCCGCTTTCCGATTTCATATCGCTTGATCGTCGTTCGGGCGCACCCTATGACAGTCAGGCTGAACATACAAACCGAGGCCGCCATGAGTTTCCTGTCTGCGACATTGTCCCGCGTCAAACCTTCCCCAACGATTGCGATGACAGCCAAGGCGGCCGAACTGAAAGCCGCCGGGCGTGACATCATCGGCCTGAGCGCTGGTGAGCCGGATTTCGACACGCCGCAAAACATCAAGGATGCTGCCGTTTCGGCCATTGCAGCGGGGAAAACGAAATACACCGCGCCTGACGGCATCCCCGAGTTAAAACAGGCCGTTTGCGCCAAGATGAAGCGCGATCATGGGCTCGACTACACTCCCGCACAGGTTTCGGTAGGTACGGGTGGCAAACAGACGTTATACAACGCGCTGATGGCAACCCTGAATGAGGGGGATGAGGTCGTCATTCCTGCCCCCTACTGGGTCAGCTATCCGGATATGGTTCTGCTGGCGGGCGGAACTCCGGTGATTGCAGAAACTTCGCTTCAGACGAATTTCAAGCTGACTGCCGATCAACTTGAGGCTGCGATCACACCCAAAACAAAATGGCTGATCTTCAACTCTCCGTCGAACCCGACTGGTGCAGGCTACAGCCAGGCGGAACTGAAAGAGCTTACCAATGTTCTGCTGCGTCATCCCCATGTCTGGGTGATGACCGACGATATGTACGAACATCTGGCCTATGACGGGTTTGAGTTCTGCACGCCTGCGCAGGTCGAGCCCAAGCTTTATGATCGCACGTTGACCTGCAACGGCGTGTCCAAGGCCTATGCAATGACAGGGTGGCGGATCGGCTACGCTGCCGGGCCCGAGCCGCTGATCGCCGCAATGCGCAAAGTACAGTCGCAATCCACCTCGAACCCCTGTTCAATCAGCCAATGGGCCGCGGTCGAGGCGCTGAACGGCACGCAGGATTTCCTAGCCCCAAATAACGTGACCTTCAAACGCCGCCGCGATCTGGTTGTCGATATGTTGAACGCCATCGATGGCATCAGCTGCCCCACCCCGGAAGGTGCTTTTTATGTCTACCCGTCCATCGCGGGGCTGATCGGCAAGACAACCCCTGCCGGGACAGTCATTGAAAACGACGAAGCCTTTGCAACGGCTCTGCTGGAAGAGGCCGACGTAGCGGTGGTGTTCGGCGCAGCCTTTGGCCTGTCGCCCAATTTCCGGGTCAGCTACGCGACTTCGGATGAGGCGTTGAAAATAGCCTGTACCCGCATTCAGCGCTTTTGCGCGGCCCTGATCTGAACGGAGGCCTTGATGACAGCGGAACTGCCCGAATATTACTTTCGTGTCCGCGAGAATGGCGCGGCTGTGTTCAAGGTCGACACCGAAAACCGCCAGCGGCGGATCGAGATGGACCAGATCGCGGTGATCAACATCCGCAACGGTGAGGTCAAGCCGCATGGTCAGCGCAGCCTGACCGATGCCGACAAGGCTGAGATTGCGCGATGGATGGATGATCGCAAGGCCCTGCTGGCCCGGCGTGACATAGATGATATCCACCGGGCGGTTGATTATCTGAACGTGACAACGCAATGGGCTCAATCCAAAGCCACCGACGACCAATTGGACGACGTCACCGACCGGCTCTTGATGGCGATGCACGATCTGCGATCTGTGCTGGTTCGAAAAAAGGCGGATCGACTGGAAAAGGGCTAACAGTTACTCAGCCGGAACACCCACTTCACGCACGGATCGCATCCAGAACCGCGCCATCAGCAGTATGGCTGCACATGCAAGCCCCAGAACCAGGCCCATCCACACGCCAATGCCATCCATGCCTCGGACAAAACCAAAGTAATAGGAAGATGGAAGGCCAACGACCCAGTAGCTCAGCCCGGCCATGACCATAGGAATCTTGGCATCCTGCAAGCCACGCAGCAGGCCCAGCGCAATGACCTGAGCGCCATCGACCAGTTGAAACAGCGCTGCCATGGCGAGCAACCCAGTTCCGATGGCCAGTATCTGGCCACGCTGTGGGTCATCAGATTCCATAAACAGGGAAATCAAAGGCTCGGCACAGGTGAGGAACAGGATCACCGTCATAACGGACATAACCAGTGACATGATGGTCACTGCGATGGCGCCTTTTTCAAGATGCGCACGATCTCGCCGCCCCAGAGCATTGCCAGCCCGAATGGTAGCCGCGTTCGATAGACCCAGATGCACCATGAAAGTGGCAGATGCGAGGTTCAACGCAATCCCATGCGCCGCCAGAGGCACTTGACCCAGCCATCCCATCATGACCGCCGAAGTGGCGAACAGTGTGACCTCGGCCAGCGTTGTCAATCCGATCGGTACGCCAAGACGCAGAACGCTTCCAAACATCTCCCAATCCGGGCGCCAGAAGCGCTGGAACAGGTTGTATTGAGGCAATACGTAAACCGCATAGGCAACAACCGCGACCAGCGACACAATCTGAGTGACCACTGATGCAATGGCCGCGCCCATCACCCCAAGCTCTGGCGCGCCCCAGTTCCCGAAAATCAAGGCATAGTTGGTCACGCCATTCACCAGGGCAGCAACAACCGTGATCCACAGGACGATCTGGGTGCGTTCCAACGCCGCTAAATAGGATTTCAACACCATGACCAACAGCGCCGGGAACAGCCCCCATCCCGCCACGCGCAGGTATTGTGCGGCAGTTTCAGCCACTTGTGGCTCTTGCCTCAAGGCAATCAAGATCGGATAGGACCACCACAGTAATGGCATAACGAGCGCTGCATAAAGCAGCGATAGCCACAGCCCCATGCGTGTCGAGCGACGGATACTGGTTTCATCCTCTTCGGCTGCCGCAGTGGCAACCATTGGCATCACAGCCCAACCAAACCCGGCCCCGAACAGGAACAGAACAAAGAAATAGCTGCTGGCCAGCGTCACCGCCGCTAGGGCCTCGACCCCGTACCAGCCCAGCATGACAGTATCGGTCAAACCGATGGCAAACTGCGCCAGATGCCCGCCGATCAACGGCAAGCCCAGCAAAGCGATGGCCTTGAAATGGGCCGGATATGTCATCACCTTGTTCATCCGACCAGCCATATGCGCGGCCCGAAGCCGGGGCAAGAGCGGATCAGATAAATATCGTCATGAGACTTATTCGCTGATGCATGGCTGTGGGCTTCACAACCTCAAAACCTATTCTGTAATTTCATGAGCCGGGATGCAGCGAGGCACCCAGAATATGTTCGGACTGGTGAATCACGTGATGGGCTTGACCGACAATCAGAGGGTCGGGCTCACCAACGATCGCTTCGTTTTTCTCGGGATAGTCAAGCGTCGCCAGAAAGTGGCGCATGCAATTCAATCGCGCGCGTTTCTTGTCGTTCGATTTGACAATGGTCCAGGGCGCATCGGCAGTGTCAGTATAGAAGAACATCGCCTCTTTCGCCTCGGTATAGTCGTCCCATTTGTTCAAGCTGGCCTTGTCGATGGGCGACAATTTCCACTGTTTCAACGGATCGGTTTCGCGGCTTTTGAACCGGCGTTGTTGTTCATCCTGCGTGACCGAGAACCAGTATTTGTACAGCTGAATACCCGACCGGACCAGCATCCGCTCCAGATCCGGTGTCTGGCGCATGAATTCCAGATATTCATTCGGCGAGCAAAACCCCATCACACGCTCAACCCCGGCCCGGTTGTACCAGGACCTGTCATAGAACACCATTTCCCCGACTGTCGGCAGCTCCTGGACATAGCGTTGATAGTACCACTGACCTTTTTCTTCCCAGGTGGGTTTGTTCAAAGCCACAACGCGCGCCTGCCGCGGGTTCAAATGCTCCATGAATCGCTTGATTGTACCGCCTTTGCCAGCCGCATCGCGCCCTTCGAATAGCAGCACGAAACGCTGCCCCGTTTCCTGGGCCCAAAGCTGTACTTTCAGAAGCTCCGCCTGCAACAAAGCCTTCTGCGCCTCGTAGTCCTTGCGCGCCATCTTTTGCCCATAAGGGTATCTGCCACTTTCAAACGCCTTGCGTATCTTCTCGTGACTGGGTTGAGCAGCCTCCTGCTCCGGCTTTGAGACAATTTTGACAGAAGATTGCTTTCCTTCGCGTGCTGCTACGGCGTCCATGCAGTGTTTCCTTTCCCTCGTTGTTCCCGCACGGCTAGCAGAAAACAAGGAATTGCGCTTTGATCGGCATCAAATAGATGTGAGGAAAACCCATCATATCGCAGTTCAACAATCGGGGTAGAAATGGATACGGAATTCGCGGACCTGAACGGCCACCCCTTCCTATTGCGTCACTGGGGTGAAAGCGACAAACCACCATTGCTGATGTTGCATGGGTTTCCGGAATATGGCGGGGCTTGGAGCGATCTGGCCCCGCACCTATCCCACCGCTTTCATTGCATCGCCCCAGACCAGCGCGGTTACGGGCAAAGCTGGTGCCCTGAGGGTGTTGGCAACTACACCTTGTCCCAGTTGGTGTCAGATATGGTGGCTTTGATCGAACAACTTGGCGGTCCTATATGTGTCATAGGCCACGATTGGGGCGCGTCGGTGGCCTATGGGTTGGCGATGTTCCGCCCCGATCTGGTCAGCCGACTGATTATCGCAAACGGCGTCCACCCTGTGCCGTTTCAGCGCGCCATGGCGGCGGGTGGCGCGCAATCCAAAGCTTCGGCCTATATCAACGACCTGCGCGCGCCCGACGCAGCGCAGCGATTTTCCGCAGACCATTTCGCGCGCCTGGAACGTTTCTTTCGGTTCGGCATGGGGCTGGACTGGTTGTCTGATGCGCGGATGCAGGACTATCGCACAGAATGGGCCCGGCCCGGTCGGCTTGAGGCGATGCTGAACTGGTATCGCGCCTCACCACTTGTGGTCGCTAACCCAGGAGAACCGCGCGCTGACCTGCCCGAACTGCCCCTGGATCGCTTGCAGGTTCAATGTCCACATCTGTTGCTTTGGGGGTCGGATGACAAAGCGTTGTTACCCGAATCCACGGCCGGGCTTGAGGCCTTTGCCCCGGACCTGACCCGCATCGATATTCCTGACACAGATCACTGGCTGCATCACCAGCGGCCCGAGGTTGTTGCCCAGTCCATACTGGATTGGATCGCAGACTGAGCCCCTAGGTATGGCCCCAATCTTCGGGATCATCCGAGTTGTTTGGAGACAACCCGAGTACATCGCCATCGGTCGAGCAGCCCAGCCCCAAAACCGTCCGGTTAGCGTAGGAGAAATAGGCACAGACCTGATTGATCTCTAGTATTTCACCATCCTTCCACCCGGCATCGCGCAGGGCAATCACATCCGCTTCGACCATGTCCCCCGGCGCTTCGGTCAGTTTCCGGGCATAGTGCATCGCAGCAATCTGAGCCGGGTCCAAAGGCGCATCTTCGGCACGCCGCGCCTCAATCGCTGCACGAATAGCGTCCCCGCGCGGCGCATCGCGCAACAGTCGCTGCAAACCGCTGAAATGATGTTCAACGCAATAACCACAGCGATTGAGAGAACTGACCCAAACGCCCAAAACCTCAAGAAACCACTTTGGCACCGTGTTTCTGGAATGATGCAACACGGTCTTATAGATCGCCATATGGCCTTCCATCGAATGCGGGCGCAGGGAATGCACCATCATGATGTTATCCACGTTGTTGTTCGGTCCGGTCACCCGGTCATAGAGTTTTCGCAGCCGCCCTGTGGCCTGCTCAAACGGTACGGTTTTGATCCAGCTCATACGCAACCTGCCTAGTTGATCCCGCCTGCAGGTTACTCGTAAATCTCTGAGCTATCGAGAGAAACCGGAATTCGCTGCGCTTGTGTTGAACATCATTATGCTTTTGCACCTATTTCGTGTATGATGAAGTTATACTTTCATTAAAGTTGTTTATCGCGAGTAAATCAGATGAAATTTGTCACGATACTCGAAATCAATGTCGACCCGCTGAGCTCGACCAATGTTACGGTTCTGAACGCGTTTCAAGTCGCGGTCATCGACAATGACGACACCTTGGAAGATCCCGATGCCGATGGTGGCCCGCAGCTGGATGTTTCAGGTGTCCCCGGCTTTATAGGCAACTCGACCAACTTTCAGACCTTCGAGACCTATAGTGGCACAGTCGGCGGTTCACCCGTCACGTTCACGCTGCTTCAGTTTTCGAACCCGCAATACATCATCGTCACCTCTGGTACGGCAAATGTTGGCGATACAATCGCAAACACCAACAACAGCATCGTCACCGCTCCGCCCGTCGACTACGACACACTGCCATCCTTTGTTTGCTTTACCGCCGGATCTTTGATCCTGACCCCATACGGCGAACGGCGCATTGAAACCCTCAGGCCCGGAGACCCCGTCATCGTCGCAGATGGCAGCAGCCGTCCTGTGCGCTGGATCGGTCGGCGGCGTCTCTCCTCGGCTGAGTTGAGGCAATCCCCAAGATTCTGCCCGATCCGCATAGGTAAAGACAGTTTATCGCCGGGATGCCCTGCGCGCGACCTGCTGGTTTCCCCGCAGCATCGGATCGTCGTGTCCTCACACCAGATGCAACTGTATTTTGGAGATAGGGTGATGCTTGCGCCGGCCAAAGGGCTTGTTGACGGGCAATCTGTTACGCAGGATCCGCCAGATCAAGACGTCGAGTATATCCATATCCTGTTTGACCAACATGAGCTGGTTCAGGTCGAAGGCCTTTGGTCTGAAACCTTTTTCCCCGGGGACACCAGCCTGGACGCGATGGCGCGCGAAACCAAGCGAGAGCTCTTTGAACTGTTTCCCGAACTGATGTCTCGCGATGGGCCATTCGGCGAAACGGTCCTTCCGGTTTTGAAACCGCGGGAAGTGCAGATGTTGCACCCCACACTTCGTGCCCCTGCAGGAAATCCCATCGCCTTATAGCGGTAGAACCAATAAAGTCCGCGAACGCGACCCGGTTGCTGCAGAACGGCATGATAGGTCAATTGAGGCGTGCAAATTGCACACAACACCTCGTGGCCCTCTTCCCCCGAACCACATCCCCTGCCATAATGGGGGAAACTCAAGAACAAGAGCAGCACCCATGCCCGACGATCTGTTGACGCCCGAAGCAACCACCACCTATGACGCCTCCTCGATCGAGGTGCTGGAAGGGCTGGAACCTGTTCGCAAACGCCCCGGTATGTATATCGGCGGGACCGATGAGCGCGCGTTGCACCATATGGTGGCCGAAATCCTCGACAACTCGATGGATGAGGCGGTCGCAGGCCACGCGAACCGGATCGAGGTTGAACTGCACGCCGATTACGCCCTGACCGTGCGCGACAACGGGCGCGGCATTCCGATCGACCCGCACCCGAAGTTCCCCGATAAATCGGCGCTTGAGGTTATCCTGTGTACCCTGCACGCGGGCGGTAAATTCTCGGGCAAGGCGTACCAGACTTCGGGCGGTCTGCACGGCGTGGGGGCTTCGGTGGTCAACGCGCTGTCGGATTCCATGGTCGTTCAGGTGGCCCGCGACAAGACGCTGTTTGAACAACGCTTTTCACGCGGCATTCCCCTTGGCCCCGTCGAAAAGGTCGGCGCGGCCCCCAACCGACGCGGCACAACTGTCACCTTCCACGCCGATGCCGAGATCTTCGGCCATCACAAGTTCAAACCGGCCCGGCTGTTCAAATCCATCCGCTCCAAGGCCTATCTGTTCTCGGGCGTGGAAATCCGCTGGAAATCTGCCATTGATGACGGCGAAACGCCGACCGAAGCCACGTTCCACTTCCCCGGCGGCCTGTCCGATTACCTCAAGGAAACGATGAACGGCTCGTCCACCTATGCCGAGCAGCCCTTTGCGGGCACCGTGGACTTTCAGGAAAAATTCGGCACCCCCGGCAAGGTCGAATGGGCGATCAACTGGACACCCTCGCGCGATGGGTTCATCCAGTCCTACTGTAACACCGTGCCAACGCCCGAGGGTGGCACACATGTTGCGGGGTTCTGGGCGGCGGTCCTCAAGGGGATCAAGGCTTACGGTGAGCTGATCAACAACAAGAAGGCCGGACAGATCACGCGCGACGATCTGGTCACCGGGGGCTGCGCACTGGTGTCCTGTTTTATATCAGAACCAGAATTTGTGGGTCAGACCAAAGATCGCCTTGCCACGGTCGAGGCACAGCGACTGGTCGAGAATTCTGTCCGCGACCATTTCGATAACTGGCTGGCCGCGGACACGAAATCCGCCGGCGCGATCCTGGATTTCCTCATCCTGAGGGCTGAGGAACGCCTGCGCCGACGGGCCGAGAAGGAAACACAACGCAAGTCCGCCACTAAGAAACTTCGTCTCCCCGGCAAGTTGGTGGACTGTAGTAGTTCAACACGCGACGGAACGGAATTATTCATCGTCGAGGGCGATTCTGCGGGCGGATCTGCAAAAATGGGTCGCGACCGAAAAACACAGGCCCTGCTGCCCCTGCGCGGCAAAATCCTGAACGTGCTGGGCGCGGCCAGTTCCAAGCTGGGCACCAATGCCGAGATCAACGATCTGACCCAAGCACTGGGTGTGGGCCTTGGCACCAAGTTCAATGTCGACGACCTGCGCTATGACAAGATCATCATTATGACCGACGCGGACGTGGACGGGGCGCATATCGCCTCATTGCTGATGACGTTCTTCTTCACCCAGATGCGGCCCATGATCGATGCGGGCCACCTGTATCTGGCCTGCCCGCCTCTGTACCGCCTGACCCAGGGCGCCAAACGCGTCTATTGCCTGGACGAGGCCGAGCGTGACGAGTGGCTTGAGAAAGGCCTGGGCGGCAAGGGCAAGATCGACGTCTCGCGCTTCAAAGGTCTGGGCGAAATGGACGCCAAGGACCTGAAAGAGACCACGATGGACCCGGCGTCTCGGAAATTGATCCGCGTCACGATTGATGAGGACGAACCCGGCGAGACCGGCGATCTGGTCGAGCGCCTAATGGGCAAAAAACCCGAACTGCGGTTCCAATACATTCAGGAGAACGCGCGGTTTGTGGAGGAGTTGGATGTTTGAATGACATCTATGAAAGACTTTTTGAAAGTTCAAAGTTCTTCGGAACCGAAGCCGTAATAAACGCAGTAGATGCTCACTCATGTGATGCCACCAGATGGCCATTGGCGATGTTGCACTTGGTAACAAGCTTCGAATTGGCAGCAAAGGCGCTACTAGCTAAACAGCACCCTGTATTTGTAGACGAGCGAATTGAAGGAGGAGAGAAGACAGTCACCATACATGGAGCTTTTAAACGGCTCCAAAGAGCAGATATCTATGGACTTCACCTTTCAGACAAAGACAAGAAGCGAATTGAAAGCGCGGTCAAGATACGCAATGGCATTGCCCACGGACTAGGAGCAACGAACAATACGTCTACTGAAGCAAAATTCTTTGAAGTGTTTGCCTATTTGCGTGATTTTCACAGGCTTCATCTGAAACACAACATCTTGGATGAAGTAGATATAACAACTACCGCGAGATTGCTCTCAATTAAGAAGCAGGTCTACGAAATTGAAAAACGTGCTTCTGACAATCTGAATCCAAAAGAAGCGGTTTGGTACTGTCCTGAGTGCGACAAAGAATACACCGTTGAAAGAGACGGTGAATTTATCTGTCTTTATTGCCATTTAGAGTCTCCCTCTTTTGCGTGCCAACGTTGCTCGGAAACGCTTCCAGAGTGGGAGGCACTCAACACAGAGGAGCTATTTGAATGGGAGTTCTCGGAAGGCAGGGCAGACCTAGTAACCAACTACGGTATCGGAGAGGAAAAAGTCTGCCCAGACTGTTTTAATGAATTGCAGGAGGAGGTTGACGAAATTGCTCGTGAAGACGAATGGCGGCAGGCTGAAGAAGAATACCAATACTATATGTTAAACCAACCACAGTAGGAGCATGGTAAGTGCTTGAAACTAGTTCAGATCGGGTGCATTCTTGATGCTTTGCATCAAGCAATAGGTGGACAATCGCGCAGGGCGTTTCCACACCCCATAGGCCGGGCTTCAGCCCGGCACACCCCTCACACCGCCAACCCGATCAGGGCCACTCCGCCCGCCATCAGGACCGCAGCCCCCAGACGGCGCATCCAGTTGCCCTCGTGCAAAAACACAAACCCGATCAGCGCCGCGAAGATCACCGAAGTTTCGCGCAAGGCCGACACGGCCCCCAAAGGCGCAAAGTTCTTGGCATAGAGCACCAGACCATAGGCCGTCATCGACACCAGCCCTCCAAGGATGCCGATCATCCAGACCTTGGCGGGCAGCGCCGCCAGCGTGTCTCGCTTGCGCACCCCCACGAACCCCGCGATGAACAGGTGCAGGAACGCGCCCCAGGCCCAGTAGCTGAGCGTATTGCCCGACAGCCGCACACCGATCCCGTCGACCACCGAATAGATCGAGATGCAGAACCCCGTGCCCAGCGCAAAGCCCAGCGCGCTGCGCCCAACGCCGGATCGCAGGGCGCTCCAACTGCTCAGCTGGATGCCCAGCGCGATCAGGGCGATCCCGCCCCAGGCTTGCAGGGGCAAAACCTCACCCACCAGCAGCATGGCCCAGAGCGAAACCAGTGCAGGCACGATGCCGCGCGCGATTGGGTAAACGACGCTGAGGTCGCCGTGCTGATAGGCTTTGCCCAGCATGAAATAATAGCCGAAATGCACAACGGTCGAGAGAGCGATGTAGATGAAGCTCTCAGCGCTCGGTAGTGGCAGCAACAGGATCATCACCGAGGCTGGGATGACATGCCCAAACGCCACAAGACCCAACGTCGTCGTCCGGTCCGCAGCCGTTTTGACAATGGCATTCCAGACCGCGTGCAGCAAAGCCGCCGTAAGAATGATGAGGATGACAAACAGGGTCACGCTTGTGCCTTCCGCGCTGAATATTCGCCCTGATAGGGTCAGCACCGCAGGTTGCACAGTGTTCAGGCGATCTCAATACGGGATGTGTGGCTTAACCCAGCTTTTCCTGAAGCCAATCGGCAATTTGGGTGGCTGGCCCCTCCCACCCAGGCTCCATGAACAGGAAGTGCGCGTGGTTTTCGACCGGCAGGAAGGTCGCGCGATCCCCGTAAAGTTTCGCCAGCGCGCGGCAGGTGTTGGGGTTCACGGCCCGGTCCTCGGTGCCGGAAACGATCAGCACCGGGCAGTCAACCTTGTCGATATCCACCTTCATCGCGTGGTGATCATCGAACATCCAAAAGAACATCTCGAACATTACGCGACCGCTTTCCGCGCCCAATCGGTCGAACACCTCATGCTGCTGCGCCTCGGGCATCTTGTTCAGTGCAAAGGGGGCCATCAGGTCGAACTCGACCCGCATGGGCTGTTTCCAGAACGCCCCGCCCTCCATCAAAGCGCGTGGCACGGCGCGTTCGTCATCGGTTTCAGGCAACGTCCCCCACGCCGCGTTCGGGTTGATCAATATAATTGCGCTGGCCAACCCACGTGCTGCGACCTGCTGCGCCACAACACCTGCAATGGCGTGCCCTAGAAGGACAGGTTTGCTGTCCAAACCTTCGACAAATGCTGCGATGTCATCTGTGTAGTCCGCGACGCTGGTGTCGATCAGTCCCGGATCCGGCTCGTCCTGTGGATTGCCGCCGTGATACCGCAGAGCCGGAGTATGGACCGTCCAACCGCGCGCACGGAAGAAATCGGCGTAATCCTTCATGCACCACGGACCCGCAAACGCGCCATGTATCAGAACAATGTCGTTGGTCACGAATACCTCCTGACTGCTTAGGTCCAGTATGAGCATCCTGTAAGACGAAACAACTGCATGTGATCCCGGTTGCGCAGCGCATTGCAGCGCCTAAACTTGGTATCATGACATTTGTGACCGAAAACCAGTTGCCCCTGCTTATCCTGTTCTTTGTGCTGGGACTGGTCGGAACCGGCTTTCTGTTCCGCAAACCCGCAGGTCACCGGGCGTGGAAACTGGCTGATCTGGTCTGGGTCGTGCTGGGCGGTATCGGTGCTTTGGTCGCTGTTCTGGCGGGTCTTTATACGGCCGATAGCTCTCGTCTGGATCGGCAGATTGATGTGGCCTATGCAGCCTCATCCGCCTTTGATCGCGATGCGGCGCGCTTCAGGTTGCGGTTCTGCGATCCCGCTTATGACCCCGACACGGGCGTTCTGTGCGAAAAGGTCGAGTTTCTGTCGGCCTCCACCGCCAGCAATGCCGATCTACCCCTTTTCATCGAGGTCACAAATGAGGTCGCCCCCCTGCAAGGGCTGCATTTCCTGTTTGGGCGGCAAGAGAAGGATGAGATGGAGCAGATGTCAGCAAAGGCGGATGCGTTCGACATCGATCAGTTCCTGGTTTTCACGTCATTGGACGACGACACGCAGACCGCGATTGACAACATGCGCCGCAAAGTGCCTGCGATTGCAGGAGACTACCTGATCCTCGCTCAGAGTTATGATGATCTAATCGAGCAAGTCGGCAAGTTGAAGGACGAATGGGAGTATTTGCAGTCCAACGCACATATTCTGGTGCTTCAGATCGTTGCGTTGTGTCTGGTCAGCTTTGCCGCGCCCTTCAGGCTGGGCAAATCTATTGTCGAACTGCGCACTTCCTTTAGCGCCGATACATCTGAGCAAGATGTTCCGGATCAGCCCCAAGAAGATAGCGCACCAGGGTCCACAGATTCCGACTCCCCCGCCGCAGCCAACCCGACCGCTCATAACGCTCCGCACTCGTGACGGCGCAGGCCTGTAGCAGCGTGATCCGAGGCAGCGCGCGCGCAAGAGCCACGTCCTCCATCAATGGCTGGTCCTTATAGCCCCCGGCACGCAGATAGACATCGCGCGGAACCAACAAACCCTGATCGCCATAAGGCAAGCTGAACAAGCCGCTGCGCAGGTTGGCCCAACCGGCGACCCAGCGCGGGGCCAATCCCTTGGTGCGAAATGACAGCCGAAACGCCGCTGGGGATTGTAAAGCCAGATGGTCCACCACGGGTTTCGTCCAACCTGGTTCCAGCACAGTATCGGCGTGCAAAATCAACACCCAATCACCCCTGGCCAGGGCACAGCCACGCCGTAACTGTCCCCCGCGCGAGGCGGGTCCGTCGACCAGCTCTGCCCCGGCTTCTTCAGCGATCTTCGGTGTTAGATCGGTCGAGCCACCATCGCTGATGATCAGTTCACGGATCAAGCCTGCATGCAGCCCCTCCATCAGGGCCTGCAAACAAGCGGGCAGCGTTGGTTCTGCATTCAATGTCGGGATCACGATGCTGATCGGCGCGGGCACAGCTGATAACCTCTGGTCTTGGCAGCAGAACTTCCTATATCACGAGGCCAGAGCAAATGACGAGGACCCTGCCATGCCCAATCGCCGCATCCTGCGCCTGACCGGCTCGGACACCGAGAGTTTTTTGCAGGATCTGATCACCAACGATATTGGTGGACTGGAGGCCGGGCTGGTCTATGCGGCGCTTCTGAACCCTCAGGGCAAGTATCTGGCTGATTTCTTTCTCAAGCGAGACGGTGACGCCGTACTGCTGGACGTTGCGGAAGAATTGGGCGACGGGCTGGCAAAACGGCTGGGCATGTACAAGCTGCGGGCAGATGTGGCGATTGAGCCCGCGGGCTTGAACCTCCAGCGTGGCACGGGGCCTGCGCCCGAAGGCGCCCTGCCCGATCCGCGCGATGCGGACATGGGCTGGCGCGTTTACACCGATGGGCCCGAAGGTGATGACGGGACCGATTGGGATGCCATCCGTGTGCGTCATTGTATTCCCGAAAGCGGGATAGAACTGCATCCGGACAGCTACATCCTTGAGTCGCGTTTCGAAGACCTGAACGGCGTGGATTTCAAAAAAGGCTGCTATGTCGGGCAAGAGGTTACCGCCCGGATGAAACACAAGACCGAGCTACGCAAAGGACTGTGCCGGGTTCGGGTTGAAGGTAGCGCGCCAGCAGGAACCGAGATCAAAGCTGACGGGAAACCGGCGGGGATTCTGTTCACTCAATCCGGGGCGCATGGGATCGCACATCTGCGCTTCGATCGTGCCAAAGGCGAAATGCGTGCCGAGGGTGCAGTGATCACACGCGCCGACTAGACCCGCGCTGTTGCCGATGCGTTACGCTTGAACGCGGCTCAGCCGCGGACAGGTTTGATCTGCTGTCCCGCACTGCCAAACTGAGGGCGTCGAAACCATCCGGGTGCCGTCATGCTAAAGCTCTACACCGCAATCTGGCGCGCTAGCGCAGGGCGGCAGATTATTCTGATCCTGCTCTCACTGGCCGTTGCTGCACTGGCTGCGGTTCCACTGGAGTTTCAGCGTGACATCATCAACCACCTGACCTCGACCGATGTGGGGATCGAGCGGCTGGTTCTGTTGGGCCTTGGCATGATGGGTGTCATTCTTCTAAGCCTCGCGCTGAAATGGGTCTTGGGGTACCGTGCCGGAACCCTGGGCGAGGACCTGATCCGCCTGATCCGCCAGCGCCTTTTGTGGCGTTCGACTGATTTGAACTCATCAGGTGAAACCGTCCGCAAGGGCGCAATGAGCACCGCGATATCGGCCGAGGCCGAGGAGCTCGGGAAATTTGCAGGTGGTGCGTTCTCGGATCCGGTGGTGCAGATCGGCACCCTGATCAGCGTGATCGGCTATATCTCCTCGACTCAACCAGGGCTTGGGATGATTGCGTTTTCGATGATCGTGCCACAAATCGTTATCGTCTTGATGTCGCAACGAAAAGTGAACGTCTTTGTCGCTGAACGTGTCCGTGTTCTGCGACAGGCCACTGACACTCTGACCACTGATGATTTGAAAGCGGCCGAACATGATATCAACGCAATGTTTGACGACATATATGAAACGCGGCGGCGAATGTTTCTGTGGAAACTATCAGCCAAATTTCTCCTGAGCGTCATCAACGGTGCAGGTACTGTCGGCGTTCTGATGCTGGGCGGCTGGTTGGTGCTTCAGGGCCGAACCGATGTGGGCACCGTGGTGGCCGCCACCAGTGGGCTCAGCCGAATTCAGGGGCCAACGTCGTTCCTGATCGCCTTCTACCGGCAAGTTAGTGCGAACCGTATCAAGTATGAGCTGATGCTTGAGTTGTTCGGCCCTGACCCGTCGCACTATCGTCGGATACACAAACCATAAGAAAAGACCGCGCAGCTGGTGCTTGCGCGGTCTTTTGGGTCCATGGAACGCTTGATGCAGTGTTACGCGCGTTCGGAGTATTCCATGGTCTCGGTGTTTACGATGATCATCTCATCCTGCCCGACAAAGGGCGGCACCATGACCTTGACACCATTGTCTAAAATCGCCGGTTTGAACGAGTTCGCTGCGGTCTGACCTTTGACCACCGGCTCGGTCTCGACAATCTTGCAAGTCACCTTTTGCGGCAGCGTCGCGTTCAACGCCTCGCTTTCATAAAATTCTACAACGATTGTCATGCCGTCCTGCAGAAACGGGCGCCGTTCGCCCAGCAGGTCAGCTGGCAGTTCGATCTGTTCATAGGTCTCGGCATCCATGAACACCAGCATGCCATCGGACTCGTACAGGAACTGCTGATCCTTCTGCTCAAGGCGCACGCGTTCGACCTTATCCGCAGAACGGAACCGTTCGTTCAGCTTGGACCCATTGCGCAAGTTGCGCAGCTCGACCTGAGCAAAAGCGCCGCCTTTACCGGGCTTTACGTGGTCCACCTTTACAGCTGCCCACAGCCCGTCGTTATGCTCAAGCACATTGCCGGGGCGAATTTCGTTCCCATTTATCTTGGGCATTACATATTTCCTTCACAAACGGTTGATGCGTCAGTTGCCGTCCCTATATCTGGCAGGACCAACCCTGACAAGACAACGACACTTAGTGCTGCACCCGCAGCAAGCTATGCACACGACGCAACGCAACTATGCATTTTAGGTGTATCCGAATCGCACCTAATAGGTCATAAGGACCGTCACGCCGAAAATGCAAGAGCAAGAACAACAAGGAAGACGAGATGAGAGATTTCGTTGACGGCACTGCCTTTAACAATGAGCAAGGCAATCGTGCTCGCAAACTTTTTGCAGCCGTTGTGTTGGCTGCGCTTGATGATGCTATCGCCGATGACAAGAAATACGGCAATGGCCCCGAACAGATCGCCCGCTGGGCCCGTTCGCGTGATGGGCGCGAAGTTCTATCCTGTGCCGGTATCGACCCCAACGAGCGGGTTGTCGGTGGCTTGATGGAGTTCGTCGGTCGTGGCGTGCGCACCTCTGTGGCGCTGTCGCGCGAAGAGAGCGAGCGTCGCAACGCCGCTCAGCAGGCCGAAGCAGCCTGAACCTGCAAATTGCCGGTTTGAAAAAACGCGCCCCTGTCACCGGGGCGCGTTTTTCTTTGTGTGATCAGAAGAATGCGGTCAGAAAAACCGCAACCATTGCCAAGCAGTCCAAAATTCAGCGCCCAGCAACACAGTGAAAAATACCTTGGCCGTGATCGAAAGGCCCCGGCGCCACAAAACCGCATAAGCGGCTGCGCAGATGAGGGTCGAGATCGGCACAACCCAGAATGCGTGATGCGTACTGTCCCAATAGCTGACTGGGCTATGAAAGACCCAGTCGCTGAGCGGCCAAAATTGCGGGCGCCCATCACCGGCGTGAAGCAGGAAATCCGTTGCCAGATGTAGCGATCCAGCAGAAGCCATCACAATCAGAAATGACCAGCCTCGCCACACGCCCAGTGTCAAAGCCAGCCCCCAAAGAATGAATGAATTGTCGATCGCAAAGATCGTCTGCCAAGTGGATGAGAAATAAAGCTCATCAAAGACGACATTTGGCGGGATACCCAGAATATAGAGTGATGTACCCGCCATCAGATAAAGCGACAGGTCTGGCAGCAACGACCCCAGCAAGGCGGCCCCCAGAATGCGCCCATGTGCGGGCCGAGCAAAAACGGCGGCGCCGATCAAAAGATGCGCGGGAGTGTTCATCCAGGGCTTTCCCTTCGGCGTCAAATCAGGTCATCTGCACGCCAGCATAGGAGACGACTATGGTTCGTGCCATCATGATACAGGGTACCGGCAGCAATGTCGGGAAATCGGTGCTCGTGGCCGGGCTGGCGCGCGCTTATACGCGGCGTGGGTTGAGAATTGCTCCGTTCAAACCGCAGAACATGTCGAATAATGCTGCGGTGACCGAAAACGGTGGTGAGATCGGTCGGGCGCAGGCACTGCAAGCGCGGGCTGCAAAACGTGCCACGCATACGGATATGAACCCGATCTTGCTGAAACCCGAAACCGACACCGGTGCTCAGATCATCGTGCAGGGGCAGCGCGCTGGGACCATGAAGGCCGGAGACTACCGCAAGGACAAATCCAAACTTTTGGACGCTGCTTTGGAAAGCTTCGACCGGCTTTGCAGTGATGCCGATCTGGTCCTGATCGAAGGGGCCGGCAGCCCCGCCGAGACCAACCTGCGCAAGGGCGACATCGCCAATATGGGCTTTGCCTGTGCGGCGGGTGTTCCGGTGGTTCTGGTCGGTGACATCCACCGGGGTGGCGTGATCGCGCAGATCGTTGGTACCCAGGCCGTACTGAATGACGGCGATCTGGCGATGATCAAGGGATTTGCCGTGAACCGGTTCAAGGGCGATGTGTCCCTTTTCGATGAAGGGCGCGATGACATTGCGGAACGCACCGGTTGGCCATGCTTGGGCGTTGTTCCCTGGTTTCACGATGCGTGGAAACTGCCCGCCGAAGACATGATGGACATTCGATCCCATACCGGCGGCGCCTGTAAGGTTGTGGTTCCTCAACTTGAGAGGATGGCCAATTTCGACGATCTGGACCCGTTATCCGCAGAATCCGGCGTGAGCGTCGAGATCATACCCGCAGGCCGCCCCTTGCCCGGCGATGCCGACCTTGTGTTACTGCCCGGCAGCAAATCCACCATCGGCGACCTGACCTATTTCAGGGCTCAGGGATGGGATATCGACCTGCTGGCGCATGTCCGTCGTGGCGGACATGTTCTGGGCCTGTGTGGCGGCTATCAGATGCTGGGCAAAACCATCGCTGATCCGGATGGCGTGGATGGTCGTCCAGGCACGATTGACGGGCTCGGCCTCCTAGATGTCGACACAGTCATGGCAGGCAAGAAACATGTGACGCTGACCGAAGCCATTGCCCTGCCCAACCGCGCGCCTGTCAGCGGGTATGAAATTCATATGGGCCGGACCGAAGGCCCGGATTGCGCACGTGCTTGGTTGGAGGTCGATGGTCGCCCCGAAGGGGCTGCAAGCGCAAACAACCGTATTCTGGGCAGCTACCTGCACGGCATATTCTCATCCGATGTGTTCCGCGCCCAATATCTGGCAACATTGGGTGTGAAATCTGAGAATGCGTATGAAGACGGGGTTGAGCAAACGCTTGATGCGCTGGCCGATCACCTGGAACAGACCATGGATTTAGACCTGTTGCTGGAACTGGCGCAGGCACCCAAGCGCGCCTGAGCGGCTATTCCAATTCCTGCGCAGCCAATGCGCGATAAATCTCGCGCCGCACCATTTTGCGGACATTGCGCGTGATCCGTTCGCCCAACGCGCCTTTCAGCTCTTCCCGTACGACCTCGGCGATCATTGAACGCAGCGCTTCTTCGTCGACTGACAATTCCCGAAGCTGCGCAGCCTCCTGTTCCGCAGCCTCGGTCACGGGCACAGCCTCGGCAGAGCGGATAAATGTGGCGGGCTGCGCCTCATCACTTTCTAACTCTTCTTGTTGAGGCGTTTCGATGACTGGTTCTTCGACGTCGGAAGCAACCTGATCGCTCTGGGGCAGTTCATCTTCTGGCTGTTCATCCAGAGAGGTTTGCCCATCACCTTCAGCAAATGCCGTACCCGTATCCCAGGACAGGCTTTGATTCGGTGTACCTGAATAGGCATCATCGCTGTCACCGTCAGGCTCCCACTGATCTTCAGTACGGGCAATGGCAGCTTCCAGCGCTTCAATCTTTGCGCTCAGGCTGAGTGTCGGGTCGTCCGAATGCTCATCCATCGCCACTTCGCTGGGGGTTTCCTGATCGGCGCCCGCATCATCTCGCACGATATCGCAGGCGCGCAGCAGCATTGGTTTTGCCGAAACTTCGGCACTGTATTCAGGTTCCAGTTTCAACGGGGCAGTTTCAGCCGCAGCGGGTTTTGAGATGCGCAGCGCATCCGTTAGCACCAAACGACCGGGTTTGCGCGCTTTGGCGCTTTGATCAGCCCCCTTGCCCGTTTTACCTTCTTCACTGACAAGACGTTTGACCGAAGACAAAACGTCTTCGATCCCGGCTTTTACGACATTATCCGCCATTTTTCTCTACCGCTCTATCCTCAGGGTAGAGTGTAGCCAATCCTGTCAAAGCGAACAACAGGTAGTATTGCCCGTCAGTCCCGGCGCAACGCTTTTAGCACGCGATCCAGATCCTTGCTCTGTTTGCTGACCTGCGCTGGTGCATTTTTGACCAGATTGTAGTACAGCGTCGGGTCGTAAATCTGCACAGCCAGTCCCAAACGTTCGGCCGTCAGAAGGCCCTGAGCCTGAAGCAGCTGATACGCGGCCAGCGAACGCTCGGTCCGCGATGCGATCTCAGCCAGTTGCGCATCCAGCAAATCCTGCTGGGCCGTCAACACATCCAATGTGGTTCGTGCACCAAGTGTGGCCTCTTCGCGGATACCGTCGAACGCCACCTGCGACGCGCGAACGCGCTCGGTCGATGCCGTCAGACTGGCTGTTGCAGTTTCAAACCGGACATAGGCATCGGTCACGCCCTGCGTGATATCTTTTTGCACATTCAACAGGTTCGCCCGCGACGCATCTCGGGTGGCCATGGCACGGCGGACAACCGCTGCCAATCGGCCACCAGCATAGATCGGCTGGCGGAAGATCAGCGAGACAGATGCGTTTTCGTTGTTGTCGTCATTGTCGTAGCTCTCAGTCAGACCGGCATCTGCACTCAAACTGACATTTGGACCAAGTCCGGCACGCTGCTGCTGAACGGTCAAATCCAAAGCGCGCACCTGATGCTGGGCCGACAAGATCGACGGATGATTGCGAAGCGCCAGATTGATCGCCTCGGACTGCGAGCGCGGTAAGTTTGGCAGGCTGGGCTGCCCCGTTGTGCGGCCCGGCAGTTTGCCGACGGCATTGACATACTCCGCTTGTGCCGTGCTCAGATCACCACGCGCATCGGCAAGATCCGCGCGCGAGCTTGCCAGCTGTGACTGCGACAAGGCCACGTCAGTCCGGGTCACTTCACCCACTTCGAAACGGTCATTCGATGCCCGCAGTTCTTCACTGGACAGATCGACGTTGTTTTGACGAATTTGAACTGTCTCTTCCTGCAAAAGCACATTCAGATAGGCGGTCGCCGCGCGGAATAGAACCTGTTGCTCGATATTGATCAGCGATTGACGTGTCGCCAGAACAGTTTCCTGCGCGGATTGCTTGCCAAGAACGGATGCGCCACCGTCATAGACCAACTGGCTCAGCGTCAGACCCGTGAAAAAATCTGTGGGCTCATTGCTTGATACAACGCCGCTGGTTCTGCTTCGGTTGTAAGTTTGCGTGACACGCACGGTCCAGTCGATGATGGGGCGCAGAGCAGCCAGCGCAATCGCCACGTCTTCATCTGCAGCCCGCAGCAGCGCGCGATTTTGCTCCAACAACCCGCTGGTGTTGTAGGCCCCGATAAACGCATCTGTAAGGTTATCAGCCCATGCCTGACGCAGCGGCATAACGCTTAAGGCCAGTCCTGCGGTCAATGCACACGCTCTGACCAGTTTGCCAGTCGACGTCCTACGCATCACCAAATCCTCTCAACTCAAAAAATTTCTGCCCTGTCGGCAATTTGCGCCGTCATTTTCAACTAATCAAGGTGGCAGAACAAACTACCTCTGGACTATAGCGAAAATGCACTCTGATGTGAAAAGCTATCCAGCACTGGCGCGCTGGCATTGAAAACGTCACGCCAACTGACACGCCCACTCGTCTTGCGCCCGATACGAACAACACCCAAGCCATCCTCGACAAACAAGCAGGCGATGCGGCCATTGTCTTTCAATTGATCCAACAGAGCGCCCGGCACTTGTTGCACCCCTCCCTGGATCATGATCACATCGTAGGGCCCATGCTCTTCCGCACCCTGTTCTAGCGGACCAACGTGCACCACGGCATTGTCAGCAGCAACTTCGGTGAGCGCATTCTGCGCCTCCGATGCCAGTGCTTCATCGCTTTCCACTGCGACAACCAATTCTGCCATACGCGCGGCTACCGCGGTCGAATACCCCAGAGCCGGCGCGATATCGAGCACGACCTCGTCATTGCAAATATTCAACGCATCCAACATCTTGGCCAGGGTTCGCGGCTCCAACAAACTACGCCCATTCCCCAGATCGATTACATCTTCGACATAGGCGGCTTCGCGCTGCGAATCCGGCACAAAGTCTTCGCGCGGCACCGAGAGCATGGCATCAATGATCGGGAACTTCGTCACATCCGAAGGTCGCACCTGAGTATCAACCATTATGCGGCGTCGCGTTGCGAAATCTGTCATGTGATCTCTCGTCTGAAGTCTCAAGCCTGTTCGGCTTTTGCCACATCCCTTGGTCACCGGCAACGCCTCTATTGCCGCAATCCGCCATCATCAATGATTGGGCTGAGTATGAAATCACGGTATTTCGCACTTTGGTCCTGAAATTTCATGGCTGTCCTCTGGACGCCCTGCCGCAAAGCTGCTAAAACGCCAACCACACCACGGCAAGTATTTGATTTTACTTGAAAAGGCGAGTTGGCGGAGTGGTGACGCAGCGGATTGCAAATCCGTGTACACCGGTTCGATTCCGGTACTCGCCTCCAATTGTTTCCAAATCATTGACTTAGCCCTGTGGTGCTCGGGTGGGCCACACCTACAATGATACAATCATCCTGCCTAAGCCTTTAAAGACACGGTGTTTATTGCTCCCGTTGGCTTATCACTCCTTCTATTGAGGGAAGACGGACATCTATAAGAATATCGCTGCGCACGCACTGCCCGCATCGAGCTGGTGATCTGGCCCGCTGTCCACGACTGGAGCGCGCACTTGAATAAACACTAAAGTCCAATGTCTCATGGGCGTGCAGGTTACCCGGGAAAGCGGATCTAGCGTTGGTAATTTGGGGGAGGCTTCCAACATGACGCACTCATTTTCACCCCCGCGAACCGGTTCATCTTTCGCAACGACCGAACGGCTACCGAGTATTTTGTTCATGCCTACCGGCTAACCAGTAAGTTCAGTGGGGCGGTGCATGCCAACCCCCGGTAAATAGTGACGATCTACGCCCCCGGAAATCGAGCAGGAGAATACCCGAATGAAACTATTTTTCGCTGAAAAAGTTGACGGCACCGCGCGCGTTTTCAACACTCGCTATCTGGTCGGCATCAGTGGCTATTCTGTCGGTGGCGTAAAGCAAAAAGGAAAGTGTTGTTTTCACACCGACCCGAGTTCTGATGGCGTCGGACGGCACTATATCAAGGGCAGCCTCAAGAGCTGGATCAAGCGCTTGGGCGTGATGGAATGAGCGTCCAAATCAGTTTTTTGCGGTGCATTGATCACTTGATCGGTGAGATCAATGAACTCAAAGACCACCCAATCGCACTGCACCAAGGCCAACAAACACGGCTAGATTCGGACGGTCGGACCGACGGGGAATCTAGAACGAGGTAACTGTTTGTTTTGCTCTTATTTAGTGGTGCCCCCACACGGACTCGAACCGCGGACCTACTGATTACAAATCAAGTAGCAAGGGTGTTGCAAGGGCGTGCGACCCATTGCGATGCAGTGCATCCAAGCCATTGTTTTTAATGGTTTAACAGTGCCAGCCGCTTTGCGAGGCGTTATCATTTGTTACATGCGAATGCGACGCGTGATTTGTGAAATTGTCTGCCATATGTCTGACAGGATGAAATGAGAAACTGGTCGAATCTGGATTGAGAGAATGGCCCGGCCATGCGCCGGGCAACATCCAGCCGAGCCTCAACATGCTGATTTGAAATGATGATTTCAGACCAGGAAAAGTGATCTTATTTCTTGTTGATGCACAGATGCCCGTCGCCCTACGGATGAAGAGGCCAGACCAGAAAAAAGGTCGGCCAGTTTGAAAGGGTTTGGATATGGTTGAACGTGTCAGATTGACGGATCGCTCGGTTGCTGCGCTCAAGGCGCGGGACAAGCGCTATGACGTATCGGACAGCTTGCGGGTTGGTCTTCGCGTTCGAGTAACCCCGACTGGGATCAAAACTTGGGTGTTTGAAAAGCGCATTCGTGGTGGTCCCCTGCGTAGCCACACCCTTGGCCGTTTTCCTGCCATCAGCCTGTCTGAGGCACGGGAGAAAGCAATCGCACTTGAGAAAGAGGCCATGGAAGGCGTCGACCGCAAGGCCGAGCAAATCCGCAACACAACGGTCGCCACAGTTTTGGACACCTATAAGACGCTTCATCTCGACAACCTGAAATCCGGCGTTGAACGCTACCGCCAGTTACAGGCCGCATTGGCTGACCATCTGACCAAACCGATTTCCAAGCTGACCCGACGCGATATGCAGGCTTTCATTGACGCGACCGCAGCAAGTGCTCCGATCCATGCAAACCGGTACAAGGCGGCATTGAGTGCATTCGGCAAGTTCGCATGGCAGCGGTCATATACGGATGAAAGCATCGGCGCTGGCTTGTCAAACGCTGTACGTGAAAAGCCACGCGACCGGGTTTTGGCGCTGGACGAAATCCGCGCCATCTATGACGCCGCCGAGTTCCTTAGCCCCCTGTGGACACCGATAGTTCGCCTGCTCATCCTGACCGCGCAACGCCGCTCGGACATTGCACACCTACGCTGGTCTGAGGTCGAACTTGAGAAGCAGCGCTTCACCCTGCCTGCTGCTCGCACCAAATCAGGGCGCGCCCATATCGTTCACTTGTCAGAAGCAGCACTGGCGGAACTGCCCGAGCAAGGCGAATGGGATTTGCTCTTCACGACTACTGGCAACAGTCCGGTTTCAGGGTTCAGCAAGATGAAGCGAGAATTGGACAAACTTCTGCCTGATCTTGAGCCTTGGCGGTTTCATGATTTTCGCACATCGTTTGCCACTGTTATGGCGGAATCCGGGGCCAACGAAGGTGTGGTGGATCGTATCCTTAACCACGCAGCCACTGGGTCGGCGGCATCAGCGGTCGCGAGGGTCTACAACATGTCCAGCCAACTGCCCCAACGCGCCAAAGTGCTGGATGACTGGGCCACACTGATCACGCAACGGGAATCCAATGTTGTGAGGCTGGCAGTATGACAAGCGCAACCGATCCCGTGGACCTGCTGACCCACTACCTACAGCGTACCTATCCTGAACCTATCATTGCTCCAATTCGGACCGACGATGCCGTGCTACTGCGTGAACTGGGATACCCGGCAATCCCTGATCGAGTTCAGGCGTTCAATGACTATTGCGCTCTTGATCCCGACGCACAACGGGACTTGGTACTGCGGTTGTTAAACGCGGCGGCGGAAAAGCAAAACCAAGCAGCATGGGACGAGGCAGCGGATTTGGTTCGCCGAATGACCGAGGCTTATAAAATCTGGGGTGTTGAACACCGTCACTTCCGCGACCTTCAATTCGAGCTTGGTCTGGTTTTACGTCCCAAGCCCGGGAAACGGCGATCCGACCCAAATGGGGGTGATCAACGTAAAGCATTGATGAAAACACTTGTGACTATCCTCGTCAAAGAATTTGGAATCAAAGCCTCGCACAGCAAGGACAATTCACACGATTGCACCTGCGCAATCGTCGCTCGCGTCTGCGCCGCCCATTTCGAAGACACACGGTTCACCGAATCTGCGGCTTGGACGGCTTATTATCGGGGCTGACGGCCCCACCTTTTGCTCCCGATATTAACAAGCGTCGATCCCGCTTGTCTGTCGCGTTGTTGCTAGGTTCACAACGCGACAACGCCCCTAAATGCCCCTACATATACGCCCCCCTCGAAACCGCCGTAGAACGCGGAATATGAAGATGCGCAAAGGGAGGCCAAGCGCCCGGATGATGATCCCCCCAGCCACCTGTGGTGACCATATTATTGTGTGATTTTTGGGGGCCCTCTCCATACATCACATGCGCCCCCCAATTGAGCCGAATACGTTGATTGCAGCACAGCAATTGAGGGCGACACAATGGACGAGATCAGACTTCTCCGGCGTCAGCAGGTTGTCGATTTGACGGGTCTGTCCGTCTCGACCCTGTACGCAAAAATCCGAAACAACGAATTTCCCAAACCGCTCAAGACGAGCGCAAACACCGTGGCGTGGCGATATTCAGACGTCGCAGCATGGGTACAATCACTCCAAGAAGTGGAACGCTGAAATGACCGAGGCAATCGCAAAAGAACTTCACTTGAGCGGCGAGGTTAAGAGGGCTTTGAAAACCCACGGCAAGTCCTTCACGCCCGACGCGGTTCAACACCTTACCGACGAAACCCAAAACCTCATTGGCGATCTGGAAGGCGAAATTACCAAAAAGCAGAAGGTTGTCCGGGACATAACCACCGAAGACGACGTCCGCGAAAGTGCAAAACGTGATCTGTTGGCGCTGCAAGGGCAACTGGACATGTTCGGCGATGCCTTGCCGCGATTGGAGGAATTGCATCAGTTGGTCTCTGTCCGGGTGCGCGATGAGCAACAAAAGCGCGACTACACGGCGTTGCAAAAGGAGGGTGCTGAACTGCACACCTTGATGCGTGAGTTTATGCAAGCTTGTCCCGGTTTCGCGCGACTGTTGGCTCGCACGGCGCGGTATCACGATGCCATCCGCCGTTTCAATCAGCCGCCGCAGCCGGGCCACCAGTTTATCAATCCCAAGGATCGACTGGAAAGCAAATATGAGCCGCTGCCACATATCGCCCCGGACGCCGTTATCCGCCAATCCGTGATCTGCGATATGACCGGTGCTGTTCTGTATTCTGGCGCTACACCCAAGGCCAGCCACCCGGCCCCGATGGCGGCAAACCCTGTGGACACCGTTAAACACACCGCTGAAATTGAGCAGGTAAAACAGGCTCGGGAAATGCGAGCCCATGCCAAAAATCGCTTAAAAGACCTTACGGGGATAGCTCAGAGCAGAAAGGTTTCACTTGAGACCGTGGCATCATGGCAACCCCCGGCAGGCGAGGATTTAAAGCTGCTACAGGAACAGGCCGACGGCAAGTTCTTGGCAAAGGCACAACGCGAACTTGAGAAGGCGATTGGCGCAGAACAACCCTCTGTGAAAAAGGACGGGCCTAGCGGCGGGCATTGAGCCTGTATCGCTCTCAAAAACCGGCTCGCTGACAAATGATCAGCGGGCCAAGTCTAAAACTCTTAACCTTTCCAATGATCTATCGCCTGACCTGTGGTTCAAGCAGACACATGTCAGACAATAGGCCCAATTTCGCATCTCAAGAGGTCAAAATGGCCAAGCTCGCCTCCGTCTTTGACGCGTCCAATGTCACCCCCTTCCCGAATGACACCACAACCCGGTTTGCGAAAATTCCGAAAAAGATGCGCGACGGTAAATGGTGGATGGTCGCGCGTGCCGGGACCAAGAAGCCTTGCCGTGTTGTTGACGGCAAGGTGCTGCCGGGCAGTTGGAACAACCCGGATCATCACTGCACATTCGATACCGCAGTTGAAATGATCAAACGCGAACCCTCGCTGAATCTGGCGCTGATACTTGGCTTTCGAAATGACTTCGTTTGTTTGGATGTCGATCCGCTTGAGAAAGTGGCCAGAGAAAACTTAGACGAAGCAATCAGGGTTCGAGCAAAGATAAAACTTGCCCTTTCCAATGTCACCTATTGCGAGACCTCCATGTCTGGGGCCGGTTTACATTACATCGGCAGAGCGCCTGCTCTAACCGAACAAGAAAGAGCAACCCACAAAGCCCGGCATTCGAAGTACAATATTGACCTCCTGATGCGGCACACACTGATTTTGACCGGGAATTGCCTCAGTACCAATTTACTCGCAGATATAAGCGAGGAAACCGCGCAGACGCTGCAGGCGTTCCGAAAAACTAGCGTTCCTGCGCTTCCATCATCTCTGGGCACAGTTACCCCGGCGCACTGCACCGAAGCCCGGTTGCAGGCCATCATAGGCGGCAGCGTTCACGGTGACGCATTCCGCACAGGCTCCAACCTCCGAAACGGATGGTCGGATGTTATGACAGCGGTCACCAACACAGCAGCGCAATTCTGCACGGATGAGCAGACCGTCTATCGTGTCCTTTCACGAAGCGGCCTTGTCCAGCTTGCGGAGCCATCGGCCAGTGGCGAAAGCCGAGTGGACAAGTTCAACCGACTTTGGTCCAGCGAATGGCCCAAAGCCCTCGCGACCACAGAGCAGTCTCGGTGCGAACAATCTCAGGAAGCGGCAGTGGCACCAAAAGTTTCACTCGCCAACTTCTGGGAGCAAACTCTGTTCGTCAAACGTATGGTGGAAAATCGCGCAGCTATGTTGGTCTCGCAGGCGCTGATGAACAAATCCGAGCCTGCCACTTTCGCCCCTTATTTCCTCTATATGCGTCCAGAACGTGCCAACGCGCTGCAAGACGATTTGAAAGATGCAGATGACGACTTCGGGGCCAAGCTGATGGAGGCCAGAATGCAATCGTCTCGATTGGACAAATCCGCCGTCACTATCTTGGACGACTGTATCAACGATATGATTGCCAAAGAGGCAAAGATCGGCAGACAGGCACGCATCAAATGGTACAATGAAAACTACTATCTGATTGAGAACCACGGCGGCACACCAATGGTGTTTGAAGACAGGTTCGATCCCTTCAATGGTTCACAAATCAGCTGGCGGATGCCGCAGTTTTGCCAAGCAAAATCTTACGATGACATGTTCTGTGGCTGGGATATCGACAAGAATGTGCCGATCATCAAACCAGCCGCTGGCGAATGGTGCAAATCCGACAAGGCGCGCCGCTACGTCAAACAAGAAATGCGATATGACACTCTGAACCGCACCATTTCGACCGACACTGGCAGCATTCTCAACACCTTCAGAGGATGGGCGACAACCCCAGTCATGGGCGAGTGGCCCACGATATCCTATCTAATCCGAGAGGTGATTTGCGCTAGCAACAATCAGGCAGCCGAATATTTGCTAAATTACCTCGCCCACTTGATTCAGAAGCCAATGCATCTGCCGGGAACGGCAATCATCCTGCAAAGCGAAGAACAGGGTACGGGAAAATCCACCTTCATGGACCTGCTGCGAGAACTCCTTGGTGAGCAGTACTGTGCCACAACCGCAGATGCCAATACGCTGGTTGGTCAGTTTAACAGCAGCGCCAAAGAGAAGATTCTGCTGCATTTTGAAGAGGCTGTTGCTCCAAATGATAGGGCTGTGGAAAGCAAGGTTAAGGCGCTCATCACCAACAAAACCATGACCTACAATGCAAAGGGGATTGCCGCCGTTGAGGCGCGGAATTGCGCGAGGGTGTTCATGACATCTAACGCATCGCAGGTCGCTCATATCGCCCGTCACGACCGCCGTATGTTCGTGTTGGTCGTATCCCCGCGCCATGCGAAAGACTGGGATTATTGGGGGCAATTCAGGCGGCGGTATCCACATGAGATGGAAGCATTCATGCATGCTCTGACAACCCGTGATATTTCCTCTTTCAACCCAGGTTCCGTCCCTCACACTCAAGGCCGTGATGATCAGAAACTTGAATCCGCGGTTGGGCCGGAACGGGTATTGCGTGATTTGTTGGAAAACGGTGTTTTGCCCCCGTGTTCACGCAATGTTGGTGGAGCATGGGAAGTGCGAACCAAAGCGCTTGCTGAACATTTTCGGAGTTTTAACATCCGCGTTGGATCAAATGCCCCGCAGCCTGCAAGGGTGTTGAAACCGATTACTTTGATGCCGGGCCGCAATCGCACTATGTCTGTGAGCGGCGATCCGGCACAGACACACAGGGTAATCACCATCCCGGCTCTACAAGCTGCTCGTACAGCTTTCCTCCAGCACATGAATGTCGCCGCGCATAATTGGGGTGACGCCGAGGACGCGGATTGGTCCTTGGCATGACCCCCATGTAGGTGGGGGTGGGGGGTGGCAAGAGGCGGGAGGTCTCAATTTACACTTGAGCGGTTTTTTGGGGAGTAGAACCCATTTTAGTTCAATACACCCCTGCCCAGGGCGAGCGATCCCATTGGCCCAGGCGGCTAAGTTAGGTCGCCAAACCTATTTGAAATCAAACAAAAGGATTATGTAAGCTGTAGGTGTCAGAAAGATTTAAGGTGCAAGAATGCAAGACGTGGAATTCGTTAAACAACTTCTGGCGACGAAGTATAGAACTCACCTACCAAGTGAATACCCATACCCCGACCTTAGGCAGCTGATTGCAGACACAGATTTTGACTTTATGTCCGGCGAGGTTCTCGACCAACGAGAAAACGGCGAGCCAAATCGAGACGGGCTATTTTACCAGTTTTTTCAAGCCGAAAATAAGCGAATATTGGTACATCGCTTTATAGTCGCTTTGGCCTTAGGCAAATGGCCACCACGGGATTTGGACGTACACCATATAAACAGCAGACCAGACGACAATAGACCGATCAATCTGGAGCTAGTTACTCGCAGGGACAACAACGCAGCACGTAGAGCACCATTGAAGAAAGTCGCCGACTTGGACAAAGCGAACAAGTGGGCAAACAGTATACCGAAAGCGGAAAAACAGGAAAAAAGAAAGAATGCCCGTGGCAGCAACGTTGTACTTGGGCAAACGGATCCAGCATTGAACTACCCACGCTCCAGAAAAGTGGATACCCAAGCAGTATTGAACCAGTTCTATCAAATTCCCGAGGGCGTCACTTGGACCGGTAAACGCAAGGGCAACGGAGGGTGCTACCACGAGGCAACTAACGGAGTATGGTACTATGTGAACCCCGAAGCGGAGAGCTAGCACTTCTGGGGTTTAGTCGCCGTTTTTTATACCTCCGCCATAGCAACTTAGCTGAATGTCTTGTCGGCGTAGCCGGTTAAGTAACTATCGGAAAAAAGATCCAGTATCATAGATGCCAAGGTGCTCGATCTTCGCATCATATCCCCTTGGATCGTCTCCGCGCTCAAACATGATCATTGGATTCAGGTGCATGAGCCTCGTCAGCGTCTTCCGTAGCAACAATAAGTGAACGTCTTTGCCATACCCGGCGACTGATGGATGCAATGCTGAAACACGTCCGCCGATCAATTTGTATGCAGCGTTAGCAATTGTGGAGACTTTCGTGGGGCGATCCTGCTCAAGCAATGTTGCCAGAGCATTTCGCTCGTAGGGATTTGTGCCATCATGCATGCGTGAATAGTCGATCTTGGCAAGCTTGCGGCCCATTTCGGGTTTCCACAGATGAGCGTGAAACTTGGGTTTGCGCCCGCTTCCATCCATCACATAGACAAGCGCATGGCTGATCTGAATATCGGGGTCGATTTCGCTCCACTTCCAGCAATTGTCTTGCATATCTGCCAATGCCAACTCGAAATCGTTGAATGCGTAGTACTTGCGGCCATAGAGAGGGTTGGACAACAGCGACCCTCCTTCGGCAGGTCTGCCGTACAAGCGAAACGCACCAAAAACGCGTTCATTTCTCACTGCGTGGTTCAGGTCAAACCGCATCTGCTTTTCATCAAATTCCAACCCCTCAGGCATCGCGCTGATCATGATCTCACCCTCATTATTGAACATCCACCAATGTATTTGGCTTTCACGCTCAACCCAATGAAAAATAAGATGCTTTTTCGTCTTCGATAATATGCATCAGGTCGTATTACGGCCCAGTGCGCGGCGCTCACATCTGTCTTACAATAACCCTCAAAACGATGGAGGCAGCTGCAATGACCCCTGAAGAAGAAGCCAAAGTGAACCATGCGTTGACGCTCAGGGCGCAAGGCGGTGACGCAGACGCCGCACGCATTCTGTTCAGCGAGAAATCGAAGCGTATTCGCCCCGTTAAATTCAGCGAATGCGAAACGCTGGATCAGTTGAAACGGGCGTTCGAGCAGTACATGGCGCAAGCAGACATAACGAAAGCAGAGTCTGAACATGCGACGAAGGCGTTTGACCGACTGTTCAAGCTCATGGTCGCGCAAGAAGAGGTCAAAGCCCTGCACAGTAAGGAATTAGGTCGGGTGTCCGGTCTGATGCTGGTCCCACTGATGTCGGCAACAGACTGGGAAGCCGAAGCCATGCGTTCGCAAACTGCGCTGAAACAACACGCAAGGCACTGACACACTCATTTACAATGCAGCTTGAAGCTCTACCGAGAAAATGGGGGGCCAATGGCCCCCCAAAAAATGATTAGGTTAGCTTTTCAGCTCGGACATGCGATCTGCTTCAACAGCTAAATCCACCACATGATGCCAAAGAAACGCTTCAATTAGCGAAAGCGCGTACTCGCTGTCGATAGGCAACATGTCATCACTTAAGTGGTGATTGTCGACATAGTCAGCCACATCCCAAAGCTCTCTGGTTTTCTTAGGATTATTGGGTTCGATCCGCCTAAAGGCCATTTCGAATGTAGAGTTTGCGAGATCGATGGCTTCAGCTCGGTATTCGGCGCTGAACGGTAAGCTTTCAATTGGATAGCCGGTTTTCGGCCCAACCAATGGCTTCGGTTTTTGATCTTCGAGCTTTCGGATCAGTAGGCTCCAGCTTTGGTACCCTTCTTCTCGCGCGATGCGATCCAACGCCTGATTGTGAGGCAAGCCGGTTTCGCGACGAAGGTTCTTTGCCTTGCGTTTCAGTTCATAGATTGGTGCTGATAGGTCCATCTGAGGTTCTCCTATTGCGAGCTTTGAACACAATCCCCCCTTATGTGTGCGCTCGAACAGAAAAAACTCTAGCTCATACCCTACATGAAAAGTGCTTCCCCGTCGGAGGGAGGAGGCGCGGGCGCAAACCTGCATCCAACTTAGGAAACTCGGGTCAGAGCTTCAAGTACAAATAGCTCGAATATATCATCTGCTCTCTCATCTCGACGCTACTCATGGCCTCGTTAGCTACGGCCACCATATTGGTTGAAAGTGTTTGTCGGATGTTCGGTTGCGGCAAAGGGCACTCCGATATCTTGTTCTAAGTCGGTCGAGATATGGGTGTCCCTTCGGGGAACACCTACATATTGCGTGGGTTTCGATATGTTTTGTCTTTGTTCCCGTGAAGGGATAAGTTGACGACACAACTCTAGTTAGAGCGATTCAAATACGGATATTTCAATGGGTGAACTAAAAATTTTTGAGCGTCACATCGTTGTCGATCAACCAGCCCGAGAGGACGACTTTGAAGGTAAAGGTCACCTTCGAACTGCTCATCAATTGGCCAGAACTATTGTCGAATTTGTCAATGAAGATCGTTCAATTGGATTGGAGGGCGATTGGGGGGCAGGGAAATCTACGGTGGTTCAACTCGCCTCCAAAAAGTTGTCTGACACAGAAAATAGAAACTTTAGGTTCTTCACCTTTGATATGTGGAGCAACCAAACGAGCCCCTTCCGCCGTACCTTCCTTGAAAAACTGATAGACTGGGGAAAGCGCGAGTTCACCGATGAAAAGAGCCGCGTTGATAAGCTTGATGAACTGCTAGACAGGGTTCGTGACAGAACTGTAACAACAAAATCCAACTCTTTCAGGCGACTTGACTGGTTTGGGGTTCTCTTCATCTTGTTTGGACCGATGCTGCCTTTGGCTTTTGCCTGGCTCAGCCCATTCTCGATAAACCCAACGAGCGGTTCAGCCTTATCCTTCACCATTTTCGGCATTTGTGTGCCGGTTTGGTCCGTGGCAATTCTACTAGTTGCTTTCCTATATGCGGCGTTCATTGTCAGAGTTTGGAAACGAGGAAAGAGCGAAAACATCAAGTTTTCCGAAGCACTTTCGATGTCGGCATCACTGTTCACCAAACAGCAGGAAAACGAAACCACTACCCAAAACATTCGAGAAGAAGACCCTAACGAGTACGAGTTTGAGATCACATTGTTGGATACTTTACAGGTTCTCCAAGAAAACGACGACCGGATTGTCGTCGTATTTGACAACATCGACCGCCTTCCAAAAAACAGTATCTCTAATGCTTGGGCGGACATCCGAGCAGTGTTTTCTGGCGATCCGACAAACCCGAACAAAGACCAACGCGCGTGTACTGCCATCGTACCATACGACCGAGATCACGTCTTCGAAGCGATATCTGATGGGGGTCCTAACGGCTCTTCTGAAAAGGACTTATTCCGAAAAACATTTGACGAAATATTTCGGGTTTCACCCCCAGTTGCTTCAAATGTATCCGAGCATGTAGAAACTACTCTTCGAAAAGGGTTACCTAACTTCGATGACAAAGCCGCAATCTACAACGTAACAAAAATCTTCCAACGGTCGACACAACTACAGGATCGCCCTGTCACACCAAGGCAAGTCATTTCCTTCGTCAATGCAATTTCAAGCATGTTCGCCCAATGGGAAGGAAAGATACCCCTCGACACAATTGCACTTTTTCAAGTTTTTCGAGACGATATCGAACGTAAACCGCAGTTGTTGAACGAAATTTCTGACAAGCTAGCACCGTATCTGGTTAACTCCAGTGATGGTGACTTGAACCGGCATCTAGCGGCGATTGCCTACAACGTTGAACCCCAGTTGGCATACCAAATTCTGCTGGAAGGTCCTGTTTCAGCAGCACTCGTGGACAAGGAGCCCAACCAAATTCAAGCCCTCTCGGATGCGCCGGGGTTCCCACAGGTTTTGATTGAGATTATGGAGACGCAGGCATCAACTTGGGCAAAGGAAGCGGCAGCCACTTATGCCCAAGTCGCCAAAAATCTGAGTTCCGTTTCTCTAGATGATCAGACCTCTTCGCATGTGCTCACGCTATTTCTTTCGGGGCTGAATGATTTGAGTTCCACAAAAATTCAGGACCCCGAAGACGTGCAGAGCCTGCGCGGGATAATTGATCTATGCCCAAGTGATCAGCGTTCGACCGTATCACTTCGCTTGGCGGAATGGATGAAGAACTGCTTTGACGCTAAGGAAGCGACTTTCGACGATGGCAAGATTTGGGTCAAGTCACTCGGTATGCTGATCAACGACCCCGATGGAAGGGTTGAACCGTTCGCCCATCCATTGCTCGATGCGTTGCGGCTGCCTCAAAATGTACAGTTTGTACTCGGTGTTGCCTATGATTGTGACGAAATTGGCCTTTCGTTCTCTCAGTTCAAGCATTCTATTTCTTCGAAGGCATTCTTAGAACCCCTCAAAAAGATATGGTCAGACGAACCCCAAACTTTTCACTATGTTTTCAAACAGCTGAAGTCGGCAAAATCATTGAATGCGTCTGACCTTTTGGCGCTGCTGCAACACCAGCACGATCAGCTAACGGGCCAAACATTCGGGGGTGAAGAAGACTATTTCGCCTCTCGCGCTGAAAATTTCATTGCTACCTATGGAGCAATTTCAGGTCACAAGAAAGCTAATGAGTTGCTTGGAACACTTTCTAGCAACGGCACTCTTGCATGGCATGCAAACGCCACAAAACAATCAAATGAAGCGGATGAAGCCTTGGCCGCCGCGGTATGGTTGACGTTGCGGAACCTTGAAACGGCGACATTTGAAGTCGGCGGAAACACGAACCAGCCACCTTTTGGGAACCTTCACCCAGCACGACAGTGGTTAAGTCAAGTATTGAATGGTTCCGTCGAGTTGTCGGATAAAGCGATCGATCAACTGGCTTCTCATGTTATTCGCCAGAACATGGTGTCGCGTTGGATTGGTTTGGCCGCCGAGACTTCACCGAGCCAAAAAATCTACTCTTCTGTTTCCGAACGCTTGGGCGAGAGGGATGACCTGTATCCATTGCCTTTGACGACTCTGCTTAGCCGCTACGATCAGATACATGACACATTTGGAGATAGGACCGATCAAGTTCTCAAAAATACAGGTGGGATTGTTCGAGATGACCATTTGGAGAACCTAGATCTTAATTCGATACCTACTGCACTTTTGCGGGATACGGCCAATCGTGAAGAGAACGGCTGGAAGCTTTTTCACACCGCCGTTGAAAAGGCCCTTACGGAAGTTTCGGACGAGGACTGGAAATCCCATCTAGCATCCGACAGTGTTGTTCTTACGGTATTGTCGGTTGAAGCCACCCGGAGAGGCTTCAAGCTACCCGCGCATAGGTTTCAAGAGCCATTTTCTGATCTGATGGTTGAGTTGATGTCTGGACAAGCTAAGCTGGGCAAGCGGCCAAATTTGTCTGAAAAACTTTTGGATTCGATCCCTCCCAAGGCACGAGCTGCGATGCCCAAGGCAATAGCTGACCGGATGGGCAGCGTGTCCACAAACAAAGAAACCTTCGGATACGTGCAAACCAGATTTGCGGAACTTGTCGATAAGATTTTCTCCAAGTCATCCGACGATGCAAAAGTGAGAAATTTTGCCACGCCGGCCATCGCATCCGCTAACGAGCAAGGTGTAAGTTTTGTGGAGAGGCATTCTAGATCGTTGAAATCTTCGCTTGCCAAGGTTGACGAAGAACAAAGAGATCACTTTGTAGAGGTGATTGAAAGCGTTCGCTCCGAAATCGATCCGCAACGCGTCCACGCTCTAGCTAGTAAGGTTGGAATCGATTTGACGCCTATTGAAAACAATGAAGACGAGGCCAGCGAAACGAAGCAATGATGTTGGGGATGAGTGCGAGCTAGTCAACGTGGTGTTTACAAGCGAGATCACGGAAGAACCATCCGTACACGGCGAAGAGAGTTCTTTTGGGTATCCTTGCTTATGAACAATGCGTTGATATCAAAATACGGAAATGCCGAGCTTCTTATACGACTTCATTCGTCACCTTTTGTGCCCGATTCCTGTGTTGAAATCTGATGTCTCATTGAACAACGTATTTTCATATCAAAGCATATCAAGATATTGAAAATAAAAACAAAAACTGGGTACGAGAACTGTCTCCCAATCTACTAGAACGTATTGAACATGTCAGACTGATGTGCCGCAGGGCACACGGGGCCTGAATCGCAGAATGTCTGCTATATGTCTGATTGTGCAATGGGCAGCAAATTCGCGCGACCAGATGTCGCGCAACACGTTGTTTTATATTGAAAAAATGGTGCCCCCACACGGACTCGAACCGCGGACCTACTGATTACAAATCAGTTGCTCTACCAGCTGAGCTATAGGGGCGCTGACCGTCGATTACTTTCTCCAGAGAAAGACTGCAAGCCGGAAATTTAGCATAGAGTTAGGGATTGTCGATTTTCCTTAGAAAGTGTGAAATCACTCGCAACGAAATGCCCAGTCTTGATAACAGTGAAGCAAAGCTGAAAACGGCTCTGTAGGACAGTCGGGCGCAAGGAACATGATGCATGTAGTCATTCACGCCGGGGTCCCCTACACGGATGCGGGACAATTGCTGGCAAATCTCGCAGCCCACAAAGGCGCGTTGTACAAGGCTGGGACCTTACCACTAGGACCACGCCGGTGTAGGCAATTCGTCAAGGTCATGTCCGACGCCATGGCGAGCGGTCTGCCTCTGGCAGAGGCGCGCGAGCAGATGAATGCCGTGCTGCCTGATGCTGCTGATATTCAGCGTGTCGTTGTTTCCAGCGAAAAGTTCTTTGGGCCGATGCGCGCAGCCTTGCAACATGGGCAGATCTATCCCTTTGCGGGGAAGCGGGCTGCGTATACGCAGGACCTGCTGAATGGCGCGCAGATCGAAATTTTTGCCGGGCTGATGAACCCCGGCCTTTTCATCCCAAGGGTTTTGACGGCACTGGACCCGGCGCGCACCAGATCAATACTGGACACGACAGACCTGAGTTGTCTCAGCTGGGTCACCATGATCGAAGACCTGGGCGATCTGGTTCCAGATGTCAAAATCACCCTTTGGGAGAACGAGGACTCACCACTGATCTGGGGAGACATCCTGCGCGCTATGGCCGGTTTGCCCGACAGCATTGCCATCCCTGGGGAACATACCTTGCTCGCTTCTTTACTGACCGAACAGGGTAAACATCAGCTTTTGCCGTTGATCCAGCAGGAACAATCCGGCGCACGGCTTGCATCAGGCGCTGAACTGGCTGGGCTACTTGAGGCCCATGCTCAACCCGATCGGGTTGAGGAGGAGTTAGACCTGCCCGGCTGGAGCACTGAAATCGTCAGTGCGTTTTCCGAGCTTTATGCACAAGACATGGCAAAAATCCGAACGATGCCGAATGTACGAATATTAGAGGTCTGAACCAGTCAGACGCTCTACATTCCCAATGCTTCTTTGTACATTTCCAGCACCGCTTCTTCTTCGGCGATGTCGTCCTTGTCGCGCTTGCGCAAGGCGATGACCTTCCGCATGACCTTGGTGTCGTAGCCCCGGGCCTTGGCCTCGGCCATGACTTCTTTTTGCTGTTCAGCCAGATCCTTTTTCTCAGCATCCAGCCGCTCAAACCGCTCGATGAACTGACGCAGCTCTCCCGCTGTGACGCGGTAGTTGGCGGTGGCCTGATCTTCGGTCATGTCTTCCATAGGCGTCTCTCCCCAAGGCTAGAATCTGATGCTGTGACATCGGCAAGATGCCGGATACAGTGCGACCGCCCGGGTCGCAAGCACGCAATCCCGAACCGGGCCCAAAGCACGCTTGTGCGAATTGCCCCGATCCTTTAATCGCGGGTGCGGATCAGGCAGCTTTGCGGGGAACCATGTTTGAATTCATCACTTGGGGCGGGGCCGCCCTGTCCGTTGCCGGGCTTACCGGGTTGGTCTGGTGCATTCTTCGCGTGATAAAAGCGCGCAAGGCCGGACTGTCTGATGATGAACTGCGTACGGTTGTTCAGGGCGTTCTGCCCTGGAACCTCGGATCACTTTTTCTGTCGGTGATTGGCTTGATGCTGGTCATCCTCGGGATTTCCTTTGGATGACCTTGCGGAGTTAGACAGGCATATTGTCAAACTGCGCTTCCATTGCATCTTCGCACAACGCCGAGTCCAGTCGACGCAAACGAGATGGGACATGCATGCCCTGACGGCGCATGCGATCAACGATCTTGCTCACATTCGGTTGCAGGGCCAGGCGCGTATCGAGACAGGCATTCTCGAGCTTTTGTTCAATCTCTGTGAATTCGGAAAACAGGGTGTTCTGTTTCATATTGCTCCTCCCAGGTGGTGCCAGTATCTCCGATATAGGTAACGGGATTAAGACCAGAACAATCTAACCTCAGGTTGTGCGGAATCTTGCCGGGTAATTCGGTAGATTCGGCAGTCTTTCCCGGTTCGACTAAAGTTTAATCCAATATTGGTGTGGCTGCCTTGACAGACATCAATTGCCAAATCGGCAGTTGAAACACATTCCACATCCAATACATGTTATATAGACCGGGACGGAGGATGATATGACCCCTAAAGTGCAGGCTTTTTTTGATGATCAAACCTTCACGGTTTCCTATGTCGTGCGCGAACCCGAAGGCCGGGCCTGCGCTATTATCGACAGCGTTCTGGATTTCGATCATGCATCCGGACGCACCGGGACGAAGGCCGCGGACGTCATCGTTAAGTATGTTCAGACGAACGATTTGAAGGTCGAGTGGATCCTCGAAAGCCATGTCCACGCCGATCACCTGTCGGCCGCGCCTTATCTTCAGGAGAAGCTGGGTGGCAAAATCGGGATCGGCGATCAGATCGTGACCGTGCAAGACACCTTTGGCAAAGTGTTCAACGAAGGCACTGAATTCCAGCGCGACGGCAGTCAGTTCGATGCCCTGTTCAAGCAAGGCGATAGCTTTCATATCGGTCAGATGCGTGGGGATGTGTTGCACACGCCCGGTCATACCCCAGCCTGCCTGACCTATGTGATCGGCGACGCGGCCTTTGTTGGCGATACATTGTTCATGCCTGATTTTGGCACCGCCCGTTGCGACTTTCCGGGCGGGTCGTCCTCTACGCTGTATGAATCGATCCAGAAAATCCTCGCCCTGCCTGATGAAACGCGGGTCTATGTGGGACATGACTACAAGGCCCCAGGCCGGGATCAATACGCCTGGGAAACCACTGTGGGTGAGCAAAAAGCGCTCAACATTCATATCGGACAGGGGCGCAGCGTCGAAGAGTTCGTGGAAATGCGCGATGCACGGGATGCAACGCTGGCAATGCCACGCCTGATCCTGCCGTCTCTGCAGGTCAATATGCGTGCGGGTCAGATGCCCCCGGCGGATGAGCAGGGCGATGTGATGCTCAAGCTGCCGATCAACAAGCTCTGACTCTGCGACAACAACATTAAGGACGAACCGGATATGGACGCATCTTGGGTGATGGGCCTTTTGGGCGGATTGCTGATTGGTCTTGGCGGTGCGGTGTATCTGCTCGGCAATGGCCGCGTCATGGGGGCCAGCGGTATACTGGGCGGACTGGTCGACGGCAGCGCGCGCAACGAGATCGCCGAGCGTCTGGCATTTATTGTCGGCTTAATCGGAATGCCCCTGCTGTTACGCCCATTGATCGCGCCACATTCTGAAACACATCTGACCGGAAATCTGCTGCTGGTCGTGATCGCCGGGCTGCTGGTGGGTGTCGGGACCCGCATCGCAAATGGTTGCACCTCTGGCCACGGTGTGTGCGGCATCTCTCGGTTCTCACCGCGCGGGATTGTGGCAACACTGATTTACATCGCAGCTGGTGCGCTGACCGTTTTGGCCCTGCGGCACATGCTGGAGGTCATTTGATGCGCATCCTGATCGCTTTGATCGCAGGGGCCTTGTTCGGCACCGGCCTGCTGGTTTCGGGCATGACCGACACGACCAAGGTTCAAGGTTGGCTGGACCTGTTCGGCGCCTGGGATCCAACACTTGCCTTTGTCATGGGTGGGGCCATCCTGCCTATGTTGATCGCCTGGCGGATGACCAACGGACGGAAACCCATCGCTGGCGGCCAATTTCCGGCACCTCCACGCCCCGAACTGGACCATCGCTTGATCATCGGCTCTGTGCTGTTTGGCATGGGCTGGGGGCTTGTTGGGCTGTGCCCCGGGCCTGCAATGGCTTCGCTAAGTTTTGGGGGCCTCGGCGGATTGCTGTTTATGCTGGCGATGATCACAGGAATGTTCATCGCACCTAGCCTTGGCGCACAGCTAGACAGGGCTGCAAACCCAACCTAAGGATTTGTCATGGAGATTCGCCCAATTACCCCCCGCTACGCCGTCTCACCGCAGATCACGGTTGAGGATGTGCCCGCCATCGCCCAAGCCGGGTTCGTCAAGGTGATTTGCAACCGTCCCAATGACGAGGTTCCCTCAGACATGCAATCCGACACCATCGGCGAGGCAGTGCGCGCAGCCGGGTTGGAGTATGAGGTTCTGGAACTGACCCACCAGACCATGACACCCGAAAACGTGGCACGTCAGAGGGATATGGCCGAAGCTTGTGGCGGACCGGTTTTGGCATATTGTGCATCTGGCACACGGTGTTCGGTCGTCTGGGCCCTTGGTCAATGCGACCGGATGAGCACCGATGACATTCTAAGTGCCACAACACATGCAGGGTACCAGTTGGAAAACCTGCGCCCGGCATTGGATCACATGCGCAAGGCTGTCGACTAATGTTTCGGCATCTCGGGCGACTAACTCGCGTCTTCGGGGCCGTCCAGCCCCGCTAGTTGCGATATCTCAGCCACCATTTGTTCAGAGTTTTCAAAACTCAGATCACCGTCTTGTGCCTCTAGGGTGTCTGGACCAGCATCATAATCCGTAACATCGACGGCTTGGGCGCCCAGAGGCATATCAGGTGCGTTTTGACTGGCCGAGGCTGCCCGGCTTTCAATAAACTCCTGCGTCTCAATATCTGACAGAGCAGCCAAAGGGGCCTGTTCGTTAATCCGCACCGCGCGCAGTCCGCCACATTGGCCAAGCCGGCCAACCGCAGTCCGCGACCGATCAATGGCCAGAATTTCCGTCCGGTCAATGCGCGCATGTTGCAGCGGCAGAATATCCCCGGCGCTTAGCCCTGACAGGTCAGACAGTGGCACGTTCATGCGGCACAAAACGGCATTCAATTCGGCCCGGACAACGCCAGAGGATTGCTCCAGGCTGGGGCCCTCATCCGTTTCGGGGATCAGGCAATCCTCTTCCGGGGATGATTGTTGAGGCAACAAAATACAGACATGACCCTGCCGAACGCCACCTGCCAGATCGACCGTCAGTTCGAACCCACAATACAGATCTTCAACCAATGTCAGGCAAACGGATCGCAAACCCTGCGCACGGGACATGTATTCATAGCCGATCAGCCCAACATCATCTGATGCATTTTCGGCCAGCTCAGCCGCCTTGGCCAGCGCAGCTTCCAGCAGCGGTGCCGTCATAGCAGCATCCGTATTTGTGAACGCGCGCGCCTCTGGCGCAGTTTCGGTGACCTGACCAATAGTCTGGGTTTGCAAAATCGCCGACACCGCATTTGGATCCAGGCAGGCGGCTGCAATTCCATCTGGCCCTTTCAGGAACAGCAGCAGCCAGTCATTCCCAACCACATCGACCAGATCATTGGCAGGCTGCAGCGATTGCTTCGCACCAATCACAGCAAGGGGCAGGTTCAACCGATCCGCCGCTGCCCGCGCGAATCCCAGACGCAGCGCGCGCAGCACTGAACGCGGCCGGTTCTTCAAATCCTCGCGCCCCGCTGACAGCTTGCGCAACAGCGCGGTGTTCCCTGCCTCTGACATGACCAAAACTCACCAAATTGCTCGAGCCTCTGACCCTTGATGTAACCCGGTGAGTGTTACGAAGTTCTTTATCCGTCCCTCATTGCGCCGCTTGCTGATAGGCCAACGGCAGGCTGACCCGGAACGCAGCCCCGCCCTGCCCCGGCAGATAGCTGATCTCGCCCCCAAGCCGCTGCATGATCTCACGGCAGATCGCCAGCCCCAGACCCGCGCCGCCGGCCTTATCGATCCCGATCCGCGCAAATTTCTCGAATACCAACGATTGGGCCTCGACTGGAATGCCGTTGCCGTTATCAACGAAATCGATCACCACGCGTCCCCCGATATCATGCGCCGAAATCGTCAGAACGGGCTCATCCGCGTCGCAGTATTTCAGTGCATTGGAAATCAAGTTGATGACAACCTGCCCGAAACGGTCGAGGTCAGTGTGTAGCGGAATACGTTCCGAAGCGCGTGTTCGGCGGATTGTCAGAGGTTTCGATGCTCCGGCCAGCGCGGTTGAAACCGCACGATCCAGCACCGAACGCAGGCTACCATCGCTCATGTTCAGGCTGACCTGACCATTTTCAAGTACGCTCAGATCCAACAGATCATCCAGCAAACGGGTTAGGCGTAAGGCTTCATCATGAATGGTTGCAGCAAATTTAGTCTGTTCCTCGTCGCTCAGCCCTTCGGTGTCGCGCAGGATTTCGGAAAACGCGCGGATCGAGGTCATCGGGGTGCGCAGCTCATGGCTAACTTGGCTCAGGAAGCTGTCTTTTTGTTCCGACATTAGGGTCAGTTTGGTATTGGCTTCGCGCAGCTGCCGCGCGGTCCGGCTTAGTTCTGCCGACTTGACCTCCAGCTGGCTGGAGTATTCCAACAACTGAGCAGATTCGTCCGCCACAGCCAACAAATCCTCGACCGAGATTGAGGCGCCTCCAACGATCTGACCAATCATGGCATGGGCCGTGGCCGCACCAACCGAACCGCTGAGTTCACGTTCAAGCCGGTTCAGGAAGCCCGGCGTGGGCTCGGGCAGGTGTGACCTCCCACCCTGATGCTCGGCTTCGGCCTGAAAGAATGCCTGCGCGGGGCCAGTACCCAGAATGCGCTGGGTCATGATCATCAAATCTTCGCTTTGCGCCACCGACCCCGACCAGCCGCGCGGTGCAACGGAATGGTCGAAGACATTCACAAACTGCGCCCCCTGCAAACGCTCCAGCGGGCTGGGGAAGCTAATAAGCGACGCGACGCAAAAGGCGATTGTGTTCAAAGAGATCGACCACATCACGGTGTGGACCATCGGGTCCATTCCCTCGATCCCAAACAAGGCATGAGGGCGCAACCACCCTATCCCAAACGGGCCCTGTTCGATCACTATTTGAGACATCCAAAGCCCACCCATACCAGGCAAGAGCAGCGTGTAGCACCAGAGCGTAAATCCCACAGTCAGCCCGGCCAAAGCGCCGATGCGCGTCGCCCCTCGCCAGAACAATCCGCCCACAAGGGCGGGCAGGATTTGCGAGACCCCGGCAAAGGCAATCAAGCCGATCGAAGCCAGCGCCGCGCCATCGCCGATCAGGCTATAGTAGAAATATCCCAGCGCCATGACCGCAGCGATCGAAACCCGACGCGCCATCAAAACAATGGTCCGTACATCACCAGGGACAGATCCCACCCGCTCATGGGTATTCAGCCAGATCGGCATGACAATCTGGTTCGATACCATAGTGGACAGCGCCATCGCCGTGATGATCACCATCGAAGTGGCCGACGAAAAACCACCGATGAATGACAGCATGGCAAGCCAATCATTGCCCTGTGACAGTGGCACCGTCAGCACAAAAAGATCAGGGTTAGAACCAGGCGGTAAAAGGTCCAACCCGACGACCGCAATGGGCACAACAAACAGGCTCATCAGCAGCAGGTACAAGGGAAACGCCCAAGCTGCTGTCCTCAGATGGCCTTCATCGTCATTTTCAACGACCATGACCTGAAACATGCGCGGCAGACAGACAAAGGCAGCTGCGGACAGGAAGATGAACGCAGTCCAGCGGCCGGCGTCGATGTTCCATTGGCCAATTTCCGAGGCATCAATCCGATCCATCATTGGGCTAATCCCACCGGCAATACCCCATACGACAAACACACCAACGGCGATCAGGGCAAACAATTTGACCACCGATTCCACCGCAATCGCTGTGACAACGCCATGATGACGCTCGTTCACGTCCAGATTCCGTGTGCCGAATAGAATAGCAAAGACAGCCAAACCGGCCGCAACCCAGAATACGTTTGATCCGCTAGGGTATAGGCCAGATGGATCAGCCTCGACAAAAATCGAAAACGACAGGGTGATCGACTGAAGTTGCAGGGCAATATAGGGCGTTCCGGCAAGAACCGCCAAAATGGTAACGCATACGGCCAGCGTGTTGGATTTACCATAACGAGACGACAATAGGTCCGCGATCGAGGTCACCCTTTGGCTACGCGCAACCCGAACCAGTTTGCGCAAGCCCCACCACCAGCTGACCATCACCAACGTCGGCCCCAGATAGATCGTCACGTATTCCAGCCCGGACCGCGCGGCATTGCCAACCGCGCCATAAAAGGTCCAGGCGGTACAATAGATCGACAAGGAAAGTGTGTAGATCAGGGGCGAGCGTAGCCATTTCCCTCGCCCTGCCTCGGCCATTCTTTCAGCTGCGAAGGCCACACCAAATAGTAGTACCACGTAGCCCAGGCTTACCAATATCAGAATATTCGGCGTCGCCATCACTCAGTGTCCGCGCCGATATCGTCGCGAACGCCCAGACTTCTGGCAGTCAGGCCAAAGATCAGGCCAATCGCAATCAGCACGCCCCAGCATACAAATATGTACAGCATAGCCGATGAAAGCGGTACAGCGTCGTCGCCCGCGCTCTGATCCGGCCAAAGCAGCGGTAGTGCGAGAAGTGCCGCGCCTAAAAATGGCAATAGCCGGGCAGCATCGGCCAGTCTGCGACGGCGATAGCTTTGCCGCCCAAGGAATAGCGAGGACCGTTTGCCAGTAGGCATCTGGTCTATGTCACTATCAGAGGTCATGCCCGTGAGGCCTGCGCGTGAAGATCACGCACCGCAGTCAGCACCTCGGCATTTGAAAACGGTTTTGTCATGAACCGGCTAACACCCGCATTCTCGGCCATTTCCCGATCGCGGGATTGCCCGCGTGCCGTTAGCATCAAGACCGGCAAGCGTTGCATATCATCCAACTCGCGCAGGTCTCGCAGAATATCCATGCCGTTCTTTCCCGGTAGCATGACATCAAGGATGACAAGATCCGGGGCTGCAGACTGAATCACCTGAATCGCATCAGACCCTTCTGAATGCGTTTCAACATGCCAGCCTTCGCGTGTCAGCAAAAAGCGGATGGCCTCAGCGATGTTCGGCTCATCCTCGATCAACAGAACCTTACGGCTCATATTTTCAGTTCCTCCCCATGGCAGATCGCGCTCTTGGCACGCTGCCACCGCCAGATTAAGCGGTCAGTCATCGACCTGTCAAAAACCTTCGCTCAGAATCGAAGGCTCACGCCGCGATGTGCAATCCCGGCTGGGGCACACCCGGCAATTGGCCCCGACATGGGTCAAAGCCGATGCCCCCTCCTCCCCGACCGGTCGCACCAGCATGATCGACCGATAAGCCGGATCCTGATCATATCCGGGCACCGCATGAGGCCAAGCGTAAGCATGGCACTCGAACTCAGCCGCACTGCGCCCCAACTGAGCGATTTGTTTGCGAACCGGCACCAGAGGACGACTTAGCGCGGTGAACAAGGGCCACAACGGACAAGCCTCGCCATGGCGCGGCATAACGAAACCGGGAAGCGGTTTGAGGAACAGGACGCTGCCCGATGCATCGCACAAGGCCAGCCCTGCAGGGCGCGGCAAATACTCCTCTGGCACAAAGGCCAAACGTCGCAGAACTGTAGGGATATCGACCGCGAAACGTTGCGCCAACGTGATAGGGTCCGGTTCGCCCTTAGCGAGAATTTGCTTCAAATCGGCAAGCGGCATCGCAACCGCGTCCTCTGCGCACCAGCGCAGAATCTCTTGGGCGACAGAACGGGCGGTGGCGGTGTTCAATCCGTCTAGGGCAATACTCTCAGCCCCTGCCCTCGCTTCGAGTTCGGGAAAACTGTAGTTTCGAGCTGCAAAAAAGCTCTCAACCTCTTCCAGAGGGACACTACGAGGGGTCTTGGCCGCATCGCTTTCATCCAGATAAGACACCAGCGCCTTAGAGCTTTCGGCCAGTCGTTCAGCATCCTGATGCAGGTTCTTGTGAAACCGGTCCTGCCATTCGATTTCGATATCCTGCGTATCGGCCAGAATGGATGCGGTAGATCGAATGGCGGCAGCGGTTGTCAGAACCTCATGCATCGACGCGGCCAGATGCGGGTCATGTGTCAATCGGTCCGATAGCGTTTCGACCGTGCGTTCCAGTGACACGACGCGCTGATGCAATTGCGCCAGAACGCCGGCCCAGCCAGCAAAGCGGCTGGCAAATTCCTCCACCCCGTCAACCTCAGCCTGCTGTCCAACTGCATCTGCCGCCGCCTCTCGCAGTGCAGAAATCAGCGCCGCCTCGATCCCCTGGGTCAGTAGCGAGGGCTCTACATCCAAGGCTTCGGCAATATCGACTAAAAGCTTTCCACCGATTCTGCGGCGGTTATGTTCAATCAAGTTCAGATATGACGGCGAAATTCCAACGCGCTTTGCAAGCTCGGATTGCTTGAGCCCAGAGATCTGACGGCGTTCGCGGATCCGGCTACCGGTAAGCGTATCGCGCATCAAAGGCTCCTCCCTCACCAAGCTTTCAATCACAATCGAGCATTTTCAAGATATCTTATTTAGGCAATGTAGTTAAGGCAGAATTTTCAGATAGAATTTACAAGATTAACAAAAGCAACGGTAAATCACCCACTTCAAATCCACAGCAAATTCTCATGACCTCTTCTATTTCCGACCAATTCCCGGCACGATATGACGATGAGTGACCCCGCCTTCGAATATGCCCCAATTGGGCTGGTTGAACTGGAAAACCGGATCATCCGGCGCTGCAATCTGCAGTTTGCCCGGACGTTCGGAGGGGGTGAGAGCGACTATCGCAACATGCCTCTGCTTCACCTTTACCCCTCCGTCGCAGATTGGGAAAGGATCGGCGCGCGTAGTTTGCAGGTGATGCGGGACACCGGGTATTACACCGATGAACGGGTTATGCGACGACGCAATGGCGATTTATTCTGGTGTCGCGCACGCGGCAGGTCGCTGACACCGGATGATCCATTCCGTCATGGTATTTGGAGCTTTTCAGACATCTCGGAAGAACGCCCCCTGGTCGAACTGACCGTGCGGGAACGCGAAGTGGCGATCCTGTCCTGCCGCGGCCTCTCGGCCAAGGAAATCGGTGTCGAACTCGGCCTCAGCTATCGCACGATCGAAGCCTACCGCGCGCGCCTATTGGAAAAGTTCGGCGCGCGTAAGTTATCAGAGCTCGTGGCGAAACTTTCGGGCATGCCGCTCTGACCGCTCAGAGCGCGCACAAATTCCTTGAATCCTCGCTTCAGACTGCGCTTTTCATGGCCCCAAGCTTAGCTTATAACGCTGCGTAATTAGACCAAAGCCCGCAGGTTTAGATGGGCCACTAGGGGAACCGTCGAGGACACTCATGACAGATACCAAACACGACGCAGATGTAGCATTCATCAAGGCACTGGCCGAGTTGCTGCGCGAAAACGACCTGACTGAATTGCAGGTGAAACGCGAGTATGGCGAAGAAGACAGCCTGAATGTGCGCGTCAGCCGCATGACGCAGGCAGTCGCTGCGCCGGTTCAGGTCGCCGTACCTGCCGCCGCCCCGGCAGCCCCAGCCGCCGCACCCGCCCCTGCTGCAGCTGCCGCCGAAGCCCCTGCTGCACAGGAAGACCCGGCCAGCCACCCCGGCGCTGTCACCTCTCCCATGGTGGGCACGGTTTACATGCAGGCCGAACCCGGCGCGCCGTCGTTCATTTCCGTCGGCGGAGCGGTGTCCGAAGGTGACACGCTGCTGATCGTCGAAGCGATGAAGACCATGAACCACATCCACGCGCCCAAATCGGGTACCGTCAAACGCATCTTGGTTGGCGACGGCGACGCTGTGGAATTCGGTACTCCTCTGGTCATCATCGAGTAAGGCGGGCCCATGTTCGACAAGATCCTGATTGCCAACCGAGGCGAGATCGCCCTGCGCGTCATCCGCGCCGCGCGCGAGATGGGGATTAAGACGGTCGCCGTCCACTCCACCGCCGACAGCGACGCGATGCATGTGCGCATGGCAGACGAATCGGTCTGTATCGGCCCTCCGCCAAGCCCGCAAAGTTACCTATCTATGCCAGCGATCATCTCGGCCTGTGAGATCACCGGCGCACAAGCGATTCACCCCGGCTATGGCTTCCTGTCGGAGAATGCCGAGTTCGTGCAGATCGTCGAAGATCATGACATCACATTTATCGGTCCGAACGCCGAGCACATTCGTGTCATGGGCGACAAGATCACCGCCAAGGATACAATGAAAGAACTGGGCGTCCCTTGTGTACCCGGTTCCGATGGCGGCGTTCCCACGCTGGATGACGCAAAGCGCATCGGTGAGGAGTTCGGCTATCCCGTCATTATCAAAGCCACCGCCGGCGGCGGCGGGCGCGGGATGAAAGTCGCCCAAAACGCCGATGAGATGGAAAGCGCCTTCATGACCGCGCGCGCCGAGGGCAAGGCCGCCTTTGGCAATGACGAGGTTTATATCGAGAAATACCTTACCACGCCGCGCCATATCGAGATTCAGGTCTTTGGCGACGGCAAGGGCAACGCGGTCCATCTGGGCGAGCGCGATTGCTCGTTGCAGCGCCGCCATCAGAAAGTGTTTGAGGAGGCCCCCGGCCCCAGCATCACCCCTGAAGAACGCGCCAGGATCGGTAAGATCTGCGCCGATGCTGTGGCGAAGATCAACTATATCGGTGCAGGCACCATCGAGTTCCTGTACGAAAACGGTGAGTTCTATTTCATCGAGATGAACACCCGCTTGCAGGTGGAACACCCGGTAACCGAAGGCATTTTCGGCGTCGATCTTGTGCGCGAGCAGATCCGCGTCGCCTCAGGCCTACCGATGTCGTTCACTCAGGACGACCTGGAAATCGAAGGCCACGCCATCGAGGTTCGGATCAATGCAGAGAAACTACCCAATTTCTCACCCTGCCCCGGTAAGATAACGGCGTATCATGCGCCGGGCGGTCTGGGCGTGCGGATGGATTCGGCGTTGTATGACGGGTATTCGATCCCGCCCTACTACGACTCGCTAATCGCAAAGCTGATCGTACAGGGGCGCGACCGGACCGAAGCGCTGGCGCGCCTTGAGCGCGCATTGGGAGAGTTGATCGTTGACGGTATCGACACCACCGTGCCGCTGTTCCACGCGCTGCTGCAGGAACCTGACCTGCATAGCGGCGATTACAACATCCACTGGCTGGAGCACTGGCTTGCGGAGAATATGGCAGACTAACCTGTCTGGAAGGCCGGATGGAACCAATCCTCCGGCCTTCGGGTTTTTCTAATGAGCCTGACTACGGAACTTTTGCTGCATGGCTACTCCATCGGCATTTTTCCCATGGCAGAACATCGGGATGACCCAGAACTGTTCTGGGTCGACCCAAAATACAGGGGCGTGTTCCCTCTGGACGGGTTTCATATTTCGCGCAGTCTGGCCCGGAGCCTACGCAGATCCGGCTTTGACATCTCAATCGATCAGGATTTCAACGGCGTGGTCGATGGCTGCGCAGACCGGGTGGATACCTGGATCAACGGCGAGTTGCGACACCTTTATGATCAACTACACATGACAGGTCACGCCCATTCACTTGAGGTATGGGATAATGACAAGCTGGTCGGCGGCGTCTATGGCGTGGTGTTGGGGGCGGCTTTCTTTGGCGAAAGCATGTTTTCGAGGCGTACTGATGCCTCAAAAATCGCCCTGGCCTATCTGGTCGACCGGCTTAGACAAACGGGTTTCAAACTGTTTGATACGCAGTTCTTGACAACTCACCTTGCCTCGCTTGGCGCCATCGAAATTCCACGCGGTACATATCGTGAAGCACTTGAGGAAGCGATCAACGCAAGCGCTGATTTTTCCGCTGATATTCCTCAGTCAGCGGATGGTGTGATACAGCGGATCACCCAGACGTCATAGCGCGCATGATCCAAAGCATTCAACGCCGGTGACGTCGCAATCATCCAACCGTCAAACAGCTGATCTGCTTTGCCTTTTTCCCAGATCGTCAGATAGGCAAACGCATCGCCTGTGGGATTGTCCGCCGGGTACCGACAATCCCCCAAGGCTACATCCAATCCAAACACAGGCTGGGTGTCGCCGTTTTGCATTTCGATATCGATGGTCTGGCCGTTTACTTTGTCCAAGCCGCGCAACATGGCACCAGGGCCGGATTCGACCTTCTGCTGCGCAGATGCAGCGGTTGCGCAAAACGCGATGGCCATCAGCACCGAATGCTTCATTCGCTGCCATCTCCGGCCACGAATTTGACGAGCAGTGAAATCAGGCTGACCGCGCCTTGAGTATCTTCGATCTCGTCCCCCGGCTCGAAAAAGAACGGTGAGCCGCCCGGCATGACCTCAACAAAATTCCCACCCAGCAGACCTTCGGACGAGATCACGATGGCACTGTCATCAGGCACAAGGATCCCATCCGCAATCGTAAAGGTCGTATCGGCGCGATAGGTGTCCGGGTTCAGATCGACGTCGGTTACGGTGCCGATCTTGACCCCGGCCAAACGCACATCAGTCCCCACGCCGACCCCTTCAAGCGACCGGAAGGAAGCCCCCAGCTCATAACCCGCGCTGCTTTGCGACAGGCCCGTCGACTGGCTGGCGTAAACGCCAAATGACACGGCAACCGCCAGAACGGCACCACCGACGATGACTTCGGTCCAATTGTGGGTCGACATTGCTCGCCTCTGTTATTCGGGGCTCCAGGCCTCATAGTCTTTGCGCTCGACCGGATCGGGTCTGCGCAGCGATCCTGCCGGAGTGTAAGCCAGAGCGGTGCCCGTCAGGTTTTCCTGATGCGGTTTCTCCCAAGATTTATGAGGCAGCGGCTTATCGGTCGGCGGTTCATCCCAGGTACGATGCAACCAGCCATGCCAATCTGGATCAACGCGGCTGGCTTCGGCTTCGCCATTGAAAATCACCCAGCGTTTGCTGTCATCCGCATTGCGATAGAAGACGTTGCCTTCGTTGTCTTCGCCAACTTTCACACCTTTTCGCGCGGTATAAATCTGGGTGTTCAGGGTTGCCCCGTTCCACCAGGTCACGGCCCGCAGAAGAGTGTTCAGAATGCCCATCAGGTGCCTCCGGCAAAGTGCTCGGGAATGGTATGGACCAAAGGCGCGCCAAGGTCCAGTGCCACAGAAATCATCCGCGTTTTTCCGACAACGCGGCCGTTACTTCGATCTCGATACGATCCTCTGGCGTAATCAGATTACACTCAATGACTGTCGCTGCTGGAGGGTTGAGGCCAAAGGCCTCTTTTAGCAGAGGCCAGCATTGTTCAAATTCTGACATATCGGGCAGGTAATAGTTTACGCGCACAACGTCTTCAAAACCTGCGCCCGCCTCAGCCAGAGCTTTTTCGATAGCGTGCAACGACGATTTGCATTGCGAAACTACATCTTTCGGGATGTTATCGCCTTGGGCACATGTTCCTGCCACAAATACGAAGCCATTCGCTACCACCGCTCTGCAGTACCCAACCTTCTCTTCATACTCTCCGCCAGAATGAATTCTTCTAATCATTTAACCCTCCTTTACTGAAAAACGGCACGGGTTTACCGTGCCGTTTCATCAATTCGGTCGAACTGTTCAGCCGGCTGACGCAGATTCAGCCGCCTCGGCATAGATGATTAAAGGTTGTGCGACAGAGGTCACGGCCTCTTCGTTCACGACCACCTCGGTCACGTTCTTCATGCCCGGTAGTTCGAACATCGTGTCCAGCAAGATATCTTCGAGGATCGATCGCAATCCGCGCGCGCCGGTCTTGCGTTCGATGGCCTTTTTGGCAATCGCTTTCAACGCATCATCCGTAAAGGCCAACTCGGCGTCTTCGAGTTCGAAGAGGCGTTGATATTGCTTGACCAATGCGTTTTTGGGCTTGGTCAGAATTGTGACAAGTGCGTCTTCGTCCAAGTCTTCCAAAGTCGCCAGAACCGGCAAGCGGCCGACAAATTCCGGGATCAGACCAAATTTCAGCAGGTCTTCGGGTTCCAGGTCCTTGAATATCTCACCGACACCGCGATCATCATTCTCACGCACATCAGCGCCAAAGCCCATGGCAGAGCCTTTGCCACGCTGTGCGATAATCTTGTCCAGCCCCGCAAAAGCACCGCCGCAGATAAACAGGATGTTGGTCGTGTCCACCTGCAGGAATTCCTGCTGCGGGTGCTTGCGACCGCCCTGAGGCGGTACGCTGGCCACAGTGCCTTCCATCAGCTTCAGCAGAGCCTGCTGCACCCCTTCGCCCGAGACGTCGCGCGTGATCGATGGGTTTTCTGATTTGCGCGTGATCTTGTCGACCTCGTCAATATAGACGATACCGCGTTGTGCGCGTTCAACATTATACTCACTGGCCTGCAGCAGTTTGAGGATGATGTTCTCGACATCTTCACCCACATAGCCCGCCTCGGTCAGAGTGGTTGCATCTGCCATCGTGAACGGGACATCCAGAATGCGCGCCAGCGTCTGGGCCAGCAATGTCTTGCCGCAACCCGTTGGGCCGATCAAAAGAATGTTGGACTTCGCCAGTTCAATATCACCGCCGGCCTTTTGCGCGTGGTTCAGACGTTTGTAGTGATTGTGGACCGCCACCGAGAGAACACGCTTTGCCGTGGCCTGACCGATGACATAGTCGTCCAGCACCTCACAAATGTCCTTGGGCGTTGGTACCCCATCAGAAGATTTCAGCCCGCTGGCTTTGGTCTCTTCCCGAATGATGTCCATGCAAAGCTCGACACATTCATCGCAGATGAAAACGGTCGGACCCGCGATCAGCTTGCGCACCTCATGCTGGCTTTTTCCACAAAAGCTACAGTAGAGCGTGTTTTTGCTGTCACCGCCTGAATTCGTCGCCATGATCTACCTTTCGGGCTTCGTCCACTGCCCCTTATTCGGGGCCGCGCTTGCGCATGTTCATGCAGCTTAGGCCAGCACTGTGGCGGCTACAATCTCAAAAATGCGCCCGACGCCGATGGCGCCAGGCATGTTTCTTAGGCTTCTTCCGTGTCCATCTTGGCGCGGTTCTCGACAATCTCGTCGATATGGCCCCAGTCCTTGGCCTCTTCCGGGCTCATGAAATTGTCACGATCCAGCGCTTTTTCAACCGCCTTTTTTGTCTGCCCTGTATGGCGCACATAGATGTCATACAGGCGATCTTTCAGTTTCTGCGTCTCGGCCGCGTGGATCATGATGTCGCTCGCCTGACCCTGATAGCCACCGCTGGGCTGGTGCACCATGATGCGGCTGTTGGGCAGCGAAAAGCGCATACCCTTCTCGCCACCGGCGAGCAGGACCGACCCCATCGAGGCCGCCTGACCGATCACCAATGTCGAACATTTCGGCTTGATGTACTGCATTGTGTCGTAGATCGACAAACCACTGGTCACTACGCCGCCGGGCGAATTGATGTAAATCGAGATTTCTTTGTTTGGGTTTTCCGCCTCAAGATGCAGCAGCTGCGCCACCACCAGATGGCTCATCCCATCATGGATCGGGCCGTTGATGAAAATGATCCGCTCTTTCAGCAGACGCGAGAAGATGTCATAGGCGCGCTCACCCCGGCTGGTCTGCTCGACAACCATGGGGACAAGCGTATTCATGTAGGTTTCTACGGGATCGAACATTCTTAACCTGCCTGCTTTGCGATGGATCGGGAGAGTATCCCAACAAGTGTTACCCGAGTCTTAGTGTTGCCTTTGGGGGGCTGCAAGGGGTGCACCTCACTTCGCAGGCCGATTGTGAGATTGTTGATCGCTGGTGCTAACTCAGGTCATATTCAACCGGGCCTGCCGCTTTTGTCACGAACAGCGCCGCTGATGCTGGTCCCGCTTGGGAAAAGGTGCTACCGAAATCAAGATCGACCACCAAGGAGACGAATATGATCCGAGCAATCCTGATTGGCCTGAGCCTGTTGGCCCTGACCGCCTGCGAAACCGCCAAAGGCGCGGGCAAAGATATCGAAAACGCAGGGGATGCAATCCAGAATGCGGCCACTGAGGTTCAAGAGAACATCTGACAAGCCCAGTATATTGCGGAGCCGCGCCAAAATTCATCAACATATTGTTGATCTTCTGATCTAGAACCACTAGTCTCGGCGCTACAGGTGCATAGACGCGGCACTGCATTATCTGACACAAAGACGGGGTTCTTTCGTTCACACGAAGGAACCCCGTTTCCATTCGAAGGGGTCTTGGATGATGGCCTGTATGGAACCAGAATAGGAAAAGGCGTCAGGTGCGCAGACGCGGTCTTTGCATGTATCCTTGCGGACACTCCTGACGCCTTACCGGTTCAGCGCGCCCCAAGGGGCACCCTGATCCAGTTGCCTCAGCCCCTTTCGAAGCTGCGACTGCTGCTTCGACCCGAAGGCCGTTACAGCGCCCAAGACCCATTTTGAGAAGCTGATCTATCGACCCGGGATCTGACACCCAATTCGACCGCTCAGCAACCGGTAAACCCCTGCAAACCCGAGCAAATCCTAAAACTTACCCGATCCTGCGTTGGCCCCCTGGCCCTTGCGCCCCGCTGCCTGTTCCGAGGAAGTGCTGCGGTGATTTCACTGTTACATTGCGGCCAGAAACCGGCAAGAAAATAGCACTGCAGCATGAAAAATAGACGGGGATAACCTGTTGATATCCGCCGGGAGGGCGATGTGGATAAATCGAGAAGTTTTGCAACTTGGCCTGCTTGCGCGTGGAAAAGTCCGAACCGAACAAAAACGCTCGAAACCCAGTCGATGCTGCAGGTGCGAAGGCCACCTGCAGCCGAAACTTGACTGATCCCGCCTTGGTTGAGCCCGAATCGATGGGCGACGACCAAAGCGGGTTGGTTCTGAGAAGCGTCCCGACCTGATCATAAATACCTACTAAACGCCGCCCGCTTGGGCAGCTGGTACCCCCTACAATAGATCAGGCCGGAGACGCTTCAGTTCACCTGTCGTTCCAGAACAGTGCTGTAGGTCGTTCCAGTCCGCAGGCTACGGAAATCTGCGTAGATCTTGTCGTCCTAATATCGCGCATCGATCAGCGCGTTGATTCCGGTAGTAGGTTCGGCAGAACTCTCGATGATGCCGATCTTGCCCGAGCCATCCTGACTGATCGAACCCGTCGCTTCGTACATGGTCCAATCATCCATGGCGCTGCGGCGCCACATGCTGGGCCCCCAAAACGCATTGTCATGTTGCACCTTGATGTCGAGCACCCATTCCGACTTGTTGAAACGCGGCGCAGCGCCGGTGGCCGAATTCGAGGGCGAAACGGTGGTTTGGCTGGCTGTCCAAGTTCCACGCAGATCGGGTGTGGTGTCGGCGGCGGCAGCGGTGCCGAGGGCGAGGCTCGTGGCCAGAGCGGCTGCTCCGGCAGTCATAAATCTGGTCATGGGCTTTCCTCCCTGAGGTTGAGGCCATCAGCGGCCCGTGTTCCACAGATTGGGAGGGGGAGGACGGGTTGCAACTTACCTAAAGGAAACTTCATGAAGGGCTTAGATTGGCGTTAAGTACCGGGCGCGCTCAGGCCCAGGCCAGCGCGGTGCCGATGATGACAAGGCTGATGCCGAAGGCTTCACGGTATGAGAAATTCTCGCCGAACAGAAAGTACGAGGCGATGGCGATCAGAACAACCTCGGCCCCCAGAATGCCGGTATAGATGATGCCCAGCCGTTCTTCGCGCAGCGCGGCGAGTTCCAGCGTCGCCCCGGCCAGCAGGGTCGCAACGATCAGCAGCCCGAGCCCCACACCGGGGAGCTTCCACCAGAACTTCATCGCGATCATGGCCACGGAATAGAGCCCCGCCGACCCGAGGGCGATGATGGGGATCATGGATGTGGACATCTGCGCCTCCTGCCGAGGGTTCCGATGGGTCAAGTGTAGCAGGAGAGGGTGGTTGGGGCTGTGAGGTGGGTCACAGTGGATTTGGGAATAGCGGTGACGAGTCGCTTTGCTCTGGGCGAGGTAAGTGATTGGTTGAGACCGCTGCGGCGTACATCTCGCCAATCACAGTAACCAAATAAGACCACCGACAATCAACGGCTTCTATGTCGTTGTTTTTTCACACGCATTACTTGAACATCGCCCCTCGAAAAACTATCCTAAAGATACCAATTCTCGGAGGCAAAAAGTGCTTGAACAGATCAAACAATTTGATGATGAAACGATTCAAAAATTATTTGGAACAGATACAGCGGAAGACGAAGACCCAGTCAGGTTAAAAGAATATTTCTTCAAAAACAAAAGTTACCAAAACATTCGCTCAAGTTTGCCACTCAGAATTCTAGTCGGGCACAAGGGTATCGGTAAGAGCGCTCTCTTAAGAATGTCGCACTTAGAGGATTTGGATGACGGAACGCTCTCACTATGGATTCAACCAAACGATTTGATCTTGGAAAATTCCAAGGACAAAACTTTTCTAGAGAAAATTTCCGGTTACAAAAAACTAATTAGCCGCGCCATCTACCACAAAGCATTGGAAAGCTTAGGTATTCAAGACGCCAGCACGCCAACGATTACCCTCCAAAACGCTGGAAAACAAATTATTTCAGCTTTAGTTGAAAAAGTATTAAGCCATACCGGCGCGGATACCGATCTGGAAATTCAAAAGATGCGCGACCTCTTTGCCTCGGATCGCGAGATACGAATTTATATCGATGACATCGATCGCGGCTGGAAAGCAACGCAGGATGACATCAACAACATCTCCGCCCTAGTAAATGCATCTAGGGATCTAACAAACGAGGATCAACGTATTAAGATACGCATTGGTCTGCGTAGCGACGCTTACTATCTGTTCAGAACATCCGATGAGAGCACTGACAAAGTTGAAGGCAACGTGGTTAGACTTTCATGGACTAGGCACGATGTTATCAGCGTTATGGCTCTCCGTGTCGCAAGTTACTTCGGAAAAAGTATAGACCCTGCAATACTGGAAGAATTGGGTCAGAAGGACATTGCCAGAGAGATTCATCCGGTGATTGAGGATCGGTTTACTGTAGGAAAAGGGCATTGGTCCGGTGCACCAATCCACATCGTTCTTTTATCGTTAAATCGCAATAGACCTCGTGATTTGATTAAATTGCTGACTGCAGCGGCTCGCGAAGCCTACAAGAATGGTAACGACAAAATCAAATCGAGTGATTTGGAGAAAACATTCTCCGATTACTCGCACGGGCGCATCACAGACCTTACCCTGGAATTTAAATCTGAAATGCCGGAGATTGAAAAACTCCTGTACAATATGAGGCCGAGTGGGAAAAGGCAGCAAGATAAAGATAAAAGATGGTTATACACAAATGACGAGCTGATCAAAAAAATTAAGGATATCGGCCAGAGTCAATCTCTTTCGTTTAGGAACGGAAAAGCCGCCACACCCAAAGCGATCGCTGAATTTCTATATAAAATCGACTTCATTATAGCCCGCGACGATGACGAGCGAGGTGACGCTCGGTGGACTCACTTTGATCAAAACCGAATGCTACAAAGCCAATTCGTGGATTTCGGATATAAATGGGAGGTACACCCCGCTTATCGTTGGGCACTACAGCCTAAGAGCGTCCACGAGATCATGGATGATATAAGTTTCAGCTAGTACACATTTTGCTACCATGTGGGCACGCGGTTGCCTGCACCAACCACATTCGCCCACCCGCCGTAAAAATGGCCAGCCTTTAGCTGTCCACTTGCTCTCAAACTGCACCGGGTGCCGCACGCGTTTGGCTTTGCCAAAAGCTTTCGCGCACTCGCACTTAAAATGGACTAAGAGTCCATTTTAAGTGCGGAAATAAACGCCTCCTGCGGGATATCGACCTTCCCGAACTGACGCATCTTCTTCTTACCCGCCTTCTGCTTGTCCAGCAGTTTGCGTTTCCGCGTGGCGTCGCCTCCGTAGCATTTTGCGGTCACGTCCTTGCGCAGCGCCGAGAGGGTCTCACGCGCGATGACCTTGCCTCCGATGGCGGCCTGGATCGGGATTTTGAACATGTGGCGCGGGATCAGGTCCTTGAGCTTTTCGCACATCGCCCGGCCCCGCATCTCAGCCCGGTCGCGGTGAACCATGGTTGACAGCGCGTCGACTGGTTCATCATTCACCAGCACCGACATCTTGACCAGATTGTCCTCGGTATAGCCGGTCATCTGGTAGTCGAACGAGGCATAGCCCTTGGTCACCGATTTCAGGCGGTCGTAGAAGTCGAAGACGACCTCGTTCAGCGGCAGGTCATAGACGACCATGGCACGGGTACCCGCATAGGTCAGGTCCAGCTGGATGCCACGGCGGTCCTGGCAGAGTTTCAGCACGTCGCCGAGATATTCATCGGGCACAAGGATGGTCGCCTTGATGCGCGGTTCCTCGATATGGTCAACCTTGGACGGGTCGGGCATGTCGGCGGGGTTGTGCAGCTCGATCATCTCGCCGTCCTTCATGTAGACGTGATAGATCACCGACGGCGCGGTGGTGATGAGCTCGATATCATATTCGCGTTCGATGCGGTCGCGGATGACCTCAAGGTGCAGAAGGCCGAGGAAGCCGCAGCGGAAGCCAAAACCCAGCGCGGCCGAGGTTTCCATTTCAAAGCTGAAGCTGGCGTCGTTCAGGGCCAATTTGTCGATCGCATCGCGCAGGTCTTCGAATTCGGAACTGTCGACGGGGAAGAGACCGCAGAACACCACCGGCTGCGCGGGCTTGAAGCCGTCCAGCGCGATTTCAGTCCCGTTGCGGTCATTGGTGATCGTGTCACCGACGCGGGTGTCACGGACCTGTTTGATCGAGGCGGTCAGGAAGCCGATCTCACCGGGGCCAAGACTGTCGACCATCTCCATCTCGGGCCGGAAAACGCCGACGCGGTCGACATGGTGCAGGGTGCCGTTCGACATGAACTTGACCCGCATGCCCTTTTTCAGCGTGCCGTCCATAATGCGGACCAGAACGATGACGCCGAGATAGGCGTCGTACCACGAATCCACCAGCATCGCCTTGAGCGGCGCGTCCAGATTGCCCTGCGGCGCGGGCAGTTGCTGCACGATGGCTTCGAGCGTTTCGTGGATGCCCTGCCCCGTCTTGGCGCTGACCTGAATGGCGTCGGTCGCGTCGATGCCGATCACGTCCTCGATCTGTTCCGCCACGCGGTCACAATCGGAGGCAGGCAGGTCGATCTTGTTCAGAACCGGCACGATCTCATGATCGGCGTCGATGGCCTGATACACGTTCGCCAGCGTCTGCGCCTCGACCCCTTGGGTCGAGTCAACGACCAGCAGCGAGCCCTCGACCGCACGCATGGACCGGCTGACCTCATAGGCAAAGTCCACGTGGCCGGGCGTGTCGATCAGGTTCAGCACATATGCCTCGCCATTGTCGGCGGTATAGTCGATGCGGACCGTGTTGGCCTTGATGGTGATGCCGCGTTCCCGCTCGATATCCATGCTGTCGAGCAGCTGCTCCTTCATGTCGCGATCCTTGACGGTTCCGGTCTCTTGGATGAGCCGGTCAGCAAGGGTGGATTTGCCATGGTCGATATGCGCGACGATGGAGAAATTGCGGATATGAGCGAGGTCTGTCATGGGTTGGGGATATGCGTCGGAAATGGACTGTGGTCAAGGTGGGACGAGTCCCCAGCGAAACCCTTTGATTGCGAGGCCTCAGACCGTTCAGAGCAACCTGTTTTTGACCAACTCCGCGTTCATCCAATGCGTCTCGCTTTGAACGTGGCCCTCGCGCACATATTTCGCGAGGTGAGTGGGCATGTCTTCCTCGTTAAACGCAGCCGTTGTGCGAACGACAAACCCCTCCTGCGTATCCAGATTCAAGTCTGCTATCACATCCGCCACGACCTTAGCAGAGAACCGCCCGCGATAGAGTTCGGGCACAGCGGTGATCCCAAGCTCGACGAAGCGTGAACGCGTCGCGTCCCAAGACTGTACCATGTCCCGCTTCACCCACGCGAACCCAAGGAAATAGGTCGGCAATGCCGAATACGCTATGGAGTGGCACGCAAACAGTTATTCACCAACAATGCGCTCGTCTTCGGCAAGCTGCGGCGAAATTCCGGCTGCGAAGGCCTTCATCCAATCTCGAGACGGGTGGTATCGTGCGTCAATACTGCGGGGGTGACAGCCGTGGCTGTGAATAGTCGTGTTCTCGCCATCCATCTTTTCAGTAAAAACCACCTCGTCAGCCGACACCAACGCGTCAACGCTGGACATGATCTTGTCATCGCTGGTGGCACCGGGAGATTGCGGCAAATGAAATGTACGCCCGTATTTCTTAAGCATATTCGTCTCGCGAATGAATTCTAAGCAAACTCGGGCCAGAAAACGCGACATCAACCATGTGTGCAATCACTTTTTCGAAGCACCCGATTGATCCCGAATCCACTTTGATTCATACTCCGCCGCAGACTGAGAGGGGCACAAGACCCCTCCGGGCAGGCAAAGAACGAGGCTCTAGCATGAAACAGTTCCTCCTCATCGCATTTTGTACGGCATCGCTGACGGCGATTGCTCCGGTTGCAGACGCGTCTCAGATCAAGCGGGCGTGTCTGGCATCAGATCGTCAGGCGGCGACGCGGGATCGGTGCAGTTGCATTCAGCGCGTGGCGGATCAGGCGTTGACGCGCAGTGATCAAAAGACCGTCTCGAAATGGTTCGAGGACCCCCATCAGGCGCAGCAGTTGAAGATGTCGCAGACCGCGCGTGATGATGCGCTGTGGGATCGATATCAGAACTTCGGCCAGATGGCGCAGGCGATCTGCAGCTAACCCCTGTCAGTCCTTGACCTGACCCGCCCTGCGCCCCAGAAAAGGCGCAGCGAAAGGTGTGTGCGATGGTGATGAAAGGGCTGACCCTGCGGGGCCTTGAGGTGTTTGAGGCTCTGGCACGGACCGGATCGGTGGCGCAGGCGGCCGAGATCACGGGGCTCAGCCAGCCCTCGGTTTCCCAGCAATTGCGCAATCTGGAAAAGGCCTTGGGCACCGATCTGGTGGATCACGGGCGGCGGCCGATGCGGCTGACGCAGGCCGGGCGCAGCTTTTTGACCCGCGCGCAGGCGGTTTTGGCTGAGTTGCAAATGGCCCAAAGCGAATTGACCGTGATGGATCTGGGGCATCTCACAACTTTGTCCATCGGTCTGATCGACGACTTCGACAATGACCTAACACCTCGGCTGGCGACACTGCTGGCTGACAGCCTGACCCGATCCAAATTCAAGCTCATCACCCTACCCAGCCTGGACCTGTTTGCCGAGTTAGAGGCCCAGCGCCTGCATCTGGCGGTTTCCGCCCATAGCGGCGAAGTGCTGGAAGGTGTCATCGAGTACCCGCTGGTACAGGATCCGTTCATACTGGTCGCTCCGGCTGGCGCGGGTGATGCGCAGACCGTCGTGCAGAACCTGCCTTTTCTGCGCTACGCACGTGAGCAACTGATCAGCCGCCAAATCGAAGGGCATCTGGCCCGTCAGCAGATTGACTATGAAGAACGGTTCGAGATCGGCTCACACCTGGCGCTGATGGCCATGGTTGCACGCGGTCTGGGCTGGGCCATCACAACGCCGCTGGGCTATATGCGTGCGGCACGGTTTCACGACGACATGCAGGCCCATCCCTGCCCGTTTGGCGCATTTGCCCGCACCATTTCATTGTTCACCCGAACGGACTGGTCCGATCAGGTGCCGCAAGAGGTGGCAGGCATGATGCGGCGCTTGATGCAAAGCCAGATCATTGACCCGGCGACGGCGAAACTGCCCTGGCTCAGTGATCAACTAAAGGTGCTGGACGACCCATCCAAGTGATCGAGCAACCCGGCGATGGCGATCTCGATCAAATCCAACGCCCCGTCAAAATCCCGCGTATAGTAAGGATCGGGTACATGATCGGCACCGGCTTGGGGCGCGAACTCTGTCAACAGCCGAACTGGCGTGTCGTTTCCATCCGGCCTAAGGGCTTCGATGTTCGCGATGTTGTCGGCATCCATTCCTATGATCAGATCGAACTGATCAAAATCCTTAGCCACAAACTGCCTTGCGCGCAGATCGCCTAGCTCGACGTCACGGGCACGCGCAGAAGATTGCATGGGACCATAAGGCGGGTTGCCAATATGCCAACCCGCAGTTCCAGCACTGTCGGCCATGTGATGCGGGGCTTGGGCGCGAAACACACCCTCGGCCGCAGGTGACCGACAGATATTGCCCAAACAGACAAAGAGGATACGCTGTGTCATAAGCAATCTTCTATCGCGCAGAGGACAAATGGAAAAGATCGTCATTCTCACCGGAGCAGGCATTTCCGCCGAAAGTGGCCTTAGCACCTTTCGGGATGAAGGCGGGTTATGGGCGCAACACAAGATCGAAGACGTCGCAACCCCCGAGGCGTTTGCCCGGAATCCGGCTTTGGTTCAGGGATTTTACAACACCCGCAGGGCTCAGGCCGCTCAGGTCCACCCCAATGCTGCGCATCGAGCCCTTGCGCGGTTGCAACAGGATTGGCCCGGAGATGTGGTCATAGTGACGCAAAACGTGGATGGCTTGCACGAGGCTGGTGGTGCCACAGCGGTGATCCATATGCATGGTATCCTGTCTGGTGCATTATGTGCGGCTTGTGGTCATCGATGGACGGCACCGCCAGAAATGGCCCCTGACGAGCCCTGCCCGGCCTGCGCCGCCCCTTCCGGGCGGCCTGATATCGTCTGGTTCGGCGAGATGCCCTATCATATGGACAAGATTTTCGATCATCTCGCCACCGCTTCGATCTTTGCCGCAATCGGCACGTCTGGTCAGGTCTACCCCGCCGCTGCCTTTGTGCACGAAGCGCAGGCAACAGGGGCGCACACCATTGAAATCAATCTGGAGCCGACAGGTGGTGGTTTCGATGATCGCCTTCTGGGCAAAGCAACCGAAACTGTACCAAGATGGGTTGATCGGTTGCTGATGGCAAAGACTTAAGACAACATGGGCGGCAAATTGCACGATCAAATGCATCACCTCCCTCAGGAGAAGCCGCGACATGACAGATCAAGACCCAAAAACCGGTGAAATTCTCGAAGACGGCAGCATGGCTGACCGCGACCAGCTTAGCGCTCAGCTGTCCAGTCTTTGGTGGACCTTCTTGGTTCGCGGTGTTTTGGCCGGTGCTGTTGGCATTGCCGCGCTCTTCTGGCCCTCTGGCAGCATTGCATTGCTACTGCGCTTGGTCGGGGCCCTGCTGATCATTGATGGCGGGCTAACGCTGCTTGGGGTCGGACGCCGGGGCCTGTTAGGTGGCGCAGCCATCGGTGCAGTACTGATCGGACTGATCTTGCTGATCTGGCCTGAGGGCACCGTGAAATTGGCCTTCTTCCTGTTGGGGGCCTGGGCGCTGATTATTGGCATAGGCTCACTGGCTGCGTCGCAGCAGATGAATGAGCGTGATCCGCAACGCGGTTCGATGCGCGGTTCGGGGATTGCGGCACTGATCGTGGGTCTGGTGTTGATGATCTGGCCCGCCATTGCGCTGGTCGCGCTGGGATGGGCGATTGCATTCTCGGCGCTTGCCATTGCGGTTGTCATGTTCTGGCTGGCAAACCGTCTGCGCAGCGCCAACGACCGGATCGGCATGAAGACCATACATCGCTAGGAAAGATCACGAGCCACCTTGCAAACAGGCCGGGCAATGCCCGGCCTGACGCATGGATGACGGCCGCAAACCGGCCCGAAGACAGGCGTTGCTGCTAGTTCGAATGGGATCCGTGATCGTGACCATGCTTGTCCTGGCGCTCCAGATCCACTGGGATGTCTAGAACAACCTCTCCGGCCTGCTCAAACACCAGTGTGACGGGAACCGTGGCACCGTGCTCAAATGGGGCTTTCAAACCCATCAACATCACATGCGCACCACCGCGTTTGAGCATATAGGTCCCGCCTGCAGGGATGGTAAAGCCTTCCTCGACATGGACCATCTGAGCCACGCCGTCATCGTTGATCTTATGCGTGTGCAACTCTACCCGGGCTGCGGCATCTGATGTTGCACTGATCAAGCGGTCATCCGTCTCGCCCTGGTTCTGGATCATCATGAACGCGGCCCCTGCCTTGGCGGCTTTGCCGGATGAACGGGCGTAGGCGTCGTCAACAATGATCTGGCTGTCAGCAAAGGCCGGAACGGCCAGAAGGACGGTTGAAAAAGTAGCGAACAGGGTTGTTTTGAGGGACATTGTGCCTCTCCTTATGTGTCTAGCGGTCTGAAAATCTGTAGGTCGGGTCAGACCAAGACAGGAGGTGCACGTGCGGGTGTGTCCGGGACGGGAGCTGCGACAAGGTTGTCCGTCTCACGAATTGGCGTGGGAAGCCGAAGAACCGGGGCCTCGGGCTGCGCGGGTTGTGCATCCGCAACCGCCCCCAACAGGGTCAGCGCATAGTCGGGGCAATAATGTGGTGGGGCTGTTGGCTGTCCATTTGCGTCAACATGGACAACAACAGGACCGTTTCCCGTACACAGGACCATCTGGCCCGTCGCCATATCCACGCCACGCGACACAGCAATACTCTGCCCGGTCAGAACCAGCAGCAGAGACAAAATTACCGGCAAAAACTTATGAAACGCAGATCTCATCCTGACCTGCATATAGGCCAGACAGATGAAACGCTTCAAGCGCCAAACAGTCGCGCTTGAAGCGTTTCTTAGTAATCCAGCCCAGGCCGTTTAACGACCCCTTTAGTCAGGCTGGTATGGGAGCGATTCACCTGACGCTGAATACGCGTGCAGGCTAAAATTGCTTTTTTGATAACGGTCGAAAGCAACAGGAAAATATAGAAACTCTTTAACGACATCACTCGGCCCCCAACCCAAAGAATGTAGTCAACATACGCCCTACATCTGCGCGCGTATGTGAACTGTTTCACGGTCGTTACAATTTATTTGAACTTTTTTGGGGCCCGAGCTGAATCGCAAAACGAAAAACCCCGCACCAATCGGGTACGGGGTCATTCAAACGGAATGTCAAAGAGGGTTACGCCGACACTTGTGCCTTGGCGATTTCCTTTTTCACTTTCAATGCGTTCGCAGACAGCTCTTCATCCTTGGCCTTCGCCAGGAACGCGTCCAGACCACCGCGGTGGTCGACAGAACGCAGCGCAGCCGCCGAGATACGCAGCTTAACGCCACGGCCCAGGGTTTCGGACTGCAGGGTGACATCGTTCAGGTTCGGCAGAAAACGACGACGAGTTCTGTTTTTGGCGTGGCTGACATTGTTGCCAGTCATCGGGCCTTTTCCGGTCAGTTCGCAACGGCGCGACATGGTTTCTTCCTTTGTTTCTGGAGGCCGGGCAAAACGCCTGCGGCCAAATCACAAGGGGCGCAACCCGAAGTCGCGCCCGAAAACTGGTTGGATGCGTGTAGTGGGAATCGCAGGAAGGGTCAAGACGGGTTACGCGGAATATTTGCGCCCTCTGTACCTTCCCTGAATGCCGGCGCGACCGGCGCATGCAACAGGGGTTTATTGTTTTTTAAATGACGCGAAACCAGCCGGGTCTGTAACTTGCCACGTGGGATCAGCCGCGCCGGGTCGGGGCTGTGATCGTGATCCGCCAGCTCCGGGAATATCTTGAATATCTCACGCCGCGCAGAGATGCTGAGCGATTTCAACGCCTCAGGCCCGGAATACAAGCTCTCAGTTGGGGCGCCTTCAGCATAGATCACCTCATGCCGGTCAAACAGCAAGTGGAAATACTCGACCGATTGCACCTCTTGATCCACATAGATACCCGGCACTGAGGTCAGCTTGATCGCCGGGATAAGAACTTCAGCTGCTCCAAACATGCGCTGCGCGATTTTGGATTGAACCAGCATCCTGTGCTGGCGCGAGACCAGCAAATCGCGGTTAGGCATCCCTTGCCCCAAGGCGCCTGCCACGATGCGTACCGGGCGCAGTTTGGGGTCCTGTTCAAGGTCACGGGTTGTGAACGCCCGCCGTCCCGTCCAACGCACTGTTTGGGGTCCCAAGCCAACCGTCTGGACCCTGTCCCCGGCCATGATGTTCTGGATCGGGCGAAACCCACAATTCGTCGCGATCAGAGTATCGCGGGTAAAGCACGGAAACCCGGCACCATTTTCGAAACCTGTATACGTAACAGTTGTTCCCGACGGCAGGGTAAACGACCCGCTGGAAAGCGAATAGCTCGTGCCTGCCACGACTGTGATTGTGCCGAACGTACTGTCAGTGATCACGGTACCTTCGGGTAGGTTCAGCGTATCGGTACCACCGCCGCCTTCGACCGTACCTGACACACTGGTGCTTTGGAAATCCAGCGTATCGTTGCCATTCCCCAATGCAATGCTGCTTATGTCGGACCCACGGACAACGACGGTATCCGCGCCCCCTCCGGCATTCAGCGTTCCAACTGTGCTGCCGGTGATGGTAATATCGTCACCACCCCCGTTGCCACGTACAACTCCGATAACCGTGCTGTTCGTAACCGTGATCTGGTCGCTGCCTCCACGGCCGCGAATATTGTCAATCGGAGTACCCTGAGGCGTACCATTCAACGTACCGTTGTCATCGGTAACGTCGATTATGTCGTTGCCATTGGTACCCCTTATATTGGGCATCGTCCTCTATTCCCAAGCAACAGTCAGGTCTAAGATAGCAACCAATTACGCGACCAGATCGGCATGATCCGATACAATACGCAACCATAGTGCGATGAGACGCCGCGCGCATCAAGGCCCGGGCCAAAACACCCGAAGACTGAATCAGGTGGCAGAGAGTTTTGACAACATATGCCGCGCAGCGGTCGTGGGGCTGATCGTACCTTGACCCACCTCAGTGCTCAGCTCATCCATTTCCCGGCGCGCCTCGGGTGTGTCGAGACGGGCCAGCAGAGCATGCCGAACCTCTTGATCGAACCAGTAGCGGGCCTGTGCAGCTCGGTTTGTTGTCCAAAACCCGTTGTCCCGCCGCCATTGGCTGAGCGACTGTATTTCTGTCCAGGCTTGGTCGAGGCCATGTTCTTCAATGGCTGAGACTGTCATCGCTTTGGGAAACCCCTCCGGGTCCTGCGGGCGTTTGCGTAACAGGCGCAGGGCACCGGCATAATCCGCGCAGGTGCGTGTCGCCGTCGCCTTCAGGTCGCCATCGGCCTTATTGATCAGGATGATATCTGCCATCTCCATTATACCGCGTTTGACACCCTGCAACTCATCCCCGCCCGCCGGAGCAAGCAGCAGCAGGAACAGATCCGAGAGCTCGGACACTACAGTTTCCGACTGGCCGACGCCCACGGTTTCGATCAATACGACATCATATCCTGCCGCCTCACACAGCGCGATGGCTTCGCGCGTGCGACGGGCAACACCCCCAAGCTGGCTTTGGCTGGGAGAAGGCCGGATAAAGGCGTTTGGATCACGGCTCAGACGTTCCATCCGGGTCTTGTCACCCAGGATAGACCCCCCGGACCGGGCCGAGCTTGGATCGACGGCAAGAACAGCAACGCGCAGGCCTTGCCCGGTCAACATCATGCCAAAGCTTTCTATGAAGGTGGATTTACCCACGCCCGGCGTACCCGACAGGCCAATCCGCAATGATTGTCGGCCTGACTGCGCCAGATAACTCAGAAGTTCCGAGGCCTGCTCCCGATGATCTGCACGGATGCTCTCGACCAGCGTGATTGCACGCGCCAGGGCCCGGCGTTCACCTTGCACGATCCTTTCACCCAATTCAGCTATGTCCATCCGCCCGGCCTCTTTTGGAGATTTGCCCTAAATGACGGTGCCGCGTAGCAATTGTCCAGAGCGCATCCAGTGTTTTGGCTGGGCCTTCTGGACGTTGACCAGCGCTTTGGCGATAAGGCGGTATGACACGACTACCAATAGACGACGCGCTGCCCGACTTGATTTCAGCCCTCCGGGACCATGGGCGCGCCGTTCTTCAAGCCCCGCCGGGCGCGGGTAAGACAACCCGCGTTCCTCTGGCAATGCTAAAGGCCGGTCTTTGTACCGGTAAGATCGTGATGCTGGAGCCGCGCCGTCTGGCCGCACGCGCCGCGGCTGAACGCATGGCGGATACGCTGGGTGAGCGCGCGGGTCAAACCGTCGGCTACAGGGTCCGTGGTGAGGCCAAAACCTCGAACTCCACACGGATTGAGGTCGTGACCGAAGGTATCCTGACCCGAATGCTGCAATATGACCCTGATCTTCCTGGTGTCGGGGCTGTGATCTTTGATGAGTTTCACGAACGATCCCTGAACGCGGATCTAGGTCTGGCGCTGTGCCTTGAGGTCGCCGGGGCGTTGCGCGATGACCTTATCCTCGTGGCGATGTCGGCCACGCTGGACGCTGAGCCGGTCGGGCGGTTAATGGAAGCCCCTCTCGTGACCTCGGAAGGGCGCAGCTATCCGGTTGAAACCCGCTGGCTGGACCGTCCGTTGGGCCCACAGGCCAGACGGTTGGATGCGCTGATTGATCTGGTTGAAACGGCAGTGTCCGAGACGCCGGCGATTGGCGGCGGCATTCTGGTTTTCCTACCCGGCGAAGGTGAAATCCGACGGGCCGAAGCAGCGCTGAACAAGCGCCTGCCAAAGACCTGCACGTTACGCCCTTTGTTCGGTGCCCTGCCTTTTACTGCCCAGAGCGCGGCCATCGCACCGGTTGAGGCCGGACGCAAAGTGGTGCTGGCAACATCAATCGCGGAAACCTCGCTGACCATTCCCGACATCCGCGTGGTCGTGGATATGGGTCAGGCGCGACGGTCGCGGTTCGATCCGGGCTCGGGCATGTCGCGGCTGGTGACCGAACGCGTCACACGAGCCGAAGCCACCCAGCGAACTGGCCGCGCGGGCCGCGTGGCCGAAGGGGTCTGTTATCGGTTGTGGTCAAAGGGCGAGGAAGGTGCCTTGCATGCCTATCCGCCCGCAGAAATTGAGGCCGCTGACCTGGCCGGACTGGCTTTAGAGCTTGCCTTATGGGGTGCGGAAGCTGGTGATCTAGCGTTTCTGACCCCTCCACCCGATGGCACATTGGCCGAGGCACGATCCCTGTTACGAATGCTTGGCGCGCTGGATGGCAAAGGGCGGATCACAGATCACGGGCGGCGTTTGGCATCCCTGCCGCTACACCCGCGTTTGGGCCATATGCTGGTTCGCGCCGGAACACAGGCAGCCCCGCTGGCCGCGTTACTGGCTGAACGAGATCCCCTTAAGGGCGCTCCGGTCGATCTGACCCTCAGGATGGCTGCGATACGCGATACACGCGCTTTTCAAAGGGAAAAGCCCTGGCAGGTCAATCCAAGCGTCGTGGATCGGATCAAAGGCGAAACGAAACGTCTGCGCGCGATGATCAAACCTCAGGACGAAACCCTCAGCGCCGCAGCGATGGCGGCACTCGCCTATCCCGATCGGATCGGACAAAGGCGAAATGGGGATACACCAAGCTATGTCCTGTCGGGCGGCAAAGGCGTGGTGCTGGAAAACGACGATACCCTGGCCACTGCGCCCTATCTTGTCGTGCTCGACACCGATGGGAACCCGCGCGAAGCCCGCGTGCGGATGGCGGTGCCAATATCCGAACGCGACATCCGCGATCAGTTCGCTGACCAACTGTGTTGGGTCGATACCTGCACCTGGTCCAAGCGCGAACGGCGCGTAATCGCGCGACAGCAGGAACGGCTTGGCGCAATCACCCTGAGCGACCGCCTGTGGAAAGACGCTCCCGATGACACCGTGGTACAAGCTATGCTGGACGGTGTGCGCGATCTGGGGCTGCGCCTGGAAGGCGCCGCCGCGCGTTTTGCCGCGCGGGTCGAACTGGTACGCGCCGATGGGATTGATCTGCCGGATTTTTCAATCGAAGGGCTGATGTCTTCAATCGAAGATTGGCTATTGCCCATGCTGTCTGGCGTGCGCAGCGCCGAAGACTGGAAACGCTTTGACCTACTACCCGCGCTCCGGGCGCGGCTGGATTGGGAACAGATGCAAGAGTTGGACAAGCGTGCGCCGGGGTCTTTCAGCACGCCATTGGGGCGCAAAGTGCCGATTGACTATGGAGGCGACGTACCTGAAATCGCAGTTCGCCTACAGGAGCTTTTCGGGGTTGCGCAACATCCCGTTGTCGCAGGCGCGCCGCTTAAGATCACCCTGCTGTCCCCTGCGCAGCGCCCTATTCAGATCACGCGGGATTTGCCCGGGTTCTGGTCCGGGTCCTATGCGGATGTCCGCAAAGATATGCGAGCGCAGTATCCCAAACACCCGTGGCCCGAAGATCCGACGCAAGCAGACCCTACCCTGCGCGCTAAACGCCGCAGAAGCTGAGGCAAATCGGGGGATCAGCCACCAAAGACCACAAAAAGACACATATTTCCTTAAAAATGGGTAAAATATTAATCTTTTGGTCACGGATTTGTTGAAATATCATGACTCAATTGTTACCTGATCGGCCGAAGAATCGAGAAAAGCACCTGATATTTTGACTATGTCACATTGGTTTCGCAACATATGGGAAGAGGTCGCAAAACCCCTGTTTCTGCGCCCGCGCCGGGTGCAATTTGCAGCCCTGTGCACGCGACAAACCGATGCAGGGCCCGAAGTTTTGCTGATTACCAGCCGCGATACCGGGCGTTGGATAATTCCAAAAGGTTGGCCGATTGACGGGCTGGATGGCGCAGAAACCGCCGCGCAAGAAGCCTGGGAAGAGGCCGGTGTTGAAGCTGATATGGTTGAAAAGAACCCGTTAGGCCACTTCACCTACGACAAAATACTAAAAGACGGTTCTGCACAGCCGGTTCTGACAAGCGTTTATCGTGTTGCGGTACGCGCGCTGGCCGATGAATTCCCCGAAATTGGCCAACGAAAGCGCAACTGGGTTACCCCCAAAACGGCGGCGACCTTGGTCAGAGAGCCGGAATTGCAGGCCTTACTACAGAAGATCGAGTAGCACGTGTCGAAGCCAGCCAGAACTCGCGGCCCCGTTACTGGGAAACCACTGGCACTTTAACACTGCGAGCTCTCGTGTCGCCCGGCCGCACATGGGCTCAGTTGAAGGTCTTGATGGGACTGATTGAAATAGTCGGTTCGGCAATCCATAGGGAGCATCGATCGTTCATGCTGCCGCGGAGATGGTCTAGCAACATAGATCGACGTTGGAAAACACCCGCTGTCAGCGCCCCGGGCAAATCCGCCAGGAACATCAAAGGCACGGTCTTATCCAGACTGATCTACCTGCCTCTGAACGCCTTTGCCCCGGGCCGTATCTCCTGTGGGCGCACGGGCGGCGCGGGTCGCTGTTGGATCAAATCAGAAACTCGAGCACAAATTGGTGTCTTCATGCCCGTTTGCTCTGCGAGACGCATAACCTCACCTTGAAGGCTATCAATTTCCGTTTTGCGACCCTGCATCAAATCATAGGCCATCGAAGTGCGTGCGGTTGGGTCAATCGTCAGCATCTTCGACGCTACACGCATAAAGATCGGCGTTGGCAGACGCAGAATGAAAGGTGTCAGGCCGGCGGGTAACGGCGTAGTCGACGCGACCGGCTTACCCGCAGCTTTCAGCACATTCAATGCCTCGGCCATCTGGTCGGCCATCAGGCAGCGCCATTGTCGATCCATCAACTGATCGACAAGTGTTAGTCCGGACAAGGCGTTCAGCGCATTGTTCAGATTGATGACCAGTTTGCCCCACTGGACCGCTTCGATCTGATCGCTTGCCGAGATTGGCAGATTAGGGCTGTTCAGGCGTTCAGCCAAGTTTCCGGGGCCGGTCCGAACTACGATGTCACCGGATGTGGCACAGTGGTAGGTTGCGGGTTCAGTCGGGACCACATTAAACGGTACCATGCCCGCGCGCACGTCGTAGCCAGGCAATGCGTCGCGCAGGGTTTGGACATTCTGGATCCCATTTTGCCAAGATAGAACGGGCACCCCTTGTGTCGCATGAATAGCAATCAGACCCGCCATTTCAGACGTGGCCCCAGATTTTACCGTCACGATGATCGCATCGGCACCACCGAGGCATTTGGGATCATCGCTTAGAGTCAGCTTCTGCGCGGGCAGATGGCGATGCAGCCCCGCATAGTTTGTGACCGTCAGGCCCTGCTTTCGGATCGGTTCCAATACCCGGGGCCGCCCAAGCAAGGTGACTTCGTGACCGGCATCAGCCAGCAGCGCACCGCAATAGCATCCGATACTGCCAGCCCCAGCGATGACAATCTTCATGGCGATCCCTCCGCTTTGCAAAGGATCACCGGGTTCTCAGCCCGGGACAAGCCCATGGCTCAATGACGTCGCGTTCACCGTGCCAGACGGGGCTTGGTGCGTTCCAATTCCTCTGAGATCGGAATGAACTCCTGATCATCCCCGGGCGGCAGATGGAATGCGCCATTGGCCCAATCTGCGGTTTTCCACTCGCGGGTTGCGGTTTCGATCTTTTCTTTCGACGAGGATACAAAGTTCCACCAGATATACCGGTCCTCGTTCAACGTCGCCCCGCCCAACAGCATGAGCCGCGCGCCAAGAGGCCCTGCTGTAACCGAAAGTTTGTCGCCTGGGCGGAAAACCATCATGCGCCCCGCGTCGAACCTGTCTCCGGCGATCTCAACCTGACCTTCGGTGACATAAACGCCCCGATCTTCATGATCGTCGGGCAGCGGGAAGGATGCACCAGGGTCGAGCTGCACATCCAGATAGAAGGTTTCAGACAGCATGGTCACCGGGCTTGTTTCGCCATAGGCTGAACCCAAGATCAGCCGCGCGCTGACACCCGCATCCTGAATATGCGGCAACGCGCCCTGTTTGTGATGCTCGAAATCAGGGGCCATGTCTTCATGTTGTTCTGGCAGTGCGATCCAGGTCTGGATACCGAACAGACTGTTTCGCTTGCCTCGGGTCTCATCGCTCGTACGTTCTGAATGGGTTACGCCGCGTCCGGCAACCATCCAGTTGACCTCACCCGGATAGATCATCTGGTGGGTTCCCAGGCTGTCGCGGTGCTCGAACTCACCCTGATAAAGATAAGTCACGGTACCCAGCCCGATATGGGGGTGAGGGCGCACGTCGATTCCGCCTTCGGTGATGAATTCCGCCGGGCCCATCTGGTCGAAAAAAATGAAAGGTCCCACAAGCTGCCGCTGAACCGAAGGCAGTGCTCGGCGCACCTCGAACCCGCCAAGGTCACGCGCGCGCGGGATGATCAAAGTGTCCAATGCCGGGTTTTCGGATAGGCATTCGGGATTGTGGGTCGGATTCCAACTCATTCCTGCTCTCCCAGTCGGGCGGCCCGAGGGGCCATATTGCGTTCACAAATGTGAATATAGGGCGAAACGTGTGCGGTAAAAGCGCATCAACGCACAGTTTGCGTGCAGGGAGATATCAGTGTTGGCAACAGGCACCAAACCTCACAGAGGCGTGAGGGCGAAACCTTGCGATTCCATTCGACGCGACCTCGGAATCGTCCGCGCATGTGCTATCTTTGGATATAGAGGCCATTGAACGAAGGGCTGCATTAGGTTCGACAGGAGAGTATCCATGACCCGCCTACTAATCACGCGCCGGAACCTGATCGCTACCGGAACAGCCGCACTAGCAGGCGGATTTACACCGGCACTGGCGGCTGGCGTTGCTCCTACTCCATCGATGCGAGGTGGGTCGAACAATTATCGCCCGGGCGCTCCGATCGTTGAACGGATCGGTGGCGGCGGCTTTTGGATGACAGGCTCGGTGCGCCGCGCGGGCGATGGGGCTCCCTTGCCGGGTCAACGCATCCAGATCTGGGCCCATACCACCGAAGGGCACGAGCGCGATCCGCAAAGCCATGGCGCGACACTAACGGATGCAAATGGTGAATTCCGGCTGGAAATGCCACAAATCGTTCCAGCCTTTGGTCAACCACATGGTCACCTGGCCTATGACAGTGGCACATATGAGACTGTGTTTCTGCGCCCGGTGATGTCCAGCTCTAAGGATAAAACGCTGGCTGCGCATTTCGTGTTGCAACCGATCTGACCCTCGTGATCCGTAAAATCGCACTCTGGGCGAGCCTGTTTGCCGCACTGGCCATTCCTTTGATGGTCGCAGGCTTCAGCCCATTGCTGGCATGGCGCGACCCTGTCTACATTGCGGCCGGTTTTTCGGGGATCATCGGCCTAGGTCTGCTGTTGGTTCAGCCCCTGCTCGCGGCCAGAGACCTGCCTGGCCTGACCCCAATGACCAGCAGAAACCTGCATCGCTTGTTGGGCGTCACGCTGATCATCTCCATTTTATTGCATGTCGGAGGTTTGTGGATCACCAGCCCGCCTGATGTTGTTGATGCGCTGCTATTCGTTTCACCGACACCATTTTCCGCCTGGGGTGTTGTCGCGATGTGGGCCGCCTTTGGCGCCGCTGTGCTGGCCCTTTACCGAACGCGCCTACGCCTTCGGTTTCGCATCTGGCGGCTGGGTCATGCGGGGCTCGCAACTATCACCATTCTAGGCAGCGTGATCCATGCGATGCTGATCGAAGGCACGATGGAAGTCATAAGCAAGACTGCACTCTGTGTGCTGGTTGTTTTGGCGACCGCGCAGGCGCTCGCCAAATTGCGGGTATGGGATGTGAAGCGAAGGGCTTAGACGCCCAGACACCAGCGCATTACCGCCTTTTGCGCATGCAGGCGGTTCTCGGCTTCATCAAAAATGACCGAGTTCGGGCCGTCCATAACCTCGGAAGTTGCTTCTTCTTCACGGTGTGCGGGCAGGCAATGCATGAACAGCGCATCCTGTTTCGCATGGGACATCAGTTCGGCGTTGACCTGATAAGGGCGAAGCAGGTTGTGGCGACGCTCTTTCGCGGACTGAGAGTCATGCATGGACACCCAGGTATCCGCAACAATTAGGTCAGCCCCTTCGACAGCTTTATGGGGGTCGCGTTCGACGATTACCTTTGAGCCCCGCTGACGGGCAAAGCCCATGAACTCTTCCTCGGGGTCGAACTGGGCCGGGCCAGTAAAGGTGAAGTCAAATCCAAACTGTCCGGCAGCATGCAGGAACGAGGCGCAGACATTGTTGCCGTCCCCTGTCCAGACGACCTTTTTGCCTTTGATCGGTCCGCGATGTTCTTCGAAGGTTAGGACATCGGCCATGATCTGGCAGGGATGGGTTCGGTCGGTAAGTCCGTTGATCACCGGCACGTCCGAATATTCGGCCATTTCGGTCAGAATGGTTTCGTCAAAGGTCCGGATCATGATCATATCGACATAGCGCGACAGAACGCGGGCGGTGTCAGCGATGGTTTCGCCATGGCCCAGCTGCATGTCCTTCCCTGACAGAACCATAGTCTGCCCCCCCATCTGGCGAACGCCCACATCAAAGGAAACACGCGTCCGGGTTGATGGTTTTTCAAAGATCAGCGCAACCATGCAGCCCTTGAGGGGCTGTTCATCATCCGGCGCGGCTTTGCGGAGACCCAAACGGGCCTGTTTCATTTCGCTGGCCTGATCGATCATCGCTCTAAGGGATGCGGTATCGGTTTTGTGGATATCAAGGAAATGGTTCATGGCGTATCGCTTTTTGTTGTCGACGGGCGGGGGCTCTGCCCCCGAACCCCCGAGGTATTTTTTAACAGAAGAAGGGTCATGCGGTGGCAAGTTGGCCTTCAACCTGTGCGGCAGCCTTGTCGAGGCGGATCAGAGCTTCGACGATGTCATCCTCGCTGAGGGTCAAGGGCGGTAGCAAGCGGATCACGTTGTCGGCAGCGGGCACAGTAATGACCTGGTTGTCATAACCTGCGTTGACGACTTCGATATTCGCCGCCTTGCATTTCAGGCCCAACATCAGGCCGGATCCGCGCACCTCTTCAAAGACATCCGGATGTGCGGCAACCAGACCTTCGAGTTTCTGACGCATCAAGCCCGCTTTTCGGTTGACGCCCTCAAGGAATGCGGGTGTGGCAACCTGATCAATCACGGCGCAGCCCACAGCGCAACCCAGCGGGTTCCCCCCATAGGTCGAACCATGAGTGCCAGCAGTCATGCCGCTGGCGGCTTCTTCTGTGGCCAGCACTGCGCCTAAAGGGAAGCCTCCGCCAATGCCTTTGGCGACCATCATGATATCCGGGGTGATGCCCGCCCATTCATGCGCGAAGAGTTTGCCAGTGCGGCCCACGCCGCATTGCACTTCGTCCAGGATCAGAAGCAGGCCATGGTCGTCGCAAATCTGGCGCAAAGCTTTAAGTTCGGCATCGGGAACAGGCCGAATACCTCCTTCACCCTGCACTGGCTCGATCATGATCGCAGCGGTGGTTTCGGAGATGGCGTTGGTCACACCGTCGAGATCTCCGAAGGTGAGATGCACAAAGCCGGGCAACAGAGGGCCGAAGCCCTTGGTCATCTTCTCGGACCCGGCGGCGGCGATACCAGCCGAGGAGCGGCCGTGGAACGAGCCATCAAAGGTGATGATCTCGACCCTCTCGGGCTGGCCTTTGTCATAGAAATACTTGCGGGCCATTTTGACGGCCAGTTCACAGGCCTCGGTGCCCGAGTTGGTGAAGAACACGGTATCCGCAAAGGTGTGTTCGACAAGCTTATCGGCCAGCGCCTGCTGCTGCGGAATGTGGTAGAGGTTCGAGACATGCCACAGCGCATGCGCCTGTTCCGTCAGCGCATTGACTAACGCCGGATGCGCGTGGCCAAGCGCGTTCACCGCGATCCCGGCACCGAGGTCCAGAAAACGTCGGCCATCCGCCTCAGTCAGCCAGGCACCTTCGCCCTTCACAAAAGTCAGGGGCGCACGGTTATAGGTCGGCAGAACGGACGGGATCATCGGATCATCCTTTTAAGATAGCTTAAGCCCTGTGAGTGATACACCGGGGCCATGGTCGTCAACTGATTTGGTGAGATTTGCGGCGCTTTACACGGCGCAAAGAGATCAAACGAAGCGGTTACGCAGAAAAGCGTCGGCGTCGGAGGCGCAGGATATGTGCGGTTTTGATCATGCGGGCCGTATAGCGACCCGTAGCGGTTCTGGAAACCCATAATTTGCGTCGTGCAAGAAATATTGCTCAGCATCGCTGCGCCTTGCAGTTACGTCTTGCCATTCTGGACGCGCTGCCCCACCGGTAGACCATGTTCGAACCCAAGGATCAGAATCCGCCACTGGCCGCCCTGCTGATTTTCTTCGCCAGCGCCTTTATTGCTGCAACGACCTTGTTGGCCAAGGCGTTGGGAACAGAAACGCTCGGCCCGCCGCTTCACCCAATGCAAATCAGCCATGGGCGGTTTTTGTTTGCGTTTGTGGTGATTGTCAGCGCAGTTGGCATTCTGCGCCCGCAGTTGCGGCGCCCCCATTGGAAGCTGCATATTGGTCGAACAAGCTTTGGCTGGCTTGGCATCACACTGATGTTTGCCTCGGTCGCGTTCATTCCAATCGCAGATGCAACGGCAATTTCCTTCTTGAACCCGGTCTTTGCGATGGTGCTTGCAATTCCTTTGCTGAAAGAAGGTGTTGGACCATGGCGCTGGCTGGCTGCTGCTGTATCGCTGGCAGGTGCGTTGATCCTGCTACGCCCAACCCCAGAAAGCTTTCAGCCCGCAGCATTGTTAGCCTTGTCGGCTGCCGCTGTAATAGGAATGGAACTGATTTTCATCAAAAAACTCTCAGGCAAGGAAATTCCTATCCAAATCCTACTGGTTAACAACTCGATGGGATTGGCCATCGCATCCGTTGCTGTCGTCTTCGTCTGGCAAATGCCCAACCCAGCACAATGGGCTGCGCTAATTGGAATCGGTGTCTTGATGGCCTGTGCCCAAGCCTGTTTCGTGAATGGTATGGCGCGTGCGGATGCCTCATTCGTGGCACCGATCAGCTATGCAACACTGATCTTTGCTGCGATCTATGATTTCGCCGTGTTTCGAGTCGTGCCGGATCCGGTCAGCATCATCGGCTCGTCCATCATCATTGCCGGAGCGTTGATCCTGGTCTGGCGTGAAGCGCGGCAGCGTCAGGCCTTGAGCCGGTAACCCTTGCGCAACATCCACCATGTCATCGTACAGACCAGCAGAGTTGCCAGGCTGCACACAATGGCCCCCAAAACGGGAGAGCTGTCAGACACACCGATCATGCCGTATCGCAACCCGTCGATCAGATAGAAAACCGGGTTTACATGGCTGATCGCGTTCAGAACCGGAGGCAGGGCGTCGACGGAATAGAATGTGCCCGACAAAAACGCCAAAGGTGTAACGATGAAATTGGTGATCGCAGCCATCTGATCAAACTTGTTGGCAAAGATACCGGCGAACAGGCCCAACGCGCCCATGAAAGCGCCTCCGAGAAGCACAAAGACCAGTGTGACCAAGGGATTCTGCGGAGCAATAGACAAGTAAACCCAAAAGGCCAGGGACACAACGCAGGCGATCAATGCGCCCCGTGCGATCCCACCTGCCAGGTAACCCAACATAATCTCAAGCGGTGACAGGGGCGGCATCAACGTATCAACGATATTGCCCTGCACTTTGGCGATCACCATCGAGGACGAGGTATTGGCAAAGGCGTTTTGAATAACGGTCATCATCATGATGCCCGGCGCAAGGAAGGTCAGGAATGGCACACCCATCACATCTGGCCTGCTGGGACCGATGGCGATTGTAAAAATTAGCAGAAACAAACCAGCCGTCACCAAAGGGGCCAGCAGAGTTTGTGTCCAGACCGCCAGAAAGCGCAGAGTTTCGCGCTGCGCCAGCGTATAAAGCCCCATCCAATTCACCGCACCGAACCGGCGCGTGCCCTGATCCACAAGATTCTGCATGTCTGCCCCATAGCTGATTCGAAGACCGCTTGTAACTCGGCCCGCAGTGATTAGAATAGGGCGCTGAAACAAATTCCCAAGGCGGCCCGAATCCGGGGCCGCTTTCCGCTTTTGAAAGGCAAATGATGTCCTGGACTGACGAGCGTGTAGAGCTGCTGAAGAAGATGTGGGGCGAGGGCCAGTCGGCCAGCCAGATCGCAAAAGAACTGGGTGGCGTGACCCGCAACGCCGTGATCGGCAAGGTACACCGTCTGGGCCTGTCAAACCGCGCAACCGGCGCGACCCCGGCGAAATCCGAGCCCAAGGAAAAGCCTGCCCCCTCACCCAAGGTCGAGGCCAAGCCCAAAGCTGCACCCAAGACTGAACCCGCTCGCCCCGCGCCAGCGCCTGCGGCCGAGTCAAAACCTGCGGTTCCTGCCCGCCGGCAGATCATCCCGGCCGGTCAGCCGTTGCCGCCGCAGCCTTCAGCCAATGAAATCAGCCCCGAGGCATTGGCCAAGGTCAACGAGGTTGAGAAGAAGGCCAAGAAGCTGACGCTGATGGAACTGACCGAAAAAACCTGCAAATGGCCCGTGGGTGACCCGGCAACCGATGATTTCTGGTTCTGCGGTCTGCCGGTTGAGCCCGGAAAACCCTATTGCGAGGCCCATGTAGGTGTGGCGTTCCAGCCCATGAGCTCACGCCGCGACCGGCGGCGGTAACGGCACATCGGGTGCAATTCAATTGTCTTGGTTTTGCACCTTTCGAACAAACACTGTCTTTGGCAAGCCGTTACCTTGAAAGAGGTTGGCTTGTCCTAAATATTTCAGTCTTCGCCGGGTATTTCGCTTTGAGGCCCGTTTGAAACACAAAGTTTTATTCTTTGCCTATGCCGCACTAATTATTCTGGCTTACCTACAACCATTCAACAACACGGTGTACACCCCTTCCGCGTCTGGCAAAGGCCAACCCTTTTGGGTGCAAACTTTATACCTTTCAACTTGGATAGCCCCAATCCTACCTCTGGCAATCGCAGGATTTGTATCAATGGGGGTGCACTACATACCAGCCACTCTTGCCAAGCTTTGTGCTGCAATATCGGCTGTTGCAGGTATCTTTCTGACGCTGGCATCAGGAGTTTTTTCTCTGTTTTCAGAAACCCAGGTAGTTCATGGAATCAGTCTGACGATTGCCGTCTCATCCAGCTTTCTTGTTTGGTCGGGGAGTGACGGAAATCCAAAACCCTCATGGTTAGCCAAAATCGGGGTTTCGATTGGAACAGTGGCAGCGCTTTGGTCTCTTGTGACAGTTCCTATGATCCAAGTTCAAGCTCACATCATCGCGAATGGGTCACCTTTCTGCATTGCGCATCACTCACCGCGATCCACAGTCGAGACACTTTATGAACTACGTGGGTTTTCTTTTTACACCGAAGCGACGGGCTGCAAATCCACTTCCGATTGGTTCTTTCACGGCCTGATGATCGTGGATCATCCAGACGCACAACGCATTTACAACTGGTCCCCACGGCGATGGCGGTTCGATCAGGTTGAGCGCCCAGACGCATTTGTCGCGACTGTAAGGAATGTTTGCATTCCAACCTGAACCCTCATCGCGCCGGATAGGTCGCTTCGTCTGACATCGGCACCCAACCCGGCAGATCCTGAGGCGATACCGAGACGTGCAGTTGTTCGGATCGATCCTGTCCGACCCTGCGATGCTTGCGTAGCAAGAAAATCTTGCCCCACCCCCGCCAAGTGCCCACCGAAGGCGCGCTGACATCTGTTGGGAACCGGTCCCTCCACCCGTCTGGCAAAGGCAGCCCATGTCGCTCGGCCTTATCCAGCATCCAGATCATCGAGATATTGCTAAGCGGTCGGGCCTGTTCGAACCCGTTCAACTGACCACCTACATCTCCATGGCTGCCGCGGAACCAGACCTGTTCAACATGGCCTTTAAAGTCGGGTTTGCACTGCCAGAGAACGGGCTCATAGACTTCACGCGTCTCATCCAGGGCCATGGCGTGATAGCCATGGCGCGTTGCTTGCCCCAGATGATGGTTGTGAAAAGCGTGCCTGTCTTCTGCCCAGCGCCACAACAATGGCAGACGCAGCCCAAGCGCCTTTACGGTATCCCAGACGCCAATCATCTCGATGGCAAGGTCGTCATGGCAGAACTTGCCCCGGAAATCCCGCGCCGCCGCGCCCGAAGGGTTGCACTCATAGTGGCGGTAGGCCTGTTTGATATTGCGCTCGGTTGCGTGCTCGGCCTTAAGCAGGCCGATCATATCGATCACCCCGGCCAGGCTGCGCACGCCATAGGCACCGCGTGAGTAACCCATGAAATAAATACGATCCCCCGGTTTGTACCGCGATGCCAGATATCCATAAGCGCGCCTGATTTGCCGGTTGATCCCACGCCCCATCATCACATCCAGCGAGGATTTCCAGCTGTCCCACTGTACGCCAGCTTCATAGAAAACGGATACTTGGCTGCCCATCTCCTTGCACAGTCGGTAAGTCTGACCCGCGTGGGTTTCGAATCCCGGTTCGAGCGTCGACATGGTCCCGTCCAGAATGATGACATGGCTGATCGGCTCGCGATGCCGCACTTCGGCAGAATGCTCGGACCGCAATGGCCGCCCAAGCCATCCCAGTACCTTTCTGCTTAGCCGCGACCAAACCATATCTCAACCACTCCTGTACTCTGCAAGGTTGCGCGCGCGTCTCAGCATCGCACCTCCTCTGACCCTGGTCGCATGCGCACCAATAGCCTCTGCATCCGCCTCTCACCCCCGCAACACCAACGAGCGTCCAGCTTAAGGCGCGCTGATAAACGCGGCATGGAGATAAACTTAAGGATGGGCATCCTGCCCCTGCCGGACAAGGCACCCAACGAAACCGTGAGCCTCTGCGCCATCATCTCGATCCTAGTCAGCCATTTGGGCAGCATCATGGCCAAGTCCGTCACCTGCTTCAGCGCCTTCAATAGAACCACCATATGTCTGAATATATTACGAAAGTTCAAAACCAGTGCAAATCTCCAGAAAGCGTCTGTCGCCGGGTCACGAAACTGACAGCAAAGCTACATGTTGTCCCGCCGCGCGGCCCTGTGACCACACCGTAAGAGTGTGATCGACCCGACCATCCGTTGTCTGTGGTGTGGTTCACGGTCGCGATGAACTTCGCCGCTGAGGGGAATTGGCGGCAAAGCCTTCCACTTTCGCAAACCTTTCGCTATTGCAGGCGCTGACCCTCAATTCGATGACGCAGGACGCATCCCATGGCGATGGAAAAGACATTCAACGCGGCCGAGGCTGAGGCCCGCATTTATGAGGCCTGGGAACAGGCCGGAGCCTTCAAGGCAGGCGCGAACAGATCGCGAGACGAAAGCTTTACCATCATGATCCCGCCGCCCAACGTTACCGGTGCTTTGCATGTGGGCCATGCGTTCAACAACACGCTACAGGACATCTTGATCCGCTGGCACCGCATGCGTGGGTTTGACACTCTCTGGCAGCCTGGTCAGGACCATGCCGGTATCGCCACGCAGATGCAGGTCGAAAAGATGCTGGCCAACACCCAGCAGCCCGGTCGGCGAGAGTTGGGCCGTGAGAAATTCCTTGAGAAAGTCTGGGAGTGGAAAGGCGAATACGGCGGCACGATCATTGAGCAGTTGAAACGCCTCGGCTCCTCCTGCGACTGGTCGCGCAACGCGTTCACGATGGCCGGCGCCGCGGGCGACCCGCGCACTGGCCATGAGAACTCGGCCAATTTCCACGATGCCGTGATCAAGGTCTTCGTCGACATGTACGAAAAAGGCCTGATCTATCGCGGCAAGCGCCTGGTCAACTGGGACCCGCATTTTGAAACTGCTATCTCGGACCTCGAAGTCGAGAATATCGAAGTCGCGGGCCACATGTGGCACTTCAAATACCCGCTGGCCGGGGGTGAGACCTACACCTATGTCGAGAAAGACGAGGACGGGAACATTGTGCTTGAGGAAGAGCGCGATTATATCTCGATCGCCACGACCCGCCCCGAAACCATGCTGGGCGATGGCGCGGTTGCGGTTCATCCCTCGGATGAACGTTATACGCCAATTGTCGGCAAACTCTGCGAAATCCCGGTTGGCCCGAAGGAACATCGCCGCCAGATCCCGATCATCACCGATGACTATCCCGATCCCGATTTCGGCTCGGGCGCGGTAAAGATCACCGGCGCGCATGACTTCAACGACAACATGGTCGCCAAGCGTGGCGGCATTCCGATGTACCGCCTGATGGACACCAAAGGCGCGATGCGGGCCGATGGCGCGCCTTATGCCGAGGCGGCGGATTTGGCGCAGGAATTTGCACGTGGGCGTGAGTTCACCGAGAACGAGATCGACGCGATCAACCTGATCCCCGACCACCTGCGCGGCCTCGACCGGTTCGAGGCGCGGGCGAAGGTGGTGGAAGAGATCACCGCTGACGGCCTGGCCGTCATGACCCGCGCAGACGATCCGCGTTTGGGTTCAACCGCTCTGAAGCCCGATCATGAGGGCGCAGACAAGCTGGTCCCGCTGGTCGAGAGCAAACCGATCATGCAGCCCTTCGGCGACCGCTCGAAAGTGGTGATCGAACCGATGTTCACCGACCAGTGGTTCGTCGACGCCGAAAAAGTCGTCGGCCCCGCGCTGGATGCGGTCAAGGACGGCACGGTCAAGATCATCCCCGAGTCGGGCGAGAAGACCTACTATCACTGGCTGGAAAACATTGAGCCCTGGTGCATCTCGCGCCAGCTGTGGTGGGGGCATCAGATTCCGGTTTGGTATCTTCTCGGGACTGGTGAAAACGCAGACCCGAAACCATTCTGTGCCGCAAGTTTCGATGAGCTGACTGAGCGCCTGAAGCAGGAGTTTGGCAGTGACGAAGTGGTCGAGATCACAATCAACTCTGAGCAATATGAACGGAGCGATTATGTCGCTCCAATGGACGTTCATCACGGAAACTGGGCAACAATCAACAATGGCTTTGCTCCGAATGGTGTTAAGAAGCTCTTAGTTTATCGCGACCCCGACGTCCTCGACACATGGTTCTCCTCCGGCCTCTGGCCCATCGGCACGCTGGGCTGGCCCGAGCAAACCGAGGAGCTGGAGCGCTATTTCCCGACGGACGTTCTGATCACCGGCTTTGACATCCTGTTCTTCTGGGTCGCCCGGATGATGATGATGCAACTGGCCGTGGTCGATCAGATCCCGTTCCACACCGTCTACCTGCACCAGCTCGTCCGCGACGAGAAGGGCAAGAAGATGTCCAAGACCACCGGCAACGTCATCGACCCGCTGGAGATCGTGGACGAATTCGGTGCGGATGCGCTGCGCTTTACCAACGCCTCGATGGCGGCGATTGGCGGCGTGCTGAAACTGTCGCGGGAACGCATCACCGGTTATCGCAACTTCGGCACCAAACTGTGGAACGCCGTCCGCTTTGCCGAGATGAACGAAGTCTTCACCGACGCCGTGCCGCAACTGGATGTGGCCGACCTGAAGCCCAAGGCGGCCGTGAACCGCTGGATCATCGGCGAAACCGCCCGCGTGCGAGAAGAAGTCGATGCTGCGCTGGAAAGCTATCGTTTCAACGATGCCGCGAATGGGCTTTATGCCTTTGTGTGGGGCAAGGTTTGTGACTGGTACGTGGAGCTATCGAAACCTCTGCTGCAAGGCGATGACGCCGAGGCGCAGGCCGAGACCCGCGCCACCATGCGCTGGGTTCTGGATCAGTGCATGGTCCTGCTGCATCCGATCATGCCCTTCATCACCGAAGAACTATGGGGCCTGACCGGCGTGCGCGCCAAGATGGTCGTCCACGCCGACTGGCCGACCTATGCGGCCACCGACCTGATCGACGCCGATGCGGATCGTGAGATGAACTGGGTGATCTCGGTGATCGAAAACACTCGCTCAGCCCGTGCGCAGATGCGCGTCCCCGCCGGCCTCTATGTGCCTATGCTGGTGACGGAAATCGACGACCACGGCCAAGCCGCATGGGACCGCAACCAAGCGCTGATCAAACGCCTCGCGCGGATCGACAGCCTGACCAAGACGGATGAGCTACCCAAAGGCACCATCTCGATCGCCGCCCCCGGCGCGTCCTTCGGCCTGCCGCTGGCCGATATCATCGACATCGGCGCGGAAAAGGAACGGTTGGAAAAGGCCAAGGGCAAGCTGGCCAAAGAACTCGGCGGTTTGCGTGGGCGTTTGAACAACCCCAAATTCGTGGCCTCGGCCCCGGAAGAGGTGGTTGAAGAAGCCAAAGCCAACCTTGCCGCCCGCGAGGAAGAAGAGGCGAAACTGAACGAGGCGCTTGCGCGTCTGGCCGAAATCGCCTGATCTTCATCTTTCCACAATCGCACAACTCAGAAACCCCGCCACGCGCTTTGGCGGGGTTTTCCTTTTCTCTGACGCTTTTGACCTTGTTCCCTGCAGGCTGCGATTGTTAGCAAATGCAAGTGGCAACCCCTGAGGACGCAATGACACAGCGCTTTCCCCCGATGCAGACCGTTTCAACCGGGTTGGTGGTTGCAATCGTTGGGTTCTTTAGCTCATTCCCGATTGTCTTGCAGGGGTTGGCCGCCATGGGTGCCTCGCCCGCTCAGGCCGCATCCGGCCTGATGTGCGCGGCCATCGCAATGGGATTGGCCGCCATCATTCTCAGCACAGTCTACAAGCAGCCAATCAGCGTCGCGTGGTCCACGCCGGGGGCTGCGCTGCTGGCTGTTTCGGCCACGCCGGTGGAGGGCTACTCCGGCGCTATCGGAGCGTTCTTATGCGCCGGCGCTCTGACGGTTCTGGCCGGGCTCTGGAAACCGCTGGGACGCCTGGCGGCGGCGATCCCGACTACGCTGGCTCAGGCGATGCTCGCTGGCGTGCTTTTGCCACTTTGTCTGGTGCCTTTCAAAGCAGCGGTAGAGATACCTTGGCAGGCCCTGCCGGTAATCCTGACCTGGTTCATCGCAGGTCGTTTCAATCGACTATTCGCCGTCCCCGCCGCTGTGATCGCGGCGGCCATTGTGGTGACGTTGAATGCCGGGGACGTCCAGTTGCGGCCCGATCAACTGGTAGCCGCCCCGGTCTGGATCATGCCTACGTTTTCAGTCGCGTCCGCAATAGGGATAGGCGTGCCGCTTTTCATCGTGACAATGGCAACGCAGAACATCCCCGGCGTCGCAGTGATGCGCAGCTTTGGCTACAAGCCAGACGCAGGTCGGTTGTTCTCGGCCGTTGGGGGCGCAAGTCTGCTGTCGGCACCTTTTGGCGCACCCGCAACCTGCCTGGCTGCGATCACCGCCGCGATGTGCTCGAACGAAGACAGCCATCCCGACCCTGCTCTGCGCTATTGGTCCGCGATCATGGGCGGCGTGTTCTACTGCCTGTTCGGCGTCTTTGCGGTGGCGATCACCAGTTTCGCCACACATGCAGATCCGTTGCTTATGGGTACTCTGGCCGGTGTAGCCCTGATAGGTGTAATGGCCAACTCAATGCACGCAGCATTGAACGTGCCTGCCGAGCGAGAGGCCGCCATTCTAACCCTGGCTATCACTGCCTCGGGCATCACCGTGTACGGGTTGGGGGCTGCGGTCTGGGGGCTGCTGGCAGGTGGAATCGCGTATCTTGTGTCAATCCGCGTGCGCTAGCGACTTTTACCAGCGCTTTATCGCATGTAGACTGCAAACATGTTTGGATCATTGGCAAAACTGGTGGAACACCAGATCAAGAAGGCGCAGACTGAAGGCCAGATGCAAGACCTGGAAGGCGAAGGGGCGCCTTTGCCAGATCGGTCAGGCGAGGCCCAAGGCGATCCCGCCATTGCGATCGGGCATCGGATCATGGCACAGGCCGGGGTGCTGCCAGAAGAGTTCAACATCAAGAAGGAACTGGACGCGGCACGCAAATCCTATGCTGATCTCATGGATCCGTTTGAGCGCAAATCTGCAATGGCAAAAATTGCCGACCTCGAGATGCGTTACCATATGGCACGTGACGCACGACGCGCCTTTATGCGCTAGATTTGGTCAGAAAATGCCCGACTAGATACAGAAATCGAATTTTTTGAAGGGTCTTTTGCGTTGGCAAAATCATACCCGTCCGCATGATGTATAGCGCCGAATTCCAAACCATTCTCTTTGGCACGTGCACAGAAGGCCGCGACGTCATCCACATCGAACACCAATTTGACCGCGACCTGTCCTTCGCGCGCAGATTTTGCCGCAGGGTGCAAGAGAAGGCGCAACCCGGTGTTTGGAGGAACCAACTCCACAATGCGATCCCCAGCGGCTTGTTGAGCCGAGTACCCAAAATACGTTTCATAAAATCGGATCATTTCATCCATGCGTTTGGTATAGATAATGATCCGAGCTATCGTGGCGGTAGTCATTTGAATTCCGGCTTTCGACCTTGCATCTGGGCCATAACAACCTCCATCTGGTCGGGCTTTCCGATCAGGTCCACTTGCTCTGAAGATTCTGCCAACAAAACATCCTGACGGCCCCTGGATTCGGCAACCTCGATCAGCCGTTTTGCGGCCCGGATTGCTGAGGGGCTTTGGCCTGCGATGTTTTCAGCCATCGCGAGGGCCTCGGTGAGGGGATCGTCAGACAATTTTGTCACCAACCCCCAGTCCGATGCCTGAGGCGCGCCGATGGGACGGGCAGTATAGGTCAACAGACGCAGCACATCAGAGCGAACCAACCGAGGCAGCAGGACCATGCCGCCCATATCCGGAATGATGCCCCATTTCATTTCCATCACGGCCAGTTTGGCCTCGGGATGCGCGATGCGGATATCTGCGCCCAGCGCGATCTGCAGCCCGCCGCCATAGGCCACGCCCTGAATCGCGCAGATCACCGGAACCGGAATGCGGCGCCAGATCAGGGCAAGCTCTTGCATCTCATTGGCGTCTTCGTGGCTGCGGGTCATCAGCCATTCGGTCGGGTCTTTATGCGCCATGCTGGCAAAGCTGGCCATGTCGAGCCCGGCACAGAAACTTTTACCCTCGCCCGACAGGACAACGGCGCGTGCGTCGGATACAGCGACCTCTTGCCCGGCCCCCAGTAGCGCCTTGATCATCGCGTCATCCAGCGCGTTCATCTTGTCGCCCCGCGTCAGGGTGACATGGGCGATGTGATTGCGGTACTCAACGGATACACGTGCCATAATGGCCTCCCAACACTGTTTGGGCCAGCATGGCCTGAAATGGGGGTTCAGTTCCACTGCGACGTCAGGGCAATGCAGATGCTTGCCCCGACTGTGCGCATACGTTTATCTGCGCCTATGACTGGACCACGCTACACATCGCTTGCCCAAACCCTGCCCGCAACCGTGCCGTTTGTTGGCCCTGAAACGCAGGAACGTCAGCGCGGTGCACCGTTTTCGGCGCGTCTGGGCGCAAATGAGAACGTGTTCGGCCCCTCGCCCCGCGCGATTGAGGCCATGCGTGGGGCAAGTGCCGAGATTTGGATGTATGGCGATCCCGAAAACCACGATCTGCGTAACGCCCTGGCGGATCATCATGGGATCGCCCCCGAGAACATCGTTGTTGGCGAAGGGATCGACGGGTTGCTGGGATACCTGGCGCGGCTGATTGTCGAGCCAGGAGATGCGGTTGTGACCTCGGATGGAGCCTACCCGACCTTTAACTACCATGTCGCGGGTTATGGCGGGGTTTTGCACAAGGTGCCCTATGCCGGGGATCACGAAGACCCACAGGCCCTGTTTGCAAAAGCGGCCGAGGTTGGTGCCAAACTGGTCTATCTGGCCAATCCTGACAACCCAATGGGCAGTTGGCACAGTGGCGCAGATATCGTTGCCGCGATGGACGCTCTTCCCGAGGGATGTTTGCTGGTGTTGGACGAGGCCTATGTGGAATGCGCCCCGGAAGGCACCGCAGCCCCTGTGCGAGCCGATGATCCACGCGTGATCCGAATGCGCACATTTTCAAAGGCCTACGGCATGGCGGGTGCACGGGTTGGGTATGCGATTGGTGCACCCGAGTTGATCCTGTCCTTCAACAAGATACGCAACCACTTTGGAATGAACCGTGCAGCCCAACCGGGGGCGCTGGCGGCGTTGGCAGATCAGGCTTGGCTAGGAATGGTGCAACATCGCGTTGAAACCGCGCGCAGTCGTATTGGCGAGATCGCGCGAGAGAATGGGCTGATCGCTTTGCCTTCGGCCACAAATTTCGTCGCAATTGATTGCGGTGAAGATGGCGAGTTTGCCAGGGCGGTGTTGGCGTCCCTCGTGGCGCAAGGCATCTTTGTTCGTATGCCATTTGTTGCACCGCAGAACCGGTGTATCCGCGTCAGCTGTGGTACCGAAGATGATCTAACGGCTTTTTCCAGGGCTCTGCCGATCGCGCTGCAGGCTGCACGGTCGAGCGAGGCATCCGGTTGAGGCAGGGGGCTCTGCCCCCGCCGCGCGGCGCGCGCCTCCCCCGGGATACTTATGGCCAGATGAAGCGGATCAGGCCTGGTTCGCCAGGATTGTCGCAGCAGCCTCGAGCGCGCCGTTACCGCGTGGTATGTTCAAGGCCGCCATTGCGGTTTCCACGCCGCCTAGCATCGCCATAACCATCTGGGCGTTTACATAGCCCATATGGCCGAGGCGGAAACAGCCGTCCCAGTCCTCCATCCCCAAGCCGATGCCGAGCGTCAGGCCGAGGTGGTTTTCGGTAAAGTTGCGCAGCGGTGTGCCGCGCCCTTCGGTCAGGCGCAGGGCGGTGACCGCATGACTGCGAAAGGCCGGATCGGTGACATTGAAATGGAGAGCACCGCCCTCCGCCCAGACCTTGCAGGCGGCCCAGATCGCTTTGGCGAGGTGTTCGTGGCGCGCCCAAACGTTTTCGATACCTTCCGCGTGAATGAGATCAAGCGCGGCGCGCAGGCCATAGAGGTGATGAGTCGGCGCGGTGCCGTCAAAGTATTGATAGAACAATTCAGGATTGGCGCGCGGTTGCCAGTCCCAATAGAGCGAGACACGAGGCATTGCGGCCCGTTTTGCCTGCGCTTTGTCGTTAAAGAAGACAAAGCCCATGCCGGGCGGTGTCATCAGCCCTTTTTGGCAGGCGGTGACTGTCACATCGACGCCCCAGGCGTCCATTTCGAACCGGTCGCACCCGAGTGAGGCAATGCAGTCGGCCATAAGCAGCGCCGGATGGTTCAACTCGTCCAGAAGCGTGCGCAAGGCTGGGATATCATTTCGGATCGAGCTGGATGTATCCACATGGACGGCAAGAACTGCCTTGATCTCATGCGCTTGGTCGGCCCGCAGAACATCCGCAATTTGCTCGAAACTCCACGGAGAAGATGTGCCGAAATCAATCGTTTTGACCTTGGCGCCAATCCCTGCGGCCATCTCGGCCCAGCCATAGGTGAACCTACCAGAGGCCGGAGCCAGAACGGTTTCGCCGGGCGCGATCACGTTCGACAGCGCGGCCTCCCACGTGCCGTGGCCGTTGGCGATATAGATGGCGACGTTGTGTTCGGTGCAGGCGACGCGCTTTAGATCGCGCGTAAGGGCCGGCATCATCTCGATCAGCGCGCCGTCATAAATATTGGGTGACGGGCGGTGCATGGCCTGTAGCACCGCGTCGGGCATAACAGAAGGGCCGGGAATGGCCAGATACTCGCGCCCATGCGAGAGGGAGGGTCGGTTTGTCATGAGGGCAACCTGTTTGAATTGAGGCCTACCCTAGCGTTTCGCCCTGCGACGTCAATCCATCAGACCAGCGGCCTCGCGCGCAAGGGATTCGATCCCGGACCAATCGCCGTTTTGGACCATCTGCTGGGGCACAACCCAGCTGCCGCCTGCGCAGATCACGTTGGAGAGAGACAGATAATCACGCGCGTTTGAGGGCGAGACACCGCCCGTGGGGCAAAAACTGATTTGCGGCAGTGGCGCGCCGATAGCTTTCAGCGCAGGGGCACCGCCCGAGGCTTCGGCGGGGAAGAATTTCAACATGTCATAGCCATTTTCCAGCAGAGCCATGGCCTCACTCGCGGTAGCCGCGCCGGGTAAAAGGGGCAGGCCTTCGGCTTCGCAGGCGGCGATGAGGGCGTCGGTCGCGCCGGGCGAGACGCCGAACTGCGCGCCAGCCTCTTTGGCGGCGCGGACGTCTTCGGGTGTGACCAGCGTGCCTGCGCCCACGACGCCTCCGGGCACAGCGGCCATGGTGCGGATCACGTCCAGTGCCGCAGGGGTGCGCAGAGTGACTTCGAGAGCGGGCAGACCGCCCGCGACCAGTGCCTCGGCCAAAGGCCGTGCGTGGGCGGCGTCATCCACGACCAGCACAGGAACGATTGGGGCCAGCGCGCAGATCTCGCGGGTGCGTTGGGTTTTAGACATAGGTTAAACTCCAAAAATGCTGGCACCCGTGTCGGCGGAGCCGACATTCTGGCGGAACGCGCCGAAGAGGTCGCGGCCGACGCCGTGCTGGTTGGCAGACAGATCAGCAGTGGCTGGGGTACGGTCGAGGACGCCGGGGTTGAGGATCTCAAGCTCACCCTTGACTGCATCGACGCGCAGCAGATCACCGTCTTGCAGATAGCCGATGGCACCACCGTCCAGCGCCTCAGGGCAGACATGGATGGCGGCGGGAACCTTGCCCGACGCCCCAGACATGCGGCCATCGGTGACCAGAGCGACCTTTTGGCCTCTGCCCTGAAGGATCGACAGTATCGGCGTCAGCGAGTGCAGCTCGGGCATACCATTGGCCTTCGGGCCCTGGAATCGAACAACGACGATGACGTCATCAGTGAACTCTCCGGCCTTGAAGGCGGCTTTGACGTCGTTTTGGTCGTGAAACACACGGACGGGCGCTTCGACCACTTGGTGTTCGGGTGCCACGGCTGAGACCTTCATGACGCCGGTGCCCAGATTTCCGGTCAGGCGCGACAGGCCACCGGTGGACTGGAACGGGTCCTTTGCCGGGCGCACGATCTTTTCATTCAGGCTGTGGCCTGCACCGTCTTCCCAGACCAACTCGCCGTCTTTCAGCTTTGGTTCCTTGGTGTAGTTGTGAAGGCCCTGCCCCGCGACGGTCAGTGTGTCAGGGTGCAGCAGCCCATCGTCCAGTAGCGTACTGATCGTAAAGCCCAAGCCCCCCGCGGCGTGGAAGTGGTTCACATCGGCCAGACCGTTGGGATAGACCCGCGCGACCAGTGGGACCACTGCGGAGATGTCGGAAAAATCCTCCCAATCCAGCACGATACCACCCGCGCGCGCCATGGCGATCAGGTGGATCAGCAGGTTGGTCGAACCTCCCGTGGCCATCAAGCCAACGATACCATTGACGAAGGCGCGTTCATCGAGGATCTGGCAGACCGGTGTGTAGTGATTGCCCAACGCGCTGAGAGACAGGGCGCGGCGCGCGCCTTCCTCGGTCAGAGCATCGCGCAGAGGCGTGTTGGGGTTGACGAAGCTGGAGCCCGGCAGGTGCAGGCCCATGAACTCCATTAGCATCTGGTTGGTGTTGGCGGTACCGTAGAAGGTGCAGGTGCCGGGGCCATGGTAAGCTGCCATTTCAGCCTGCATCAGGGCGTCGCGACCGACCTCTCCGGCAGCGAATTGCTGGCGCACCTTGGCTTTTTCGTCATTCGGTAGACCGCTGGTCATCGGACCAGCCGGCAGGAAGACGGCCGGCAGATGGCCAAAGGCCTGCGCGCCGATGATCAGGCCGGGCACGATCTTGTCGCAGACCCCCAGAAACACCGCCGCGTCATAGGTGTTGTGGCTGAGCGCGACGCCAGTCGCCAGCGCAATGACGTCGCGTGAGAACAGAGACAGCTCCATCCCCGCCTCGCCTTGGGTCACGCCGTCGCACATGGCGGGAACCCCGCCTGCGACCTGCGCTGTGCCGCCTGCCGCGCGGATCGCTTGGCGGATCAGCTCGGGATAGCGCTCGAACGGTTGGTGGGCCGATAGCATGTCGTTATAGGCGGTGACGATGCCAAGGTTCCCAGCCGTACCGGTCGCCATCGAGTTCTGATCCTCGCCCGCACCGGCATAGGCATGCGCCTGACCGCTACAGGACAGATGTGCACGCGCAGGGCCTTTGGATTTGGCCTGTTCCATCCGCTCAAGATGCGGGCCGCGCAAGTCGGTGCTGCGGTCGATGATACGTTTGGTGACGTCGGAAATAACTGTATTGACCATGATTACCCTCCGATCTGACGCCAGCGGCGTCCATCGCGATGCATCAGCATCAATGCTTCTTCGGGCCCTGAACTGCCCTGATCGTATTTTGCGGGCTTGTCGCCACGCTCTTCCCAGCCGTGAATGATGGGATCGACCCAGGCCCAGGCAGCTTCGGCTTCGTCCCCACGCATGAACAAGGTCTGATCACCGCGGATCACGTCCATAATCAGGCGTTCATAAGCGTCGGGGGATTGACCATCATCGCCCAAGGCGTCGGCAAAGCTCATATCCAGCGCCACGTCGGACAGGCGGAACCCGCCCTGCCCCGGTTCCTTGATAGTGGTGCGCAAGGTGATGCCCTCATCCGGTTGCAAGCGGATCACCAGCACGTTGCCATGCAGAGGCCCTACGTTGGGGAAAATCGTATGGGGCGGGTCGCGGAAGAACACCGCGATCTCAGATTCACGGGCCCTCAGGCGCTTGCCGGTGCGCAGGTAGAACGGCACACCCGCCCAGCGCCAATTGCCTATATGCGCCTTGAGCGCGATATAGCTTTCGGTGCGGCTGGCCGGGTCACCAACATGATCCAGATAGCCATCGCTGCCCTTGCCCGTACGATATTGGCCGCGCGCGATATCCTTGGGCTCAACCGGTTCCAGTGCTTCGATCACTTTGACCTTTTCATCCCTCACCGCGTTGGGTGCGAATTTCGAAGGCGGCTCCATCGCCGTCAGACACAGCAATTGCACCAGGTGGTTCTGAATCATATCCCGCATCGCGCCGGATTGATCATAGTAAGCGCCACGCCCCTCAACACCCACCGTCTCAGCCACGGTGATCTGAACATGATCGACATGCGTGGCGTTCCAGAGCGGCTCGAATAATGAATTGGCAAAGCGCAGCGCCATCAGGTTCTGCACGGTTTCCTTGCCCAGATAGTGGTCGATCCGGTAGATTTGATGCTCTTCGAAACAGGCGCGCAACCCTTCGTTCAACGCCTTGGCTGAGGCCAGATCATGGCCAAAGGGTTTTTCTACCACGATCCTGCTGTCGGGCGTGGCCAAACCATGATCGTGCAGCCGTTGCGCGATGCCCGAAAACAGGCTGGGGCCCACGGACAGATAGAAAGCGCGCACCACATCAGGTCGAAGCGATTTCGCCAGATCAGGCCATCCTGAATCGCCCAGCGCATCCACCGGGACATAGTCGACGCGTGACAGGAACCGGTCCAAAATGCCCTTATCATATTTCGGGGCAAACTCATCCATCGACGCGCGCAGTTGTTTGCGAAACCCTTCACTGTCCATGTCCGAGCGCGCCGTACCAATGATACGCGCATCTTCGGGCATCTGACCAACCTCAAAACGGTGATACAGCCCGGGCAAGATCTTGCGTTGCGCCAGATCGCCCGTCGCGCCAAACAGCACGAGGTCAAACGGGTCTACAGGAATTACACGTGAGACCATGGCCTGGTTCCTTTTGCATCCACCTGTGCCAGCCCATCATGCCCCATGATTTGAGAAGGTGACACTGCCGTCATAAGAATGTTATCGCTAACATTTGTGGTTGTAATAAGTAGATAGACCCAAGAAATCAAGCATGGATTTGCGCAAAGCCGCAGGTTTTCCGGTTAGCTCTGGCTGCGCAACCACTCCATCACCGAAGGTCGCACAGATTGCTCGCCCCGGTGGCGTGCATCGGCGATGATCTTGCGCACTTCCTGAAGGTTCGAACGCAACAACAGGCTTTTCACAGGACCAATCGAGGCCGGACGCATCGACAAAGTCCGAATTCCCATCGCCGCCAAGCACAGGGCCTCGACGGGCCGGCCCGCATCCTCACCGCAGAAACTGAGCGGCGTATCCGAGATATCGCAGCGTTCAACCACGCGTTCGATAAAGCTGAGGAAGCTGACATTAAGGGTGTCATACCGCCTGCGCACCAATTCGTTTTCGCGATCGGCCGCAAAGAAGAACTGTTTCAGGTCGTTGCCACCGATTGAAATGAAATCGACCTCGTCAAAGAACTTCTGCGGTGCGAACCCCAAAGACGGCGTCTCGAGCATCGCACCGACTTCCAGCGTTTCGGGCAGCACATGACCCAGTCGCTTTTCCCGCTCGATGGTCTTGTTGACCTCCCATCGGGCTTCACGAAACTCATCGGCCTGCGCGACAAAGGGGAACATAACCGTTAGCGGCCGCCCATTCGCCGCGCGGATCAGCGCCTGCAGCTGCATCCGCATGACGCCACGCTTATCCAGACCCACGCGGATCGCGCGCCAGCCAAGGGCCGGGTTTGGCTCGGCCACATGTTTCATATAGGGCAGCACTTTGTCTGACCCGATATCCAGCGTGCGAAATACCACGCGTTTCTCACCTGCTGCGTCCAGCACGCGTTGGTATTGCGTAACAAGTTCAGACCGTTTCGGCATCTGATTACGGACCAGGAATTGAAGCTCGGTCCGGAACAATCCAACCCCTTCGGCCCCCGAATTATTCAGCGACGGCAGGTCTGCCATCAGACCCGCGTTCATCACCAGATTCATCCGTGCGCCGTCCTGTGTCACGCATGGTGTTTCACGGATCGAGGCATAGCGTTCCTGCGCTTTGGCCTGCATTGCGATCTTGTCGCGGAAGGCGCTGACCACCGTATCCTCGGGGCGCAGGTGCACAACACCTTGGTCGCCATCGACTAGGATATGATCCCCATTGAGCGCCTCGGTCGTGATGCGCCCCACATGGACAACCAATGGGATCGCCAAGGCACGTGCCACGATGGTCGCATGGCTGCCGACAGACCCTTCTTCCAGCACGATGCCTTTCAGCGAGCGGCCATATTCCAGCAGATCGCCTGGGCCAATGTTGCGCGCAATTAGAATCGGATCCGGTGGCAGGTCCGAACTATCAGTTTTACCCTGCCCCGTCAGGATCCGCAGCAGACGGTTGGACAAATCATCCAGATCGGCCAGACGCTCTCGTAGATAAGGATCTGTAACCTGCCCCATACGGGCCCGCGCCTGCGACTGCTCTTTCTCAACCGCCGCCTCGGCGCTGAGGCCCAGCGCAATGTCTTCCTCCATCCGGCGCATCCAGCCTTTGGAATTCGCGAACATCCGGTAGGCTTCCAACACTTTCAGCTGGTCAGAATCCCCGCCCTGAGAAATCTCCAACATCTTGTCGACGCCAACGCGCAACTCTTCGACCGCCTCGACCAGCCGCTCACGCTCTCGATGTGGATCATCGGCAATCGGATTGGTGATTACAACGCGCGGCTCGTGCAGCCAGACATGCCCCTCGGCTGACCCTTCCTGCGCCGGTCCGCCCCGCAGCAGTACGGATTGCTGGTGCAATGGAGACAGCGCCGCACCTTCACCGACGAACGCGCCCAGCTCGGCCATTTCGGCCAACACCATGGCGACAACTTCCAGAGCGTAGACCTCATCAGCAGAATACTCGCGCGCCTCGCGCGACTGAACGACCAGTACGCCTAGGTTTTCGCCCAATCGCTGTATCGGAACACCCAGAAAAGACGAGAACCGTTCTTCACCGGTTTCCGGCATGTAGCGAAAACCTTTGGCCGATGGCGCGTCGGCGGTGTTCACGATCTTGCCAGACTTGGCTACACGACCGACCAGCCCTTCGCCCATCCGCATCCGCGTTTTATGAACCGCCTCGGGCGATAGGCCTTCGGTTGCGCAAAGTTCCAGCGTTTCCTCGTCTCGGAATAGATAGACCGAACACACCTCGGCCCGGATGCTATCGGCGATCAGATGAGTGATCCGGTCAAGCCGTTCCTGTCCGGCGGCCTCGCTCGCCATTTCTTCGCGCAGCCGTCCCAGCAGCTTGCGGGATTCAGTTTCGGTGCCGTCCGCCATGGCCCACCCAAATTAGTGCGTCAGGCAAGACCTTTGGCTGAAATGCTCAGGCCGCCTTGTCCAGTTCAAAGGCATCATGCAGTGCCTGAACAGCAAGTTCCATGTATTTCCGATCCACCAGAACGGAAATTTTTATCTCAGAGGTTGTAATGACCTTAATATTGATCCCCTCATCCGAGAGAATCTTGAACATCTTGGCCGCAACACCGGATTGCGAGCGCATACCGATTCCAACCACCGAGACCTTGCAAACGTCATTATCGGCAACAAGCTCGGCATAGTTCAGCTCGCCCGCATCCTTGATCGCCAGCAGCGCTTTTTCAGCGCGCGCGACCTGATCGGTCGGGCACGAGAAGGTCATGTCCGTGCGACCTTCGTCCGAGATATTCTGTACGATCATGTCGACATTGACGCCCTCATCGCTGAGCGCGGTAAAGATGATCGAGGCGATCCCGGGTCGGTCGGCCACCGAGACCACAGTCATCTTGGCTTCGTCGCGGGAATAGGCCACACCGGCCACAACATTGGATTCCATGATATCCTCCTCATCGCAGACCAGCGTGCCTGCATTGTCGGATTGTTCTTCGAAACTGGACAGCACCCGCAGGCGCACCTTATAGCGCATCGCCAACTCGACCGAGCGGGTCTGTAGAACCTTTGCGCCCAGTGAGGCCAGTTCCAGCATTTCCTCGAACGAGATTTTCTCAAGCTTGCGCGCCTTCTCGCAGATGCGCGGGTCGGTCGTGTAAACGCCATCCACATCCGTGTATATGTCACAGCGCTCGGCCTCGAAAGCGGCAGCAAAGGCCACAGCCGTCGTGTCTGAGCCACCCCGGCCCAGCGTTGTGATACGCCCTTCGGGGCTCAGGCCCTGAAACCCGGCGACAACCGCGACTTTCATGCCTTCCCCGAACTTCTGGTTCAGGTTGTCGGTCGGGATTTCTTCGATCCGCGCCGAGGAATGAGCACCATTGGTCAACAACGGAACCTGCCAACCCTGCCAACTGCGCGCCGGGATATCCATTTCCTGTAGAGTCAACGCCATCAGACCTGCGGTCACATTCTCGCCCGAGGAAACCACAGCGTCATATTCACGCGCATCGAACAGCGGTGAGGTTTCATTCACCCAGCCCACCAGTTCGTTGGTCTTGCCGGACATGGCCGAGACGATGACGATCACGTCATATCCCTTGGCCACCTCAACGCCCACACGCTTTGCCGCGCGGCGGATACGGTCAAGATTGGCAACCGATGTGCCTCCGAATTTCATCACGAGTACGGGCATGAGGCCAACTGTCTCCGTGCCTTGGGCTGTTAGTTCCGTGCCTCATATGCGAGGGGGGGATCAAGGGCAAGGGCGCAATCAGGCTTTGCCTGCGACCCAGGGCTGCTTTACAATCAGCGGGCACAGTGTCAGCCTGTCCTTCGCAATCATTCCAAGAGGTTATTTATGCTCCGCCTTGCCGCCGCCTTCGTCCTTCTGTCCTCTCCCGCCATTGCTCAGGTCGCAAGCGTGGCAGGAACCGATGGTCAGAACGCTTTGGGTACCGTCCCTTGCGCGGTCAATGCCGGTGACCCGCTGCAAAGCTGCAATGCGGAACTGCGCCGTCGCGATGATGGCAGCGCCACCCTGGCGGTGGCCTTAGGCAATGGCGAGGTGCGCAACATCTATTTCACCGATGGCGTGCCGGATTCCAGTAGTTCTCCTTCGAAACTCAGCTACGAAACACGCGGTGATCTGCTGATCATATTCATCGAACCCGGAGAGGTTTATGAACTGCCAAAGGCAGCGCTGAACGCTCAGTAAGCATGCGGCTGGCCATCATAGGTCTCAAAGCAACCGGTATTGTCCAATGAGAGCGCGTCAAAGCGTTTGATGAGGCCTGAAACGGCCTCATCCACGTGAATATCGGCTGACGATCCGCCCATATCCGTCTGCACCCAGCCCGGATGGTAAATCCCGACTGCAATGCCATCTGCCCTTAGATCGGTCGCCAGATTACGTCCCAGATTCAACGCTGCCGCCTTCGAAGCACGGTAGATATAACTGCCACCTGGCGCCCGCGAGTGTGATGCCATTTGTGATGAGAGAATTGCGATTTTGCCGCCAGCAGCCTTTAAATTTGGTAGCAAAGCCTGAATGGTTAGAAAAACACCGGTGACATTCGTCGCAAAGCTCTGTGCCCACATGTCTGCCGGATAGCCGTCGAGGCCCTGACCCTTGTCAAGATAAACGCCTGCATTGCAGATCAGCAGATCCAGCGGTTGACCTTCTAGCTGCCGCGCCATCGCCTGATGATGCGCGCTATCTGAGACATCCAACTGTATTTCAGCACTATTGTCGCGGGCCGTGCCGGTGACATTATGACCCTCAGCGCGATACTGATCCGCCAGAGCCTTTCCGATTCCGCGATTGGCTCCGGTAATCAGTAGATGCATAGATCAATTCGTCTTTCTGCTGGGCAAAAAGGGCAACGGGGCGACGGGCACGCCATCTTCGATCAGCGCTTTCGCCTCATCTGGCTTGGCCTCGCCATAGATCGATCGTTCGGGTGCGTCGCCCAAATGCATCTTTCGGGCTTCGCTGGCAAAATCTTTACCAACATAGTCCGAGTTTTCCTCGACCTTGCGGCGCAGCTCGGCCAGCGCTTTCTCTATCTCAGGCGCGGGTGTCGCCACACTGATGTCACCGGATCCGGCGGGCGCTGTTGCGTCGGGTTTGGGCGCGGCCTTACGTGCGGGGCGTACCCGTGGTGTCATGATTGCTTTTTCCACTTGCGAGCATCCGCAGACCGCACAAGTCAGAAGACCTGCTGCCGCCAGCTTGTCAAACGCTTCGGCGGACTGGAACCAGCTGTCGAATGTGTGGCCTTCGACGCATTTCAACGCGTATTGAATCATTTTTCACCCAAAAAAGCGATGGCCGAATAGATACCGACCGGCAAGACAATATCAAGCCCTACAAAAGGATGATCAATGCAGGCCGGACTTAAAGCTGCGTAAAATGACGGCAAGCTCAGGCGAGGCCACCTTGGACGCTGCTTTTTTCAGCGAACACCATTGCCGCTTGCGCTGCCCTTTTTCCGGAAACTCCTGTGCCAGGGATTTCACGTGCAGCGGATACACGTCGACCATACACAAAACCGGCCCTTTTCTGGGTCGCATCTTCACAAAAGGGAACTGTCCCAGCGATGGGTCACTGCATTTCCCGACAACACCTGCCTCTTCCCAGGCTTCCTGCGTAGCGGTTTCGGCCGCCGTCAATCCGGGCATCAGCCAGCCTTTGGGGATGATCCATCGCCGGGTTTGCCGTGTAGTGATCAACAGAACCTCCGGCCGACCCAGCTCAACCCGATAACATAAGGCAGCTGCTTGCGGTAAAATCGCAAGATTTTCCACACCATGCCATAGCTCGGATGAAAGCCGGGCGTTCATCGCGACAATCCCTTTCACAAGAGGTTCAAGCCTGTCTGTCAGGTCGCTGATTTTTGTCCTATTTTGCGAACCTGATAGTTTTTGATACCACATCATGCGGTTCAAGCCAAGGTTGCTGGTCTCAGGCTACATCCTGGACGACAGCATCCGAACCAGTTGATCGTGTGGAATATCGGCATCAATCGCCAATCGGCGCAGACCAAAATGAACATGCGCGATCTGCTGATAGTAGCGGGTGTAGATATAGTTTGTTCCGCCACCTGCGAGTGCCCCCAGCAGCGGTACCGACTGCGCGGCAAGTTTTTGCCCCAGAACGATCGATAGCCGCGGCGCAACCGCTGCGATCAGGCGCTGCATGGCTGGTCCGGTCAGCGTCAGGCGCACGGAAAAGAACCCCAAATCAGCCCCGTCATCATATGACAATGGGCCTGCCGCTGACAAAACGCGAACGCAGTCGAATTTGACGTTTTCCTCAGCCGGGTCAAAGCCTTCACGCGCCGCCGCACCCTGAATTGAGCGCAGCAACATTGCGGTGGTTGCCGGCAGTTCGACCAATGACGTCGATAGGCCGCCAATACCACCTGCCGCGCCCATCGCGGTTGTAACCGCCGTATTCACCCATGGTTCCTGATCCGGCACAGCGCGCCTTGAGCCTTGCGCTGCCTGAATGGCTAGCCATAGAGCGCTCTCGGTCGCTCCGGTCAGGCCTTGACGTACGGGTTCAGGCAATTGGTCAATCAGGGATTCAGCCGACCCACCCAAGGCATTCAGTAGTCGAACCCCGGCACCGCCCGCAGTTCTATAGTGCTGCGCCAAGCGGTCCAGCTCTGCCTCGGCATCTATGTCTTCAACAAGAACCACGTCCTGCATCTGATCCCTCCGTTCTTTGAACAGATCGGGGTTTGCAGTCAGAGTTTCAATAGGTCAGCGTGTCCATCTTGTGACGAAACCCGCCACATTAGCCCATCCTTCAGGGATTAAATCCAACCCGAGAATACGATCCGGGTTCGTTGGCGGTGGCATCTCGACACCTCTCAGCCGGGCAAAACCGAAGCGAGAGTAATAAGGCTCGTCACCTACCAGCATGACGCGCTGCCATCCCAGATCGCGCCCGGCCTCGAGACTGGCGTGGATTAGATACCCGCCCAAACCTTCACCTTGGCGCGTGGGGTGTACTGCGACTGGCCCCAATAGCAGCGCATCGTCTGTGCCGACATGGACCGGCCAGAACCGGATCGCACCCGCCAGAATGCCCTGCCCATCGCGCGCGACCAAAGAGAGCCCGGAAACAGGCGGAACATCGTCGCGTAAGCGATAGGAAGACAGCGCTTCGCGCCCCGGTGCAAAGCACAGGTCATAAAGGGCTTCAACCTCCCACCAATCGTCCGGCTCTTCCGGCCTGATCCCGAATTGCTGCACGCCTGCCCTCTTTTCCTTGCTGGCATTCGCCCTAGCACTTCGATACGCCTTGGGCAAACGCTTGGAGACCATATGTTCTATCGCCCCGAAGACGGCCACGGACTGCCGCATAATCCATTCAACGCCATCGTCACCCCCCGCCCGATCGGGTGGATATCAACGCGCAGTGCTGATGGGATCAACAACCTGGCCCCTTATTCCTTCTTCAACGCTGTCGCCTATACCCCGCCGCAGGTCATGTTCGCCTCAACGGCGTCTAAGCCGGATCAGGATGGCACCAAAGACAGCGTTGCCAATATCGAAGCAACCGGTGTGTTCTGTGTAAATGTTGTGGCTCAGACCCATCAGGATGCGATGAACGCAAGCTCAGCCGCACTACCGAAAGACACGGATGAATTTCACCATGCGGGCCTCACACCGGAAGAATGCGAAACCATCCCATGTGCGCGGGTCGCCAATGTCCCCGCGGCGCTTGAATGCAAACTGACCCAGATCGTCACCCTGCCAGGCGAAGCAAACCGGGTTGTTTTCGGCGAGGTTATCGGCGTGCATTTGCGCGATGACTGTATGAAGGATGGCAAGTTCGACGTGACCTCGTTTCAACCCCTGGCACGACTTGGATACCGCGACTATTCCGTGGTGTCCGAAGTGTTCAGCCTATCTAGGCCCGATGAGTAATGCCCCTGCCCCACGCCTCACGCCGATACCCGGTGACCCTGCCCAATGGAACCGAACATCCGGGGACTGTGTTCCTGAACCAGGCCATTGATCATCCTTGCATTGAAGCAGGTGGCTACAGCTATGCCTCGGATTTCGACGCGCCAACGGATTGGGCCGCTCGCCTGGCTCCGTTTCTATTTCCGTTTTCCCGCGAACGACTCGTGATTGGTAAGTTCTGTCAGTTCGCCCACGGTGTTCGATTCATAACGTCATCTGCCAACCATGCGATGGATGGGGTGACGTGCTATCCTTTCCCGGTTTTTGATCCCGAGAAGCTGTTGGAGTATCAGCCAGACACGCGAGACACTGTAATCGGCAATGATGTCTGGATCGGTTACGGTGCCCTGATCCTGCCGGGCGCGAGGATCGGGGACGGGGCGATCATTGGTGCCGGATCGGTGGTGCGCGGCACGATCCCGCCATATGGCATCGCAACGGGTAACCCTGCCGAGGTTCGGAAGTTTAGGTTTCCGTCCGACATCATCGAGCGGTTGCTTGCCTTGGAGTGGTGGAATTGGCCCGCCGAACAGATCAAGCGCGCCGAAGATGCGCTGATTTCAGGCGATGTTGATGCCTTGGAACGTATCGCGCACTAAGGAAAGGCGGCCACCATGGCCGCCTTTTGGGATCAGTGGCCGCCCAGAATTCCGGTTCGCACAGAGTAGTCGACAGCCAGACCGTAATCCGGGTCATCATCGCTATCGACCATCAGGTGACCGGCCTTGTTGAGCAGCCTGTGGCAGTCTCGGCTGAGATGGCGCAACATGACGCGTTTGCCGGCAGCCTCGTATTTACCAGCGATGTTTTCGATGGCCTGCAAGGCTGATTGATCCACCACCCGGCTTTCTGCAAAGTCAACAATCACGGTGTCAGGGTCGTTTGATACATCAAACAATTCAACGAAACCGTCAGACGATCCGAAAAACAGCGGGCCTTGGATTTCATAAACCTTAGCACCTTTTTCAGTCTCCGAGTCGCGCGTGATAGCATGGATGCGCTTTGCGTTGTTCCACGCATAGGCCAGCGCTGAGACGATCACGCCAACAACCACCGCAACCGCGAGGTCTTCCATCACCGTCACAACCGTGACCAGCACGATGACGAAGGCATCCGTCAACGGCACCTTCCGCATGATCTTGAACGAGTTCCAGGCGAAGGTGCCGATCACCACCATGAACATCACGCCAACCAGTGCGGCCAGCGGGATTTGTTCGATCAAAGGCGAGGCAAATAGGATAAAGATTAGCAGGAACAAAGCCGCAGCGATCCCTGCAATCCGCGTGCGGCCGCCGGATTTTACGTTAATCATCGACTGCCCGATCATCGCGCAGCCGCCCATGCCGCCAAAAAAACCAGTTACGATATTCGACGCGCCTTGTGCGATACATTCCTGCGAGGCTCCACCGCGTTTGCCAGTGATCTCGCCCACCAGGTTCAGGGTCAGCAGGGATTCGATCAAGCCAATGGCCGCCAGAATAACAGCGTAGGGTAGAATGATCTCAAAGGTTTCCCAGTTCAGCGGAACCATCGGAATGTGGAAAGCGGGCAGGCCACCCTCGATTGACGCCAAATCGCCAACGCGCGGAACATCCAGACCCAAACCGATCACAAGCGCCGCAACGACCAGAATACCAGCCAGAGGCGCAGGGATGATGCGCGTGATGCGCGGCATCACCCAGATCACTGCCATGGTCAGCGCCACAAGACCCAGCATGGTGTAAAGCTGAAGTCCCGACAGCCATTCACCGCCGCTCATACCGTGGCCGGTATTTTCCATGGTTCCGGGCACTTTGAACTGACCCATCTGGGCCAAAAAGATCACGATGGCCAGACCGTTCACAAAGCCCAGCATCACCGGATGCGGCACAAGGCGAATGAAGCGGCCCCAGTGCATCGCACCTGCGATGACCTGCAAGATGCCCATCAGAACAACGGTCGCGAACAGATATTCCACCCCATGCTGCGCCACCAAGGCCACCATGACCACCGCCAGAGCACCCGTTGCACCCGAAATCATACCGGGGCGGCCACCGATCAGGGCGGTGATTAGACCCACTAGGAAGGCCGCGTAGAGGCCCACAAGCGGATGAACGCCCGCAACAAACGCAAAAGCCACGGCTTCCGGAACCAACGCCAGCGCAACGGTCAGACCCGACAACAGCTCGATCCGCAGGCGCGAGACGGTCAACCCCTCATCTGGTACCCAACGCAGATCGGGTTTGGCTATACGGTTGGCAAAGCTTGCCAGCATGGCTCGGGGCATGGGACGGTCCTGTGGGTCGTTATGTTCGCGCGAAAGGGGCCTTCTACCGGGTAAGCCCTGGCTGAGATACCGCATTATCGGGAACCCGCTATGCGCTAGGCGCATGGCTTGGTAAGGTTTGCCCGGTGTTGCACACAAACAGTTGACTGCACTTGCCAATTCGCGCGCCGCCCCGCAGAAATCGGGTATCAGAAATTCGCATCGGAGGCCGAACGTGACCCAAACCAAAATCGCCGTCATCGGAGGATCGGGCATTTATGACATCGATGGGCTGGAAAATGCAGAATGGGTCACGGTTGATACCCCTTGGGGTGCCGCCTCGGATCAGATCCTTACCGGATCGCTGAACGGCGTCGAGATGGCCTTTCTACCTCGTCACGGACGTGGGCACGTGCATTCACCAACCGAGGTGCCCTATCGTGCGAATATCGACGCTCTGAAGCGTCTAAAGGTGACTGATGTCATCTCGGTCTCGGCCTGCGGTTCGTTTCGGGAACACATGGCACCCGGAGATTTCGTGATCGTCGATCAGTTCATCGACCGGACCTTTGCGCGTGATAAAAGTTTTTTTGGCACAGGCTGCGTTGCCCATGTCAGCGTTGCCCACCCAACTTGCCCGCGCCTAAGCGATGCGTGTGAGACAGCTGGCAAGGCCGCAGGCATCACCATCCATCGCGGCGGTACTTATCTGGCGATGGAGGGGCCTCAGTTCTCGACCCTAGCCGAATCCAAGATGTATCGCGAGCAATGGGGTTGTGATGTAATTGGAATGACCAATATGCCCGAGGCGAAGCTCGCCCGTGAAGCCGAACTTTGTTATGCCTCGATTGCGATGGTCACGGATTATGATAGCTGGCACCCAGACCATGGCGAGGTCGATGTCACCGCAATCATCGCGACCCTGACCGGCAATGCCGAGAAAGGCCGGGCGCTGGTCAAAGGCTTGCCCGCTCTGTTAGGGGCTGAGCGCGCACCCTGCCCGCATGGCTGCGACAGGGCGCTGGAATATGCGATCCTAACAGCCCCAGAGAAGCGTGATCCTGCCTTGCTGTCCAAGCTAGATGCGGTGGCAGGCCGGGTACTTTAGGCTATCAATGCCGTTTCGATCACGCCAACCTGGCTATTCGATGCGCACCAGTTCCCAATCGGCTTTCTTTCGCGTCAACCAGCTGATCCTAAGCACCTGATGTTTGGGCGCAGTCTTCACACACAGCGCACCGCAATCCTTTGGGATAATGCTGGAGCGTGACAATTGCACAAGTGCGGGCTGATCCGGAGTGTCCCGATCAAAATAGACCATATCTACGATGAACACAGACTGATCCGGCATCCGCACATGCTCGATCACGCGGTCCAGACAACTTTGTTCCAGCTTTGAATTCAGTTCATCGCTGCGATAGATCTTGTTGAACTCCCAGACGACATCTGCGTCCTCCAGGTTCATGCCAGTCAGAATCTTCTCGCCAACAAACTGTCCAACTTGCGAAATCGCATCATTCAGGCCTTTTCCCCATTCGTTGATGCCAGCAAAACTGACCGGTGCGATCGGGTAGTCATCCGCCACATGCAACGTGCACAGCTTGATCGACGCAAATTCTCCTGTCGAGTGATCAAACGCATATGCATCACCCGGTTTTGGGCTGCCCAGCCAATTGGCCGGGATACTGTTCCGATCATAGCGCAAGTCAGCCTCGTCCGCGTCAAGGATCAAGGGTGCGCAGAACGAAAACACCGCGATTATTCCCGCCACAACCACCAAGTAGACCGCGCGCTTGCGTAGGGTTTCCAGTACAGATGACAGTTTCATGGCTGCACCGTGGGGCAGCATAAATTACCTCCGCAGTCCGAGTATCCCTCGGGACAGCCATCAGCAGCAACATGTTCTGGAACAAACAAAGTCAGGAGCAAAAGCCCCACTGCAAAACGTTTCATACTAAAATCTCCACCTTAAAATAGGAGGCTAATTTAGCATATGTGTAGACAATAGGCGAATCTTGCCCAAACCTGGCTTGGTTTGGCGGGGTTCTTCAGGTTGACTTTGGGGCTAGTAGAGCCCTAGCTGATGCCATTGCTTTCAGAAATAGGTTGATACATGTCCCTAGACCTCTGGCTGGCTTTCGTTGCCGCATCCACCGCCCTGCTTCTTATTCCAGGACCGACCGTTCTGCTTGTGCTCAGCTACGCTCTGTCCAAAGGGCGCAGCGTGGCGGTGGCTTCGGCGACCGGGGTGGCTTTGGGCGATTTGATTGCCATGACAGCATCGCTGTTGGGCTTGGGCGCTTTGGTGCTGGCGTCGGCCACGCTCTTTTCCATTCTGAAGTGGATCGGCGCAGCCTATCTGGTTTGGCTTGGGATCAAGCTGCTGCGCAGCGCGCCGTCCGGCGGGCTAGCCCCGGTGGAAACGGGCCGCGATGTCACTACGCGCAGCGTTTTTGGACACGCCGCCGCTGTCACGGCCCTGAACCCGAAATCCATCGCGTTCTTCATCGCCTTTGTGCCACAGTTCATACGCCCCACAGACCCGCTGGGTCCTCAGTTTGTCATCCTGATCGCTACTTTCGTCGGCCTCGCCGCGCTGAATGCACTGGCCTATGCGTTGCTGGCAGATCGGTTGCGAATGATGGTGGGACGCGTAGGTGTGATCACTGCCCTGACACGGTTCGGAGGGGTCGCGTTGATCGGAATGGGGCTGGCGACCGCTGTCTTGCGCCGCCCAGCCTAGGCTAGTCTTCGGCGTTTTCTTTCATGAAACCGCGAATGAAGCGGCGAATTTCGCGTGCGGCCGAGGTGTCCAGCTCTTTGCACAGCTCAACAAATGCATCGCGTTCATCCTTATCCAGACGCAGCACTAACTGACTGTTTTTCTTAGTAGAACCTTTACCGTCTTTCTTCGCCACGCGTCTTATTCCCGTCAAAACCTTGATTCTCTACGCGATGCAATGTATATACACAGCATAGAGGTTGTAGATATCGTGCACCTAACAATAAAAAAAGGATTATGGCAATGAACCTTCATACCGCCCAAGCATTTCTTTTGCGAGATCAGCGCAATTGGCGCAAACCACACCTGTCGTGGCTGCCGGCTGCTTTGTACCGCTACTACAGCCTGCCAAACGCCGTTTCTAAAAGCCGCAAATAGGCACAATCGCGCAGTCTTTTCTTGCATGGTTAGCCCTGATAGGCCAAACACCGCCGGGTGTTTTGTCGCCAAAGGGTTGCCTCATGTCCAGAACCAAAACGGTCAAAGATTACATCCGGACCATCGTCGATTTCCCGCACGAAGGGATCATGTTCCGCGATGTGACGACCCTGTTTGCCGACCCACGTGGCTTTCGCATGGCCATCGACCAAATGCTGCACCCTTACGCAGGTGAGCGCATTGATAAAGTCGTCGGGCTTGAAGCGCGAGGGTTCATTTTGGGCGGCGCAATTGCGCATCAGCTGAGCGTTGGATTTGTACCCATTCGCAAAAAGGGCAAGCTGCCCGGCACCACAATCAGTCAGGACTACAAGCTGGAATATGGCGAAGCCATCGTCGAGATTCACGATGACGCCATCCAACCGGGCGAGAAAATCCTTGTGGTCGACGATCTGCTGGCTACCGGCGGCACCGCTGCTGCCGGGATCAAGTTGATCGAACGGTTGGGAGGTGAGATCGTCTCGTGCTCTTTCATTATCGAACTGCCCGAACTTGGCGGCCGAAAAGTGCTGGAAGAGATGGGAATGGATGTGCATGTTCTGTGTGAGTTCGAAGGGCTCTGACCCGAAAGAAATAACTTATTTTTGAGTGGAAATTTGAAATGACGCGGGCTTAGCCCAGGTAAGGCGGTTTTCAAGCTAATTCTTTGCGCGTTTGCTGTGATCTTTTTCCTTAGGTGACCGTAATCCGTGTGATGCTACTGAGAGCATCCCAATTTAGGGAGACTACCTTATGTTCCGCAAATTCGCCGCCGCAAGTGTTGCAACAATCCTTTTCAGCACCTCGGCCATGGCCGATGGCCACGGCAAAGACATCGTGGACACCGCTGTCGCAGCTGGCAGCTTTGAAACACTCGTGGCTGCTGTGCAAGCCGCCGAACTGGTTGAAACGCTGAAAGGCGAAGGCCCGTTCACCGTGTTTGCCCCAACAGATGAGGCCTTTGCGGCCCTGCCCGAAGGCACGGTTGCAGACCTGCTGAAGCCGGAAAACAAAGACCAACTGGTGGCAGTTCTGACTTATCACGTTGTTCCGGGCAAAGTGATGTCTGGCGATCTGTCTGACGACATGACGGCAGCCACCGTTCAAGGCGGCGATATCACCATCGATCTGGATTCGGGCGTAATGGTCAATGACGCAAATGTGGTTCAGGCCGACATCGAAACGTCAAACGGCGTCATCCATGTCATCGACAAGGTGATCTTGCCGTCGTCGTAAGCGACTACGGATCACGGCCCGGTCATACATGGGCCGTGATCACAACTTTAGAACCGCACCAGGGTTCATGATCCCTTTAGGGTCCATAGCGGCCTTGATCATACGCATTGCAGACAATTTGGCTGGGTCGGAAAACCGTTCCAGATCATCCGTCTTCAACCGCCCGATGCCATGTTCTGCACTCACCGAGCCCTCAAATGCATGGACGAGCTCGTGCACGGCCTGTTTGACCACCATGCGATCTTCTGCAAAGTCCGAACGGTTTTGTCCCATGGGAGGAAACACGTTGTAATGCAGGTTGCCATCCCCCAGATGACCAAAACAATTGATACGAAACGGTCCCAATGCGCTGATGATCTCGGCCCCGTGCTGAATGAACTCGGGGATTGCCGAGATCGGTACGGAAATGTCATGGCTGGACACCGACCCAATCAGGCGATTGGCTTCGGGAATACGTTCACGAACAGCCCAAAGCTCCTGGCGCTGAGTTTCGCTTTGCGCCACCACCCCCTCATCGACCAAACCCCTTGCGTTTGCGGTACTGAACAAGGCTTCCAGCGCCTCAATGGGATCCTGCCCCTTCGGCAGCCCCAATTCGATCAAAACCGACCAATCCGGCGCGGTTTCAAAGGGCTGGCGTACATCCGGCAAAACCTCTGCCAGAAAGTCAAACCCCTGCCGATGGACCAGTTCGAATGTGCTAACCACCTCGCCCACCTGATCCCGCGCTACGGCGAGCAAGTCAATCGCAGCCGCGGGGGAGGCCACCTGAAACATCGCCGTCCCAGTTGCCGCGGGTTGCGGATACAGCTTCAGTGACGCCGCCGTAATGATCCCCAACGTTCCTTCGGACCCGATCAGAAGGTTGCGCAGATCATAACCGGTATTGTCCTTCCGCAATCGGCTAAGACCATGCCAGATCTCCCCACTTGGCAATACGGCTTCAAGACCAAGACACAGATCGCGGGCGTTCCCATAGCGCAGCACATTGACACCACCGGCGTTGGTCGCAAGATTGCCACCAATCCGGCAAGAGCCCTGCGCGGCCAGCGATAAGGGAAACAACCGTTCCACCGCCTCAGCCGCGGCCTGAACATCCGACAAAATGGCACCTGCTTCGACGATCATGACATTTTCCTTAGGATAGACCTCTCGGATCGCGGTCATGCGCTCCAACGATATCAACAGCGGCGCTGGACCATCGCTCATCACCTGCCCGCCAACCAAACCTGTGCCGCCACCATAAGGCAGAACGGCAACTGCCTCGTCAAACGCCAAGCGGACAAGCGCCGATACCTCCTCAACCGTGCGCGGTAACGCCAGCAGCCCCGCCTGCCCGGCAAATCGACCGCGCGGTTCTTCCAGATACCGCTCTTCGATCGGGCGCAGCACATCAATGCCTACAGAGGCCCGGATCAGGTCGGCAATTCGGTCATCGGCGGAGTTCAGGGTCATTGTTCTTACTTGCCCAAGGTGCGCAGCACCCACAAGCCTTATTCCAGATCAATCAGATATTCCGGTTCAAGCACCACAACGGTTGGCCGATCCGGCAACGTGCGCAGTGAGACGGTGATCTCCGATACGCCCTCGCGCACAACCGGGAAATCATCCCGGATATCCACCAGGAACCGATCCAGCGAGAAACCGGAAAACCAATGCATCGGAATGATGACCGAGCTTTCCAGCCGCTTCAGAACCGCAATCATATCCGGCAAAGGCATGGTCGTGCCCCCATCCACGGCAGCCATGACCACATCCAGCCGCCCAAGGGCCGCAAATTGCGCGTCTGATGGTACATGGTGCAGATGCCCCAAATGGCCGATGCAAAGGCCCTCGACTTCGAATACAAAGATCGAATTCCCCCGCTCCTCAACCCCGCCATAGGCAGACCGAATATCGGTAGAAACATTCCGCACAAGCAATTCACCCAGATCAAGGTGATGATCAATGCCCTGACCAAATTCCCCCCATCCCGGCAGGACATGCGGGATTGCAGGATCAGGGTTTGCCGTCCAATGCGTGCTATGCGCATGGTTCATTGTGACGACGTCCGGGATCAGATCGGCGCCACCGATGAAACCAGTGAAATCTGTGACAGCGTTCAAGCCGCCTCGCGTTTGGATCAAAAACGACGCATGCGCCACATAGCTGATCCGCACCGAATACTCCGGCACAGGGTCCTGCCAGGCGGCCTTGTAAATATATTCAATTCCAGGTGCCGCATCAGCGATGGCGATGCAATGGCTTGGCCGCCGCTCCTGCGCAACCGCCCCACTTGAGATTACCATCAATGCTGCAACAAACCAGCGCATGGTCCAACTGTAGCGCAGAACGCCACCAAGTCATGCCTTTTTGCTGCGCGGTCCCACCCTCACGAGTTACCACCGGCTTCGCGCAATCTATCCCCTGCTTCATCTGGCCAAAAATATCCCGGGGGAGTTGCGGCTTGCCGCGACGGGGGCAGAGCCCCCTACCCCGCGTCGGTCTTGCCGCGCCGGTCTGATCGTAAGCTGGCATACAACACATGCGTCCGCCACCGGCCATTGATCTGCAAATACGATTGCGCAACGCCTTCATATTTGAACCCGGAACTTTCCAACAATCCCCGAGAGGCTGCATTCTCGGGCAGGCAAGCCGCTTCAATCCGGCTCAGATCCAGCCGCGTGAAAGCGTGGTGCACCATCGCGCCAATCGCTTCGCGCATATACCCGTTGCGCGCAAAGGCCTGACCTGTCCAATAGCCCAACGTGCCAGCCTGCGCAGGGCCGCGCCGAATATTGTCCAGCGTGATCGCACCCACCAGCACATCATCTTCGCGTCGAAACAAAAACAGCGGGACTGCTGTGCCACTGGCCACAGACCGCTGGGCCCAATAGACCCGGTTAGTAAAGGACTTCCGGCTCAGGTGGTCCTTAGCCCAAATCGGCTCCCACGGCGTGAGATAATCTTTCGACGCCCGGCGCAGCGCAGTCCAGGTGCTGAAATCAGAATGCACGGGCGGTCGCAAGCTCAGCCGCTCGGTTTCGAGTTTCAGCTTGCGTCTGCCCAACAGCATCACGCCGCACGCCTCTCCTGCAGATCAGCCAGTGAAGGCGCACCAGAGACAGGACCATACAACGCCAAAGCGGCTGGTGCGCGTGCTGCCATCTGTTCGGCAAAGGCCCGCACGTCCTCGGTGCTGACCGCGTCGATCTTGGCAACAGTATCCTCAAGCGAGGGCACCCGCCCCCAGATCTGCACCAGACGCGCCAGACGCTCAGCCCGGTTCGAGGGGCTTTCCAGCCCCATCAGCATCCCGGCTTTCATTTGCGCACGGGCACGAGCAACCTCTTCTTCGCTCATGTCATCGGCCGCGCGCTTCATCTCGTCTATCGTGATCGTTGCCAGCTCTGCGACCTGATCTGCCGACGTACCCGCGTAAATCGTGGTCGTGCCGGTATCCGCATAGGCCCCGGTCTGCGCAAAGATCGTGTAGCAAAGCCCGCGCGACTCGCGCACTTCCTGGAACAGGCGCGAGGACATACCGCCGCCCAACGCCGTCGAATAGATCTGGGCGGTATAGATCCCATCATCGCGATAGCCTGGGCTTTCCAGCGCCAACGCAAAATGCGCCTGCTCCAGATCCTTTTCTTGCCGAGCTTCACCACCGGTGAAGCGGGCGGCTTCGGGGATCAATCCTTTGCGCGGCTGCAGATGGCCAAACATCTCTTCGGCCATTTTCATCAGAGCGTCGTGGTCGACAGCGCCTGCCGCAGACAGGATCATTTGTTCGGGACCATAGTGCTCGGCCACGAAGCCTGAAAGATCCTCTCGGGAGAAGGAACTCACCCGTTCCGACGGACCGAGGATGGTACGGCCCAGCGGCTGATCGTGATAGCTTTGTTCCTGCAGCCAGTCGAAAATCACATCGTCGGGCGTGTCATAGGCCTGACCGATTTCCTGCAGGATCACGCCTCGTTCAACCTCGATCTCGCGCGGATCAAATACTGGATTCAGAACGATGTCACCGATCACGTCCATCGCCAGCGCCACATCGTCCTTCAGAACACGGGCGTAATAGGCTGTCACCTCGCGCGAGGTATAAGCGTTGATATACCCGCCCACATCCTCGATCGCCTCGGCGATTTGCAGTGAAGAACGCCGCTCGGTTCCCTTGAAGGCCATATGCTCAAGGAAATGCGCGATCCCGTTCTGTTCGATCCGCTCATGCCGCCCGCCGGCGGTTACCCAGATACCGATGGCCGCCGACTGCAGCCCCGGCATATGTTCACTGACGATACGAAACCCGTTCTTCAGCTGGTCTTGTCTGACTGTCACTCAGCGATATGCCTTCTGATATGATCCTCGAGGGCACCCAGATCATTGGCAATCCGCGTCACCCGTTCCGGACGTTCATACAGATCAGACATGCGGGATGGAAGAGGCGGATGTTCGCCGCTCGCCGTCTCGACCGCTGCCGGGAATTTCGCCGGGTGCGCGGTGGCCAGAGTGATCATCGGCACATCCGCTGTCCGGTGCTCTTCAGCGACCTTGATCCCCACCGCCGAGTGTGGACAGACCAGTTCGGCGCTGTGGGCCAAGGTGTGCTTAATCGTCTCCAGTGTTTCGTCTTCGGACACGCGACCCGAGTCAAAACTATCGCGCAGTGCTTCCATCGCGCCTTGGCTGACGTTGAAGCCACCGGATTTCAGCTCATCCATCAACTGAGCGACCGCGCTGCCATCCTCGCCATAGGCGTAGTAGAGCGCGCGTTCGAAGTTTGAGCTGACCTGGATGTCCATCGACGGGCTGATCGAGGGGATAGTCTCGCCTTTGAAATAGCCCTCACCCGATAGACAGCGGTGCAGAATGTCGTTCTGGTTGGTCGCCACGACCAGACGGTCGATGGGTAGTCCCATGCGTTTGGCCAGATAGCCTGCAAAGATGTCTCCGAAATTGCCCGTGGGCACGGTGAAGCTGACCTTGCGATGCGGGGCGCCCAGGCTGACAGCGGCCGAAAAGTAGTAGACGATCTGCGCCAAAACACGGGCAAAGTTGATCGAGTTCACGCCCGCCAGTTTGACCTCATCCCGGAAATCGAAATCGTTGAACATGTCCTTCAATGCGGCCTGACAGTCGTCAAAATCGCCATCCACGGCGAGCGCATGGACATTGCTATCCGCTGGCGTCGTCATCTGGCGGCGCTGCACCTCAGACACCCGTCCATGCGGATAGAGGATGAAAACATCCACCGCATCCAGCCCCCGGAATGCCTCAATCGCGGCCGAGCCGGTGTCGCCACTGGTCGCGCCAACGATGGTCACACGGTCGTTGCGGCGTTTCAGGGCCACCTGGAACAGCTGACCGATCAGCTGCATGGCGAAGTCCTTGAAGGCCAGAGTGGGTCCGTGGAACAGCTCCAACAGGAAGTGGTTTTCGTTCAACTGCTTTAGCGGCGCGCGGGCGTCGTGGCCGAAGCCTTCGTAGGCGCGGGCGATGATCTGTTTGAACTCATCCTCTGCGAAGGAGCCGCTGACATAGGGCCACATCACGCGGAACGCGATCTCCTCGTAGGACAGACCGGCCATGGCGGCGATCTCGTTATGGCTGAGCGTCGGGATTTCAGCGGGCAGGTACAGGCCACCATCACGGGCCAGCCCGGTCAGCATCGCCTCTTCAAAGCTCAGTTCAGGCGCTTGGCCACGGGTCGAGATGTATTTCATTGCGGGTCACTCTCAGAAGGTGCGCGATTGCGCCACAGGAAGTATCCGGTCATCGCGGCCCAGACGAGGGCCAGTCCAAACCATGTGATTGCATATTGCAGGTGATCATTAGGAATCCCGGCCGTGTCGACCGGCAGCGGCGTCACGCCCGGATCGGTCTGAGACCGGGCGATCAGCAAGATCGGCTCGGCCCCCAGAGCGACAGCCAGATTGGGCACGTCGCGGGCGAACCAGATGTTGCTGTCGATATCGGCATCGGGCGTATAGCTGTCGATCTCATCGGGCCAATGCAGGTTGCCTGTCACTTCCATCGGGCCGGTCAAACGGTCGGTCTGTTTGGCCGTCGTGGGTACAAACCCTCGGTCCACCAGAATGGTCCGATCCTGGGTGCCGAACGACTGGATGATGCGATACCCGGCCCCAACCTGCTTGACTGAGACCAGAACGTGGATCTCGCCGGGCTGCATTTCCCCAGAAACCGAAACTGGCAGATACTTGTGTTCGCTTTCGGAAATCTGCGACGGCAAGCCAATCGGAGCTGCGGAAATGCGCGCTTCGATTTCAGCCAGCACCTCCTGTTTCCAGGCCAAGCGCTGCACCTGCCAGATGCCCAGCGACAACAGCACGCCCAAACCAGCGAAACCGAAGATCAGCAGAAACAAAGTACGGCGCATATTGGATGATCGCTCATTGCAGGAACCGGCGTCTTGTTAAGGGGCGCGTGCACCGAAATGCAACCACGCAATTGTATGGGGCGCAATCTTGCGCCCCGGATAGAGAAAAAGCCGCCCCAAAGGGCGGCTTTTGCAATTGGATCACCTGGCCGGCGTCACATCAGCGGAGCTTGGCCCCAGATGTAGACGGCGAAGAACAGGAACAGCCAGACAACGTCAACAAAGTGCCAGTACCAGGCGGCAGCCTCGAAACCCACGTGTTTTTCGGGGGTAAAGTCGCCCTTGAGTGCGCGGATCAGGCAGACCGATAGGAAGATTGTGCCGATGATCACGTGCGCGCCGTGGAAACCGGTCGCCATGAAGAAGTTCGAGTAGAACTGATCGCCGCCGAAGACCCAGTCTTCGTGGGCCAGCAACTCGTAATATTCAAACGCCTGCAACGCGGTAAAGGCGATGCCCAGAACGATACCGATGGCCAGACCGTTGATCAGTGCCTTGCGGTCATTGTCATGCACTAGCGCATGGTGGGCCCAGGTGATCGCACACCCGGACAGCAGCAGGACCAGAGTGTTGATCAGCGGCAGATGGAACGGGTCAACCGCATGGATATCCGGTTGGATGTATTCGGTGCCCGCATAGTCATACATCGGATACATCCGATGCTTGAAGAACGACCAGAACCAGGCAAAGAAGAACATCACCTCGGACATCACAAACAGGATGAAGCCATAGCGCAGGCCGATGCGCACGACCGGCGTGTGATCGCCTTGACGGCTTTCGACCACGACTTCGGACCACCAGGCAAACATGGTGTACAGAACAGCCACCAAACCGGCCCAGAACATCCATGGCGTGATGCCATGCATCCACAGGACGGCTCCGAACAGCATCACAAAGCCCCCAATCGCGCCGACAAGCGGCCAGATTGAGGGGTTCAGAATGTGGTAATCATGGTCTTTTGCGTGTGCCATCAGTGTCCCTCACCTAAAGGCGTTAGTTCGTATTTGTATCTGCCTGCGCGTCCAGGGCTGCATAGCCCTCGGGCAGGTCAATTTCGTAGAATGTATACGACAGAGTGATCGTATGCACATACTTTGCTTCCAGATCCTCGACCATTTCAGGGTCGACGAAGAAGGTTACCGGCATCTCAACCCGTTCGCCGGGCTGCAGCACCTGTTCCTCAAAGCAGAAACAAGCGATCTTCTGGAAATACCCGCCTGCTGAATAGGGCGCGACATTGTAGGATGCCTGCCCGGCAATCGGGCGATCGGTCGGATTGTAGGCCTCGTAGAAGGCCAACCCTGTCTCGCCGATGCGCACTTCCATCTCACGTTCGATGGGCTTGAACTCCCACGCCATATCCTTGGCTTTGGAGGCGTCAAAGCGCACAGTGATCGTGCGGTCCAGAATGTCATCAGGGGCGGCCTCAGCCACACCCGTTGTACCACCAAAACCGGTTACGCGGCAGAACCAATCGTAGAACGGCACCGCCGCCCATGCTAGGCTGCCCATCAGGATAACGACCCCGACGGTTTGCAAAACCGTTTTCCGTGGACCAGACATCGCCATCAGTTCTGCACCTCCTGCGTGGCCATACCGAAATCAGTACCGGATACTTTCACAACCGTCAGGCCGAAGATGATCACGATAAACGCTGCCAGCGTCAGGCCGACGCCAAGATTGCGGCCAAAACGGCGCTGATGCAATTCGTGGCTTTTGCGCAGACTCATGACCATCCTCCTAAACCGTAAGGCTTCAGAAGCGCCTCAACCAGAATGGCACCGAAGTGAAGGAACAGATAAATCAGCGACAGCTTGAAGAAAGAGCGCTCAACCCTGAAGTTATCCGCCTCTGCGTCATCTTCAGTGCGCCGCAAAATCTGCCAGGCACCGCGCAGGAACAACGCGTTGAGGATGATGGCGACCGTCAGGTAAATCGGCCCGCCGATGCCCGAAAACGCGGTGCCGACAGCCAGCAGGGCCAGCAGAACGGTATAGGCCAGGATATGCCATCGAGTCGATTTGCGGCCATGGGTCACGGTTAGCATCGGCACGCCCGCATCGTCATAGTCCGAACGCATGAACAGCGCCAGCGCCCAGAAATGCGGAGGTGTCCACATGAAGGTCAGGGCGAACATCAGCCAGGGCTCAATCGACATCGTGCCGGTCGCGGCAACCCAGCCGATCACCGGCGGGAACGCACCCGCAGCGCCGCCAATGACAATGTTCTGCGGCGTCGTGCGTTTCAGCCACATAGTATAGACGACAACATAAAAGAAGATGGTGAAGGCCAGAAATGCACCCGCAAACCAGTTGGTTGCCAGCCCCAGCATGATCACCGACAGGCCCGACAACGTCAGGCCCAGCGCCAGCGCCTCACCCGCATCCACCTTTCCTGACGGGATCGGGCGGCCCTTGGTGCGCTTCATAACGCGGTCGATATCTGCGTCCCACCACATGTTCAGCGCACCAGAGGCACCGCCACCGATGGCGATGAACAGAATCGCACAAAAGCCCACAAAGGGATGTACGGGGGTTGGCGCTGCCAGCAGACCAACCAGAGCCGTGAAGACAACCAACGACATGACACGCGGCTTCAGCAAGGCGAAGTAGTCGCCAAAGCTGGCCTCGTCCGCCTTTGCGGCCGCAATGCTGGCATTGATGCTTGCGTCGGTCATTTCAGGTCCTTTAGGGCGAAGGCTGCGCGATGGTCCGCGCAGCTTGCTCGTTCGTGGCGGATGGGCTTATCCCACCCAGATGGCTATCAGTTCGAGGCCACCTGATAAGCTTGCGGCAGCTCCGCATACTCATCAATGGCACCCTTAAGCCACTCTTCATATGCCTCTTCGCTGACCACCTTTACGGTGATCGGCATATAGGCGTGGTCCTTGCCGCAGAGCTCCGAGCACTGGCCAAAGTAGACGCCTTCTTTTTCGGCTTCGAACCACAGTTCAGCCAAACGTCCGGGCACACCGTCCTGCTTCACGCCGAAAGAGGGGATCGTCCAGGAATGGATCACGTCAGATGCGGTCACCTGCATGACAACGATCTTACCTACCGGAACGACCACGGCAGTGTCAGTTGCCAGCAGCCATTCGTCATCACTATATCCGGAATCGGCCAGCTTCGCGCGCATTGCATCATCCAGAACAAACGGCGTGACATCCGCATCTGCGGGGCGGGCACCTTCGTCCAGGGTCGCCGGGTGGCCCAGCAGGTAGCTGTCAAAGGCAAAGTCGTGGTCGACATATTCGTAGGTCCAGTACCACTGATTGCCCACAACCTTAATCACCACATCGCCTTCAGGGATTTCCTGCTGTTTGAACAGAACCGGCAGCGAAAACGCGCCGATAAAGACCAGGATAATGATGGGGCCCAAGGTCCATGCGATCTCGACCGGGGTATAGTGCGAAAAGCGCGCCGGGGTCGGGTTGACGCGCGAATTATAGCGCACGATGCAATAGACAAGCAGAGCCGCCACAAAGATACAGATTGCGGTGATGATCACCAGAATCATGTTGTCCAACCTGTGAATGCCTTCCGCAAGGCTGGTCGCCGCGGGCTGGAACCCAAGGCCGCCATCGACCGGCTTACCAATGATCTCAAGGTCCTGAGCCATGGCGGGAAGGCTGGAGAGGGCTGTCATCAACCCCGAAAGCATCAAAGCATTCTTCATGTTCTGTCCTGATCGTTTGATCTTTGCGTCTCTCGCGAAAAGGTGTGAATCGGTCGCACCTCTCCCGTTGTCTTTGGCCGCGTTAAAAACCATATTCCGTCGGGTAGATAAAGCAAAATGCTTGCGTCAAACAGACGCTATTTTTGATCTGGATCAAACCCGAAAGGTTCCAACCCATGACTCAAGCCCCGTTTCGCCCCTTTGAAAGCGCACTTCCGCAGGACGAAGCGCTGGCAGTTTTGCAATCGGCAACCGCCGGGGCCGAGGACGGAGAGCTATTTGTTGAGCGCCGAAAATCGGAATCGCTTGTTTTTGATGACGGGCGGTTGCGCACCGCATCTTATGATGCATCTGAGGGGTTTGGTTTGCGCGCGGTCCAAGGCGAAGTGGCCGGCTACGCGCATTCTACGGATGTTTCGATCCCTGCTCTGAAGCGTGCAGCCGAAACCGCGCGCCTTGCTGTCGGCGATGGTGGCGGGACGCTCGCCGAAGCTCCGCGCGCCACAAACACTCGGCTTTACACGGACGAGGATCCGATCGAATCCGCCACCTTTCCTGTAAAGATCGACACGCTGCGCGAGATTGATGCCTTTGCCCGGGGGTTGGACCCGCGCGTTGTACAAGTCAGCGCCACAATCGCGGCAACCGTGCAAGAGGTCGAAATTCTGCGCCCCGACGGCATACAGGTGCGCGACGTGCGTCCGATGACTCGGGTGAACATCTCGGTCATCGTCGAGCAAAACGGCCGCCGCGAAAGCGGCTCAGCTGGCGGCGGCGGACGCGTTGGCCTAAGCGGGCTGATCGATCCCGCCGACTGGCAGAACAAGGCACGCGAGGCTTTGCGGATTGCGCTGGTCAATCTGGAAGCGGTACCCGCCCCCGCTGGTGTCATGGAGGTCGCTCTCGGACCCGGCTGGCCGGGTATCTTGCTGCACGAAGCCATTGGTCATGGGCTCGAAGGTGATTTTAATCGCAAGGGCAGCTCGGCTTTTGCGGGGCTGATGGGACAGCAGATTGCGTCAAAGGGTGTGACTGTTGTGGACGATGGCACTATCGCAGATCGACGCGGCTCGATCACCGTGGATGATGAAGGCACGCCCAGTTCACGCACCGTGTTGATCGAAGACGGTGTCCTGACCGGCTATATGCAGGATCGCCAGAACGCACGCCTGATGGGGGTCGCGCCAACCGGCAACGGACGTCGCCAAAGCTATGCACATAAACCGATGCCACGAATGACAAACACCATCATGCTCGGGGGCCAGGACGATCCGGCTGCTTTGGTCGCGGATATCAAAGATGGTATATGGGCCGTCGGCTTTGGCGGTGGTCAGGTGGACATAACCAATGGCAAATTCGTTTTTTCGTGCACCGAGGCCTACCGCGTCGAAAACGGCAAAATCGGCGCTCCGGTAAAAGGCGCCACCCTGATCGGAGACGGCCCCTCGGCCCTGAAACGTATCCGAGGATTGGGTAATGACATGGCGCTGGACCCGGGCATGGGCACCTGCGGAAAAGACGGTCAATGGGTTCCTGTGGGGGTCGGTCAACCCACCGTTTTGATGGATGGGCTGACCATTGGCGGCTCTGCCACCTGAGTCGAAATCGTCATTTCCGGCTATTCGAGGTTAATGCAGCCTTCCCGCGTGGTTGAGTATTTTGGGTAGTCAGCTAAATGCGCACTGAAAACTTGCATGAATTTGTGTTTTATTATCAAATGAATAGTGGCAAATTGCGCTAATAGATGCGATCGAAACGCAGCAAATTTTCATCGATTTACAGGCTGTTAACCCGCCCTGACGTAAACCAGTTTTGCAATCAGGCGGAGCATCGGATGACCGAAGAGCAGCTTTCTTCCAATCACCCCCCACTCCCACCCACCACGGAAGAGGACCGGTTTTCGTGGCTTCGTCTGTTGCGTTCTCGCAAGGTCGGTCCGGCGACATTTCGTCGGCTGCTTCGCGAACATGGCTCAGCGCAGAACGCGCTGGCCGCGCTGCCTGAAATGGCACGCGCCGCCGGTATAACAGGGTATGAAACCTGCCCCCCCGGCGTGATCGAGGCGGAACTCAGGGCCGCAAAAGCCGCCAAAGCGCGGCTTTTGTGCCTTGGGTCCGCTGATTTTCCACAGGCATTGAACGATCTGAATGATGCCCCGCCGATGCTATGGGCAATTGGCGATGTTTCACTTTTGCATAAACCCGCAATTGCGATGGTTGGGGCCCGCAACTGTTCATCACTCGGCGCGCGGATGGCGCGCGGGTTGGCGAAGGAGCTAGGGCAAAAAAACCATGTTATCGTGTCGGGCTTGGCACGCGGCATCGATACCGCAGCGCATATGACATCGCTTGAAACAGGGACAATCGCTGTCATGGCGGGCGGTGTCGATGTCATCTACCCGGCCGAGAATACAGAACTCGCCCACACTATTGCGACCAAGGGCCTAAGGCTATCTGAGCAACCCGTCGGTGTCACACCACAGGCGCGGCACTTCCCGCGCCGCAACCGGATCATATCAGGGCTGGCTCAGGCTGTTGTAGTGGTTGAAGCTGCAGCAAAATCCGGCAGCCTGATCACGGCCCGGGACGCGTTAGACCAAGGCCGTGAGGTTCTTGCAGTGCCCGGGCACCCGTTCGATGCACGTGCCGCCGGATGCAATCTACTGATCCGAGACGGGGCGACGCTGGTCAGATCCGCCGATGATGTGATCGACGCGCTGCCACCACAGCAGCCCAAACTGTTCCCCCAAGCCGAAGCAAGGGGCGAAACGGCCGCCCCTGCCCCTACAAAATCAGCGGTTTTGCATGATCAGGTATTGCTGCGCCTGGGCCCGTCCCCCATAGCCGAAGACCAGCTGATCCGCGACATCGCCGCAACCGCGGGCGAGATTGGCCCGGTCCTTGTTGATCTGGAGCTGGAAGGGCGGATTCAACGCCAGCCCGGCGGGCTGTTGTCATTGGCCAGTTAACCGACGAACCTGCTGGCTCAGACCGTGTGGGGCGATGAGAAACCGCGCATCAGCCTAGACGCCAAAGGAACGCATTGACAATTCGATCTTGTCGCACACATCTTGCACGGCCATAAAACGCGCAAAGTCTGTCGAGCAAGGATTCATCTTAAATGCCCGTAGTTGTTGTAGAATCTCCGGCCAAAGCCAAAACGATCAATAAGTATCTTGGTCCGGACTACACGGTTTTGGCCTCATACGGGCACGTTCGCGACCTGCCACCAAAGGATGGATCGGTCGATCCGGACCATGAATTTTCTATGACATGGGAAGTCGGCAATGACAGCCGCAAACATGTCAAAGCCATCGCCGATGCCTTGAAAGAAGATAATGCGCTGATCCTTGCCACTGACCCGGATCGTGAGGGCGAGGCGATCAGTTGGCACCTGCAAGAAGCACTGACCAAGCGCCGCTCGATCAAGAAAGACACGCCTGTCAGCCGGGTAACCTTCAACGCCATCACCAAAGAGGCCGTGACCGAGGCAATGCAGAACCCACGCCAGGTCGACATGCCGCTGGTCGAGGCCTATCTGGCGCGCCGCGCGCTGGACTATCTTGTGGGGTTCAACCTATCTCCGGTTCTGTGGCGCAAACTGCCGGGTGCCCGGTCGGCAGGCCGCGTGCAATCTGTCTGTCTGCGCCTGATCGTCGAACGCGAGATGGAGATCGAAGCGTTCAAGCCAGTCGAATACTGGTCGGTCCGGGCGCTGTTCGAAACCCCACGGGGCCAGACCTACGAGGCGCGTCTGGTCACCTTAGCGGGTAAAAAGCTCGACAAACACGATCTGGCCAATGCCACGCAGGCGGAACTGGCGGTTCAGGCGATCACCAGCCGTGCACTCAGTGTGACCTCGGTCGAGGCGAAACCGGCAGCCCGCAACCCCAGCGCGCCCTTCATGACCTCGACCCTGCAACAAGAGGCCAGCCGCAAATTCGGCATGGGTGCGCGTCACGCGATGCAAGTGGCGCAGCGGCTGTATGAGGCGGGCTACATTACCTATATGCGGACCGACGGCATCGATATGGCCCCCGAAGCCGTGGCTGCCACGCGCGACACCATAGCCGAAAGGTATGGCAGCGAATACGTGCCGGACAGCCCACGTATGTATAAAAACAAGGCCAAAAACGCACAGGAAGCGCATGAATGTATCCGACCAACGGATATGACGCGCGATGCCAAGGCTCTGAAAGTCACCGACGAGGATCAGCGCAAACTGTATGATCTGATCTGGAAACGCACGATCGCCTGCCAAATGGCGGCGGCACGCCTTGAACGAACCACGGTTGAGATCGGCAGCGACGATGGACAGGTGGGCCTGCGCGCCACCGGTCAGGTTGTTCTGTTTGACGGCTTCATGCGTGTTTATGAGGAAGGTCGCGACGACGTTGCCGATGATGACGAAAAGCGCCTGCCACAGATCATGCAGGGCGATCCGGCGCCATTTGCCAAAACCTCGCTAAAAGGTCAGGCTTCAAAGGCAGAAGACAAGGCTGCCATCCTGTCCGATAACGAATCCGTTCTGGCGCTGCAGCACCACACCCAACCTCCGCCACGTTATACCGAGGCCACATTGGTCAAGCGCATGGAAGAGTTGGGGATCGGGCGACCCTCGACTTATGCCTCGATCGTGACCACGATTCAGGACCGCGAATATGTGCGCAAAGACAAGAACCGGCTGATCCCCGAAGAAAAGGGCCGGATCGTCACAATCTTCCTGCTGAACTTCTTCCGCCAATATGTGGGTTATGAGTTCACGGCCAATCTGGAAGAGGAACTGGACGACGTCAGCGCAGGAGACCGCGACTACAAGGACCTTCTGGGCAAGTTCTGGCGTGATTTCTCGGCTGCGATTGGCGAGACGTCAGAGTTGCGGATTTCCGAAGTGCTGGACAAGCTGGACGAAGCGCTTGCGCCTCAGCTGTATCCACCGCGCGAAGACGGGTCAGATCCGCGTATCTGCCCAAAATGCGGGACTGGGCAATTGCATCTGAAAACCTCTCGCACGGGCGGGTTCGTTGGATGTGGCAACTATCCCGAATGCACCTACACACGACCCATCGCTGGTGAAGGCGCAGAAGGTGATGAACGTTTACTGGGTGAAGACGCAGGTGATGAGATCTGGCTGAAATCCGGACGGTTCGGCCCTTATGTTCAACGCGGCGAACCGACGCCTGAGAATAAGAAGCCCCCGCGCGCCTCTCTGCCGCGTGGATGGAGCAAGGACGACATGGACCTTGAGAAGGCCCTGACGTTGTTGTCCCTGCCCCGCCAGATCGGCGAGCACCCCGAGGGTGGCATGATCAGTTCAAACTTCGGTCGCTTCGGACCATATCTGATGCATCAATTGGCCGATGAGGCCAAGCCGGTCTATGCCAATCTCAAAGACCCAAATGATGTGTTCGAAATCGGCATGAACCGTGCCGTCGAACTGTTGGCCGAAAAGCGCGCCAATCCGGGTCGCGGGCGCCGCGCCGCTGCAAAACCGCTGAAAGAGCTGGGCGAGCACCCCGATGGCGGTGTGATGCAGGTGCTGGACGGGCGCTATGGTCCATATGTGAAGTGGGAAAAGGTCAATGCGACAATCCCCAAAGACATCAAGCCCGAAGATGTGACGCAAGAAATGGCCGTTGAACTGGTCAACGAGCGCGCAGCCAAGAAAGGCACCAAGAAAAAGGCGGCACCCAAAAAGAAGGCCGCCACCAAGAAGACCGCCAAAAAGGCGGCCGGGTAGGTAGAAATACCACCAGCCCCTTGGTTTCATTGACTTCCCAATGACGTGGCGGCACAACCTGCCCATCACCATGTCATTGGGGGAGTTTTCCATGAAGAAAGTCTATGCCAATGCCTCTGAGGCGCTCGACGGAGTGCTGTCGGATGGCATGCTGATTGCGGCGGGCGGATTCGGCCTGTGCGGCATTCCAGAGTTGTTGCTTGAGGCGATCAAGGATTCGGGTGTCAAAGACCTGAGCTTTGCTTCGAATAATGCCGGTGTGGATGATTTCGGAATCGGCATCCTGCTGCAGACCAAGCAGGTCAAAAAAATGATCAGCTCGTATGTCGGCGAGAACGCCGAATTCATGCGCCAATATCTGAGCGGAGAGCTGGAGCTGGAGTTCAACCCCCAAGGCACGCTAGCCGAAAGAATGCGCGCGGGTGGTGCTGGCATCCCCGGTTTCTACACTAAAACCGGCGTGGGCACCGTGATCGCCGACGGGAAAGAGCACAAGGACTTCAACGGTGAGACATATATCCTTGAAGAAGGCATCTTTGCCGATCTGGCCATTGTGAAGGCCTGGAAGGCGGATGACACTGGCAATCTGGTGTTCCGCAAGACCGCTCGCAACTTTAATGTTCCCGCCGCAACCTGCGGCAAGATTTGTGTGGCCGAAGTGGAAGAGATTGTTCCGCGCGGCTCACTGGACCCGGATTCTATCCATCTGCCCGGCATCTATGTGCATCGCATCATTCAGGGCAGCCACGAAAAGCGCATTGAACAGCGCACCACCCGCAAGAAGGAGGACGCATAATGCCCTGGGACCGCAATCAGATGGCCGCGCGCGCAGCGGAAGAGCTGGAAGACGGCATGTATGTGAACCTCGGCATCGGCATTCCGACGCTGGTGGCGAACTATGTGGGCGATAAGGACATCACCCTGCAATCCGAAAACGGCATGCTGGGCATGGGGCCCTTCCCATTTGAGGGTGAAGAAGACCCAGACCTGATCAACGCAGGCAAGCAGACGATCACCGAACTGTCCCGCACATCCTACTTCGACAGCGCCACATCCTTTGCCATGATCCGAGGCGGAAAAATTGCCGCGGCGATCCTGGGCGCGATGGAGGTGGACGAGAAAGGCGATCTGGCCAACTGGATGATCCCTGGCAAGCTGGTCAAGGGCATGGGCGGCGCGATGGACCTCGTGGCCGGTGTTGGACGTGTCATCGTTGTGATGGATCACACCAACAAACACGGTGACTCGAAAGTTCTGAAAGAATGCACCCTTCCGCTGACCGGGAAAGGCGTGGTTGATCTCATCATCACCAACCTGGGCGTTCTGGACGTTGTCGAGGATGGTTTGAAGATCGTCGAACTCGCGGATGGTGTGAGCGAAGACGACATGCGCGCTGCGACTCAGGCTAAGATCGTCGATTAAACAATCGTGTTCAGCCAAGGGCCCGCTCGGAGTGGCGGGCCTTTTTAGTTGGTGGTCTGAAACACGCAACCGTCAGAGATCAGATCAGGTGGTGTCGAACAAAGCGCACGCGCGATCTGAAACGCTGCCAGAACTTTAGGCACATAGTCCCGTGTTTCAGCATAGGGCGGCACACCGCTGTGTTTTCTAACGGCACCCTCGCCCGCATTGTATCCAGCAAGAACCAGAATCGGATCATTGCCGAACTCTTCCATCAGCCAATTCAGATACTTCACACCACCAGAGATGTTTTGATCCGGCTGGAAACTGTCATTCACGCCGAAACGCGCTGCAGTTGCGGGCATCAGCTGCATCAATCCCTGCGCCCCAGCGGAACTGACAGCATCCGCACGACCCGCTGATTCAACTGCAATCACAGCTAGCACCAAGGCTGGCGAGACATTTGTGCCAACTGTCGAGCGCAGGATATCCACGCCCTGTTGTTGTGCAATGTTCTGCAAAGTCTGAAGCCTGGGGGATTTGATACTCGTTGCTGACAGGGCCTGGATAGCGTCCTCCAATCGGCCAGCCCGAGCCTGCGCCAATTCCGGCGATATCCGATCCCAGAATGCTTTGTATGAACCTTTGGGGTTACTTTTGACACCTGCATCCGGCGTGATCGCTGGCGGAACTTTGGCTTTCTTGATGACTTCGGGCACGATCAGTTCGGCCCCTGTACTTGGCGCGGATGGTCTGGCGGCATGCTCTTGTGGAGATATCTGAACGGTCACGCGCGGGCGTTCACCGGGTTTCGGCGCTTTGATCCGTTTATATACACCGCGTGGTTCGCGTTCAGTTGCCCCTAAAGGCGCAACACTAACGGTTAGGAACACCAACACACCGGCGCATTTAAGTGCGCCCCGGAGATCCATTTGCCTGCCTCATGCTCTCTTTTTTCTGAAGTTGAACCGCAAAACGTCTCGCAAGGCCAGAAAAACAAAGCGAATTGGGGCAATTTCGCCTCATTTGGCGCTTTTTTGCACCGCCCAGCACGGTGAAAAGGGTACTAACTGATTTTTTTTCTATGTGTTATCTGATAGTTAAGCAATTCGTATCGAAAAAGTTAAATCAAACAGAAAAAAATATCGGTTTGGCCCAATTCCTGCCATGCGTACCCGTCAAACATAAGCCCATACCGAGACGGACTGGAGCGGACTGAGAGAGAAAGCTCTGAAAGACGCCAAGGTTCAACAGACTTTATTAGATCCTTTAGGAGGGACGTAACATGATCAAGTTCATCAAGAACTTCCGCAAAGACGAAGACGGCGCAGTAACAGTTGACTGGGTTGTTCTGACCGCAGCAGTCATCGGCCTGGCAGCCGTTGCATACCAGCAGATTTCGGCTGGCGCGACCGGCCTGGCGACTGACGTCAACACCGCCCTGAACGGCGCAACCATCTCGACCGGCAGCAACACTGCCGCAGGTGGTGTGACCACAGCAGGCAGCAACTAAGCGAACGCTTAACATTTGATTTAGAACCGCGCCTGTCCAGGCGCGGTTCTTTTTTTGTTTTTGAGGTTCTTCCAGTGGATTCCGGTCGCGTAGCAAAAAGCCAGATGCTGATTGCCAGTAAATTGCATTCGCACCTTGCCAGAACAACCATCCCCCCAGTTTTAGCCTGCAGTGTTACTTTGGGCGGCAAACCACAAACTATGGCGCTATGCGCAATCTTTGGCCCTATTTCCGCCATTGATGTCACGCAAAAATGATCTCAGAACTGCAGCATATGCGGCCTGCACCCATGCTTAGGCTGCGCTAGACCACGGACTCGGAGAGGTGAGATGTACAAGTTCATCAGACGGTTTTCACGTGACGAAAACGGCGCCGTCACAGTTGACTGGGTGGTATTGACGGCCCTGATAATTGGAATCGGCTCGGCCTTGTACTTGGCGATCGCCTCAGCGACGAACAGTTATGGCGGAAACGTGAATGCTGCGCTTACTTCCTCAACCGTCAGCACCGGTGACAACAACAACGCTGGCGGCCTCACGGTTGCTGGTACGGCTGGCGGCTCCTCTTCAGGTGGATCATCGTCCGGTGGGAGTTCGAGTGGCGGTTCGTCTTCCGGCGGTGGTTCCTCATCAGGCGGAAGCTCGGGCGGCGGTTGAACCTAATAAACGGAATTCATTAATACAAAAAGACAAACGCCGTCGCATACTGCGCGCGGCGTTTTCGTTTCAAAGAGAGACTGAATTTCTACGGCAGGTCTCAGAACACTTCCAATGCAACAGTGTTAAGATTCCCGAGCGATTGGCCAATTTGTCCCATATTTCGACACAATTGCTCTGTAGGGATTATGCTGTTCAAAATTAGTGATACTGTCGCCAACCAGTCGACCGGCAAAAAAGTGAGGTACAAATATGCGAGCGGTATTCGGACTTGTTCTGATTGTCGGGGTGGCTCTGGCAGGGGGTGCCGTCTACATGGCGCGCAACTATATTGCCGAGTACCAGAACGAGCTTGCCCGTCAGAAGCTGGCGGCAGCCGAGGCGCTGGCCAATGCTCAGGTTGATGTCATCCCCACTGTAACTGTTTACGTGTCGAATCGGCCGCTGAAGTACGGCGAAGCTCTGACACCAGAGGACGTTCGCGCCGTCGATTGGCCCGAAAACGCGATTCCCGAAGGCACCTTCACCGAGATGGCGGTCCTGTTTCCGGAGATCGGACCGCAGGAGCGCTTTGTCCTTCGCACCATGGAAAAAGACGAGGCGATTCTGGCAGTTAAAGTTACTGAGCCGGGCGAAAAGGCTGGCCTGACATCGCGTTTGGAAAAAGGCATGCGCGCTTTCGCCATTAGCGTTGACGTGGCATCAGGCGTATCCGGGTTCCTGCGCCCGGGCGATAACGTTGATATCTACTGGACAGGTTCAAGCGGCACTGCCGAGGGGTCAGCCGGTGGTATTACACGTCTAATTCAATCAAACATCCAATTGATTGCTGTCGACCAAACTGCGGGTTCAGACGTGTCGCAAACGACAATCGCGCGAACCGTGACGGTTGCTGCCACACCCGAGCAAGTCGCGGCGCTTGCCCAAGCTCAGAACACGGGTCGTCTATCATTGGCACTTGTTGGCGTGCAGGATGAATCAGTCGCATCTGCAATCGAAGTTGACCAAAGAAAGCTATTGGGCATCGAAGAAATCGCGCCTGCCCCTGAAAAAGCGAAAGAGCAGGTCTGCACCACGCGCATTCGACGCGGTGGCGACACGTTTGAAACCCAGATTCCCTGCACAAACTAACGTCAATTCAGAACGTTACCGGTTCAGGCCTCGCATAAAGCGCGGCCTGAATTTATCCATTGTTGCCTATTGTCCACATAAACAAAATTCCAGAAACCATTGATTATTGCAATAAATTCGGTTTTCGCGCACTGTCTTAGCCATAGGGCATCAGACCCAAAAAAACGAGGCGTGATCGGAGAGGCAGGTCACATGACAATACGTTCCTGGATCAGCGCAACCCTGCTGGGGTTATCGCTTGTTATGGGCCCGGTCGGCGATGCCGCCAGGGCCGAAACCCTTCGCGTGGTGAAAAAAGGCACAGTGGAAACACTGGATGTTCCGATGAACCGCGCAATCGTTGTGGAAAGCGAACAGCCGTTCGCCGAACTCAGCATTGCCAATGCGGGCATTGCGGATATCTCGTCGCTTTCAGACCGGACTATCTATGTTCTGGGTAAGACACCCGGCATGACCACCCTGACGCTGTTTGACGGCGCCGGCATGCTGTTGGCGAACGTGCGCGTTCGCGTTGCGCCCGATGTGACGGAATTTAAAGAGCGTCTGCGTCAGATTCTGCCGTCGGAGCCAATTGAGGTCCGCACCGCTAATGACGGCATTGTATTGTCGGGCACAGTTTCAAGCTCAGCCAAACTGGCACGCGCACTTGAATTGGCTGAACGCTATGCACCTGAACGCGTATCGAACCTAATGTCGGTCGGTGGAGTTCAGCAGGTCATGCTGAAAGTCCGTTTTGCCGAAATGAACCGTTCGGTTGCGAAACAGCTTTCCTCATCGCTTTCCTTCGCGAGCGGAGACGTTTCTGGTGGTTTCAACCCTCAGAACCTTGTTCCTCCTGTTGCGGTGCAAGACGGTACGTTGCTGTTCGGCTTCGGCGTGGGTTCGGCACAGGTCAATGTTTTGCTTCAAGCGCTAGAAACAAAAGGCCTGGTGCGAAATCTGGCTGAACCCAACCTGTCGGCACTGTCCGGGCAGGAAGCATCCTTCCTTGCGGGTGGAGAGGTTCCAATTCCGGTGCCCCAAGACGATGGGGTCGTTGCAATTGAATTCAAACAGTTCGGCGTTGAGATGAAGTTCACTCCGCGCGTTGTGGACGGTGACCTGATCAACCTGGAAATGGGTACGGCTGTTTCGGCGATTGATACAAGTTCGAACTTCACGATCAATGGTGACATTGTGCCCAGCTTTATCACGCGTCTGGCGAAGACAACCATTGAGCTGCGCGATGGCGAAAGCTTTGCAATCGCAGGTTTGCTTCAGGACAACTTCACCGATCAAAACAACCAGATCCCGTGGTTGGGTGATGTTCCGATCTTGGGCGCGCTTTTCCGCAGTGCTGATTATCAGCGCGAACAAAGCGAGCTTGTCATCATCGTGACTGCGCATCTGGTCAGCCCGACACGCGGCGAAGCCCTTGCGTTGCCAACTGATCGCGTCAAACCACCCAGCGACTTTGACCTGTTCGTCACGGGCCGTGTTGCGCGTACGGAACGCCAAGGTACAGGTGCTGCATCCGAGGTTGCCAAACAGGATTTTGGCAGCTCTTACGGCTACGTTCTGGATTGATGAGGAGGATAGACCAATGAACAAGTGGATTATCACCCTGGGTCTCACAGTCGCCATCTCGGCCTGTACACGCGAGGCGGGATATGAGCTCGACCAGGGCGCATACGGCAACGCAACGCTCAACAATATCCAGGTCATGAATGGCGAGTTGACCTTTGCACAGATCCTGAGCCGCCGATTCGCCTCAGACGTTCCGGTTCAGATCAACTTTGCCTTCAACAGCGCACAACTGGACGCGTCGGCACAGAGTGTTCTGCAGCGTCAGGCCGATTGGATCAAACAGTTCCCCGAGGCGCGTTTCCGCGTCTATGGCCACACCGACGCCGTGGGATCGACCAGTTACAACCAAAGCCTTGGCCTGCGCCGTGCGCAAGCTGCTGTTAACTATCTGGTGCAACAAGGAATTTCGCGCTCACGGCTTGAAGCTGTGGTATCGTTTGGGAAAACGCGACCCCTGATTGACACGCCGAATCGTGATCGGCGAAACCGCCGTACAGTGACCGAAGTTTCTGGCTTTGCAGATGGCAGATCACAGCTGCTGGATGGCAAATATGCCGAGGTCATCTATCGCGAATATGTCGAAAGCGCGACGCGGCCGAGCTACATTGAAGAGACGTCCAGCACCTCAGCCGACGGTTGATAATACACCCGAAATAGGCGACATCGTCGCCTATTTCCCTACAATTGGTTCTTTTGCGCCAAATTCTTGCCCAACTTCACAGCGACATTGTCAACAATTGGGTGACCTGCGGCCTGAATTGACCGCTTAGGGGCGACAGCAAATCAATCGGCGTGATCTCGTCCGCAAGAGATGCTGGCCTCTCTCAACGAGGGTAGTTTGTATGACCAGCGCGACGCCGCAAGACAACAACACCGGTATCCTGGCCTGCACGATCAGCCGGGACGTCCAAAACTTCGATCTGCTGATCGAAGATATGGAAGCCGCTTTGGGTGAGCGTTGGGGCGATCTTGGTTTTGCCGAAGCCTTGGCGTTTTTCGGTCAGCCCGAAGCAGATTCCATGCAATTCGTGGCTTTGGCCATCGACGGCGAAGACGAAGACAACCTTTCTCTGATGGGTGAAATCATCACCCAGGCGAAGGAGAAGAAGATCAAAGTAGTGCTGATCGCCGAGGATGTGACACCCGCATCGCTCCATCAGCTTTTGCGCAAAGGCGCGGATGAGTTTGTGCCATACCCTCTGCCCGAGGGTGAATTGCAAGAAGCAATTGAGCGTATGAACCAGCCAGATCCGGTTGCTGCTGCACAAGCAGCGGCAGTTCCATTGGCGGGGGGCGACGCCAAAGAAGGCGCGATGTTCGTTGTCCATGGTCTGGCCGGGGGTGTCGGCTCAACAACCATGGCCGTGAATCTGGCCTGGGAACTTGCTAACGTATCTGACAAGGACGCACCGACGGTTTGCCTGATCGATCTGGATCTGCAATTCGGTACAGTTTCAACTTATCTTGACCTGCCGCGCCGCGAAACTGTGTTCGAGATGCTGTCCGATACAGCCGCTATGGATGATGAAGTCTTCTCGCAAGCACTTCAGACATATGAAGAAAAGCTTCAGGTTCTGACCGCACCGGCAGACATGGTTCCACTGGATTTGATCACACCGGAAGACATTCAGCGCGTCATCGACATGGCACGCAAGCATTTCGACTATGTCATCGTGGACATGCCGAAAACCTTGGTTCACTGGTCGGAAACTGTATTGCAGGCGTCCCATGTCTATTTTGCCATGATCGAGTTGGACATGCGGTCCGCTCAGAACGCGCTGCGCCTGAAACGGGCCTTGCAAGCCGAAGAACTGCCATTCAACAAGCTGCGATTTGCATTGAACCGGGCCCCGAAATTCACCGATCTGAATGGTAAAGGTCGCGTAAAACGCATGGGCGAAAGCCTTGGAATTTCCATCGATTTGCAACTGCCGGATGGCGGGAAACCCGTGATGCAAAGTGGCGACCACGGTCTGCCACTTGCCAACGCTGCGGCCAAGAACCCGTTGCGCCGCGAAATCGCGAAGCTGGCAAAATCACTCCACAGCCTGGGCAGCAGCGACGCTGAGGCCGCATAAATCATCCCAAAGGGGGGATCAGCCGTGTTTTCAAGATACAAGAAATCGTCCGAAGCGCAGCCGGTGCAGACACCGGCTAAGGCGCCCGCACCGGCAGCACCTGTAGATACCCCCGCACAAAATGCCATCGCAAGAAAACCGGTTCAGAAAAAAGCGGCAGAGGCGAACGGTGTTGATCGCGATCGCAAGCGCAAGGAACGCCTGGGCGAAATCAAGATCGAGCTGCACCGTGAATTGCTTGAGAACCTGAACCTTGCTGCACTGGAAAACGCTGATGAATCTGAACTGCGCTCAGAGATCAGCGCGATTGCCAGCGAAGTTCTTGAAGCGCGTAGTATTGTTCTGAACCGCGAAGACCGGACCCAACTGAACAAAGAACTTTATGACGAAGTCACAGGCCTTGGCCCATTAGAAACGCTGCTTCAGGACGACACTGTCAACGATATTCTGGTGAACGGCCCGCAACAGATATTTGTGGAACGCGCCGGCAAGCTGGAAATCAGCGACATTACCTTCAAGGACGAAAAGCACCTGATGCGGATCATCGACAAGATCGTATCCGCCGTGGGTCGTCGAGTTGATGAATCCAACCCCTATGTTGACGCCCGTCTGGCCGATGGATCGCGCTTCAATGCTATGGTGCCACCAATTGCGGTGGACGGTTCGCTGGTTTCCATCCGTAAGTTCAAAAAGGACAAGCTGGGCATTGACGATCTGGTCAATTTCGGCGCGTTTACCGAAGAGATGGCCGCCTATTTGCAGGCCGCAGTGTCGACCCGACTGAATGTGATCGTATCGGGCGGTACGGGTTCTGGTAAAACGACCACTCTGAACGCGCTATCCAGCTTTATCGACGATGCCGAACGCATCCTTACCATCGAGGATACGGCGGAACTTCAGCTGCAGCAGACCCATGTGGGCCGGATGGAAAGCCGCCCACCCAACGTGGAAGGTAAGGGTGAGGTCAGCCCGCGCGACTGTCTAAAAAACGCCCTGCGTATGCGCCCTGACCGCATCATCGTTGGCGAGACGCGTGGCGCCGAGGTGATCGACATGCTGCAGGCCATGAACACCGGTCATGATGGGTCAATGACGACGATTCACGCCAACTCGGCACGGGACGGCATCTCGCGTCTAGAAAACATGATCGCAATGGCCGGCATTGAGATGCCGATCAAAGCGGTCCGCAGCCAGATCTCATCCGCTGTGAACCTGATCGTGCAGGCCAGCCGCCTGCAGGACGGCTCGCGTCGCATGACATCAATCACCGAGATCACCGGTATGGAAGGTGATGTTATTTCGATGCAGGAAATCTTTAGATTTCAACGCGTTGGATTGACACCTGACAACAAGATTATCGGTCACTTCACTGCAACGGGTGTACGCAGCCACTATTCGGAACGGTTCCGTTTGTGGGGCTTTGACCTGCCTGCGTCCATCTACGACCCAACCACAGTGTAGGAGAGCTTAGTATGAATGTGCCTATGGAGGCGATCATCTATGTCGCCATATTTGTGGGGGTCCTTGCCCTAGTTGAAGGCATCTATCTTGTCGCGTTCGGCAAATCCATCAGCCTGAACAGCCGGGTCAACCGTCGACTGGATATGCTGGAAAAAGGCGCCGGGCGCGAACAGGTACTTGAACAGCTGCGCAAGGAAATGCAGCAGCATATGAAATCGCAGAGCATCCCTCTGTATTCATTGCTTGCAGACAAAGCGCAAAAGGCGGCGATTGCGTTCTCGCCACGGCAGTTGATCATGATCATGTGCTTGGTCTCTGTTGTCGCGTTTATGGGGCTGAGCATTGGTACCGCTACAGAGATCACCCTGCGCATCGCGATTTCAATCGCGATCGGTATTGGCGGTGTCTACGCTTGGGTGAACCACAAAGCCAAGAAGCGGATGAGCCTGATTGAAGAGCAGCTGCCAGATGCCGTCGAACTGATGGTCCGATCCCTGCGTGTGGGCAACCCGTTTGTTTCGACAATTCAGGTGGTTTCTAACGAAGTACAGGACCCGCTGGGAACTGAATTCGGTGTAATCGCAGATGAATGCGCCTATGGCCGCGATGTGGGCGAGGCGCTGAAAGACATGGCAGAACGATTGGATATGCAGGATTTGCGCTTCCTCGCCGTTGCTGTCGGCATTCAACAGCAATCGGGCGGTAACCTCGCAGAAATTCTGGCCGGTCTCGCACAGGTTATCCGCGCACGTTTCCGCCTGTTCCGCCGGGTCAAAGCCATCACGGCCGAGGCGCAATGGTCTGGTAAGTTCCTGTCTGGTTTCCCAATCGCCTGTCTGGTGTTTATCCTGGTGAAAGACCCCGGCTATTACGACGAGGTTCTGGATCACCCCTGGTTCATTCCGGCCTGTTTCGTCGTTGGCATCCTGCTGACGCTGAATCTGATCGTCATGAAGATCATCACCAACATTAAGGTCTGAGGGCGGTATCATGGAATTTCTGACCAGTATCAACGATATGCTCACCGCGAACCTTGGTGAGTTTGGCCCACTGATCGTTGTGGGCATTCTGGGCCTTGTGCTGATCGGCGTCGCCGTTTCGCTGATGATGAGCCAGCCCGAAGACCCGTTGAAAAAGCTTCAGCGCTCGACCGCCGCCCCCAAGGCTGCGAAGAAGGGTAAAAAAGACAAGCTGCGGCATGGCAGCCAGAACGAACAACTTGAAAAGTTTGCCACTTTTCTGGAACCCAAGGACCAGGAAGAATATTCCGCAGTTCAGCTGAAACTGCGGCAAGCCGGTTATCAATCAAAAGATGCTGTTCGCTTCTTTCACTTTGCGCAGTTCGCACTTGGAATCACTGGTATCGTTCTGGGCGTCCTGCTGATCACGGTGTTGGCAGGGGATCAGGAATACACCAGCCAACAACAGATCATCCGCGTACTTTTGCCTGGTGGCATTGGCTACATGATCCCAAAGTACTGGATCACGCGACGGGTCGCCGAACGGCAAGAGGCGATAACATCGGGTTTCCCCGATACGCTTGACCTTATGCTGGTCTGCGTCGAGGCCGGGCAATCACTGGATCAGGCGATTGTGCGTGTCGCAGCTGAGATGAAATCCTCTTACCCGGACATTGCGCAAGAATTTGAAGTCGTTGCGTATGAGATGAAAGCCGGTAAGGACAAGGATACGGTCCTGCGTGATTTTGGTACACGCTGCGGAGTTCAGGATGTCAGCTCTTTTGTTACCGTTATGATCCAATCGGCAACATTTGGTACTTCAATCGCCGAAGCCCTGCGGGTTTATGCCGGCGAGATGCGCGATAAACGGGTAATGCGCGCTGAAGAGGCTGCAAACAAGTTGCCTACGAAAATGACTCTGGTCACAATGATGTTGACGGTGCCACCGCTGCTGATCATTTTGGTTGGCCCCTCTGCAAATGTCATTTCGAGCTTTGGCCGCGGATAAAGCGCTAATGAATACAAAACCCAGGTGCGTCCGATCTGGACTTCGCCGACTGCTTCAAGCCACGGTGGTGATAGCCACCGTGGCTTCTTGTGATCAACTTGGTAAACCCAACGGATTGGACGCGCCGGGCATCGACCCCGATGGTCAAACAAGCGACAACATCGCGACGGGCAACAGGTTGATGGCCGCAGGGGAATATGAACTTGCCCTGCAAAGTTTCAGCCGCGCCGCGCTTGAACAGGGGATGACGCCGCAAGTCCTGACATCGATGGGAACCGCCAATCTTGGATTGCGGCGTTTGGGTCAGGCAGAACCTTTGCTACGACGCGCGGTTAAAGATGATACCGAATGGCCCGTGGCCTGGAATAATCTGGGCGTATTGCTGATGGAGCAGCAGAAATACCCCGAAGCCGCGCAGGTCTTCCAACGTGCCTTCGCCCTGGACAATGGCGAAAGTGACGCAATTCGGGACAATCTGCGCTTAGCACTCGCAAAAATGGAAAATCCTGTTAATACTACTCCACAAGAACAAGAATATACGCTGGAACAGCGCGGCGACGGGCAATTTACGCTGCGCAAAATCCAGTAACCGAGGCAAGAGCAGTAAAGGACGCAAAAATGCGCCAACAATTCTTGATTCCGTCACTCATTCTGAGCGGGCTTATTCTATCCGCATGCGAAAAAGAATCTGCCGAAGAACGGGTTGAACGCACGTTTCAGGAAGTGAACGTCATTGACGAAACCAACCTGAACGACGTTCTTCTGAACGCCTCAGATCCCAACGAAGCGGTGACCTATTTTCAGGGTGCCGCCGCCAAGAACCCCAACCGGATCGATCTGCAGCGTGGACTGGCCGTTTCACTGGGTCGGGCAAAACGTACCACCGAAGCAAGCGCTGCCTGGAAACGGGTAACGACCATGAAGGGAACCAACAGCTCAGACAAAGTCGAATATGCGGACGCTTTGGTTCGAAATGGCGATTGGGCGCAGGCCAAATCTGTGTTGGATTCAGTTCCCCCGACCTATGAAACCTTCAAGCGCTATCGTCTTGAGGCTGTTGTGGCCGATTCCAGAAAAGAATGGAAACGCGCTGATCATTTCTATGAAACAGCCATGGGTCTGACGACTCGTCCTGGCAGCGTCATGAACAACTGGGGCTATTCTAAACTGACCCGCGGCCAGTATGCGGAAGCAGAGCGCCTGTTTTCCGATGCCGTTCGGCAGGATAGTTCGTTGTTTACAGCAAAGAATAATCTGGTTCTTGCCCGCTCGGCACAGGGAAACTACAGCCTGCCTGTTGTGCCCATGTCGCAGATCGAACGCGCACAATTGTTGAACACGATGGGCATTTCAGCTGTCAAACAGGGCGACATCAATACCGCGAAAAACCTGTTCCGCGAGGCGATCTCGACTCATCCGCAGCATTTTGACGAAGCGGTCAGATCTCTGCGCGCGCTTGAGAGTTCCACCTAAATGGAAATTCCTGTTCGCGCGGCGATCTGGTTCTTGCCGTTCATCCTACCGATCTGCCTGTATGTCGCCTTTACCGACATGCGCGATATGAAAATCAAGAACCATGCGGTTGTGGCTCTGGCTTTTGTCTATGTGGTTGTTGGGTTGATTGCCCTGCCCCCTTGGTCTACCGGCACAATCAGCGGCTCGCTAGGCCCCTTCCCGGTCGCCTTTTCCCCATATATCTGGCAGTTGCTGCATCTGCCCATTGTGCTGCTTGCGGGCATTCTTTTGAACGCCATCGGTGCTTTCGGTGCGGGTGATGCCAAGTTTCTGGCCGCGGCAGCACCCTTCGTCTGGATACAAGACCTGGGCGTTCTGATCGCGATTTTATTGGCAACAGTGCTGGGCGCCGTTGCCACTCACCGGCTGGCCCGCCACACCAGATTGCGCACCATCGCCCCTCATTGGGAAAGCTGGGATCGCGGTAAGAAGTTCCCGATGGGCCTTGCTCTGGCCGGGGCTTTGGTCATGTATCTGATTTTGGGTACTGTTTACGGTTCGTAAACTATCATCTGTGCGCCATGTCGCTGCCTTGGTCCCGCCACAAAGCTGAGCCAGATTTCCCACAAGTGGCCCCTTTGGGGGCATGTGTGTGATTTCAGGATAGACGAGCGCCGCGCATGAATATGCAAACCTCCGCCGTGATGGCCCCTCCTGCGCCTAAGGGATTGGGCGAAATGCAGCTTCCGCTGGTGATGATGCGGGACATCCTGCTGAAAACAGTCTTTCGCAAGAATGCCAGCACCGTGTCCGAAGTGGCCGAGGCGATCTGCCTGCCCGGCGCTGTCACACAGGAACTAATCGACATCGCGCGCGAGCAGAAACTGCTGGAAGCCACGGGCACCCTGAACGCGAACAGCGGCAAAGAGATGGGGTACCAGCTGACCGACGCAGGCAAGGCCCGTGCGCTGGATGCACTGAGTCAGTCGGAGTATTTCGGCGCGATGCCCGTGCCGCTTGATGTGTACCGCGAGCAGGTCAAACGCCAGTCGATCCGCAACATTCAGGTTACGCGTGAGCAATTGGTCGGTGCAATGGGCCATCTGGTCCTACCCGACAGCCTGTTGGACCATCTTGGTCCGGCGGTCAGTGCGGGCCGCTCGATCCTGATGTATGGCCCTCCGGGCAATGGTAAATCCTCGATCTCGAACGGTATCCGCGATGCATTGGGCGACAATGTCTATGTGCCCTATGCCATCGAATATGCCGGTCAGGTAATCACCGTCTATGACCCGATCGTGCACACCGCGATCGAGCAGGAAGCCGACGACCCCAACAGTCTGCGCCGCCGCAAGCGGTTCGACTCGCGCTATGTGCAATGCGAACGCCCTACTGTTGTAACGGGTGGTGAATTATCGCTCAGCATGCTGGATTTGGTCTACAACCCCACAGCGCGGACCTATCAGGCCCCGCTGCAGTTGAAATCGACCGGTGGCATCTTCATCGTGGACGACCTTGGCCGTCAGGCAGAACCGCCACAGGCGCTGGTCAACCGCTGGATTGTTCCGCTGGAAGAAAACAAGGATATCCTTGGCCTGCAATCGGGTGAGAAATTCGAGGTTCCGTTTGACACGCTGGTCATCTTCTCGACCAACTTCCACCCGAACGAGATTTTCGACCAAGCGGCCCTGCGCCGGATCTTCTTCAAGATCAAAATTGATGGCCCAAACCAAGAGAACTTCCTGAAAATCTTCGCCATGGTGGCCCGCAAACGCGGCATGCCACTGGATGAGGCCGCTCTGGTTCACCTGTTGAAGGTCAAATACCCGACCATCGACAATATCTATGCGAACTATCAGCCGATCTTCCTGATCGATCAGATGATTTCGATCTGCGAATTCGAGGGCATCCCCTATCAGATGAGCCCCGACCTGATTGACCGCGCCTGGGCCAACATGTTCGTCAAGGACGAGAAAATCGTCAAATAACGCCGTGCCATTCCGGCACGAGGGCGGTTAATCTGCACCTATGACGCAGATTCCCGCCCGGATCGCCGATTGGTTTTCGGCCAAAGGCTGGTCCATCCACCCCCATCAGCAAGACATGTTCGACCGGGCGCGTGATCCGGCGACGCTGCTGATCGCCCCTACCGGGGGCGGCAAGACAATGGCCGGGTTTTTGCCGTCTCTGGCTGAGCTGGCCGTAGGCGCACATAGCGGGTTGCACACGATCTATGTCTCACCGCTGAAAGCCTTGGCGGCGGACATAAAACGCAACCTGCGTTCCCCGGTCGACGAGATCGGCCTGCCTATCCGTATCGAAGATCGCACCGGCGACACCTCGGCCACGCAGAAGAAACGCCAGCGTGCGGACCCACCGCATATTCTGCTAACGACGCCGGAAAGCCTAGCCTTGCTAACCTCATATGAGGATGCGCCGCGCATGTTTGATGGGGTGCAGCGTGTGATCGTCGATGAAATCCACGCCCTCGCCGAAAGCAAGCGCGGAGATCAGTTGATGCTGGCACTGGCGCGGTTGCAGAGCCTGTGCCCGGAACTACGTCGCGTCGGCCTGTCGGCGACGGTCGAAGACCCGGAAGGGATCGCCCGCTTTCTGGCACGACACCCAGACCCCTGCCGGATCATACAGGCCGATCCCGGCCCCGACCCCGACATCGCGATGCTGGAAACCGACGAAATGCCCCCCTGGTCCGGTGGTGGGGCGGCCTATGCGATCCCGGCTGTTCTGGATCAAATCCGCCAACACAAAACAACCCTGATCTTTCACAATACCCGCGCGCAAGCGGAAATTTTCTTTCACAATCTGTGGCTTGCCAACGATGAGGGCCTGCCCATCGGCATCCATCACGGCAGTCTGGACCGACAACAGCGCGAAAGGGTTGAGGCCGCCATGGTCCGGGGCGACCTGCGCGCCATTGTCTGCACCGGCTCTCTGGATTTGGGAATCGATTGGGGCGATGTTGATCTGGTGATCCAGATCGGTGCGCCCAAAAACGTCAAGCGGCTGGTGCAGCGGATCGGACGGGCGAACCATCGCTACAATGCACCGTCCAAGGCGCTTCTGGTGCCCGCCAACCGGTTCGAAGTGGTGGAATGCATCGCCGCGCTAGAGGCTGCGAAGGCGCATGAACTGGACGGCGACCCGCGCGGCGCAGGGCCCCGCGATGTGCTGTGCCAACACATCCTGATTGCGGCCGCCGCGGGCCCATTCGATGCGGATACGCTGTTCACGGAAATGACGTCCGCCGGGCCGTTTTCCGATCTGACCCGCCCGGAATTCGACGCCTGTCTGGATTTCTGCGCCACCGGGGGCTACGCCCTGCGCGCCTATGACCGCTGGCAGCGGCTGCTACAGCGCCCTGATGGGTTGTGGCAGTTGCGCGACCCCCGCGCCGCTGCACGTATCCGCATGAACCTTGGCACCATTCAGGATACCGATACGCTCAAGGTTCGGCTGAGGCGTAACAGGGGTGGCAAACCTTTGGGCGAGGTTGAAGAGGCGTTTGCAGCCTCACTCACTCCCGGCGATACTTTTCTGATCGGCGGTCAGATCGTGCGCTATGAGGGGCTGCGTGAGATGGTGGTCGAGGTCAGCCGTCGTGCTGATAAGAAACCCAAAATTGCCACCTTCGCAGGGACGAAATTTGCTACCTCCACCCAACTGAGCGACCGCATCCTGCGCATGTTCGCACAACCCGATTGGCCTCAGTTGCCTCGTCACACTGCAGACTGGTTGGCCTTGCAGAGGGACATATCCCGACTGCCCCAACGTGATCGCCTGTTGATTGAGAGCTTTCCAAGCGACGGACGAGAGCACCTATGCGTTTACGGCTTCGCTGGACGCAATGCCCAGCAGACTTTGGGCTTGCTGATCACCAAGCGCATGGAAGAAACCGGGTTTGCGCCCTTGGGTTTTGTTGCAACGGATTACGCAACTTTGATCTGGGGCTTGGATGCGGTGACCGATCCCAGCCCTCTTTTCCAACTCGACGCTTTGCGACAGGGATTGGACACATGGTTGGCTGGCAATGCCGTTATGAAACGCACCTTTCGTGCCTCGGCCACAATCGCCGGCCTGATCGAACGCAACACCGGCGGGCAACGCAAAAGCGGACGGCAGGCCACGTTTTCGTCAGATATCCTCTACAACACGCTATTGAAATACGACCCCGACCATTTGCTGATGCAGATCACCCGAGAGGAGGCTATGCGCGGGCTGGTTGATTTTGGACGTATCGAGGCAATGGTCGCACGGATCGGAGATCGGATTGATCTGCTGCGGCTTGACCGTATCACACCGTTGGCTGCGCCTCTGTTTCTGGAGGTTGGAAAGATCCCGGTCAAAGGCGCGGCCGAGGAACGGTTGCTTGCAGAAGAAAGCGCACGGCTGCTGGAAGCTGCCGGGCTGAACCAGCTGTAACCCCTTGCGCATTGAACAGAAACAGGCAAAGAACGTATCATGAACGGCTTGGATTTTCTGTTTTGCGGTCAGGCGCTGCGTGCCCTTCCCTCTGGCGCACTTTGGTGGGCCGATCAGCGGATGCTGTGTGTCTCGGACCTGCATCTGGGCAAGTCCGAGCGGCTGGCACGGCGCAGCGGATTGACCCTGCCCCCCTATGACGGCCGCGAAACGCTGGATCGGCTTTCGGCTGATCTGGATGCGTCAGGTGCTGAAACAGTTTTGTGCCTGGGCGACAGCTTCGATGACCTTGATGCCTCAAACGCCTTGGCAGCGTCCGAGAAACTGCAGATCACCAGGCTGCAGGCCGGTCGGAAATGGATCTGGATAGAAGGCAACCACGATCCCGGCCCTATCGAACTGGGCGGCACGCATCTGGCGGAATGGGTCAAAGGCCCTCTGGTGTTTCGCCATATCGCCGAGGCAAATGCCAAGGGCGAAGTCTCTGGGCATTTTCACCCAAAGGCGCGCCTATCGATCCGGGGTAGATCAATCTCTCGCCCGGCGTTCTTGGTGGATCAAAATCGGCTTATTCTGCCAGCCTATGGCACCTACACAGGCGGATTGCGCAGTTCCGAGCACGTTCTGTCGGACCTGATGCAGAGCGACGCTATGGCCATATTGACCGGGCCAAACCCGCAGATGATCCCGATGCCGCGCACGGCCTAGATCAGCCCGTCTTCTTCCAGCATCGGCTTATATTTGCGGCTGACCGGTACCAGATCACCATTGACCAAGCGTAGGAAGGTTTTACTGCCGGTCTTTTCAACGCCCGCAATGGATGCATCTGTGACCCAGTGTGAGCGGTGAGAGCAGTGGCCCGGAACAGGCTCCATCTCGGCAATAGCGTCTGTAAAACGTGATCTGATCGAAAACACGCCTTCTGAGGTAACAACATCCACGTTGTGATCCCGGACTGTCAGTCGGTAGATCTGACCCTCAAACCCTTCAGGCAAGCGTTTTGACAAGCGCGGCAATTCCGGCGGCTTGGCCCCCCCCATGCTATCGGCATGAAGATCACCGCGACGCACAAGCACAAGGCCTGTGGCAAACAGCACGCCATACGCTGCAACCGATTTAACCTCGGGCACCATCTTTCCGGTATATGTAAACAGACCCCAAGCCAGCAGCCACAACAGCGGTGTTAGAAACACCAGGATCACCGCCGCGAAAGCCAAATCGCGCAGCGGCAGTTTCAATAGTATCAGCTTGTCTCGCAAAAGCACCCGGGTTGCCCAGATCGCGCCCAACGCGATTGCCATAACTCCGACCCAAAACAACAGGCGCAATCCATAGGGAACATCAGCATCCATGAAGGGGGGGAAGGCATATGACAGTAACGGAAGAAAAATGAACGCGGCGCACATGCGCTGAGGGGTAAGGGCCGTTTTGAGTTCACTGACTTCGGTATTCATACTTATCTTCAGATGCACCGCGCCAAATCAACATCAGACATATTGGCAAAGATGCAGACTAACTTAGTAACCATCTGGAAAATAATATTTATCACGATTTACTTCACAAGGAAAGCTTTTCAAAAAAATACCGCGCCCGTGGTCATGCGGGCGCGGTAAATCGTATCTTAAGCTAGCTGATTCTGGTTCAGTTCCAGAACGCAGAATTATGCGGTAAGGCCTTCGGGTTCGGGCAGACTATTTGCACGGCAGCATGCCGTCAGCGTGTTGGCCAGCAGGCAGGAGATCGTCATGGGCCCTACGCCACCGGGAACTGGGGTGATTGCACCTGCACGCTCGGCCGCGCTCGCATAATCCACATCGCCAACCAGCTTATTCTTGCCATCGCGTTCGATCCTGTTGATGCCAACGTCGATCACGGTGGCACCTTCCTTGATCCAATCGCCCGGCACCATTTCAGGGCGGCCAACGGCGGCCACAACGATGTCGGCGCATCGCACGACATCGGGTAGATCCTTGGTGCGGCTGTGCGCGATGGTCACGGTACAGCTGTCGCCCAGCAGCAGCTGTGCCATCGGCTTGCCAACGATGTTCGACCGCCCGATCACAACCGCATCCATACCGGACAGCGAGCCATGGTGGTCGCGCAGCATCATCAGGCATCCCAGCGGGGTGCACGGCACCATCGACTTCTGGCCGGTGCCCAGCAGACCCACATTCGAGATATGGAACCCATCCACATCCTTGGCCGGATCAATCGAATTGATCACGAGGTCTTCGTTCAGATGCTTGGGCAGCGGCAACTGCACCAGAATGCCATGCACAGCCGGATCGGTGTTCAGCTTGTCGATCAGCGCCAGCAGGTCGTCTTCGGATGTGTCGGCGTCCAGCTTGTGCTCGTACGAGTTCATGCCGACCTCAACGGTCTGCTTTCCTTTCGAACGCACATAGACCTGACTCGCCGGGTCTTCGCCCACCAACACCACGGCCAGACCGGGTGTGATGCCGTTTTCTTCCTTCAGCTTTGCAACTTGATCAGCCACCTGCGCGCGTACTTTTGCTGCAAAGGCTTTACCGTCGATAACCTGGGCTACCATTCTTCAATCCCCTCTTCCAAAACGGATCAGGCGCACAAGGCGCCTGTTTGGTCAGTCAGCGCCGATCACGCGTTCTTCGCGGGCAATCGACCAATCAATCAAAATGCGCCAAAGCTTTTCAGCAAGATCGGGGTCCATGCCCAATTCATCCGAGCTCTTGCGCACACGCTGCACCACCTCTTCGACGCGATCCGGGATACGGGCGGGCAGCCCCTCGCCGGGTTTCAGCTGAGACGCACGGTCAATATAGCCTGCGCGCGTTACCAACAATTCGATCAATTGGCGGTCCAGCTTGTCGATCTGAGGCCGCAATTCCTGCATCGAGCGACAGTCTTGCGGCGGTATCAGAGTGGGCATGTTTCTCTCCTCATGGCCCGGGGGTATCCCCAGACCACGAGATGTATCATTCAGGCGCTTAGAACAAGCCCTCGATCTCACCTGCGTCGTTAAGGCAGATGGTCTCGGCCGCAGGTTTGCGCGGCAGGCCAGGCATGGTCATGATCTCGCCGCAGACTACCACAATGAAACCTGCACCAGCCGACAGACGAACCTCGCGCACCGGAACCGAATGGCCGGTGGGCGCGCCGCGCAGGGTTGGGTCGGTCGAGAAGGAATACTGAGTCTTGGCCATGCAGACCGGCAGGTTGCCATAACCTGCGGCTTCCCATTCCTTCAGCTGGTTGCGGATCTTGTTGTCAGCCAGCACCTCGTCTGCGCGATAGATGCGCTTGGCGATGGTTTCGACTTTCTCGAACAGAGGCATATCGTCGGGGTAGATCGGCGCGAAATTCGCGCTGCCACCTTCAACGATTTCGACAACTTTCTCAGCCAGAGGCGCCGAGCCTTCCGAGCCCAGTTCCCAGTGACGCGACAGAACCGCCTCAACGCCATGCTCGGCGCAGTAGCTCTTGACCGCTTCAACTTCGGCGTCGGTGTCGGTGACAAAATGGTTGATGGCGACAACAACCGGTACGCCAAAGGACTTCACGTTCTCGATGTGACGGCCGAGGTTGGCACAGCCAGACTGAACCGCATCCACGTTCTCGGCGCCCAGATCGGCTTTGGCAACGCCGCCGTTCATCTTCATCGCGCGCACGGTGGCAACCAGAACCACAGCCGACGGAGCGATGCCCGCCTTGCGGCACTTGATGTTCATGAACTTTTCGGCACCCAGATCGGCACCAAAGCCCGCTTCGGTCACGACATAGTCAGCAACTTTCAGAGCAGTTTTGGTCGCGATGACCGAGTTACAGCCGTGTGCAATGTTTGCAAACGGGCCGCCATGCACAAAGGCCGGGTTGTTTTCCAGCGTCTGCACCAGGTTCGGCTGCATTGCGTCTTTCAGCAGAACGGTCATTGCGCCTTCGGCCTTGATGTCGCGGCAGTAGACCGGGGTCTTGTCACGGCGATAAGCAACGATGATGTCGCCCAGACGCTTTTCCAGGTCTTTCAGGTCGTTGGCCAGGCAAAGGATCGCCATGACCTCAGATGCAACGGTGATGTCAAAGCCCGTCTCACGCGGGAAGCCGTTCGACACACCGCCCAGAGACGCCGTGATCTGACGCAGCGCGCGGTCGTTCATGTCGACCACGCGACGCCATGCAACACGACGGATGTCGATATCGCACTCGTTGCCCCAATAGATGTGGTTGTCGATCATCGCCGACAGCAGTGAGTGAGCCGAGGTGATGGCGTGGAAGTCACCTGTGAAGTGCAGGTTCATCTCTTCCATCGGAACAACCTGCGCATAGCCGCCGCCCGCAGCGCCGCCCTTCATGCCGAAGTTCGGGCCAAGCGAGGCTTCGCGAATACAGATCATCGCGTTCTTGCCAATGCGGTTCAGACCATCGCCCAGACCAACAGTGGTGGTGGTCTTACCCTCACCCGCCGGGGTCGGGTTGATCGCGGTGACCAGGATCAGCTTGCCGTCTTCGCGGCCCTGCACCGAGTTGATGAAGTCCTGGCTGACCTTCGCCTTGTCATGGCCATAGGGCAGCAGATCATCGCTGGAGATACCCAGCTTGGCACCGATTTCCTGAATCGGCTTCTTGTTCGCCTCACGCGCGATTTCGATGTCAGATTTATAGCTCATTGGGCAGGGTCCCTGATTGAATGCCGTGCAAATTCGGCGCGGCGCGCCGATGCTGAGCAACCCATAGCGTTGTGTACAAATCCAATGGCTATGGATTCCGACATATTCATGCCGCGAAACGGCGTTAGGTCGACTCTGTCGTTTCTAATCGGAAACCCAGGCCACCTATGGCGCCCAAATCGGTTGATCGGGAACAAACAGTTTCATCCTGTCGCCAATGCGTAGTTCGCCGGGCCGCTCGACCCATGCAGTCACCCCACGGCGTCCCTTCGCAGCAGGCTTGAACCCCGCCCCATGACCGGCGTGATCTGCCTCAATCTCGCGCCCTGGCAGGACACAGGGTGCGTTTTCCATATCAACAGTGAGCGTAACGCCACTATCGGCCTGCAATCGCGATGATGGCGGTATGTGCGAAAAATCCCGAATACCGCGCAGGACGATTGACGCCCCCAGATAAGAGGGGTCCAGTTCATCCAGTTTCATCGTCTGCGCAATTTCGGTCAATTCTTCGGCGGACAAAATCGACAGTTGACGCACATTTCGGATTTCAGTCCCCTTTGGATAAAGATTCCCAACCCGCACGCAGGATGCGCGATTGAGCCCTTCATGGCGTTCCCCTTGAACACCCTCAAACCCGAGCTGCAACGCGTCGACCTGCTGTGCACGCAAGGACTTCCCGGCGGGGACATGCCCCAACCAGATCACCTCGGCTGAATACTCGGTTTCGCGCAAAAACGGCATCGGCGGTCCTTCTCTATCGTGCCACGTCGCGCATAATGCGCATGCCTGCAGCGAAGGAAAGAAAAACCCGGAGGCAAGCTCCGGGTTTTGTGATTATGCCGTTGGTTCAGGCTCCATCCCACCTTCGGGCGGAGATTTCTTAGGCTTGGTCTTGGGAATCGCCGTAACGCTCGGCGCGCTGCCCTCATCCGGCTTGTCGTCCTCATCATCGCTTTCGCTGGGCGGCTCGCCATTCATGACGCGCTTGATCTCATCCCCGGTCAAGGTTTCGTATTCCAGCAGGCCTTGGGCCAGACGTTCCCACGCCTCGTTCTTGTCGGTCAGGATTTTGTAGGCGTGCTCATATCCCTGCTGGATCAGGCGTTTCACCTCTTCTTCGATCAGCTCTTTGGTATGTGCCGACACCGAGAACCCGGCTGTATTGCCCGAGTACCCTTCATGCGCTTCGGCATAGTCAATGTTGCCGACCTTGTCCGACATGCCCCAGCGCATCACCATCGCGCGTGCGAGCTGGCTGGCCTGCATGATGTCACCGGCGGGGCCGTTCGACACATGATCCTCACCATATTTGATCACCTCGGCGGCCTTGCCTGCCATGGTCATGGCCAGCTTTTGCTCACACTCATCCCGGTGATAGTTCAGACGGTCCATTTCAGGCAGCGACACCACCATACCCAGCGCACCACCGCGCGGAATGATCGTCGCCTTGTAGACCGGATCGCACAAGGGCAGTTCCAGACCAACAACCGCGTGACCGGCTTCGTGATACGCGGTCTTTTCCTTTTGGTCCTGGGTCAGCACCATCGATCGGCGCTCGGCCCCCATCATCACCTTGTCTTTGGCGTTCTCGAAGTCTTCCATGGTGACAAAGCGACGACCTACACGCGCGGCCATCAGCGCGGCCTCGTTCACAAGGTTTGCCAGATCGGCACCGGAAAAGCCCGGAGTACCACGCGCGATAATCCGCAGATCGACATCGGGGCCCAGAGGTGTCTTACGCGCATGTACGCCCAAGATCTTCTCACGGCCTTTGATGTCAGGATTGCCGACGGTCACGTTGCGGTCAAACCGGCCCGGGCGCAGCAGCGCAGGGTCCAGAACGTCTTTGCGGTTGGTGGCCGCCAGAATGATCACACCTTCGTTGGCCTCAAACCCGTCCATCTCGACCAGCAACTGGTTGAGGGTCTGTTCGCGCTCATCATTGCCACCGCCGTAACCCGCGCCGCGATGGCGACCAACGGCGTCGATCTCGTCGATGAACACGATACACGGCGCGTTCTTCTTGGCCTGTTCGAACATGTCACGGACACGGCTCGCACCGACACCCACGAACATTTCAACAAAGTCAGAGCCTGAGATGGTGAAGAACGGCACGCCCGCCTCACCCGCAATCGCACGGGCCAGCAGCGTTTTACCAGTACCCGGAGGGCCAACCAGAAGAGCGCCCTTCGGGATCTTACCGCCGAGGCGCGAGAATTTCTGCGGGTTGCGCAGGAATTCAACGATCTCTTCCAGCTCTTCCTTGGCCTCGTCAATGCCTGCGACGTCGTCAAACGTCACGCGGCCATGCTTTTCGGTCAGCATCTTGGCCTTGGACTTGCCAAAGCCCATCGCGCCGCCTTTGCCACCGCCTTGCATTCGATTCATGAAATAGACCCAGACACCGATCAGCAGAAGGAAGGGCAGCAGCGTGATCAGGAACGATTGAAAGCCCGACTGCTGTTGTTTCTCAGCGCGCACCGGGATGTTCTCGTCAATCAGCAGCTTGGTGACCTCGGCATCGCCGGGTTTGATCGTCACGTAGGTTCCGCCGGTTTCGGTGGTGTAGCGGATCTGCTCACCATCCAGTGTTACGTTCTTGACTTCACCGTTCTGTACGGCGCTGACAAAGTCGGAGTAGGTGCGTTCATTGCTCTGAAGTGTTCCGCCCGGTCCGCTGAACAAATTGAACAGTGCAAGGATCAGCAAGAACAGAACGACCCAGAAGGCGATATTGCGAGCGTTGCCCAAGGAAATTCTCCCAAAAGATTTCGGCAAACGGGTATTTGCCGGGTTGCTTCTTAAAATAGAGAGGATTGGCGCAGGTTCAATGCGATAAAAACGACGCGTAAAACTCGGGCCATTCCGGTGCGAGTTCTGCGCTCCAGCCATTGGGAAAGCCTGCCAAAGGCGCCGCCTGCAATTCATCACCGTGCCAGATCGCTGGTGAGGATTGTAATGCAAGGCGCGGACGCCCCGTTGCACGCCAATCGGGAACCGAGGCAAGCCCGGCCTCACCCAGCGCACGGATTTCAAATCCGTTGGTCCCCGGCCCGGACAGAACCCAGCGCCCATCCCAGCGCGCGTCGGGGGGCGCTTTCAGGTTGGCAACGGCCTGAAACTCTCTGCAAATCCAAGTGTTCGCGGCTTGAGGCGCCAGCAAACACCCGCTTAGCGATCCCGCTTCCCCATTGTCCAGCGCTTCTACGGCTTGGTCCACAGCGGACTGACGCGGGGGATATCCTGGCCCTGAAATCCAGCCGAGGATACCGACAAGCAGTCGACGCTTGATCTCGGCTGGCAAGGTTTGGAACGCGGCCCGATCCACACGAACATCCCCATCGATAGCAACCGCGACCTTGCGGGCGGATTCCTGCGTAAACAGGTCCAGCGCCTCACGCGCTTGGGCAAGGTTGCTGGCGACGCGCGACAAGGTTTCGGGCGTGATCCCCAGCGGAGACAGGTCAGCAAGTGCTTTTCGGGCTTTGATCCGGTCAAATCTTTTGTCCTGATTCGATGGATCCTCGATCCAGTTCAGCCCCTTATCCGATAGATAGTCACGCAAGCTATGGCGGGTGATCCCAAGCATCGGGCGCAGAATGGTGATACCCGCCCAGGCATGCGAATTTGGCATCGCTGCAAGGCCTGTCACCCCTGCGGAACGGGCCAGCCGCATCAGCACCGTTTCTGCCTGATCATCCGCAGTATGACCCAACGCAATCGCAGGGATACTATTTGCATGCGCCCATTGGGCCAGCAATGCATACCGCGCCTGCCGCGCTTGATCCTGCAGATTGCCTGAGCCGTCCCAACCTTGCCACTTCAGGATGTCGTGTTTCAGCCCCAGTCCAGCCGCCTGCCGCGCTACAATTTGGGCCTCTTCGGCCGCTTCTGGTCGCAAGCCATGGTCAACCGTGGCTGCACATAGCTCAGTCCCTTCATCTGCGGCGATTTCAGCGAGAAGGTGCATCAGCGCCACCGAGTCGCCACCGCCCGAAACAGCAATACCCAAACGTGGCGGCAGCCGTTCAGGCAGCCGGGCGCGAATATCGGATGTGAGGCTGTTCGGGGTCCGGTTCAAGAACACCCCAGTGAGGCCATTTCCTGTGTGGCATTTGACGCGGGACCAGAGGAAGGGAACCGAACGCCGACCTCACTGAGGGTGATACAGGCCTGATCGGTTTGACCCAGACGGCCCAGCGCCGCGCCGAGCTCATACAACGCCTCGGGCGCAACCGCCCCTTCGGAATCGCCGGTGAAGCTGGCAAGAAAGGCGCGTGCCGCTTCGCGCGTGTCACCCAAACCTTCCAGCGCTTGCCCTCGTTTCAAATGCGCCTCGGGCGCCAAAGGGCTGCCGGGATAGGATGTATCGAACTGCGCAAACTTGGTCGCGGCGGTCTGGAAATCACCATCGGCCAGCGCTTGCGACGCATCGTTGAAATCCGCCTGCTCGCCAACGGCGAGTTCTGCCTGCTCGGTCGCAGGAGGTGTGGCCGGTGTTATCACCTCTGTGCCCGAACCGGTGTCTTCGCCCCCCAATGTGCTGGTTGGTTCGCCAGAGATTTCACAATTGGTCTCTAACTCGCAAAGGCGGAATTCAAGATCCCCGATCCGGTTGGTTCCATCGGTCACAATGTTCTGCACCCGCTGGTTCAATTGCTCAGTCTGACGCGTCAGGCGTTGTAGCTCGGCCTCAATCGCGTCGACGCGTTCAAGGACAGAACTGCCGGAAAGGTTCGGCGCCGGAGAGCCGGTGGTTGAAAACTCGCGCTTCAAGCGCTGTATCTCCACATGCAGCACAGTCAGCTCCTGCCGGATATCCGCCAGCGTCTGCTGATCCTGCGCTTGCGCCACGCCCGCTGTTGCGACAACTGCGGCCAAAACCCATCCTGCAAGTCTCATCGTCTTACCCCAAGGTTGAACCGGTCAGCACTGTTACCGCACGGCGGTTCTTGGAATAGCATTCCTCGGTGCTGCAAATTTCAATCGGGCGCTCTTTGCCATAGCTGACAGTGGTCAGTCGGTTGCCCGCCACCCCACGCGAAATCAGGAACTCGCGCGCTGCATTCGCCCGCCGTGCACCCAGCGCGAGGTTATATTCGCGCGTGCCCTGCTCATCGGCATGGCCTTCGATCGTTGCCACATAGTCAGGGTTCGCCATCAGCCACTCGGCCTGCCCCTGAAGCACCGTCTGAGCCTGCGGCGATAGGGTCGACTGATCCACTGCAAACAAGACGCGATCGCCAACCGTTTGCTGGAAATACGCAGGCGAGCGCGGATCACTGGGTGACCCCGCAACAATCGAACCGCTGCCACCGGGACCGCCACCGCCCAGAGCCGAAGGATCATTGTTTGCGCAAGCTGCAACCACGCTCAGCGCGCCCAGCGCCAGGATTTTGCCCAATATGTTCATCTCAAGTGCCTCGTTGTTTTGTTCGTTGCCGCCTGTCTACCACAGGGGCGGTTTCTTGTGAACGTTCCCGCACGTCTGCAGCGATCAATTCTGTAACGGACCCCATGACGGGTCGCTGCCACCGTCCGGTGTTCGCACTGGCCGCAGGTTCCGACCCGAAATATCCACTGAGTAGAGCGTCGCCCGACCGCTTGCACCCTGTGTCTCTCGGGTGAACATGATAACCCTCCCGTTCGGGGACCATGTTGGCCCTTCGTCCAGGAAGGAAGATGTGAGCAGGCGTTCTTCGTCCCCGTTGGTGCGCATCACACCGATATGGAACCGGCCTTTGTTTTGCTTGGTGAACGCGATCAAATCTCCGCGCGGCGACCAGACGGGTGTGCCATAGCGGCCCTGACCAAAGCTGATCCGCGTTGCCTCGCCCCCATTTGCGGGCATGACATACAGTTGTGGTGTTCCCGAACGGTCGCTTTCAAACACGATCTGGCTGCCGTCTGGCGAATAGCTGGGCGCTGTTTCAATCGCAGGCGTATTAGTCAGGCGCGTACTTTGCCCAGAGGCCAGATCCATCTTCCAAAGGTCGGTGTTACCGCCCTGGATCAGCGAATAGACAATTGACCTTCCATCCGGTGAGAAGCGGGGCGAGAAACTCATGGTGCCACCCTGGGTATTCAACTCCTGACGCCTCACGCTTCCCACATCCAGCACGTAGATACGCGGGCTGCCTGTTTCATAGCTGGTGTAAAGCAACCGATCCCCGGTGGGCGAAAAGCGCGGGGCCAAAACGATCGCGGAACTGTCGGTCAGGTACTGAACATTTGCCCCATCATAATCCATGATCGCCAGACGTTTCAGACGCTGGTTTTTAGGGCCGCTTTCCGAGACAAACGCCACGCGACTGTCGAAATATCCACCTTCGCCCGTAATCCGGCTATAGACCTGATCGGCAACCTTATGTGCCATGCGCCGCCACCCATCGGTGGTTCCGGCCAGCTGCAGCCCGTTGCCCAGTTCTTGACCTGAGAACACATCCCAGACCCGGAAACGTACCGTCAGCCGCTTGCCCGAGACATTGACCGCCCCGGTTATCAGTGCCTGCGCATTGATCGCTTTCCAATCGGCAAACTGCACCGGTGCATCAAAGCTACTGACGCGGCTGATGAATGCGTCCGAGGAGATTTCACGGAACAGCCCCGTTCCAGTCAGGTCCGCCGCGACAACGCGGGAAAGATCGGCGGCGTATTGCGTCGCGGACGGTCCATCAGGCACAAAATTCGGAACCGCAAAGGGCATCGGCTCGATGATCCCTTCGTCGATCTCCAGGCGCAGCGGGCCGCTCTGAGCATGAACCGGGGCCGACATCACGGTCAGACCAAGGACGAGGCTGGTCAGAAGTTTCATCATTTGATCCGCATCCTCTCGGGATTGAAGGTAATCTCAATATCCTGCCACTGATCGTATTTGTCAGCAGGCAGATCGTATCCACGCGCACCACAGCGCAAAATTGCCCGTCTTGCGGCCTGATAAGCCTGATTTTCAGCCCCCGCCGACCCGCCAGAGCTGTCCAGCAAGCGAACACTTCCGCCTACAACCGTTCCATCACGATTGAGTGAAAACCCAACCACAACAACGACGTTCAACGCATCCGTCGACAACGAGCCGACATTCCAGCATTGCGATACCGCCACACGCATCGCATCCTTTTCACCGCTGGTCAGCGGCGGGCCGGATGGTGCGGCGGGTTCGGACAAAGCCTCGGCCAGCGCGTCGTTGATGGCATCATCATTGTTCTGCGCCGGCGCCTCAGGGGTCGGTTCCGGAGTTTCCGCCACCTCTGGTTCAGGCGCAGGGGCTGGACGATTGGGTCGTACACGTGGACGTGGCGACGTCAGAGGCGCTTGCTCATCGCTCTCCTCAGCCTCAGTCACAATCTCAGGCGCAGCCTCTTCCGGGGCGGTTTGATCCTGTTGTTCCTGCTGGGTTTCAGCACCTTCGTCCAAAGAAACGGGGGGCGTTTCCACCTCATCCGGCTTCGCCTCGGGCGGTGGTGGCGCGACGGGTTCGGGTGCGATCCGCTCAGACGGGCTGGGCTGCGCCTCGGGGCCCGGAGGCGCAACCAAGGCGGTCGTTTCCGGTTCCTTCAGTGTCGGGGGCTCTTCTGGCAGTTCCGGTTCTGGCGGAACTTCAACCGTTTCTGGTTGAACCTCGGGCTCGGGCTCAGATGGCGTTACGGGCTCGGGGCGCGGTTGTTCTTCCGGTGTCGCCTCGGGCGCGTTGGCTTCGGTCTCGGGCTCTGGCGGCTGCTCCAATATACCCGGTGAGGTCGGCACTTCGGGCGCGTTGGTCTGCGCGGTCATCGCTACAAAGTCCTCAGCCGAAATCACGGACACATCCTGCACAGCCATCGGCAAAGGTTCGGACCGGAAGGTGCCGCCGAACAGCGCCCAGCTGATTAGCCCGACATGCGCAATCGCCGAGATTTTGGTGCCGGTATCCACCGCGCGACCCCACCTTTACCCATCGTCCAGCGTCGGCCCGCCGGTATCCGTCACAAGACCCACATTCGAAAACCCGCCCGCATTCAACGCGCCCATGACCTGCATCACCTGTGCATAGGGGATTGCTCCGTCAGCGCGCAGAAAGACCCGATCGCTGCTGCGCTCGGCTGCAATGGCACGTAGCCTTCCGATCAATTCCTCGCGCTGAATATCGGTGGTCTGAATTTGAATACGGCCATCAGCAGTCAGCGTGACGGTCAGCGGTTCTTCACTATCGCCGGGCAAAGCACTTGCGGCAGTCTTGGGCAGATCGACAGGCACCCCGACGGTCAGCAGAGGCGCTGCCACCATGAAGATGATCAGCAGCACCAGCATGACATCGACAAAAGGCGTCACGTTGATCTCGGCCATTGGTTGCGCGCGACCACGCCGCCGTCCGCGTCTGCGCCCATTGCTGCCAGAGTTCTGCTGAACCGCCGCGCCCATCGCTCAGCCGTCCAACTGACGCGACAGGATAGTGGCGAATTCATCTGCAAAGGCCTCGTAACCGCCAACGATCCGATCGCTATCGGCACTGAGCTTGTTGTAAAAAATCACCGCCGGGATCGCGGCCAACAGGCCTAGACCGGTCGCCAACAACGCCTCGGCAATGCCGGGAGCGACAACGGCAAGGTTGGTGTTCTGCTGCTCGGCAATCTCGATAAAGGCGTTCATGATGCCCCAGACCGTACCGAACAGACCTATGAACGGCGCGGTCGAGCCGACGGTCGCCAGAATAGGCAGCCCTTTCTGCAAGGTCTCCGCCTCTTTTGCGATGGCGACATCCATCGATCGATCAATCCGGGCCGTTGCGCCTGCGATCAACCCGCCATCGGTGCGATGCGATCTGCGCCATTCGATCATTCCGGCGGCGAATATCTTCTCGGAACTGCCGTCAGGCTGCGAGCCGATCTGCTCGAACAGCTCATCCAACGGGTTGCCAGACCAGAAATGTTCATCAAACACCTGCGCTTCGCGCCGAGCCGCGCGATAGTTGATGAGTTTTTGGATGATAATGCCCCAGGACCAGATCGATGCCGCGATCAGCATCAACATCACCAGTTTGACGATAAAGGTCGCGCGGGCATACAGCCCCCACATGGAGAAATCGATCTCCTGCGCCAGCGCCAGCGTTTCAGCTTCCATGAACCTGCTCTTTGTTTTTGCCTGAATGGCCGTTGATTTGGCCTTGTTTTGCCAAACGCTATCGCAGTTGGGGCTGAAAAGCCAACAGAACCACCCCAGGTCCACAAATTGTTACATCAATGCGCGAATCTCTGCCGGAAGGCGCACGGGCTTGCCCTGCGCATTCATGCACACCGCGGTAACCTCAGCCCGGAAAATCTCGGTCTCACCCCGTTTCACCAGCTGCGACATGGTCAGCCGTGCGCCAGAGAGCGAAACCATCTCGGTTTCCACAACCAGCTCATCCTCGAACCGCGCTGCGGCCAGATAGTCCGCCTCGACGCGCCGTACGACCCAAACAATGCCCTGTTCCCGCATCGCATTCTGGTCATTGCCCAGTTTTCGCACCCAATCGGAGCGGGCGCGCTCGATATATCGCAGGTAATTTGCGTGATAGACGACGCCGCCCATATCGGTGTCTTCATAATACACGCGAACCGGGTAGGTGTGTTTCATTGCAATGTCTCCAACCGGGCAAACAGACGTAAAGCATGCGAGGCATCCTGCGCCGACCCCGGCAAAATCGGGTCATACGCGGCGCGGATCAGTGCAGCAATATCCGGCCGCAGGATCGTGGCCCCTGCCGTAATTGCCAGCGGCGATTGCGCCCGAAACGCGGTATCCGACCACAACAGGATCGTCTGCACCACCTGACTAAGCGCAAGGGTTTCCGCAGGCACCTTGGACAATTCCTTATCCATGCGAAGGAAAACAAACGCGGCGCGGATCGCGCCATCCTCTTCGAACCGGAATATCCGGTATTGATTGGCCTCAGCGGCCAACAACCGGTCGACCAATGGCCCGAGGTCAGGGATCAGACGATCCAGATCCGGCACCTCAAGCAGTTCCTGCCAGTCGCGGAAAAAGAACACCATGCAATTGGCACCCAGTTCCGGGTCGGTTTCAGCCATCTTGTGACCGGCCAACGTCACAACCGCCTCAAACGCGCCTTTGACAGTGGACAGGGTTTCATCCTCAACCCCAAATACGATGGGCACGACGGGTCGCCCCCAGCGCGCAAACAGAAACTCACCGCTCTCACGGGTAAACAGCGCTTCGATCTCGTCCGGAGTCACGCCCAGCCCTTTGTCTTTCTGAAAATACTCTCACTGAGAGGCATAAAATCTTAAGTGCGTCGCTTCAACCAAACAGATCGCTCTGGCCGCGAGGCGGGGCAATTCCAAGATGTGTCCACGCTTTTTGCGCCAACATCCGCCCACGCGGCGTGCGTTGGATCAAACCTTGCTGCAACAGATAGGGCTCGATCACCTCTTCCAGCGAATCCCGGCTCTCTGACAGCGCAGCCGAGAGCGTTTCGATACCAACCGGACCGCCCGCATAATTCTCAGCAATCAGCTTCAGATACCGCCGGTCGGCCCCATCCAGCCCCAGATTATCGACCCCCAAACGCGTCAATGCTCCATCGGCCAGTTCCCGCGTGATCCGGCCGTCCCCTTCGACGATTGCAAAATCGACCACCCGGCGCAGTAACCGCCCAGCGATCCGGGGTGTCCCGCGTGACCGGCGCGCAATCTCGCGCGCGCCATCATCATCCGCCGGAGCACCAAGTTTGCGGGCGTTGCGGGTGACGATCTCATGCAACTCATCCACAGTATAAAACTGCAACCTTGTTGGAATACCAAAACGGTCGCGTAGCGGCGTTGTCAGAAGCCCCATCCGCGTGGTCGCTCCGACAAGCGTGAACGGCTGCAACTCGATCCGCACTGTACGGGCCGCCGGGCCCTCGCCAATGACCAGATCCAGCTCAAAATCCTCCATCGCGGGATAGAGCACTTCTTCAACCGCCGGGTTCAGACGGTGTATCTCGTCGATGAACAGCACATCGCGCGATTCCAGATTGGTCAGGATCGCCGCCAGGTCACCTGCTTTGGCCAGAACCGGGCCGGATGTCATGCGAAAGTTTACGCCCAACTCACGCGCCATGATCTGAGCCAGCGTGGTTTTCCCTAAGCCCGGAGGGCCATGGAACAACGTATGATCCATCGCCTCACCCCGCTGCTTGGCCGATTGGATGAAGATGCGCAGGTTAGCGCGTGCCTCGGCCTGACCGATGAACTCGTCCAATCCCTGCGGGCGCAATGCGCGGTCATTATCCTCGGGCAGAGGGTCGGGGCGCAGGGTGGGATCAGCGTCTACCATTCACTCAGCCCTTTGGTGCCAGCAATTTCAGTGCTGCGCGGATCAATTCAGCCTCACTCGCTTCCGGCAGGCTCGCCGCCGCTTCGGCCACGGCCGAGGCGGCCTCGGACGGGCCATAGCCCAGATTTGACAGCGCAGACAGCGCGCCCGCAGATGCCGCTGCTGACCCCGAGGCCGGTTTCGCCACGCGTTTCGGCGCAGGGGCGGGTTCAGTCAGTTCAACCACCTCAAGCGCGGGGCCATCCATCGCCTCGGTTACCGTGCCGCCCATGGCCATGACGCCCGGGGCCTTGTCTTTGAGATCTAATACAATTCGCTGCGCAGTCTTCGGTCCAACGCCCTTGGCTGCTTTCACTGCCGCCCAATCGCCCAGGGCAATCGCGCGGCTGACCCCATCGGGACCAAGCGCCGACAGAATAGCCAAGGATACCTTCGCCCCAACGCCCTGAACCGAGCAGAGCAACCGGTGCCACTCCTTTTCGACCAGAGATAGGAACCCATAGAGCTGCATCAGGTCCTCGCGCACGACCATATCGGTGTAGATCGAGACCGCCTCACCCACCCCCGGTAGGGCTGCCATGGTTCGGTCGGAGCAATAGACAATGTAACCGACCCCACGCACATCGATCAGGACATGATCCGCTGCGCGATAGTCCAAACGCCCTGTCAGCTTACCGATCATGCCCCGACCTCTTTCAACCGCGATTGCTGCGTCTTGCCGTAATACGCATGACAAATCGCAATCGCCAGCGCATCCGCCGCATCTGCGCCTTTTGGTGAACAGCCGGGCAGTTGCAGTTTGACCATGTGCAAAACCTGCTCTTTCTCGGCATGGCCAACACCAACCACGGTCTTCTTGACCCGGTTGGGCGCGTATTCCCCCACCGGCAAACCCGCCTGAGCCAACGTCAACAGCGCCACACCCCGCGCTTGGCCCAGCTTAAGGGTCCCTGCCCCGTCCTTGTTCACAAAAGTCTGTTCAATGGCAGCCTGATCCGGCTGATGCTCGGCAATCACTTCGACAATCTGGTTATGCAACGACAGCAGCCGCTCACCCAGATCGTCGCCATCTGATTTGCATAACCCGTTCGCAACATGGCTCAGGCGGCTGCCATGCGATTCGATGACGCCCCATCCCAAGGTTCTCAACCCCGGATCAATGCCCAAAATTCGCATGTTGTGCCTCGGCCTGCTCGGGTTATGTGATCTTTTTTCAACGCCTAGCACGAAGCGTGAACATTTTCCAAGCGAATTGGTCCATGGACAAAAACCGACAGCTTTGTCCTGCCAACGACACCACGCGTCGATTGCGACTTCGAATAATCTGTTTTCGACCAGTTTATGAACGCGAATTAACCAATAATTTAAGCGAATTACGGCTTAAACATGTTGAAGATGAGGCTTGCAATTATTGCATAGGAAATATGCAAAAAATGATCTTGTGCAGGCGATTTGGCAGCACTAAATGCCCGGCAGATCGCAAGATCGATATGAAACACAAACCAGAAGGAAACAGGATATGGCTGCACTGGACACCACCCGCATCGCCACCACTGGCTCGTTCGGCCTCGTTGGCCGTATCGGCGCGCTTTTTGCATCGGCATTCAATGTCGTTGCTGAATGGAACGACGCCCGCGCAACACGCAAAGCGCTGACTGGCCTGACGGACCGCGAGCTGGAAGATATCGGCCTGTGCCGTGGCGACATCGATATGATCGCCGAAGGCCGCCGTTAAGACGACGACAACATAACTGCCCCTTCTCCTCCCTATGGGGCAAACAGAAAACACCGCGTGCTGATCAGCGCGCGGTGTTTTTCTATTCTGGACGTCTAAAACCGAACTGTATCAGTAGAGAACCTTGTTCAACTGAATCGCCAGCGCTTCGGACAAGGGATCGATCTGCATGACCCAGGCACCAGCCTGTTCAACCGATGTGCCCTGATTCAGGCTATCGATCCGAAACTGATAGCCTGTCGGCCCGAGGCTGGAGAGCAGGAACGCTTTGAATCCGAAAAAGCCAAGCAAGCAAAAGACTAACACTTTAGCCGGAACAGCTGATCGAACACGCTGTGGTTTCATAACAACCAAGCCATCCTTGCGCATCGTCGCGCGATAGCCTCGGCTCATCTTGTGATGCTTCTTGTTCAGGCGATGTACGCGCTGATTGAATTCCAGTTGTTTTGTCGTCATGGCAGCCTCCACAAAACCGCCCCCCATCGAGTTGATCAAAAAACGGTAAGCAGAGAATGCGACAAAACCGTGGCAAAAATCCATAAAACTCCTGCAAATGGTCTAAATTGGGCCCTGTTTGCTTAAGATTAGCGTCGTCCATTCACCAATCTCACTTCTGTCGGTCAGATTAAATCCATTCTGGGAATAAACAGACACGACATCGTCAGCCTGTTCATTGAGGATTCCCGACAGAATTGCGTACCCCCCCGTACAGAGATTCGCGGCAATTTCGGGTGACAAAGCCACCAGCGGGCCCTTGAGGATATTTGCAAATATCAGGTCATACGGCGCGGCAGATTTAAGCTCAGGATGATCGAACCCCGCCGCCTCGACACAGCGAACGGCTCCGGCCATGCCATTGGCCTTCAGGTTGGCCTCGGCCACATCAACCGCCACCTGATCAATGTCGCTGGCCAGAATCTCGCCATCCCACACACGTGCTGCGGCCATGGCCAGAACGGCGGTGCCACATCCGATATCGGCAACTTTCATCGCGCTGAACCCGTCATCCAGCAAACGATCCAGCGCCTTCAAACACCCAAGCGTGGTGCCGTGATGGCCTGTGCCAAACGCCATCGCGGCCTCGATCAGCAATGGTATCCGACCCTTGGGCAGCTTGTCTGCATCGTGGCTGCCGTAGACAAAGAACCGGCCTGCCTCAACGGGGGCGAGCTCGCGGCGCACATGGGCAACCCAATCGGTTTCAGGCAGTTCCGAGACGACAAAGGATTTGGCCTCAAACGCAGCAGCCAAAACCGCAAGGGCTGTCTCATCTGGAGCTTCAGTGAAATACCCCCCAACTTCCCAAAGGCCCGAGCCGTCTTCGACCTCGAACACACCAACACCAGTTGGTTCCGGGTCCAAACGCTCCATCGCCTCGCCCAGACCTTCGGCGGCAGTTTTGCCTGTCAGCGTCGTTAACGCGGTGAATGTGGGCATGGGGACCTCCTGTCTCAGTTGAGACAGCGCCTATGGCTTGGGCCCGCCAAGGTCAAGCATAGGCGCTCATTCAGCAGGGGCCGCGGCGTATTTGGACAGGATGGTTTCGTTCCCTGGCTCGGGATGGCGCGGGATGAGCAGCGACAGCAGCAGCGAGATCATGGCCATTGCAGCCGCCAGGCCAAAGACGGCTCCGGGCGACACGACCCAAAGCAGGCCCAGCAGCGCAGGCAGGAACACCGCCGCAATATGGTTGATGGTGAAGGCCACCGCAGCTGTTGGAGCGATATCCGCCGGATCAGCAATCTTTTGGAAATAGGTTTTCAGCGCCAGCGCCAAAGCAAACAGAACGTGGTCGATCACGTAAAGGATCGCCGCCAGCAAAACGCCCCAGCCAAACCAATAGATGCCGCCATAGGCTGCAAAGACGATCGCGAGGCCGGTATATTCGAAGATCAACGTGCGGCGCTCGCCAAACGTGGCCACTGCTTTGCCCAGCATCGGAGCGGCGGCCATGTTGATCACGAGATTGATCAGGTACAGGCTGGTGAGTTCGTGAACTTCGAACCCGAATTTCTCAACCATCATGAAGCCCGCAAAGACGACAAAGATCTGGCGACGCGCTCCGGCCATGAATTGCAGCGCGTAGTATAGCCAGTAGCGTTTGCGCAGGATCAGTTTCTTAGTCTGCGGTGTGGGCGCGTCAAATTGCGGATAAGCAATCAGGCTGAACAGCGCCAGCAGAGCAGTCACCCCTCCGGTGGCCCAAAAAACGGTATTGTAGGACAGATCGAACCGATCCCATGTCAACACGATCAGTCCATAGACCACCGCCGTTGCAGCCGACCCCATGGCCACCAGCCAGCCCAGCACTTGCGGGGCCTTGTCCTTGGGCAACCATTGCAGCTGAAGCGACTGGTTTACCGTTTCGTAGTAGTGAAAGCCGATCGAGCTGAACAAAGTCACGAATAGCAACCCACCCAGGCTGGGGAACCATGCCGTCACCGCTGTTGCCACACCCAGCATCATCAGCGAGATCATGGCCAAGACCTGCTCGCGGACGAAAATGATCACCGCAATCACACCAACCGCCAGAAAGCCCGGGATTTCGCGCACCGTGTGCAGCAGGCCGATATCCGCGCCATCAAAATTCGCCACCTCGATGACGAAATTGTTCAGCAGGGCACTCCAGCCGTTGAACGCAATCGGCATGGTCATCGCCATCACAAAAAGAAGCGTGATCGGGCGGCGCCAGAACGGCAGGCTTTGCGCCTCGGCAAGGGGCATGGGTTTCAGCATGAGAGTCCCTCTACGCCCATTTCCAGGGTTTGGCGAGAGGAAAGCACGGAGCGCACAATGGGTCTGCACAGGTGCAGAGATCAGTAGAAACTCTGCGGGTCGATATCGACCGTCAGACGAATATCGCCTTTCAGGCGCAACGGCGCAATCCAGCGGGCGATGCCGTCTTGTATTGGCGCCCCCTTTGGGGCCTTGACCAACAGACGCACCCGGTGACGCCCGCGAATACGCGCTATTGGGGCGGGCGCCGGGCCAAAGACCTGCGCCCCGATCTCGCGCAGTGGCGCATCATTGCGAGCCATGGCGTTGCCGATATCGAACACCGGCCCAACCTCTGGTCCGGACAAGACGATACCCGCCATGCGCCCATAAGGCGGCACACCAGCTGCTTGTCGCGCAGCGGCTTCGGTTTTCCAGAACCCTTCCTCATCCCCTGACAGGATCGCCCGGATCACCGGATGCTCGGGTTGGAAGGTCTGCAACAGGGCCTGACCGGGTTTGTCCGCACGCCCCGCTCGACCCGCCACTTGCCGCATCAATTGAAAGGTGCGCTCGGCCGCGCGCAGGTCAGCCCCATGCAGGCTAAGATCCGCATCAATGACACCGACCAATGTCAGCTTGGGGAAGTTATGCCCCTTGGCCACCAGTTGGGTGCCGATGATGATATCCGCCTCCCCTGCGGCAATCTCCTCGATCTTTGCCTTCAACGCCCGGGCCGATCCGAAAAGATCCGAACTCAGCATGGTGATGTTGGCGTCAGGAAAGGTGGCTTCGGCCTCCTCCGCCAGCCGTTCGATCCCCGGCCCCACCGGCGCCAGTTTGCCCTCGACCCCGCACGATGGACAAACGTAGGGCATCGGTTTGGTCTCACCACACTGATGGCACATGAGGCGTTTGAGAAAACGATGTTCCACCATCCGTGCATCGCAATGATCGCATGCAATTTGGCTGCCGCAAGCTCGGCACAAGGTGACCGGCGCATAGCCGCGGCGGTTTATGAACAGCAGGGACTGTTCACCATTCTCGATCCGTTGTTGCACGGCCTGCCGCAAGGACGGTGAGATCCAGCTGTTGGGTTGCAGCGGTTCGGCCCGCATATCAATTGACCTCATTTCGGGCAGCATCGCCGCGCCAAAGCGGGACGTCAGGTCCAACCTTTCATACTTGCCCGCCTCGGCATTTGCCCAGCTTTCTAGCGAGGGCGTCGCGCTGGCCAAAACCACGCGCGCGCCGCAAATGGCGGACCGCAAAACCGCCATATCGCGGGCGCTATAGTGCACCCCGTCTTCCTGTTTATAGGATGTGTCGTGCTCTTCATCGACCACAACAAGCCCCAGATCGCGGAAGGGCAGAAACAAAGCTGATCGCGCGCCCACGACCAGTTGCGCATCACCCTGACCAACCATGCGCCAGACCCGGCGTCGTTCAGTCATGGTTGCACCCGAATGCCATTCGGCAGGGTGGGCGCCGAACCGGGCCTCGACGCGGGTAAGGAATTCGGCGGTCAGCGCAATCTCAGGCAGCAGCACCAGAGCCTGCCGCCCCATGCGCAATGTTTCTGCGACGGCCTCCAGATACACCTCCGTCTTGCCCGAACCCGTCACGCCTTTCAGCAAAGTAGTGCCGTAATCACCTGTGCGCTGACCATCTTTCAACGAGGCGACCGCCGCGGCTTGGTCGTCCGTAAGCTGTTTGCTCGGCAAATCCGGGTTCAGATGCGGATAGGGCAGGTCACGCGGGCTGTCCTCTTCTCGAACAGCGCCCAGTTTGACCAACCCTTTGACGACAGAGGTCGTTACCCCGGCCTGCTCGGCCAGTTCTTTCAACGTGAAGGCCAGCCCGCCGTATTCTTTCAACACCTCAAGCACCCGGCCCCGAGCGTCGGTCATCCGATCCGGCTCGGCAACACCCAGGCGATAGACCTTCCGCATCGACGGCGTATCACCCAAGCCCGGCGCGCGGGTTGCAAGGCGCAGCATCGCAGGCATCGGTGTTAGCGTGTAATCCGCCACCTTTCCCAAAAACACCCGCATCTCTTCTCGCATGGGCGCAACTTCAAGCACCCGGATCACGGACCGCGCCTTGTTCAGATCAAACCCGCCCTGTCCCGGCCCCCAAACTACGCCCAGAACCTTGCGTGGCCCCAGCGGCACCTCGACAAACGCGCCTAAAAAGCACCCACCTTCGGGCGCTTTGTAATCCAACGTACGGTCCAGCGGCTGCGTGGTCAGCACCGCAACCAGCTCTCCTTCGTCGAAAAATTCGTTAGCGCTCACAGCATATCCTATGCAGGGGGTTCCAGCAGGGGTCTCTTTGAGGTAAAGCCATCCGCGACCAAGGCCAACCCATCAAAGGACTGCCCGCATGAAATTCTTCGTAGACACCGCCGAGATCGACGCCATTGCCGAACTGAACGACCTGGGCATGGTTGACGGCGTCACCACCAACCCTTCGCTGATCCTGAAATCAGGCCGCGACATTCTGGAAGTCACCAAGGAAATCTGCGATCTGGTCGACGGCCCCGTATCCGCCGAAGTTGTCGCCACCGAGGCCGACGACATGATCGCCGAAGGCCGCAAGCTGGCCAAGATCGCGCCGAACATCGCGGTCAAAGTACCGCTGACATGGGCCGGCCTGAAAACCTGTAAAACCCTCAGCGACGAAGGCCAGATGGTCAACGTGACCCTGTGTTTCTCGACCAATCAAGCAATTCTGGCAGCCAAAGCAGGCGCAACCTTCATCTCGCCCTTCATCGGTCGTCTGGACGATATCAACCTCGACGGAATGGACCTGATCGCCGACATTCGTCAGGTCTATGACAACTATGGGTTCGAGACCGAAATCCTCGCGGCGTCGATCCGCACCGTGAACCACGTGACCGACAGCGCGCGTATCGGGGCCGATGTGATCACTGCACCGCCAACCGTGATCAAGAAACTGGCCGATCATCCTCTGACAGACAAAGGTCTTGAAACCTTCCTCGCCGATTGGGCCAAAACCGGTCAGCAAATCCTCTGATCCTTTTGCACAACCGCGCGGTGCCGACAGGCACCGCGCCCGGCCCAACTGTGCGGGGCTGATCTCTGATCAGCGCCAAACAGGCGGGAGCGCTCGCCACACGGGCCAATTATTCCACCAAAAGATGTATTTTTCCCAAGGCAAAACCGGTTCGTCATGCTATAAGCCGCCAAAACAAAAAATACCGACCGGACGGGACATGAGCAGCAACCCAAAACTTGAAGACAGCCTTCGCGCTGCGATTCTGGCCAAACCAGACGCATTGCTGGATGACAAAGACCTGATGCAGGCATTGGTCAGCGCCAATGAACAAGCGCGCGGTGAAAACGTGATCGACTTGCGTGGCATTGCCATGCAGCGGCTCGAAGCGCGGTTGGACCGGCTGGAAGACACGCATCGTTCGGTAATTGCGGCAGCCTATGAAAACCTGGCCGGCACCAATCAGATCCATCGCGCCATTCTGCGGCTCCTAGAACCCGTCGAGTTCGAGGATTTTCTGCGCATCCTGGGTAACGAAGTTCCCGAAATTCTGCGTGTCGATCAGATCACTCTGGTTTTGGAAACCGCCATCCTGCAAGACGACCCCGCGATCGACACGCTGGGCGGTGTTCTGACGGTCGTTGAACCCGGTTACGTCAACAGATACCTCTCGCAGGATCGCGGAAGCACAGTGCGCGATGTCACCTTGCGCGAAATCCGTCAACCCAACCCACGCATCTTTGGTAGCGACGCCGACCATCTGCGGTCCGAGGCATGCCTCAAGCTGGATCTGGGTGCAGGCCGCCTGCCAGGCATGATCGTGATAGGCGCCACCGATCCGCGCCATTTCACGCCACAGCTTGGCACTGATCTTTTGGCCTTCTTCGCAGGCGTATTCGAACGCTCGATGCGCCACTGGCTGTCGTGAGCCTGATTTCACCGGCGTGCAGGGATGCCTTGCAGCATTGGCTGGAAAGCCTTGGCGCGCTGGCTGGGCGATCAGACAACACCCAGTCCGCCTATCGCGGCGATGTCACTGATTTTCTGTCCTTCATGACACTCCATCAAGGGGATCGTCAGGGGCTTGCCGCACTTGAGCGCATCTCGATCTCGGATATGCGAGCCTGGATGGCACAACTGCGCGCGGATGGGATTGGTGCGCGGTCGCTTGCGCGCAAACTCTCGGCTGTCAAAAGTTTCTACCGATGGCTAGCTGAACGGGAAGGGTTTGAACCCACGGCCGTCCTGTCCACCCGCGCGCCCAAGTTCACCAAGAAGCTGCCGCGCCCCCTGGCCGAGGACGCAGCCCGGGCCATGATCGACACGGTCGAATTGCAGGCAACATCGGATTGGGTTGCCGCGAGAGACGTAGCAGTTGTCACCCTACTCTATGGTTGCGGCTTGCGGATTTCCGAGGCCCTTTCTCTGACTGGGGCCGATACCCCATTGCCGCAAACCCTGCGCATCATCGGTAAGGGTGGCAAAGAACGCATCGTCCCCGTAATCCCTGCGGCGCGTGAGGCTGTAGACCGGTATCTCCGCCTCTGTCCACATCCTCAATCGTCGGAGGCACCGCTGTTCCGCGGTGTGCGCGGTGGCGCATTGAACCCGCGCGCCATTCAGGGGGTGATGGCCAAAGTCCGGATGCAATTGGGTCTGCCGTCAACGGCAACACCTCATGCCATGCGGCATAGCTTTGCCACACATCTACTGTCTGCCGGCGGCGATCTTCGGGCCATTCAGGAACTTTTGGGTCACGCATCGCTTTCGACGACCCAAGCCTATACAGCCGTTGATACCGCGCGCTTGATGGAGGTCTATAACCGCGCGCATCCCAAGGCCAAACACTGACGAAACAGGTTTCTTGGGCAGTAGGTCACGCAACTGGGCTTTTGGTTTGCATCTTGGACACGCATCGTACATGACACTCGCATGACACTCAGATTCAAAGCCTTAGCCGTCCATCTTTTCACTGCGACGGGCGCTGTTTTTGCCATGTTGGCCATGCTAGCCGCCGTCGAAGGTGAATGGAGCCTGATGTATCTTTGGCTGGTGGTTTCGTTCATTATCGATGGGATCGACGGACCGCTTGCGCGGCACTACCATGTCAAAAAGAACGCACCCGAATTTGATGGCGTGCTTCTGGATCTGATCATCGACTATCTGACCTATGTGTTCATCCCGGCTTACGCCTTGTTTAAGTCGGGCCTGATGGACGGATGGACAGGCTGGTTTGCGATCATCGTGATCACCTTTGCAAGCGCGATGTATTTTGCCGATACCCGAATGAAGACAAAAGACAATTCGTTCTCGGGTTTTCCGGGATGCTGGAACATGGTTGTGATCGTGATCTTCGCGCTTGAACCCAACTTCTGGTTCAGCCTTGTCCTTGTCACACTGCTGTCGATCGCGATGTTCCTACCGCTCAAATTCGTACACCCTGTGCGGACTGAGCGGTGGCGCAGCCTGACACTTCCCATGGCTTTTGCCTGGACCTTCTTTGCTGGCTGGGCGGCCTGGGTTGATTTCCACCCCGAAAGCTGGGCGCATTGGGGCCTGGTGATCACCAGCCTCTATCTGGTCTTTGCCGGGATCGGACAGCAGATCATACCACAGCGCAGGGCTACATGACGTCCTGCACCTCGAACTCAGCTCCATTATGCGTGAAGACATCACCCGCTTGAAGCCCAACCATGGCGAGGTAAATGGGGCTTTGCGTTGAAATACCCATGTAAGTCTTTCCACCCACATCGAAACGGGTTGTTGAGACGCAAACAACAAAACGGCGATTGTTGAACTTGATGACAGCCCCGGGCTGAACCGTATCGGTCAAACCAAAGTCAGTGTTTTCGATCACATCGATCTTGGCGTGATGGGCGTGGACGGGCGCGTCAAAAGCAGCAGCCAGATCCGCATTCTCGCGTGAGGCCGCGATATCATCTTTGTCATGCGCTTCGCGGTCGTCCAGCTGAGCATCTTTCAGAAAGGCGTCATAGTGCGCCTGTGCCGTAGCAAGCTCCTGTTCTTCCAGCGACATCAGCTTATCAACAATTGATTTCTTGCGAGCGGCGCGATCTGCCTCGGTCATCATAAGATCCCTTCAACTGCGGTATCTTGTATAAGTTGTGCACCTGATCACAGGATTGCAACTGAAATCCGGTTGTCAGATCAGCAGGCCAGCCGCCTTTTCGTGGCGCAAGAGGGCGACCTTTGTTTCGACCCCACCATCGCCCGAGAACCCGCCCAGACCCGTTGCCGACAGAACCCGGTGGCACGGGATAATCACCGGGATCGGGTTGGCGCCACAGGCTTGTCCGACCGGTTGGGCCGGGTGTCCAAGCTGTTTTGCGATCTCGCCATAGGTCATGGTTTCACCCATTGGTATCGCGTACATCAGATCGCAGACCTGCCGCTGAAACTCTGACCCTTCGATGCGATAGGGCAAATCAAAGCGTGTCAACTCACCGGCATCATAGGCGCGCAGCTGGGCTGCCGCTTCGCGCAGCAAGGATGTAGCTTCGCCCTCATCCTGCCCATGCCAGACCAGCCGCGTGATCGCCCCGTCCGCCTCAACAACGCCTAACCTTCCGAACTGTGTTTCAACTGCAATCATGGCCATGACCCAAGGCTTTCAGATCAGAGCACCCAACGCAAGAGAGCCAAGCAGGACCTGTTTTGGGATTTGGGCAATTTCATGCTAAGCTTGCCCCATTGTTAAAGGAATTGGAGTTATTGGTATGGGACGGCATTTGGTCCTGACAGTCCATGGCATCGGCGAACAAAAACCCGGTGAAACCGTGGATCAGGTGGTTGGTGCGGCGACCACATGGTTGGACGGGAAATCCCAACCCCCCATCGAAGTCGAGCGTGAGATGATCGAGTTGGCCGAAAGAAATTTCGATGACTCACACCGCAATGCCAAGCTGTTCAAGGTCAATCTGCGCAAAGTGTCCAAACCCAATGACACAAGGGATCAGGCCTTGTTTGCCGAGGTGTTCTGGGCAGATCGCTCGCCTGCCCCCAAGGGAGCCATCAAAACGGCAATCGACCTGATCTGGGTGGTTCTGGCACTGGGCTACCTGGCGATGGACAATGTGGAACAAACCCATAGGCGCAAAGGGGTAAACCCGGGTGAAGAGCATGGCCGGAACACCTATGCGGCCAAAATCGTTCACCTGTTCACTTGGGTTTTCTTCGGCGCGGTTGCGACATTGAATTCATATCTGCTGATCGGCGCTGGCGCGGTGATGATCCGATCGCTGAAAACAGAGCTGGCCCAAGGCTGGGGTGTGTTGTTCACGCTGTTGCTCCTGATCTATTTGAGCGGAACGCTGGCCGGGTATCTACGGTTCAAGACCGCCCCGACCTACCTGCGACGCGTGTTCTGGTGCGGCATCGGATGGGTCGGCCTTATACTGACGGCCACTCTGATATCGGGGCCTTATGGCCTCGAGCTTTGGGCGTTGCCGTGCGACGAATACGGCAAGGGGCCGGGATGCGGCTCTGCGCTAGAGCAGCTTGTCGTGTTTCAACTGATGGGTCTGGGCGGCATCTGGGCGTTTCTGATTCTGTTGACGGTCATCCTGTATCTGATCTCGCTGCTGAAGCTTGAGGTCTCGGATGGCTTGGACGGACATCGGCGGCTCTATCCGAGCATCTGCGCCGGAATGCTGGTTTTCTGGATGTTCTTCATATCCGGGCTTTGGCTTACGTTTGAAGAATTGCTCAAAACAGTACCCAGCCTGTCAAACCCGACGCTCAAGGGGTTATTCGCCGGGAACCTGAGAAACTCCCTCGACACGCTCAGCATCGCATTTGGCGCCATCGCCCTGTTGGTCGCACTGGGGATTGGCCTGTTTATCGGACGCAAGCTGGGCAAGACGAGACTCCACGAGAAGCATCATTTTCTGAGCCGGGCCATTCTGAACCAGTTGGCACAGTTGGTGTTCTTCATCGCGGCCATAAGCTTGGCCGTCGTGGCGGTCAGTGAGTTGTCCCTCGTGATCTTTGGACTCGACCTCCATTGCACCACCACGACCAACGCCGAGGGGGTGGCGCAATCAGGCGAAGGCAACAAAACCTGCAACGCCGTAGGCAACGGCCTGAGCAAACTCACCGTAGCGCAAGGCTGGATTGGTGTGATTGTGCTGGGCGCCACCGCCTTCCTATATCGGTTTTCGAACGTCGTCGCGGCGGGTCTGGGCGTGGCCCGCGATATCGTGACCTATGCGATCCGCGATAAATGCGCGTTGCGTTGGTCGTTAAAGGATCGAAGCAGCAACTACCCGGACCGCCACGCCATTGATGAGCGGTTCTACAGAACGCTCTACTATGCGCTGGATATCTTCCCGGCCGACCACATCACGGTGATCTCACATTCTCAGGGCACCGTGATCGCTACGCAGATGCTGGCGGATGAACGGGTGCAAAAGCGCATCAAAGGCCGCCCTGTCACTCTGATCACGATGGGTGCGCCGGTGACGCATATCTATCAGCGCTATTTCCCCGAAATGTTCACTGTCGACCCACAAAAGCTGGGGGCGACATGGTTCAATATCTTCCGCCAGGATGATTTCGTCGGCACCCGGATTGACGGAAACCTCATTCCCAATGACAGGAATATCGACGTTCCACCCGGCGGGCATACGGGATACTTCACCGACTATAAGGTCTGGACAAAACTGACCGGAGATAAGATCGGATTTCACCTGTTCAATCCCAAGAGACATTGAACAGGGGTGCCCCCTTCTGGTGGCAGAGGGGGCGAGATGTTTATCCAAGTGCCTCGTTGCAGCGACCGCAAACGCCGGGATGCGCATGCAGCCCAACGTCTGGCAGGATTTTCCAGCAGCGTTGGCATTTGGCACCTTCGGCCTTTTCAAACACCACCGAGACGCCTTCGATCTCGGGCACGCGGAACGCTTCGGCCGGGGATGGATCGCCGGTGACGCTCAGGCCGGAGGTGATGCACATGTCGTCTACATCGAAGGTCGCCAGCAGATCGCGGGTTTCACTGTCTTCCACATGCACGACCGGCGCGGCCTCCAAGCTCGATCCGATCACCTTGTCCTGACGCTGAACCTCGAGCGCAGCGGTCACCGCACGGCGCACACGACGGACCTTGGCCATGCTGGCCTCAAGCTCGTCATTGCGCCAGTCGGCTGGCGTTTCCGGGAAATCCACCAGATGGACCGAGCTGTCGTCGCCGGGGAACCGCTCCAGCCAAACCTCTTCCATGGTGAACACCAGAACAGGGGCCAGCCATGTGGTCAGGCGGTGGAACAGGATGTCCAGAACCGTACGGGCCGAGCGGCGGCGCAGGGTATCACCGTCGCAGTAGAGCGCATCCTTCCGGACGTCGAAATAGAAAGACGACAGATCGACCGTGGCAAAGGTAAACACCGCACTGAACACGCCCTGGAAGTCGAAGGACGCATAGCCCTTGCGCACCTGTTCATCGAGTTCGGCCAGACGGCTGAGCACCCAGCGTTCCAGACGCGGCATGTCCTGCGGATCGACCCGGTCGGCTTCGGTGAAGTCGGCCAGCGAACCCAGCATGAACCGCATCGTGTTGCGCAAACGGCGGTAGCTGTCAGCGGTGCCCTTCAGGATTTCCGGCCCGATCCGCTGATCGGTTGTGTAGTCGGTCTGAGCCACCCACAGGCGCAGGATATCCGCGCCGTACTGTTTGATCACTTCCTCCGGCACGATGGTATTGCCGATGGACTTCGACATTTTCATGCCCTTTTCGTCCAGCGTCATGCCATGCGTGATCACATTGCGGTAAGGCGCGCGTCCCTTGGTGCCGCAGGCTTGCAGCATGGACGAATGGAACCAACCACGATGCTGGTCGGTGCCCTCCATATAGACGTCGGCGATGCCGTCCTCGGTCCCGTCCTCACGGTCACGCAGAACGAATGCGTGGGTCGAACCCGAGTCGAACCACACGTCCAGCACGTCAAACACCTGATCGTAGTCGTCCGGGTTGGCGATGCCGTCGAGGATCTTTTCTTTGAAGCCGTCCGTGTACCAGATATCCGCGCCGTCCTGCTCAAACGCCGCCTTGATGCGGGCGTTGAGTTCCTCGTTGCGCAGCAAGTAATCTGCGTCGGTGGGCAGAGCACCTTTCTTAGTGAAGCAGGTCAGCGGCACACCCCAGGCGCGCTGGCGCGACAGAACCCAATCCGGGCGCGCCTCGATCATCGAATAGAGGCGATTGCGGCCAGTTTGCGGTGTCCACTTCACCAGCTCGTCAATCGAGCGCAGGGCGCGTTCGCGGATGGTATCGCCCATCTCGCCCATGCCGTCGTCCAGCTTGCGGTCGACGGATGCAAACCACTGCGGCGTATTGCGATAGATGATCGGAGCCTTCGAGCGCCACGAATGTGGATAGCTGTGCTTGATCTTGCCACGCGCCAGCAACCCGCCGACCTCGGCCAGCTTGTCGATGACAGCTTTGTTCGCGTCACCTTCGCCGCCCTTGCGGGACAGGATGAATTTGCCACCAAAGAACGGCAGATCAGCGCGGAATGAGCCATCGTCCATCACGTTATAGGTGATGACCTGCTCGAGCATGCCCAGATCGCGATAGAGTTCGAATTCCTCCATCCCGTGCGACGGCGCACAGTGGACGAAGCCAGTCCCTTCAGTATCGGTCACGAACTCAGCGGCGCGGAAGTCGCGAATGTCGTCCCATTCGCCATTGCCGCCCTCAGCCCCAGCCAGAGGGTGTCTAAGGCTGAGCGTTGCAAGCTCATCAGCGGTGACATCGCGGACACGAGCCCACTGATCGTCGTTCAGACGCGCGCGGCCCAGCACATCGGCTGCAAGATTGTCGGCTAGCAGGAATTTGTCACCAACTGCGGCCCAGCACTCATCAGGCGCACCGGTGACTTCATAGAGGCCGTACGAGATGTCCGATCCATAAACCACGGCTTTGTTAGACGGCATGGTCCACGGCGTCGTCGTCCAGATTACAACGTAAGATCCGTCAAGATCGCTAAGTGGTTGCACCCGCACCACTTCGCCGGTGACCGCAGGCGTGGTTTCATTGATCAAGACCTTGAATTTCACCCAGATGGTGAAGCTTTCCTTGTCGTGATACTCAACCTCGGCCTCGGCCAGAGCGGTTTTTTCGATGGGCGACCACATCACAGGTTTCGAGCCCTGATAGAGCGTACCGTTCATCAGGAACTTCATGAACTCGTCGGCGATCACCGCCTCGGCATGGTAGTCCATGGTGATATAGGGATTGGGCCAGTTGCCAGTGATGCCCAGACGCTTGAATTCTTCGCGCTGGATGTCGATCCAGCCTTCGGCGAACTTGCGGCATTCTTGACGGAAGTCGACGATGTTCACCTCGTCCTTGTTCTTGCCCTTCTTGCGGTACTGCTCTTCGATCTTCCATTCGATGGGCAAGCCGTGGCAGTCCCAACCGGGCACATAGCGCGAGTCAAAGCCCATCATCTGATGGGACCGTACGATCATGTCCTTGATGGTCTTGTTCAGCGCGTGGCCGATATGCAAATGGCCGTTTGCATAGGGCGGGCCATCATGCAGGGTAAAGGGCTTGCGGCCCTGTTTCTCGCGCAGGCGGTCATAGACGCCGATCTTCTCCCAGCGCTCCAACCATGCAGGCTCGCGCTTGGGCAGGCCAGCGCGCATGGGAAAGTCAGTTTTGGGCAGGTTCAGCGTGTCTTTGTAGTCAGGTGTTTGGGTCGTGTCGGCGCACATTTGGGGCGTCCTCAGGATGGTCTGGTCGTGTCTAGATCGAAGCGGTCAGTGCGATAACTCAAGCACCTTTGCCCGGCGTCTCGCGATATCAGAGCGCCGGGGATATAATTCGAATAATGATGGCCAAACGGTCAAACATGGCCGCGCTTATAGGACGCCTGCGCCTAATGGTCCAGAGGGTCCTGCCCTTGCATCCCGTGGCGCAGTTTTGCCCAGCGGTTGAGCCATGCCAGAGCGGCCAGTGCCAGGCCCAGTGCAAGCAGTGAGAACACCCGGATCAGCCCGCCAAGGCCCGCGATGTCGATCAGGAAAACCTTGGCCACAGCCAGCCCGATCACTGCCAACCCCGCCTTGCGCATCAAGTCGGACCGACGCGCCAGAGATTGGTAGAACAGCGCAGCGCCTATCAACAATAAGGCCATGGTATAGGTATATAGCTCTGGCTGGGTGACCCCGTTGCCCTCAAACATGCCATCAGCCCCTTGCCAAACATGGCGTATCATCAGGCCTAGCCAAACAGCGGCCAACGCGATGCTCAGGCCATAGCAGGAGCGTTGCAACCAGAGCGGCATCGCAGCAATACGCCATGCCGAAAACCCTATCGCCAGCGCAGGCAACAGATAGGCAACGGCCAGCGTATTCAGCACGGGCGGGCCGAGAACCGGTTCGGCGAAAGGGTTCAGCAGCGGGTTGCTGATCTCCAACGCTTCGAACAAGCGCATCAGGCCATGCCCGGCAAAAAACACCGCCAGCGCATAACGCAGATAGGTCAGTTTGCCGCCCAGTTCGAACCGTTGCACCTGCGCAAAAGCCAGCAGCAACCAGATGACCGACAGCAGACCTAGCCCCCAATGGCTGTTCTGCGCGCCGCCTTCGCCGAAGGTTTCCAGCCAGCGCAGCAAAAGCAGTGACAGCAGGATACCCCCGGTCGCCCAGGCGGCGCTTTCCAGCAGCATCTTGGCAATTGGGCGGTCCAGCGGTTTGATCAGAATCCAGCTCGCGGCGAAACCAGCCGTTGCGGCGCCATAGACCAATGTCAACTCCCACAGGGGCGCAGTGTCTGCCCAGCGCAGACCGGGGTCCAAAACCAAGCGCACGGTTACCGTGAACACTCCAGCCCAAATGAACCAGCTCATCTGTGGCAGGGTGAATCGGCGATCCAGCGTGGCCGCCACAACAATCGTTGCGACCAACGCGATGGTCAAAGCGGCCGAGCTGAGGACAATGACACAGGCAAAGGCCAGGCAGGACAGCGCGGATAATGTGGCCAATGCTGGCCGCAATCGGTTATCCGCATCAACCCGCGCGAACCGCTCTGCCAGCCCAACCATCAACGCACTCAAAACGATAGCGTGCAATGCCCAAGGGTATGGGCCGATCACGGTGGCGGGTTTCCAGCCTATTTCCAATGCTATGGCCATTGCTGGAGCAAACAGCACCGCAGCCCCGGCCCAGACAGCGGCATATCGCCCAGCGCCAAAGGAGCGCCGGGCGGCAAGGATGGAAATCAACGCGGCGAGCGCCATCAAACCAGTGGCCACCATCGGGGCGTCTGCTTCAACGGTTTCGGCATAGGTGGCCGCGAAGGTCTGCTCCACAATCCCTCCGTCCAGCCCGTGCATCAACACATAAGCGATCAAACCAATCGCAGGAAACACGGTCACGTCTTGCAAAGCAGGCGCATTTTTGGCCCACAGGATCAGGCCCAGCAGCAGCCCTGTTAGCAGGATGATGCCCAGCCAGAATTCCCCAGACGAATCCGCCCAGTGCAGTGACAGGATTGCCGAACTGACCGCGACTGCAGCAAAGGCCACACGCGTCGGAAACTCAGGCCAGGGCTCCCCTTTTTTGCGTCGTATCAGTTCGGCCACCATCGGGCCGGAGTGATCAGGCCAAAGGCGCCGTGCGGGGACCGCAATCGCCAGCACCGCCAGCGCAGTAGCACAGGTCAGATATCCGGGTTCCGTCAACGGCGCAGACAATACCAGCAGCAAGCTGGACGCATAGGCCGCGAACAGGGTCAAAACCGTGATCCATGCCCAGCGGCGCACAGTATCGATACCCAGCCCCAGAAGGGTCAGAATGAAGAAATACCCATACAGCCAAGTTGGATCATCCGAAGATCCACCGACCATAAACGGCGCTGAAAAACCGCCCAGCAAGCCAACGGCGGCCAGCAAGGGACCATGAAACCAGCCAAGAACCAATCCCAGAAGCGCGATTAACACCATGCCGGCCAGTGCGGCTTCGGGTGAGATCAGGTCGTACAGCTGCCGGGCAGCCAGAACACCTCCGAATAAAGTCACCAGCCCTGCACCAGAGAAGACCGATGGCAGATAGGCGGTGCTGGCGTCTTCATCATCGCCAAACTTGCGACGGACAAGCTCACCCGCGGCGATCAGGGCCGCGCCAAAGGCAAATGCGGCGGCAACACGTGCTGATGGTGGTAGCAGACCGTTCTCAACCCCGTATTGAACCAAAAAAATCCCGGCCAGCGCCAAGGACAGGGCTGAGACGGCATAGAACCAGTTTTCACGCAACCAGCCCCAAAGCGCGGCAAACCGATCCTGCCGAAAGACAACAGCGCCTTGCGTGTCCTCTACTTCGCTTGTCTCAGGTTCGATCTTGGCAGCGGGCCAGGGCGATTGAGCGGGCTCTGCGGCAGGTGCAGGTTCCTCTGACTCAATCTCAGGTTCTGGCGGCAGAGCCTCTTTCGGTGTTGGTGACACGGACTGAAGCTGCTTTTCCAACTGCTCGACCCTGCGACGCAATCGTGTTTGCCCAACCAACAGCACAATGATCGTGACAGGTATCGCTAAAACAATCAGGCCAAGAAGAACAAGCAGCGATTCCAATTGAAGCTCCGTAGCTGTTATCGGCGCAAGCTACACCGCCTGAGCCCCAGAGCAACAGTCAGGAATTCCGGCCACAACGGTCAGGGATGAAACAGCGAGCCCACCAGATAGGCAATCGCTGCCGCTGCGCCGCCGATCAGCAGCGTCTCAAACCCGGATTTCCACCAACGCACCAACGACCACCGGCTTTTCAACGCACCAATGGCAAAAAAAACACCCATCGTCATCCAAGCCGAGATTGCAAAGGCATTCTCCAGTGCGATTAAAAAGGGCAACAACGGGATCAACCCAGCTACCAGAAAAGCAAAAAACGTAGCCAGGGCTGCCTTGATGGGATGCGGATCAACGCTGCCCAGCCCGTATTCACCCTCGATCATAAGATTGATCCAGCTTTCGTGGTTCGAAGTGATGGCAGCTGTTGCATCGTCCAGCACTGGCCCTGACAGACCTTTCTGCGCCAGAATTTCACGCACTTCGTCCTGTTCCCCTTGGGGATAGAGCGCGATGTGGCGTTCCTCGATCGCACGGATGCGTTCAATGTTGTCCAGTTCAGCCTTGGTGCCCGAGTAATTCCCTGCCGCCATAGAGAACCCATCGGCCAGAACATTCGCCAGCCCAAGCGCCACGATGACAAACGATGACAGCCCAGCCCCAGCGACACCTGCAACGATGGCAAATGTGGTTACCGAACCGTCGATACCCCCATAAACCACATCGCGTAGAACGCCGCGGCCCGGTGGTGCGTTGATCCGCTGTGCGATCTCCTGCTGGCTGTGACCGTGATCTGTCATGGCTGGCCCTCCGTCCCGTTCAGTGTGACGAAGGGCTGTCAGATGCGCTTTGCGTCAGATCAACCCTTGGAAAACAGCCCCTTCAATGCCCGCTTGATTACGGCACGGGTCGATGGTTTGTGGCGATCCGAGAAAGGCAAGGGTCTGCACACCTCCATCGCGGCAACGCCAACCCGGGCGCTGAGTGCGCCGTTCACCAACCCCTCGCCGAACCGGCGGGACAGTTTGCTGAGGACCGAGCCACCGAGCACCGGTTCCAAAAGGTCATCACCCACCGCAACCGCGCCAGTTGCGACCAGATGCACAAACACCGCACGGGTCAGACGCCAACTGCCCAGAAATCCAGCTCGTCCCCCATATATCTCGGCAATCCGCCGGATCATCCGCAACGAGGCTGCAAGCGCCGTCGCCACATCCGCCAGAGCCAAGGGCACCAAAGCCGTCACCGTCGCCACCTGACGAGCTGCGGCCTCAACCTCTCGGCTGGCTGCGGCGTCCAGCGGGGCCAGCAGTTCATCTTCAGCCAAAGCCAACAGGCCGGACGCATCGAACTGCTCAGACATCCGCTCTGACAATCGGTCGCGACCCCATTGGGTTTCATCACGACCCTTGTAAAAGGCAATCAGACGGGTCGTGACAGCGCGCGCTTTGGCTAAATCGGCGTCGGCCAGCGCCTCATCGGCAGCGCGGCGCAAACCATCGACGCGGGCCAGGCGACCAATCGCTGCCAGTTCCCGGATCGCGATGATCAGTACGACGAAAACCAGCGCCGCGATCAACCCGGTGACAATCCACCCCAGAACAGGGGCACGGGCCATCAGTGAGGTGGCGAAATCCCAAGCGGCAACCGAGATTGCAGCACCAACAACCGCCAGCGCCAGCCCCCAGAACCATCGCGCCAAGGCCGAGGGTTTGCGGGCGGCAAATCGCGCCGCGCTTTGCATGGCCTGCCCTTGCGGCGGCACCAGATCGGGCACCGGAGGGGCTTTGGCCACGTCAGCGGTGGGTTCGTCTGTTTCGAGATCGATCAGAACAGGGCCTTTAGCCATTCTCTGCCCCTTCACTGCGCCAGACATATTTGATGTCAGGCAGGTTTTCATCGTTGTCCGCCCCGTCGCTTCGGGCGACCTCGGCAAAGCCGTTGCGTTCATAGAACCTGCACGCGCCAGTGTTTGCATGAAAGGCAAACAAGGAAAGGTGCGGGTGCTGCGCCTTCGCATGATCGAGCAACCGCTTGCCGATCCCTTGCCCGCGCACTGCAGGCGCCAAATACAGTGAATGCACATCCGATCCGTTCAGGGCCAGAAATCCAACCACTGTGTCCGAGACCTCAGCGACTGTAACCCAGCCTTGATCAATCATACGGCCACAAAAGGCGATGGTTTCGGCGCTACTGTGCAATTCCGGCATCCAGTCATTCTCACATGAAAACCCGTGCAGGATTTCCCCGGTCGCACCGGCATCGGTGCTGCGGGCGGGGCGCAAAGTGACCATCACAGCCGGTCTCCAATCAGGAATTGTGCGGCCCGATCCAGCCGGATATGCGGCGGTCCGTCGCCCGGGCGCAGCGTCAACTGGGCCGGAGCGAAGGCCATGAAACCATAGTCGTCGCCAAGCCACGTCTCGGCTCCGTTCCGGGCAGGGCCAAGCAGATGGGATGGATCATCCGGAAGCTCTCCGGGGTAGAACGCGGCTTTTTTGCCGCTGTCCAGCAAGGTGCCCCGGACGCAGGGAAGCTCAGTTCCGTTATGGCTGCGCATCTCTTCAGTCGTGGCACGCAACGAGGCCAGCGACAGGGCCGCCGTTTCAGCACCAGCGAAGCTCGCCCGGTCCCGCGCCTCACGTGTCAGAGCCTCCATGATCGCGGTCAGGCGCGGGTGTTGCGTGTGGTGCAGATGGTCGGCCTTGGTGGCCGCAAACAGAATGCGTTCAACCCGTTTGCCCAGCAACAACTGGCTGAGCCACGCGTTGCGCCCCGGACGGAAGGCCGAGAGGATATCGCCCATGGCGCGGCGCATATCCTCGACCGCTTGCGGGCCTTTGTGGATTGCGCCCAACGCATCGACCAGCACAACCTGACGGTCGATGCGTGAGAAATGATCGCGGAAAAACGGCTTCACCACTTGGGACTTATAAGCCTCGTAGCGCCGCTCCATCTCGCGCTGCAGGGTGCGACGGCGCGAGGGATCGGTCACCGGCAAAGGGGCAAAGGTCAGAACCGGAGAGCCTGCCAGATCGCCAGGCAACAGAAAACGACCCGGCGTGCAATCGTAGAAACCAGCGTCCCGCGCCGTATTCAGATAGGTCGTGAACGCAGCGGCCAGAGCCTGCGCGGTAGGCTCGTCATGCGTTGCCGTCAGATCGGTGCCACGGGCCTGCGCCAGAAACTCGACCGCCTCGGGGCGGTTTTCGATGCGCGACAGCGTCTCCTTTGACCAGCCGGCGTAGGATTTGTCTAGCAGCGCGAGGTCCAAAAGCCACTCGCCGGGATAGTCAACGATGTCCAGATGTACGGTGCGCGGTCCCTGAAGCCCTGCCAGCAATCCGGCCGGTCGCGCCTTGAACGACAGGCGCAGCTCGGACACGGCGCGGGTGCTTTCGGGCCAGTGCGGCTGCGGGCCTGCGAGGTCGGAAAGATGGGATTCGTAGTCGAACCGCGGGACCGTGTCGTCTGGCTGCGGTTGCAGGTAGGCCGCGTTGATCCGCCCCTCTTGCTGCGCGACAAGGCCGCTCATGCGGCCCCGGTCCAGCAGGTTTGCCACCAGCGACGTGATGAAAACCGTCTTGCCGGAGCGCGCCAGACCGGTGACGCCCAGTCGGATGACCGGCTCGAAAAACGTCTCGGACACGCTGTCGCCGATGGTTTCGACGCCGCGCACAAGACTGTCTGCCAGGGATGAGATGACCAAATTGTCGCCCCGCAATAATCGTTTCGCCCAAGATAGGTAGCCGCTGCCGGACATGCCAGCGCTTTCGCCCCCTTGCCCGTTCGTGCGCTGCGCGCTACCAGCGGCCCATGCCCAGATATGCGTTGAAAGTTGAATACCAAGGAGAACCGTTCGCCGGATGGCAGCGCCAGAAGGAATTACCTTCGGTTCAAGGCGCGATCGAATACGCTCTGTCGCGCATTCAACCGGGCGATCACACCATTGCTGCCGCCGGACGCACGGATGCAGGGGTGCATGCGTTGGGGCAAGTGGCCCATTGCGATCTGGTCAAGGAATGGGATCCTTTCCGCCTGTCCGAGGCCTTGAACTACCACCTCAAACCGCAGCCGGTGGCGATTGTGCAAGCCGCGCGGGTTGATGACGACTGGCACGCGCGCTTCTCGGCGGTTGAACGTCAATACCTGTTCCGCATCCTGATGCGCCGCGCGCCTGCTACCCATGACAAAGGGCAGGTCTGGCAGATCAACCATCAGCTGGATGTCGAAGCCATGCAGGCGGGTGCTGATATGCTGATCGGACGGCATGATTTCACCACCTTCCGATCCTCGATCTGTCAGGCGGCCAGCCCGGTGAAAACCCTGAATGAGTTGCGGGTTGAACAGGTGCAGGGTTTCTCGGGCCCCGAGGTTCATTTCCACGTGCGCGCGCGATCCTTCCTGCACAATCAGGTGCGCAGCTTTGTGGGCACTCTGGAACGTGTTGGCGCCGGGTCGTGGTCGCCCGAGGATGTGCGCGACGCTCTGGAAGCCGAAGACCGCGCCGCCTGCGGGCCGGTTTGCCCGCCGCAGGGCCTCTACCTGGCGCGGGTTGGGTATCCCGATCCGGTCTTCTAAATTGCCCGCAACAGCAGGCCGCTCGCGATCACGACAATCACCAGCCCAGCCACCAGTTCAATTGTCGGCGCGAGTACAGACGCAAAGCGCGTCGCCGATGCCGAAGCCAGTAACCCTCCTCGCAAGCCAAAGGACGTCCAGCCTACCAAGGTGGTGACCAGTGCGGTGCCCAGTGCCATAGCAAACGCCCCGGCGATTCCGACCCAGGCGATACCCATCTGCCAAGTCAAAATCAGGACAAATAGCGCTCCGGTACAAGGTCGTGCAGCGATGCCTGCGATCAGGAACATCGCCTCGCGAACACTACCAACATTGGCAACCTCCTCCGCGCTGGGGCCGTGGCGATGGCCACAATCCGAGCAGACCTCACCCTTGTGGTGATGGTGGTCGTGGTGGTGGTTATGGTCGTGGGCATGACCATGCGTGTGATCATGAGCCTGCGCTGGCTCGGCCGCAATACGTGATCGCCTTGCAAAACTGCGAACGCCCCTGAAAACAAGCCAAAGCCCGATTGCGGCAATTGCTGCGTAGCTGATTGGGGCCATAACCTGTTCGGTCGCGCCTACAAGCGCCTCGCGCGACGTCTGAAAAACAAGGACCCCGGCGTAAACCAGAACCACCGCTGTCACCGCTTGCCCAAGGCTCGACAGCACACTGATGGCTGACAGGCGCCAGAATGCAACGCGCCGGCCCAAGCCGTATCCGCCGATCAGAACCTTGCCATGCCCCGGTCCAATCGCGTGAAAAAACCCATAGGCAAAGCATACTGTCAGAAGCGTTGCGACGGCCTCGGGCTCTCCGGCCCGGGTGGCGCGCAGGGCGCGGGCGATCTGGTTCTGGAATTCGCGCTGCTCTCCGGCGGCCCAGGCCGCCAGGCTGTCAAAGCCACCGCTGCCCCAGAACCAGAGCAACAGGCCGCATGCAAGCGCAACAGGTACAATCAGGTATTTGGACATGAAATCAGGATTTCAGTTGCAAAGCTTTCCCCGACCAGCGGGATATCATTCTCTTCCAGATCGTATTCTGCATCCAAGGTCAGCAAGAATGCCTGCATCTGCGCCAACTGCCCATCAATATCCGGGTCGATCCGCTCCATCACACATGATGCAGGCCCGGTAACGGTCACCGGTCGGTTCACCTCGTAAGCGGTATAGTAGGTCTCATCAAACGGTTTGGCCGACAGGGTGGCCGCCGAAACAGCGCCCCCTTCGACCGCGCGCAAATGTGAGGTGATAATCCGCCCGTTTTCCGCCGTGGCCTGAGGTTCCAGCGGACCGGACAAAGCAACCGGAGCACCGCCCGCGGTCACCACAAGATCTCCGTTATACCCTTCGATCCATTCCGCATCAAAACCTGTCAGGGTGGCTTCTTCGCGTTTCGTCAGCGCACCATCGCCATCCTGATCCAGCTTCATATCCTCGAGCTGCAGCAGCGAGAAAAATTCGTCATAGGCCCAGGTCACGCGGATATGAGTTAATTGGCCTGCCTCATCCACGATAAATTCCAATCCGGTGTCGATGAAGACATGCGGATGGGCCAAGGCCGGTAATGGCAGGCAACAGGTCAGGAACGGGATCAGCCAACGCATGCGCGCAAGATAGGGTGCCGACCTCATAGCGGCAACGCGTTTCGCACGCATCATGCAAAAACCAGCCGATGTGATTAGGTTGGTGGGAACAATATGAGTGTCTGCAAGGCCGTTCCAACTGGGCCTTCGGCATCAAACAGAACAGATTGCGACATGCCAACACCCGACGGCTGCCAATGTGACAGCGACTCGGACGCCAACCAATCCGACGCAGGCTCTCGATGGATGTTCACAGTCAGGTCCGTGTTCATGAATCCCATTTCAGATGTCGGCGCATTCCAAGAAATGCCATTACCACAATCCGCAAGCGCGCAGATCGATTGAATGGGCGATTGAGCTTCACCTTCAAGCAATTGAGGCGTACGCATCCAGACGGTTTTCGGGCCGGGCCCATGCTGCGTACACGCAGGGTATTTCACATCGCTGAAATGTGCGAAACCGGGTTTTTCATGACGAATTTCACCAATCGGAAACGGGCCGTCAACCGCCGTGTCATACCGCGGCCCGGTGATATCGACATTGGGCACAGCTCCGAGATCACGCCGCACCAGATGCATGGTCGAGGCAGTTGCACAGAGCGTGTCATCCAAATCGTGAACCGTGACCCGCGTTGTTGCCAACGTCTTGGTGTGGCGTGTTGTCTCTGCCGCCACACGCAACCCGGCCAAGGGTAGTGGACGCAGCAGATCGACCGTCAACCGGGTCAACATCTTCTCGGGGCCGACCTCGGTTTCGGCGGCGCGCACGATCAGTCCCGCGACCGGCCCGGCATGGCAGTGATCAGGGGACCAAGGCCCACGGGCCGGATCATTACCGACAAAGGCTCCATCTTCGACCTGACGAAAATATGCCAAACCTTCGAAATCCAGCGCTGCGGCCATCTGGGATCAGACCTTTTCCTGCGTATGTTTTTTCAGTTCCGCACGTGCGACCTGACGACGGTGTACCGCATCCGGCCCATCGGCCAGCCGCAAAGTCCGCACATGGGTCCAGGCGGTTGCCAGCGGCGTATCCTGACTGACCCCCTGACCGCCAAACATCTGTACAGCCTCATCGATTACCTTGAGTGCCACACGCGGAGCAACAACCTTGATCTGGCTGATCCAAGGGGCCGCCGCACGCGCATCGCCCTGATCCATATACCAAGCCGCTTTGAGACACAGCAGGCGGGCCATCTCGATCTCCATCCGGCATTCAGCGATGATGTCGTAGTTGGCCCCCAGCTGCGCCAGTTTCTTGCCAAATGCCTCGCGCTGCATGGAGCGTTTGCACATCTGTTCCAGTGCGCTTTCCGCCTGACCGATGGCGCGCATGCAGTGGTGAATGCGCCCCGGCCCCAAGCGGCCTTGCGCAATCTCAAATCCCCGGCCTTCGCCAAGCAGAATATTCTCTGCAGGCACTCGCACATTGGTAAATCGGATATGCATATGGCCATGGGGAGCGTCGTCGTGACCGTAGACCTGCATGGGCCGCAGAATTTCGATCCCTTCGGCATCTGCAGGCACCACAATCATCGACTGGCGCTGATGCTTTGGCTGATCCTCTCCCCCGGTATTGACCATCACGATATACACCTTGCAGCGCGGATCGCCTGCGCCTGATGACCACCATTTCTCGCCATTCAGGACATAGTCATCACCGTCCCGCACGCAGGACATCGACACATTGGTCGCATCGGATGAAGCGACATCCGGTTCGGTCATCAAATAGGCCGAACGGATCTGACCATCGAGCAGTGGCTTCAGCCATTGCGCTTTCATCTTCTCGGTCCCGTAGCGTTCGAAAACCTCCATATTGCCCGTATCCGGCGCGGAACAGTTGAACACCTCGGCCCCCAGCGGCGTTTTACCCATCTCTTCTGCGAGATAGGCATATTCCACAGTCGTCAGCCCGAATCCTTTATCGCTGTCTGTCAGCCAGAAATTCCACAGCCCGGCCGCCTTGGCCTTAGTCTTCAGCCCTTCAAGGATTTCAGCCTGACGTTCGGTGTACTGCCAGCGGTCGCCTTTGTTGATCTCGGCCTGGTATTCCTCTTCCAGTGGCATGATCTCATCGCGGACCATATCGGCGACTCGTTGCAAAAGGGCGCGGTTCTCTTCGCGCAGACCAAAAGACATATTCATGAGAATCCCTCCTGCCCCGTGAAATCCGGGCTGTACCTTATGCCCCGAGGATGGCTTAACTGTCGGGACTCTGTCCAGTTGGGTGACGGAACGTCATCCATCATTTTGAAACGAAGGAAACACCATGGCGCTGTTGATAGATACCGGGCTGACCAACTGGATCAGTGATGCCGAGATCGCCAATGAGGTTCGATCCGCGATACCCGGTGCCGATATTCGCACACCCGACGCGATCGGCAACGCTGATGAGATTACGATGGTCGCTGTTGTTGGCATGCAAGATGACCACCTGCGCCTATTGCCGAACCTGGAACTGGTGCAAAAGCTTGGGGCCGGTGTGGAAACAATCGTTGGCAATCCAAACCTACCCAACCATATGCGGATCGCACGTCTGAAACCCGATGCACCAGCACAGGGCATCGCGGAGTGGTTTCTTGCCTACATCCTGCGTGCCCAGCGCCATATGGCTTTTCACGAGGCAGCACAGGCCCGTGGTGAATGGCTGCCGAAAGAGCCGACCTTTACACCCCATACGACCGTAGGCGTTCTGGGTCTGGGCCATATCGGGGATCGTACGGCGCGAATGCTGCGCGCCGTCGGGTTTCAGGTCTTGGGTTGGAGCCGCTCACCCAAACAGATCGAAGGTGTCACCTGCCTGCATGGTGATGATGCCCTGCCCCAATTGCTGGGTCGGTGCGATTTCGTCTGCGCCATCTTACCCTCGACCCCGCAAACAGTGGGTCTGTTCGATACGCAAATGCTAGCCGCGATGAAGCCTGGTAGTCAGTTGCTGAACGCAGGTCGGGGCGATCTGATTGACGAAGACGCGCTGATCACCGCACTGGATCAGGGCACGCCAGGCCATGCGGTTCTCGACGTCACTTGCCAAGAACCCCTGCCTACCAGCAGCCCGTTGTGGCACCACCCACATGTCACGATCACACCGCATGTATCGGGCTGGCACCTGGGCGATGCGCTGTCGGATGTGGCCGAGAATTTCAAAAGACTTAGCTCAGGCGCGCCCTTGTTGAATGAGGTCGACCGCGCACGCGGCTATTAACGGGATCAGGGGGCCATCACCCAATTGCCTCCGGCATCTTTGCACTGGCGCGTTCTAACCCCGCGCGAGGCTTCCTCGCCTTGTGGCTGAATATCGTGTTCCAAACGAACACAATTGCCTTCGACCGCAATGATGCGGATTGTTCCCTGTGATCCGGTTTGGCCATTCGCCCAACCCATCTCTTTGCCGACACTCGGCGTGCCATCAGTCAGCAAGGCGCGCGAGGTTTTGCTCGCCACCTCGAAGTCCGACGGCGACAGCCCCATCTCGGCAATGATTCGGGACAGCGGTTTAGCCGATGCGGTCATGCCGAACCCCATCGTGCTGAGAATTGACAAAACGAATATGATCCGGGCTTTCATGAGTGCCTCGCTGAACTGAGATAAATACCGTTCAAGGATATACCTGCGCTGAAACGGGGCCAACCCCCGCCTGGCCGGACCTTCAAATTATCCCGAACAAACCTATCGTCAGCCCGGCGCTAGAGGCTGCTCCATCTTCCCCTCATAGTACCAAAAAGACAGCCCGAGGCATTCGATGACCCAACCGACCTATTTTGCGCCCACTGGCGGACATCCCGGCCAGGATCAGTTGCTGACCGACCGCGCCATGTTCACCGATGCCTATGCGGTGATCCCCAAGGGAACGATGCGCGACATTGTCACCAGCTATCTGCCGTTCTGGGAAGGTACGCGCCTGTGGGTTCTGTCGCGTCCGCTCAGCGGATTTGCCGAGACATTCTCGCAATACATCATGGAGGTTCAGCCGGGTGGCGGCAGCGACCAGCCCGAGACCGATGCTCGGGCTCAGGCGGTTTTGTTTGTCGTCGAAGGTTCCGTACAAATTACCCTGCATGGTCAGGAATATGATTTGGAAACAGGGGGGTATGCCTATATCCCGCCGGGTGCGGATTGGACCTTGCACAATCGGTCTGACAACGAGGCGCGATTCCATTGGGTGCGCAAAGCATATGAGGCCGTACCTGGATTGCCCGCGCCCGAACCAATCATCACAAATGAACGCGAAGTAGCACCAGTTGAGATGCCCGGAACTCAGGGTCGCTGGTCCACAACCCGTTTTGCCGACCCGCAAGACCTGCGTCATGACATGCATGTGAATATCGTCAATTTCGAACCCGGCGGCGTGATCCCTTTTGCCGAAACCCATGTAATGGAGCACGGGCTTTACGTTCTGGAAGGCAAGGCCGTCTATCGCCTCAATCAGGACTGGGTCGAGGTCGAGGCAGGCGACTACATGTGGCTGCGCGCCTTCTGCCCTCAGGCTTGCTACGCGGGTGGGCCGGGGCGTTTTCGCTATCTGCTGTACAAGGATGTGAACCGGCACATGCCGCTCACACTGCCCCGCTAGCGCAGGTTTCGTTATATTTTTGGGTTGGCAGGGGTTCACACCGGCCCCGGAATTTGCTGAAATCCCAGCATATTCCATTGTTCGAGTATTGGAGACCGGCTCATGAAACTGCGTACCCCTCTGATGGCACTGGCCGCAATCGCCATGGTGGCCGCTTCGGTTTCCACGCCGGTCGCAGCAAAAGACGAAACCAAATCGGTCTTTGTCATGAGCCGCACCTGGGCCGTGACCAAAGTATCTGATGAGCCAGTCATCTACCGTGCCACGCGCGACAACAACAACCTCAACCCCTTTGGTCCGCCACCGCGCCTGCGTACCCTGCAGGCCATTGCAGCAATCCAGCAGGCAACGGGCTGCAAACCGATCGTGACAAGCATGTATCAGAATATCTCGGGGCAGTTTTTCTCGCAGGTCAGTTGCGGCTGAAATTGGTACAATACTTTCATTGAGATCGCCTGATCTGCCTGCCATAGCTTGCGCATGAAACTCGCAATCAATGGATTCGGCCGCATCGGTCGCACGATCCTGCGGCAGGTTCTGGCCCGGCCGCAAGGATCAGATATCGAGCTGGTGTTGATCAACGACATCGCGCCGCTCGACACCTGCGCCTATCTGTTCAAATACGACAGCACCTTTGGCCCCTATGCCGGGGACGTCGCCGCGCACGACAATGCTCTTGTCATCGACGGACGCAAAGTGCCTATGACGCACAGCTCCGATCTGACGAACGTCGATCTGACCGGCGTAGATGTTTTGCTCGATTGCACCGGAATCGCACGCACATCTGATGTGGCCTGCCGGGGTCTGGCTTCAGGGGCGCGCAAAGTTCTGATCTCGGGCCCCTCGCCCGCAGCAGAGTTGACGGTGGTTCTGGGCGCGAATGACGATCAACTCGGCGATGCCAGCGTCGTCTCGAACGCGTCCTGCACCACCAATGGTCTTGCGCCGTTGGTCTGGGTTCTGGACCAGATCGGCGGTATCGTCTCAGGTCACATGACCACCATCCATTGCTATACCAACAGCCAGCCGATGATCGACGCACCTCGCGGCGACCTTGCCCGGTCGCGGGCGGGGGCACTGTCGATGGTACCGACGACCTCCAGCGCGACGCATCTGATCGATGTTGTTCTGCCGCATTTGGCCGGGCGCATTTCAGGCGCGGCGGTGCGGGTTCCGACAGCCAGCGTATCTGCCGTAGATCTTGTTGTGACGCTCGAACGCGGGATGAGCGCGCAAGCCTTCGATACAACATTCCGCGATGCGGTAGAGGCCTCGGACGTGCTCGGCTGGACCGATCTGCCGCTGGTCTCTTCCGACCTTAGAGCGCGCCCTGAATCGCTGGTCATTGCGGGCCCTGAAACCCGTATGGTGGGCGAAAATCAGGTCCGCGTTTTCGGCTGGTATGACAACGAATGGGGCTTCTCAGCTCGTATGCTCGACGTCGCCCGATTGATGGCGACGGGCTGATACAGACCAGCCGCAGTGGGCGGGCCTGCCCGCGCGCTGCCGGGCCCAACGGGTTATGGTGCATCTTTGATGCGCCCTGACCGGGCGGGAGCGTGCCGGGCTCAGCCAGCGATCACCTCATAAGGAGTGTCGAACCAATGCTCCTCAAGATTTGTACCCTCACCGATACGGTCAACCACAGCAAACAAACCGGGGTCATGTAGCGGGGTCAGCACGCCGTGCCAGGTGCCCCGATGGTAGTTCACCGCTTGCCCCGGCTCTGTCAGGAAAGCCCGAGGAATGCCGGGCAAACCATCGCGATCGGGTGCGACGATCACCAGAAAGGGCTGATGGGTCATCGGAATGAAGGTCTGGCTGCCATCGGGATGACGCTCGACCATATCCAGCGCGTAGGGCAGCGCGCGTGGATTGGCGTTGAACAAGCTGATCCCGGCGCGCCCGTCAGTGAACTCCAGCAACGCGCGGTCATGATACCGTCCGCATTGTCCCTGATTGATAATCTTGTCCGGATCGCCAGACAGCTCGATCAAGTCCCCAAACGGCGCAAAAGCCTCAGCTGTCAACGGCGATGCAACGATCTGGCGGCTCATGAGGGTAATATGTCCCGCAGTCGAAACTCGGCGATACGTTCCACCTGGCGGCAGGCTTCGGAAAACTCCGTGTCCCGGTCCTGTTCGATACGCCGTTGAAAAGCGGCCAGGATTGAGGCCTTGTCATGATCCCGCACCGCAATGATGAAGGGAAAACCGAATTTCTCGGTATACCGCGTATTCAGATCGGTGAAGGCCCTGCGCTCCTCATCTGTCAGCGCATCCAATCCGGCTGAGGCTTGCTCGGACGTGCTTTCAACAGTCAGCCGCCTGGCCTGCGCCAGTTTGCCCGCAAGATCGGGGTGCGCAGTCAAAACACCCAATCGTTCGGCATCAGAGGCCGACCTGAACATCCGCGCCAAGGCGTTGTGCAACCCGCCTGCGGTGTCATGCGCGGGCCCAAGCTCCAGATCATAGGCCCTATCCGCGATCCAGGCCGAGTGTTCGAAAATACCCCCGTAGGCTTCGACAAATGCGTCCCGCTCCATCTGCGATGGCTTTGGATTGGATTGCGGCAGGTGGTTCTGCGCCCAGTGTTCAGCAATCTGCAACCGCGTGGCGAACCACACATCCGCATGACTGCGCGCATAGTCCAAAAACCGTCTCAGCGCCATAACGCGCCCCGGTCGCCCGATCAGACGGCAATGCAGGCCAATCGACAGCATCTTGGGGGCGCCGGCCTCACCTTCGGCATAGAGCGCATCGAAACTGTCCTTGAGGTAGGCCAAGAACTGATCGCCTGAATTGAACCCCTGCGGCGTTGCAAATCGCATATCGTTGCAGTCCAGCGTGTAGGGCACGATCAGCTGATCCCGGCCGCCGATCTGCATCCAGTATGGCAGGTCGTCATCATAGGTGTCGGCGACATAGGCGAACCCACCTTCTTCGCTGACCAGACGCACGGTGTTGTCGGAACATCGCCCGGTGTACCAACCGCGCGGGCGTTCGCCGACGACCTCGGTATGCAGGCGAATTGCCTCAGCAATCTGGGCGCGTTCCTGCGCCTCGGGCATGTCCTTGTGTTCGACCCATTTGAAACCATGGCTGGCAATCTCCCAATCGGCATCCTTCATGGCGGCAACCTGATCCGGGGATCGTGCCAGGGCAGTAGCCACACCATACACCGTGATTGGCAGCTCCTTCATCAGCCGGTGCAACCGCCAGAACCCGGCGCGCGCGCCGTATTCGTAGATCGATTCCATGTTCCAATGGCGCTGAGCCGGCCATTGGGCAGCACCTACGATTTCGGACAAAAATGCCTCGGACGCTGCATCCCCATGCAATACACAGTTCTCGCCACCTTCTTCGTAGTTCAGGACAATCTGAACCGCGATTTTCGCCCCGCCCGGCCATTTGGCATTCGGCGGGTTGGCACCGTATCCGATCATATTGCGAGGGTATCGAGGAGGTTGCATGAGGTCTTCCGGGCTTTGAACTGTTTCGACAGGCTTATCCTAGAAACTCGCCGATGATTATCAAATCAAACCGAACGCTGTTTCGGGTTCTTTCGGCATTTCCCCTGTTTCGATGTTTGCGCCACACTGTCAGAAAGCGAAGTTACGCACCTGAAGGAGGTTCACGTGGCAGGCTATCTGACAACCCATGTACTGGACACCGCCCGGGGTTGCCCCGCCGCTGGTTTGAAAATTGCACTCTACCGAGTATCCGGCAACTCGCATCGCAAGCTGGTCGAGATGGAGACCAATGTCGATGGACGTACTGACAGTCCAATCCTACCCACCGAAAAATTCAAGACCGGCACATACGAGTTGATCTTCTTTACTGGGGATTACCTACGTTCAACCGGCCAACATAGGGATGATCCCTTGTTCCTGGATCAGATCCCAATCCGGTTTGGTATGTCAGATGCCGAGGCGCACTATCACGTGCCGCTGCTTTTGTCGCCTTACGGCTATTCGACCTATCGCGGCAGTTGATCTGTCAGGTTTCGGCGCTTCGAACAACGCCACCGATACGCTCGATCATGAAATCCATGAACAATCGGGCTTTGGGGTCCTGATGACGCCGATGGGTGTAAAGGCACGCCATTTGAACCGGAACAGGGGGCGTGTCTTGCGCTACCGTGACGAGGCGCCCGGCAGCCAAGTGCTCTGCCACTTCAAAAACAGGCTTCATCGCAATGCCTTGGCCTGACAGCGCCCAATCGGTCAGCACGTCCCCATCATCACATTCGAATCGACCGGACACGGCAAACCGTTTTGGGCCGTCGGGGGTTTCCAACATCCACTGAAACTCGGTCGCACCGGGAAAGCGAAGATTCAAGCATTCGTGCTGGCCTTTGATCAGGTTCTCACCGGATTGCGGCATGCCCCGCCTCGCCACATAGTCGGGTGCGGCACACAACACCCTTTGACAATCCGCGATCTTACGAATGCGCAGGGTGCTGTCTTCCGGCTGCCCGATGAAGAAGGCCAGATCCAGCCCTTCGGTCGTCAGATCAACGGATCTATCCGTCAGACGCAATCGAACATCAATTTCGGGATAGTCGGCGAGAAAATCAGGCACATGCGGGGCTAGCAACCGCCGCCCAACCCCCAGCGGAGCCGCCACAAACAAGGACCCGCGCGGCGCTTCGGTCAGATGCGTTACCTGCGCCTCGGCCTCATCCACCGCATCCAGCACCGCCACCGCACCGGGGTAGAACGCCTTGCCCTGCTCAGTCGGCGACAGGTTACGCGTTGTACGCTGAAACAGCCGCACGCCCAGATGATCCTCAAGCTGCGAGATTCGCGCCGACGTCACCGCAGGGGAAATGCGCAAATCGCGCCCGGCGGCGGACATACTGCCCAAATCATAGACACGGACAAAGGTGCGAATATTGTCGAGATAGGACATCTTTTCGTTTTTTTTGATACAGTTTGACAATATACGGGAATACCGAAGAAAACCCCGTTTGCCTAGTGTGGCGGCACCTTATCGGAGACTTCTGAAAATGTACGACTTCGCCGTGTTCTGGGATTGGATGGCCTTTGCCGTGCGCTGGCTGCACGTGATCACGGCCATGGCCTGGATCGGATCGTCCTTTTACTTCATCGCGCTGGATCTGGGCCTGAACCGCAATATCCCCGGCCCAGCGGACGGCGAGGAATGGCAGGTCCATGGCGGCGGCTTCTATCACATCCAGAAATATCTGGTCGCGCCCGAACGGATGCCGGACCATCTGACCTGGTTCAAATGGGAAAGCTACTCGACCTGGCTGAGTGGTGCTGCGCTGTTGATGATCGTCTACTGGGTCGGTGGAGAGCTTTATCTGATCGACGCGGAAAAGGCCGATCTGGCGTTGTGGCAAGGCATTCTGATCTCGGCAGCCTCGCTAACTGTTGGGTGGCTGGTCTATAATTTCCTGTGTAAATCGGGGTTAGGAGAGCGCCCGACCCTGTTGATGGTTCTGCTGTTCGTGCTGCTGGTGGTCATGGGCTGGGGCTATAACCAGATTTTCACCGGTCGCGCCATGATGCTGCATCTGGGGGCCTTCACCGCTACGATCATGACGGCGAATGTGTTTTTCATCATCATGCCGAACCAGCGCATCGTTGTGGATGACTTGAAGAACGGGCGTACACCGGACCCGAAATACGGCAAGATTGCCAAGCTGCGGTCGACCCACAACAACTATCTGACTTTGCCGGTCCTGTTTCTGATGCTGTCGAACCACTATCCGCTGGCATTTGCCACCGAATACAACTGGATCATCGCGGCATTGGTGTTCCTGATGGGCGTGACCATCCGGCACTACTTCAACACACTCCATGCGCGCGCTGGAAACCCCACCTGGACCTGGTTGGCCACAGCCCTGCTGTTCATCGCCATCATGTGGCTGTCGACAGCGCCAATGTACAAGCCCCTGGAAGAGGCCGAAGCCAAACCGCTGACACCGTATGAACAGCGCTTTGCCGCTGCAGACGGGTTTACCGAAGCGCATGATATCGTTCTGGGCCGCTGCTCTATGTGCCACGCCCGCGAACCGGTTTGGGAGGGTATCCTTTGGGCACCCAAAGGTGTGCTGCTTGAAACCGAAGCTGATGTCGCGCGGAATGCGAAACAGATCTACCTTCAAGCCGGTATCACCCACGCGATGCCCCCGGCCAATGTCACCTACATGGAGCCCGATGACCGCGATGCGATCATTCGCTGGGTCCGTAACGCCGGGCTTTGACGCGCGCGGGAGTTCGCGCTGGCGAATGTTTCCCCCTTCCCCCGGGGCGCTCCAAATGATCTAACTTAACCTTAATCAGCCGCGTCATTTAGGCGGCATAAGTGATTTCGAGTTTGGGGGCAGTTGGAGCATCTGATGCAGGGATACAAGCCGCGGCGCGGTCTGACATGCTGGCTATTTGCTGCGCTGATGGTTTTTGCGCCCGCGATTGCCGAAGCATTGGAGACCACGCTGACCGTGCCCGGCGCCCCGAAAGAGGTGGTCGAGCGGCTAAAAGAAACCTCCTCAATCACCACGGCTGAAGTACGGGGTCTGGACACGCCGCTTGAAATTCTATCTGCCGCGCTTTCTGATTATCGAACACTGGTTCAAATTCTTTATGACGAGGGGTATTTCAGCCCTGTCGTCAGCATCAAGCTGGATGGGCAGGAAGCGGCCGAAATGAGCTCGCTCACCGTGCCAACCCAGATCAAGCGCGCGGCGATCACGATTGAGACTGGACCAACCTTTACCTTCGGCACCGCAATCGTGCAGCCGCAGGCGCCGGATACCGAACTGCCCGAAGGCTTTGCCACCGGCAAACTGGCGACAACGGGCGCTATTCAACAAGCGGCCTCAGCCGGCGTGCGCGCTTGGAAAGATGCAGGCCATGCAAAGGCCGATGTCGCAGATCAGCGCGTCATCGCGCGCCATGCTCAGGCGAGGCTGGACGCGGAAATCGACCTTGATCCGGGGCGGCGGCTGACCTTTGGCAAGATGTTTATCAAGGGCGATACAGACGTACGCCACCGGTCGATCGAAAAGATCGCCGGGTTTCCCACGGGTCAGGTCTATTCGCCTGCACAGGTGCAGAAGGTTGGAACTCGCCTGCGCCGCACAGGCACTTTCAGCACGGTCTCACTGCAAGAACGTGAAACCCCAAACCCGGACGGAACGCTTGATTTTGATGCCACCTTTGAAGACCTGCCCAAACGCCGCTTGACCCTGGGTTTCGAACTGGCTTCGCGAGACGGGATCGACCTGAGCGCGACCTGGACACATCGTAACGTCTTTCGCCGCGCTGAACGGCTGCGGTTCGAAGCCAGCCTACGAAACATCGGAGGGTCGGAAGATCTGGATGGCCGAATTGGCCTGAGACTGGATCAGCCCGACCGGCTTGGCCCCGATGACAATACGTTCTGGAGTGCGCTCTTGGAACGTCGCAATACCGATAATTACAACGTCTCGGTCGCGTCACTGGCGTATGGTGCTCGGCGCACGTTCTCGGATCAGCTCTACGCAGAAGCCTCGGCGGGCTTTCAATGGTCTGACGCGGATGACGCCTATGGCGACGGGCGCAAATTTCGCTATTTCATTCTGCCCCTCCGGTCAGAATGGGACCAGCGCGACAGTAAAGTCAGCGCAACGAAAGGCTTCTATCTCGACGCACAGGCTATGCCGTTCATCGGTCTGTCCGGCAGCGACACCGGGCTGCGGCTATTCTTTGACAGCCGAGCTTATACAAGCCTTGGAACCGGGGGCAGGCTGGTGCTGGCAGGCCGGATTCAACTGGGCTCGGTCATCGGGCCGCCCGCCGATGGGGTAACGCCAGACTTCCTTTTCTTCTCTGGCGGCGCTGGCACTGTACGCGGCCAACCTTATGAGAGCCTTGGGATTCCGGTTGGCACCGGTGTCGCAGGTGGCAAATCCTTCCTTGGTTTCTCCGGAGAGGTGCGGGGCAAGATCACTGACACCATCTCTCTGGTTGGGTTTTACGATTACGGTATCGTCGATACATCATCCTTCGTGGGCTCAGGCGCCGAAGACCATGCCGGCGCCGGGCTTGGTGTTCGGTACGATCTGGGCGGGTTCGGCCCGCTGCGCGTCGATTTGGCGGTGCCGGTGCAAGGCGACACCGGCGATGGCCTGCAATTCTATATCGGGATCGGACAGGCCTTTTGATGCGACGTCTCTCATATCCACTTCTAGTTGGTACCCTCATCGCCGTTCCGATGACCTCAGGTGCGCAGGAAGACGACGGAGGCAGTATGATCGAACGCTTTCTTCAGGACACTTTGTCCGGAGACAACCAGAACGTCACTGTCAAAGGCCTAGAGGGCGCGCTGAGCTCGCGCGCGACGATTCAGGAAATCTCGGTCGCCGATGACGAAGGGGTGTGGCTGACCATCAAAGGGGCAGAACTGGACTGGAATCGCCTCGCCCTGATCCGAGGACGGTTTTCAGTCAATGCCCTGACCGCGCAGGAGATCGATGTCGCACGCGCGCCTGGCACCACAACAACCGAAGACCCTCCGCCTTCGGCTGAAACGCAACCCTTTCAATTGCCGGAACTGCCCGTTTCGATTGAAATCGGTGAAATCCGTGTTGACGAATTGGCGTTGGGGCAACCGCTGATCGGGGTCGCAGCAGAGCTGAAAGTAACCGGGAACCTGTCTTTGGCAGATGGGACGCTGGATACCGATCTGGATATCACGCGGCTGGATCGCGCGGGGGATGAGATCACGCTTTCAGCCGGATTCCAGAATTCAAGCAGCCAGATCGATCTGGATTTGAACGTAATCGAAGCCTCGGGCGGTCTGATCTCCACCGCTTTACGCATTCCCGATAGCCCGCCTATCGGGTTGAGCGCCAAGGGCTCGGGCCCGGTTACGGATTTCACCGCCGATATCGGCCTGAGCAGCGACAACCAGCAACGTGTTGGCGGACAGGTCAAGCTGCGCGCCGCCCCTGATGTGGATGATACCGCCGCGGACGGTATCGCCTTTACTGCAGATATCAGTGGCGACATGACCCCGTTTGTTGCCAATGACATGGATGTTTTCTTTGGTCAGGACACACGCTTGTTGGTCGATGGCCAAACGCAGCCCGAAGGCGCGTTGATCATCAACGATCTGGCCTTTACCTCACAAGCGTTGAAACTGGAGGGTAAGCTGGAACTGGCAACCGGTGGGGCGCTGCAGCTGGCCGCGCTGCAAGGACGGATTACACCGCCAAATGGCGAAACCGTTGTCTTACCTGCTTCGGGTGGAGAAACCTCAATCGAAGCGGCCCAGATTTCGGCGCTGTTTGATCAGGCAAATGGCAACCTTTGGGATCTGAGCTTAACGGCAGACGCGTTTAAGTCCCCACAGATCGCCTTGGACCGAGCGCAGATTACCGCGCAAGGCTCGTTGGAACAGGGGAATGTAACCAAGGTTGAAGGTGATGTTCAGGCCGCGCTTGACGGTATTGATCTGGAAGACCCCGCGCTGAACAGCGCACTGGGGGATCGGGTCACGCTGGACGGGCTGTTCGACTACAGCACCGATGAAAATTTGAACCTTTCGGGGTTTGAGCTGGTCGGGACCGACTACACACTGGGTGTTGACGCATTGATCAGCGGCTTGACCAGCGGTTTGAAAATTGACGGCTCAGCCACGCTGGATGCAACCGATCTGTCCCGTTTCTCCGACCTCGCCAAACTGGACCTTGGGGGTCAGGTGTCGGCACGGCTGACAGGCAGTGGTTCCCCGTTAGAGGGGAGCTTTGACGGTAAACTTGAGGTTCAAGGCGATGATCTTTCCACCGGGCGTGATGATATCGACCCGGTTATTCAGGGCAAAACAACGATAACCGTGGACGCCAAGCGCGGAACAGATGGCATCACGTTGCGCGATTTCACTCTGATCGCGGACGCTGCACGGGCGCAGGCCGACGGGACCGTCACAACACCTGATGGCAATCTGTCCATCGATGGTCAGGTCAAACTATCCGCCCGTGATCTGTCCGTTTTCTCAGGGCTGGCGCAGCGGGACCTAGGCGGGTCGCTACAGGCCAGTTTGGATGGCAAGGGAACAGTACAGACCCTTGAATTCGATGGCACCGCAAGCGTCACAGGTCGAGATATCAAAACCGGAATGGACGAGATTGATCCGCTGCTGAGCGGTGAAACCTCGGTCGTGTTTGACGGGGCGCTGTCGCAAGATCAGATCACGATCCGGCAGGCTACGGTGAATGGCCAAGCTGTCTCTGGTCAAGTCGCCGCCACCATCGACGATCCGACCGGAGAGGTTGCGGTCGACGGAGAGGCTAGCTTGAACATCCCGGACCTGTCACTCTTTTCAGGACTGGCCAAGCGTGAATTGGGCGGCTCCGTTGATGCAAACGTTAAAGGAAATGGGGCTGTCGGCAGCAAGGCTTTCGACGTTAAGGGCACAGTTGCAGCGGACGATATCCGCACCGGAATCGACCAGTTGGATGGGCTGGTTCAGGGCCGAACAACCCTGAACGTAGACGCGTTGAACGGTGATGAAGGATTGAACATTCGCACCTTCCGCCTGCAGGGCACGGCCCTATCTGCGAATGCATCGGGCCAACTGAGCCGCGATGCGGGTGGGCTAAATTTCACTGCTGCGCTGGACGATCTCGGACGGCTTTCAAACACACTATCCGGCCCGCTGAGCCTGGGTGGCAATGTTGCCCCCACCGGTTCGGGGTTGGAGGGAAAGCTCAACCTAAAAGGACCCGACAGCTCGTATGCAAGTCTGACAGGCACGGTCGACACAGATGGCGCAGCCGATCTGGATTTTGATGCCAAGTTAAACCGGATCGAACGCTTTGCACCCGATTTCCCCGGGACAGTTGCCGCGACCGGCAATGCAAAACGAGCCAAGGGCGTTTGGACCATCGATGCCAAAGCCGAAGGGCCTGCGGGGATCAACAGCACCGTGGCCGGGACGTTTGACGAGACCGCAGGCACTGCTGATCTGAGGGCTCAGGGCGGGCTCAACCTGGGGATCGCCAACGTCTTCCTCACACCCAACAAAATCGATGGCTCGGCCCGATTCGACCTTGCGTTGCAAGGGGAGCCAGCGCTGGAGTCGCTGCGGGGGTCGATCACCACATCCGGGACATCCTTCGCGATTCCCAGCGCAGGTCAAACAGTGACTGGGATCAGCGGATCGGTCGATCTGGCGCAAAGCCGCGCCACGATCTCGTTAAACGGTGGCATGCGTGCCGGTGGTGGATTCTCCGTCACAGGGCCGGTCGATCTGAAACCACCCTTCAATGCACAGATCACTACGCGGCTGGACAACCTCGTTTTAACGGATCAATTGCTGTACGAGACCAAGCTAAACGGCCAGATCGCGATGACCGGGGCCCTGGCCGGGAACAGCAGCCTGGCGGGGCAGATCATCTTTGAAGAAACCAATATCAATCTTGCAGCAGCCTCTGGCGCAGTTGGCGCTGCCCCGATCCCCGAGATCACTCATATCGGAGAAAGCCGTGCGCAATACATCACCCGAGAGCGCGCGCAGCTGGTCACAAAAGACCAATCCGGCCAAAGCGCCTCCAGAATTGCGCTGGACATCATATTGTCTGCACCCAAAGCCGTGTTCGTTCGCGGGCGCGGCGTTAATGCTGAACTGGGCGGGCGCATCGCTATTGGCGGCACCACGCGATCTGTCGTGCCATCGGGTCAAATCGAACTGATCCGGGGGAATTTCGACATATTGGGACGCCGCCTTGCACTGACCAAAGGGATCGTAACGCTGCAAGGCGATCTGACCCCGTATATCGAGTTCGCCTCCTCAGCCAGCACACCCGATGGAACCGCAACGATCGAGATCGCAGGTCCGCTGGATGCGCCAGAGGTTGATGTCTTTTCCGACCCCGAGCGGCCAGCCGAAGAAGCCTTGGCCATGCTTCTGTTTGGAAATCGCTTTTCGGAACTTTCCCCGTTTGTCATCGCGCAGATGGCAGCATCTCTGGCACAGCTAAGCGGTGCCGGGGGGGATGCCACCAAAGGGTTGCGTGAATCCACCGGTGTGGATTCAGTCGATATCGGGGCGACCGAAGGCGGCGCAGGCCGTCTGGGCGCCGGTGCTTATCTGGGGGACAATCTGTACACGGATTTCACCGTCAACACCGAGGGAGATACCGAGGTGAACCTGAACTTGGACATCAACGACAACTTCACCGTCCGGGGGACTGTAGACGGACGCGGTGAAACCGGGATTGGTCTGTTCTTCGAGCGTGACTACTGAAGGTTCACTTGAAGCAAAGTTGCCAATAGGAAAAAGGCCGATCCAAAAACCGGCCTTTCTCCTGCAATCTGGGGTTCGATCAGAAGTTGAACTGAACACCAAAGTCAGCGATGGTCTGAGCTTCGCCCGCACGACCGACCTTTTCTCGACCAACTGCACCGCGCAGCGTTGCGCCGTTGCCTAGATCATAGATCGCGCCAACACCATATTGCTGCGTGTCACCTTCGGCCGAACCATCACCGTAAGCCGCTGTAATGGTGGTGGCGGCACCAAGGTTATAGGCAAGCGACGCACCATAAACAGTGCCGTCGGTATCTTCTCCAAAATCATTGACCGGCGTGTCACCATCACGTCCAACGAACAGTGTTCCGCTAAAGTCTCCGAGCTCAGCACCCAGAGCCAGAACAATCAGATCCTGTTTGTCGCCGCCAGCAACGGCTTCGGTCTGACCGTAGATCACTGTGGCAGAATAATTGTCGAAGATGTATGTCGCACTGACGTCCCAGCGATCTGCGCCATTGATGGCATCGGTGTCATAGGACGCACCAAAGGCCAAGTCTCCAACCGCATATTGGAAGAACACCGCATTCGAACCCGCGCCGGTCGATGAATACTCCAGGAAATCGTAATCGACACCAGAATATTGACCCAGAAACTCCTCTAGACCCGGTTCGTTACCAAAGTACAGGTCCGAGTTGTCAAACGCGCCAGAGACGTTGCCCGCATCGACACGCAGACCGCCAAAGATGACCGAGAAGCGGGCACCGTTCAAACCGGCTGTGTTTGCCTCGCCGGTATCGCTGTCTTCATCGGCCTGCAATCGAACCCGCGCCGAGAATTTGACCCCGGTATCAGTTTCCACATCCCCGTCGATGTTTAGACGAAAGCGGGAAACCAGAATTGTGTCACTCACATTCGAGTCGGTTGATCGATCTTCCTGATACCCGATACCAAAACGGCCATAACCGCTGAATTTCACCTCTGCTGCCGCGACACTTGCAGTCGCGATTAGCGCTGTTGTTGCGAAGAGAACATGTTTCATGTCGTTTTCCGTAAATGTGTGAATAGGCGAGCTATGAAATTTCGCTCGAGCCCTAATCGAACAGATCAGTTCAGTTCACAAGATGCTCAGAATAGTTTTATCAAGCGCTGCCTTTTACCTGCCTTTACGCGGGCTTCTTTGGCGGCAAAACACCTCACCAAAGGGGCGTTTTTGAGTTTACTAGGCGGTACGCAAACATGGCTTATGAACTTGGTAAACTTTTGTTAACGCTGAGTATATACTCCATGTGCCTGTCTCTAGACCTTCGCAGTGCCGTAGCCGAACAGCGTAGTGAGCCTTTTGCGCGGATCCGGGGCACACGTCCCAAAAGCCACAGTTTCAAAACTCAAATATTTGTGATCCAGCCTAGCCCTTGTAAAGTTTCTTTCTGATACCTAATGCACCCAAGGCAAGTAGCATGTGATGCCTGCACCGAAGTTGGCACCACGTTGTTCTGGACGATTTCGCTGCCACTTTGAACGGGTATGGATGAGGCCCGACATTCGAGCGGAACGGGGTGTCCAGCTGAACATTCCTAATCCCGAAAAGACCAACAACCATGATGGGCCCCCAGAGACTGATCTGGAGCGGTCTATAGACCTCAAATCATACGCGATTCAGGGCGACAAACGAATAGAGGCTGAACTGTTGACGCCTAAACCCTTGGGAAACGAGAATAGGTTATCTCGATCATCGTGATGAACTCCTAGCGGCCAGAAACAAATTAAAGACTTGGAATCTAAGAATTAAAGAACATGTCGCGAATTGCACTGCGCCCGCAACTCGTGCGACATGAACTGCAGGCCCCATTCGTTTCGAATTTTCGACGTTTCGTACCAAACTCGTTGCCTGTTTCAGACATATATTCGAAGAGGTAGCGTGCTGCGGTTGTTGCAGCGCATTTAACCAGTGTGTTTGGTGACGAGTAATGCCTGATGAAGGAGGGGGTTAAATCCGAAATCGGGGGAAACGAAAGTGGTACTAACAAACCGTTTCAGCATTCAAGCATTTGATACGTTCACCTTCCTGCGTGCCGCTATCTCAATTAGCGAGAAACGCGGGAAGGTGTTCATTTATCCGCGACCGCCCTTCAAACCCAACCCGAACAGAGTTGTGGCCTTCGCGTGATCAAGCTCCGACGCTCTGCAGCCCTTCGGAGCAGGCGAGGCTTGCCAACCAATCGCGTACCGCACCGGTGCGGCTGCGGGCAACGGACACTTTCTCACCGTTGCACAGCACGACATGTCCGATCTCATTCAAACTACGTGCGATGTCGACGCAGGAATTGGCAACCCAACACGAACGATGCACCTGCAACCCTGCCGCCGTGGGCAGCTGGGTCAGAATCCCCTTGAACGTAGAGCGCACCAGCACTTCACGATCATCAAGTTGCAGGGTCACATAGTGCTGGTTTGCCTGAATGAACTTGATGTCCTTGATCAGGAAGCTCTGACCATTTGCCGTCACCACCCCGGTCGCATTGTTTTCGGGCGTATCCTCGATTGGGCCCTCGCTTTCCCCTAGCCGGTCCAGATAAGGTGGCAAAACCCAAACGATAACAATGCTCTCAATCCCGACGATCAGCAGGTACTGCGGCAGGAGCATAGGCATATACATGAAATCTGATGTCTGAAACAGATTAAGCACCCAGTTCGTCGCAAGCTCGGCAAACGTCATAGCGCCAAGCGCCACGGGAATACATGTGACAGGCGAGAAGAATCTTTTGATGCCCAAAAAACTGCTGCCGCTGGCTTGAACCAGGATCATGAGAAAGGCGGATCCCATGTACCCGATCAACATCGACAACCAATAAACCGCACGACCAAACCCGCTTAACCGGTCAGCAAACAAAGACGATGTCGCGCCGATCAGCAACAGCATCAAAGGCACCAGAAATAAGATAAAATTCCTGGACAGAAAGAAACTGAGCAGGGTGTTCAAAGTTGCACGAACCGTCACCCGCGGTAGCACGACATATGTAATGTCGGCCTGTTTCAGTCTGAGATACACATCGTTGAGTGTCATATCGCCCTGCTGCTCTGGTCGCGCCCAAGTCCTTCCCTTTGGGCAATCCCCTTAGATTTGATGCCTTTGCTTCTCCTTGCCCTGCGGCGAATGGAGGCGTTCTTGTGACGTTTTCGCATTCGGGGATGTGTAGAAACAGACAATTGTGGCGCAAATGGTGCAAAGAAAGTCCAAAATAATGCAGCAGGGAGTGACGTAGCGGCACTTAGGAAAAGGGCGGCCCCATCGGACCGCCCTTTCAGATTCATCGCTGCCTAAGATCACTCTGCCGCGATGGCGTCTTCAATCTTTTCGACACGGATCGCCGAGAACTTGAATTCGGGGATTTTGCCATAGGGATCGATGGCCGAGTTGGTCAGGATGTTCGCGGCAGCCTCGACATAGGCAAACGGGATGAACACCATATCCTCGGCAATCGCCCTGTCCGCGCGCACCATGATCTCGATCGAGCCGCGACGCGTGGTCAGACGGATCGTCTCACCCGGTTCGATGCCCATCAGTTTCAGGGTACGCGGGTTCATCGAGCAATTCGCCTCAGGCTCCACCGCGTCCAGAACAGTGGCGCGGCGGGTCATGGAGCCGGTGTGCCAATGCTCCAACTGACGGCCAGTTGTGGCGATCATCGGATAATCCTCATCCGGGGCCTCATCCGGTGGGATGATGCTGGCCGGTGTGAACTTGGCCTTGCCATCGGTGCGTGGGAAGCCATCCCCGAACACAATGGACTGGCCCGGATCGGTTTCGCTGAGCGACGGATAGGTGATCGTCTCGGTTTCAAGCCGTTCCCAGGTGATGTTGTCGAGAGACTCCATCGTTAGCTTCATCTCGTTGAAGACCTGAGAGACATCCGTGTAGTCCCAGTTCAGCCCGATGCGCTGCGCCAGATCGACGGTGATCGCCCAATCCTCACGCGCTTCCCCCGGAGGGGCCACAGCCGGACGCACCCGCTGCACCTGACGGTTGGTGTTCGACACGGTGCCGTTCTTCTCATACAGCGCCGAGGCCGGCAGGATGATGTCGGCATAGTTCGCCGTTTCGGTCAGGAAGATATCCTGAACGATCATCAGATCCAACTTGGCCAAGGCCTCGCGCGCGTGGTTCACATCCGGGTCGGACATGGCCGGGTTTTCACCCAGAATGTACATACCCTTGATGTTGCGCGCATAGATCTGATCGATGATCTCGGTGACAGTCAGGCCCTTTTCATTCGAGAAGTCATCCGAGCCCCAGACATCCATAAACTGCGCCCGAATGCTGTCATCCGTAACCGTCTTATAGTCCGGTAGGAACATCGGGATCAGACCGGCATCGGATGCCCCCTGCACGTTGTTCTGACCGCGCAGCGGGTGCAGACCCGCACCGGGCTTGCCGACATTGCCCGTCATCAGCGCCAGGCTGATCAGGCAGCGCGAGTTGTCGGTGCCGTGGATATGCTGGCTGACGCCCATACCCCAGAAGATCAAGCCAGCTTTGGCCTGCGCAAAGGTGCGGGCCACACGGCGCAACTGATCGGGTTCGATGCCACAGATCGGTGCCATCGCCTCGGGCGTAAACTGGCGCAGGTGCTCTTTCTCGGCCTCCCAATTCTCGGTCCAGCGGTGGATGTACTGGCTGTCGTAGAGTTCCTCTTCGACGATCACATTCATGATCGCGTTGAGCATCGAGACATCAGCACCGGGGCGGAACTGCAGCATCTCATCGGCAAATTTGCGCATGCCAACACCGCGCGGGTCCATCACGATCAGCTTGCCGCCGCGCTTGGTGAACTGCTTGAAGTAGGTCGCGGCCACAGGGTGGTTTTCGATCGGGTTGGCCCCGATGATAATCGCCACATCCGCGTTTTCGATCTCGTTGAAGGTCGCAGTCACGGCGCCCGATCCCACGTTCTCGATCAGGGCTGCCACCGACGACGCGTGGCACAGACGGGTGCAGTGATCGACGTTGTTGTGCTTGAACCCCTGACGGATGAACTTCTGGAACAAATACGCCTCTTCGTTGGTGCATTTGGCCGAACCAAAGCCCGCAACGCTGCGCGGGTCTTCCTGACGCAGAGTTTTCAACTTGGAGGCCGCCAGATCCATCGCTTCTTCCCATGTCGCTTCGCGGAAATGGGTGTCCAGATTGCCGGGATCGACGTTCAGCCCCTTTTCAGGCGCATCCTCGCGCCGGATCAGCGGCTTGGTTAGGCGGTGGGGGTGGTGGATGTAGTCAAAGCCAAAGCGGCCCTTGACGCACAGACGACCTTCGTTAGCGGGGCCATTGATGCCCTCGACATATTTCACCTTGCCGTCTTTGACCTTCAGCGAGACCTTACAGCCCACGCCGCAGAACGGGCAGACGCTTTCGGTTTCGCTGTCATAGTCCTTGCTGTCACCCTTCTGCTGGTCGTCCAGCACGGTAGCAGGCATCAGCGCGCCGGTCGGGCAGGCTTGAACACATTCGCCACATGCCACGCAAGTTGATGCGCCCATTGGGTCGTTCTGGTCAAACACCACCTGCGCGGTGTGGCCGCGACCGGCCATGCCGATCACGTCATTCACCTGCACGTCACGGCAAGCGCGAACGCAGAGGTTGCAGTTGATACAGGCATCCAGATTGACCCGCATCGCAACGTGGCTGTCATCCAGCAGAGGGATTTTCTCGGCCTCTTTCGCCGGGAAACGGCTGTCGCTGACATCGTTCAGCTTGGCCATGTCCCAGAAGTGGCTGGAGGCGTCATGTGCCTCTTCCGGCTGATCGGCGACCAGCAGTTCCATGACCATGGCGCGCGATTTCTCGGCCCGGTCGCTGTCGGTCTTAACGACCATACCGTCTGCGGCGGGGCGGATGCACGAGGCGACCAGCGTGCGCTCGCCTTCCACCTCAACCATACAGGCGCGGCAGTTGCCGTCCGGGCGATAACCCGGCTGCGGCTTGTGGCACAGGTGCGGGATGGTGAACCCCTGGCCCTTGGCGGCTTCCCAGATGGTCCAGCCCTCAGGCACGGTGACATCTTCGCCGTTCAGGTTGAAGGTGACGGTCTTGGTTGGGCTTGCGTCTAGCATGGCTCTGTCTCCCCTCAGATTTCGTCAGCGAAATGTTTCATGACAAGGCGGATCGGGTTCGGGGCCGCCTGCCCCAGACCGCAGATCGAGGCATCGCCCATGACCTGACACAAGTCCTCAAGCAGGTCCTGATCCCACTTGTCTGCCTGCATCAGTTTGACCGCCTTTTCGCAGCCTGCCCGGCAAGGCGTACACTGGCCGCAGCTTTCGTCTTCGAAGAAGCGCAGCATGTTCAGCGCCGCATCGCGGGCGGTGTCCTGATCGGATAGAACCACCACAGCGGCCGAGCCGATGAAGGTGCCATGCGGTTGCAGCGTGTCGAAATCCAGAGGAATGTCATCCATCGACGCGGGCAACAGACCCGACGAAGGACCACCCGGCTGATACGCTTTGAAGGTTAGCCCTTCGGCCATGCCACCGGCAGCCTCAATCACATCCAGAATGGTCGAGCCGGCGGGCAGCAGGTAAACACCCGGCTTCGCCACACGGCCAGAGACCGAATAGCTACGCAGTCCTTTGCGACCATTCTTTTTGGTACTGTTGAGGCATTCCGGCCCCTCTCGGCACACTTTGGTGACCCAATACAGAGTCTCAACATTGTGCACCAAGGTCGGGCAACTAAAGACCCCAACCTGCGCCACGAACGGAGGACGATGACGCGGCAGGCCCTTCTTGCCTTCGATCGACTCGATCATCGCGGATTCTTCACCGCAGATATAGGCACCGGCACCCCGGCGCAGGTCGATGTAGCCTTCTTCGACGATCCCTGCCTGCTCCAACGCGGCGATTTCACGACGCAGGATTTCCAGCACGGCCGGGTATTCGTCGCGCATGTAGATGAAACACGTCTCAGCCTCGACCGCCCATGCGGCGATCAGCATGCCTTCGAGGAAGACATGCGGCGTGCGCTCCAGATAGTAACGGTCTTTGAACGTGCCAGGCTCGCCTTCATCGCCGTTCACGGCCAGATAGCGCGGGCCTTCATTCATGCGAACAAAGCCCCATTTCTTGCCCGACGGGAAGCCAGCACCGCCCAGACCACGCAGGCCCGAGGACAGAACGTCTTCCTGCACCTTCTCCCAATCGCCGCCCTTGCGCAGCTCTTTCAGCTTGGCATAGCCGCCTTCGGCCTCATAGGTCGCGAAGGTTTCGTAGTCAGGCAGATGTGCATGGGTGTCATCGGCAGCAATTGCAGCCTGCACCTTTTCGGGGGTCGCATGGTCAATGTGGTTGTGGCCGATCTCAAGCACCGGAGCGGTGTCACAGCGGCCCATGCAAGGGGCGCGGACAACACGAACCTCGGACGGGTCCAGTCCGTCTTGCAGCGCTTTTTGCAGCTGCTGGGCACCGGCCATCTCACAGGACAGAGAATCACAGACGCGAATCGTCAGCGCGGGCGGAGGTGTCTCGTCTTCTTTCACTACGTCGAAATGAGCATAGAAGGTCGCGGTCTCATAGATTTCAGCCTGTCCAATCCGCATCTCGACCGCCAGCGCAGCGATGTGGTCGGCGCTGATATGGCCATGTTCGTCCTGAATCAAATGCAGAAATTCGATCAGCAGGTCGCGGCGACGCGGGCGGTCGCCCAACAGGCGCGCGATTTCGGCCTGCGCCTCGTCCGAGAATTGACGGCCTTTGGGCGTGTGCCGCCCTTTGCCTTTACCTGACTTCCAGACGCCCTTTGGTGCGCCTGATGGCTTGGTATCTAATGGTGCCATGATGCCCTCCGATTAAGGCCCCGTGTCTCATCAGACCAGCATATCGTCAAATCGCATTTGGCTATCGCACGATAACGACACCTTATCACCGCAAAGAGGTCACCACAGAGCGCAGCGCTTGTATGGTTGGCAATTCGGGATCTCGGCTCAGGGTCGCCAGACAAATCGGCTTACTGACCACCGGATCGACCAAGGGCAGCACTTTTGTACCCTTCAGTTCGCCCAGCGCACGCACCAGAACCCGTGGCACAACGGTCGCCGCTAGCCCTTCACGAGCCATCACCATCGAGGCCGTGAAGCCGCTGGTTTCAGCCACGACATCCGGATGCAAACCTTGGTCCGCGAAAATTCGATCCAGAATACGACGGTTCTGCATTTGTGGCTCCAACAGGCTGAGCGGGAACTCGGCCACGCGCGCCCATGGGATCGGGTCGGTTTCAGCGGTCATATGCGACGGCACCAACAGCACATAGGTTTCTTCGTATAATGACTGCACCTGCCGCAGATCGGTACCGATACTGTCGCCATAGGTGATGCCCGCGTCCAGGCTGCCCTCATCCAGCCGGTGTTGAATGGCGGTGGCTGACATGGTTTCGATCCGTGTGATGATGCGGGGATGCGCGTCGCGCAGCCGCTTGATCAGGCGGCCCGTAAAGGCAATGGCGGTCGGGATCACGCCCAGGATCAGCGTCCCGGTAATCTCGCCCTTTGCGGCCAGAACCTGTTGCTCCAAAGCTTTGGTATCGTCGAGAATACGCCGGGCCCGCAGGACAATCATCTCACCCTCTTCGGTCAGACCCTGAAACCGGTTCGCGCGACGTACAATCGAGACGCCAAGCCGATCCTCAAGATTTCGGATTCGCATCGAGAACGCAGGCTGCGAGATCCCGCATTCCTCGGCCGCCTTGGCAAAGTGACGATGCCGCGCAAGGGCGCTGAGCAATTGCAGGTCGCGGATTTCAATCATGTAGTGCAGTCTCGGATCATGGCTTGCCCCTTACACTAGCGGGCTCTGCGCCCGAGCGGAATGCATGATGCGTTCAAGCCATAAGCAAGCTGTTCCATCAGACCGATGTTACGGGCATTCCATATCGGGACACACTAGACAAATACGTGCGTCCGTAAGAACCTGTGCGCAAACAATATCCAGGGAGATGCTTTAATGAAACTGATTGCGGGTACGGCATTAGCCGTCATTCTGTCCTCGACCCATGCCTTTGCCGCAGGGGAATGCGCGACAGGTAAGACCCTTACGGATGGCACGCTGACAATCGCCACCGGAAACCCGGCCTATTATCCTTGGGTGATGAATGACGCACCCGAAAGTGGTGAAGGGTTTGAAGCTGCCGTTGCCTACGCCATCGCCGAGAAGATGGGCTTTGAGGCCAACAGTGTCACTTGGGTGCGCACCAGCTTTGACGAGGCCATCCAGCCCGGGGCAAAGAACTTTGATTTTAACATGCAGCAATATTCGATCACGCCCGAGCGCGAAGAGATGGTCGATTTCAGCCTGCCCTATTACACGTCCGCAATGGCGGTTCTGACCACGCAAGGTGTGGTGGATGCAGGAGCCGAGGCAACGCTGGACAGCTTGAAGGGACTGAAATGGGGCGCAGTCGCTACGACCACCGCGATACCGATGTTGAATGACGTGATTCAGCCCGCAAGTGATCCCCTGCTTTACAATGACAATGCAGATGTGAATGCCGCGATCATGGCCGGCCAGATTGATGCTGCCCTCTACGATCTGCCCACGGCCTTGTATCTGTCAGCGGTCGTGGTTGAAAACGGGGCATTGCTGGGGCAGTTTTCACCCGATCAATCAGAAAGCCCTGATCAATTCGGCCTTTTGATGGAGGACGGCAATCCACTCAAGGAATGCGTCAACGCTGCCATCTCGGAATTGGTTGATAGCGGAGAGCTTGCCGCCATCGAAACCCAATGGCTGTCCGAAGCCACCGGAGTTCCGGTTATCCAGTAAATGAACGACGCGTCACTACAAAATCCACCCGAACCCCAAGGTTCGGGCCCAACACGCCGCGAGCTCTATGAGGCTGGGGTCAGGCGACGCTTCAACCGTATCGCCCTGATCTCAACGGTCAGTGTGGTCCTTGCGCTGATCATCCTGATCCCGCTTGCCCCCGGTTGGGAGGCTGTTCAGCGCGCCTTTTTCAACGGCAGGGTCTTTGCAGCGACCTTTCCCGGCTTGCTGGAAGCCTTTGTGCTGAACGTGATGATCTTTGCCTGGTCCGCACCGTTGATCGCAGTGACGGGTTTGATGATCGCACTTTGCCGGGATACGCGCGCACCCGCGCTGTTTCCTTTGCGCCTTTTCGGGATCGCCTATACCGACATTTTCCGCGGCTTGCCTGTGGTTCTGGTGATCTACATTATCGGCTTCGGCGTCCCTGGGCTGGGCCTACCGCGGCCATGGAATAGCCCTTATATCTGGGGCACCCTGGCGCTGGTTCTGGTGTATTCGGCTTATGTGGCCGAGGTGATCCGATCCGGCATCGATTCGATCCACCAGTCGCAACGCTCTGCTGCGGCCTCGCTGGGGCTAAGCGCGCAAGACACCATGCGCTTCGTGGTGCTGCCGCAGGCCATCCGCAACGTGGTGCCTGCCAATATGAACCTGTTCATCGCGCTGCAAAAAGACGTGGCGCTTTTGTCTTTCATCGGACCGGTCGAGGTGTTTCGTCAGGCTGGGGTCTACAAATCGCTCTATGCGAACTTCACACCCTATGTAGGGGCCGCGCTGATCTTCCTTGCGCTGACCATCCCCGCAACACGCTATGCCGATTACCTCATGAACAAACAGAACCGGGCGCGAACATGACGGCGAAGCTGAGTTTACGAGGTGTGCGCAAACGGTTCGGTGATCATGAGGTTTGCAAAGGCATCGATCTTGATGTGGCCGAAGGGGAAATGGTCTGCCTGATCGGGGCGTCCGGGTCTGGCAAATCCACGCTGCTGCGCTGCATGAACCTGCTTGAGCCTGTCGACGACGGCACGATCTGGCTGGACGGCAAGGATATATCGGAACCCGGGCTGGATCCTCAGCCCGTGCGCCAGCAGATTGGCATCGTGTTTCAAAGCTACAACCTGTTTCCCCATATGACGGCGGTTGAGAACGTGATGCTTGCGCCACGCCGCGTGCACGGCCTCAGCCGGGACAAGCTGCGCCCAGAGGTCACGCAGCTTTTTGCCCGCTTCGGGCTAGAAGACCGGATGCAGCACTATCCCGATCAGCTTTCAGGCGGACAGCAGCAGCGCGTAGCAATCATCCGGGCGTTGGCAATGCAGCCGCAGATCATGCTGTTTGACGAAATCACAAGCGCCTTAGACCCCGAACTTGTCGGCGAAGTGCTGGACGTACTGCGGGACCTGCATCAGCAGGGTATGACCATGGTGCTTGCCACCCATGAGATGGGATTTGCCCGAGAACTGGCAGACAAGGTCTGTTTTCTGGACGCAGGTCGCATTCTGGAACAAGGCACACCCGAACAGCTGTTTTCCCAACCACGCGAGCCGCGCACCAAGGCCTTTCTGTCGCGCGTCCTATGACCCTATGCATCATGATGCGCTGGGTGATCTCAGCACCAATCGCAATGCCCGTTGCGAGACTTTAGGTGTTGAACAGAAAGTGCATCACATCACCATCTTTGACGATGTAGCCTTTGCCCTCAGCCCGCATCTTGCCCGCCTCTTTCGCACCCTGTTCGCCATTCGCGGCAATGTAGTCGTCATAAGCAATGGTCTCGGCCCGGATAAAACCCTTCTCGAAATCGCCGTGGATCACACCCGCGGCCTGCGGTGCGGCAGTGCCGGTGCGGATGGTCCAGGCGCGGGCCTCTTTCGGGCCAACGGTGAAATAGGTTTCTAGTTTCAGCAGGTCGTAGCCTGCGCGGATCAGGCGGTCGAGGCCGGGCTCTTCCAGACCCATCTCTTCAAGGAACATCTGGGCCTCATCCTCTTCCAGAAGGCTGATCTCTTCTTCGATCTTGGCGCTGATGATGACATGGGAATTGCCCTGCGCCGCCGCCATTTCGGCGACCTTGGCTGAATACTCATTCCCTACGGCCGCTTCTTCTTCGGAAACGTTGCAAACATAAAGCACCGGCTTGGTGGTCAGCAGTTGCAGCATCTTCCAGGCCTTGGCGTCCTCGGCAGATACCGCGACCAAACGCGCAGGTTTGCCGTTTTCCAACATCTCTTGCGCCTCTGCCAGCAAACGGTCCTGCTGCTGCGCCTCTTTGTCATTGCCCTTCAGCTTGCGCACCAGATTGACGCGGCGCTTTTCGATGCTTTCCAGATCGGCCAGCATTAGCTCGGTCTCAATCGTGTCCGCATCGGCCACCGGATCAACGCGTCCATCCACATGAGTCACATCGCCATCTTCGAAACAGCGCAACACATGGGCGATGGCGTCTGTCTCACGAATATTGGCCAGAAACTGGTTGCCCAGCCCTTCGCCTTTTGAGGCCCCCTTCACCAGACCTGCAATATCCACAAAGGTCATGCGCGTCGGGATGATCTGCTTGGAAGACGCAATCGCTGCCAGCTTGTCCAACCGGTCATCCGGCACAGCCACATCACCGACATTGGGTTCGATTGTGCAAAACGGGAAATTCGCAGCTTGCGCTGCAGCTGTTTTGGTCAGCGCGTTAAACAGGGTCGACTTGCCGACATTCGGCAGACCCACAATTCCCATTTTAAAGCCCATGATGGCCTCCTGAAGCGATGTGACGGCGTCTTCTATGCATCTGAGTTAGAATGCGCAAGCAATAGCTCGGGCCTGCGAAACGTGGGGCCGATAGGTCACATCACAAAACTGTTCCCCAATCGTGTTCTTGTACCAATTGAAAAATACGATTTAGGGTAGCCACTTAGCGCATGTAGACATAACGATTGAAGAACTCCGGCTATGAAGACTTTCCTTTTCGCGTCCTTGATTGCACTTTCCACCCCGGCAGTTGTGCAGGCCCAGACCGTGATCTTTGGGGCCGGCTATGCAGATTATTCTGACAGTGCGTCGGTGGATCAGGGCATTGTATCCCTTGAATATCAGCATCGCCCCTTCCATCAGGCAACCCGGTTCAGTGCGACCTGGGGTGCGGCCCTTTCGGTTGACGAAGACGGCGATACCCATATCGGCGCAGGCCTCGTCGGCATCTACAATCTGAATGACCGCTGGTTCGTCGAAGGCAGCGTGATGCCCGGCTATTACAACGAAGGCAACGATCTGAACGATCTGGGCGGCAATTTTCAGATCCGCAGCTTGCTGGGGCTGGGCTATACCTTAAATGGCGGGAACAAAGTGTCGGTGGCGATCACTCACAAGTCCAATGCCAGCACAGAGGAATTCAACCCCGGCGTAAACGCGGTGCTCGTGCGGTATCATCTGGGCTTCTGAGCCGATCAGACCCGGGCGGGATTGATTTTCGGGTAAAGTTTCTGCACATCAGGTTCAAACCTGACTGCTAGGACACCCGATGACCCGTATCGACACGAAGTTCGCCGCCCTGAAAGCCGAAGGCAAGAAAGCATTTGTTGCCTATATCATGGCGGGCGATCCCGACTATGACACCTCGCTAGAGGTGGTCAAAGGCCTGCCTGCGGCAGGCGTCGACGTGATCGAGCTGGGCCTGCCCTTTACCGACCCGATGGCGGATGGGCCCACCATTCAGGCCGCGGGTCAACGGGCGCTGGATCAGGGCATGACGCTGAAGCGCACCCTCGACCTGGCCCGCAGCTTCCGCGAAACAGATGACACCACACCGATTGTTTTGATGGGCTACTACAATCCGATCTACAGCCACGGTGTTGATGCCTTTCTGGGCGACGCTAAAGCTGCAGGCATTGATGGGTTGATCGTCGTGGACCTACCGCCGGAAGAAGATGACGAGCTCTGCCTGCCGGCGCAGGCTGCGGGCCTGAATTTCATCAGGCTCGCCACACCCACAACCGATGATAAACGCCTGCCTCGCGTTCTGCAAAACACCTCTGGCTTTGTCTATTATGTGTCGATTACCGGAATCACTGGCGCGGCTGAGGCTGAGGCTACTAATGTCGGCCCCGAGGTCGCGCGGATCAAATCCGCAAGTGACCTGCCCGTGATCGTGGGTTTTGGGATCAACACACCCGAAAAATCGCGCGCCATAGCATCGGTTGCAGATGGGGCTGTCGTGGGCTCAGCGATTGTAAGCCAGATCGGCGCGGGAAAACCCGTGCCTGAAGTGCTGGAATTTGTAAAAACGCTGGCGGATGGTGCGCATTCCGTCTGACTTTAATCACCAAGAACAAAACCGAAGCCGCAGTCAGCCCCTACTGACTGCGGTTTTTCGTTATACGGGCATGTCCATCAACCGCAATTATCCAGCGTTGCGATCTTTGATGCGAATTGGTAAAGAAAACAAACCAATCCTTCAGGGGCCGGACAAATGCCAGTCATCACCACCATCGACGACCTAAAACGTATCTACGAACGGCGCGTGCCGCGCATGTTCTATGACTACGCCGAAAGCGGCAGTTGGACTGAACAGACCTTTCGCGAAAACAGCTCGGACTTCGAACAAATTCGCCTGCGCCAGCGGGTCGCTGTGGACATGGCCGGGCGTTCAACCGCGTCTCAGATGATCGGGCAAGATGTCGAGATGCCCGTAGCGCTTGCGCCGGTAGGTCTGACCGGAATGCAGCATGCTGATGGCGAGATGAAAGCGGCCAAGGCAGCCGAGGAATTCGGTGTCCCGTTTACGCTATCGACGATGTCCATCAATTCGATCGAAGATGTCGCAGAGTATACCAGCACACCTTTCTGGTTTCAGCTCTACACGATGAAAGACACCGACTACGTCAACCGACTGATCCAGCGTGCAAAAGATGCCAAGTGTTCGGCGCTGGTGATCACGCTGGACCTGCAAATCCTGGGTCAGCGGCACAAGGATCTGAAGAACGGATTGTCCGCCCCGCCAAAACTAACCGCCAAAACCATAGCAAACCTGATGACCAAATGGTCCTGGGGCCTTGAGATACTGCGCGCCCAAAGGCGTGAGTTCGGAAACATCGTCGGCCATGTCGAAGGCATCTCGGACGCCTCCTCACTGGGCGCTTGGACCGCTGAACAATTTGACCCCAGCCTGGATTGGTCAAAGGTTGAAAAGCTGATGGAACAATGGGGCGGCAAGGTGATCCTCAAAGGCATTCTGGATGCCGAAGATGCAAAAATGGCCGCCAAGCTGGGGGCGGATGCTATCGTTGTCTCGAATCACGGCGGTCGCCAACTGGACGGCGCGCTCAGTTCAATCCGGATGCTGCCCGAGATCATGGACGCCGTCGGTAGCGATATCGAGGTGCATCTGGACAGCGGCATCCGATCTGGGCAGGACGTCCTGAAGGCGTTGGCCCTGGGCGCAAAAGGCACCTATATCGGGCGCGCCTTTGTCTACGGACTGGGCGCAATGGGTCAAAAGGGTGTGACAACAGCGCTCGATGTCATTCAGAAAGAACTTGATACAACCATGGCTTTGTGCGGGGAACGCAACGTTTCGGATTTGGGTCGGCACAATCTGCTGGTGCCTCAAGACTTTGGTGGCCGCTGGCAAAACTGACGAGTCATAGGGGCTCTGCCCCCGTCGCCCTTTCTGGGCGCCTCCCCCGGGATATTTATAGCCGGATGAAGTCTGGATTCTTCATTCACCTGGCTAAAAAATATCCCGGAGCTTGAGGCAGAGCCTCGCAAGAAAACAGACGCTGCAAAAACCCCTTTCCAAACCCAATGAATCAAGCTAAGGACGCGGCTTCACGCGGGCATACAGCCTTGGAGGATGCCCGCCCTAACATTGGAGAATTATCATGGCTGGAGAGATTCCTGATCTCGTAGCTCTGGAACGGACGGGGACAGGCAAGGGCGCCGCTCGTCAGGCGCGCCGCGATGGCATGGTTCCGGGCATTGTGTTTGGTGGCGATAAAGAGCCGCTGCCGATTCAGATCCCGTTCAACGAACTGTTTAAACGCCTGAAGGCTGGCCGGTTCAAGTCGACCCTTTGGAACCTGAAGGTTGACGGTCACGAAGACGTCCGCGTCATTTGCCGCGATGTTCAGCGTGACGTCGTCAAAGACCTGCCGACCCATCTGGACCTGATGCGCCTGCGCCGGACCACCAAAATCGCACTGTTCATCCCCGTTGAGTTTATCAACGAAGAAGCAGCCCCTGGAATCAAGAAGGGCGGCGTTCTGACCGTTGTGCGCCCTGAGGTCGAACTGATGTGTACCGCTGGCGAGATCCCCGAGAAGATCACCGTTGATCTTACTGGCATGGAGATCAACGACGTTGCCACCATCTCGTCGGTTGACCTGCCCGCAGGCACCAAGCCGACAATCGACCGGGACTTCGTGATCGCCAATGTGTCAGCGCCGACAGGACTGTCGACCAGCGACGATGAGGAAGAAGGCGAAGAAGTGGCCGCGGACGAAGTAGAAGTCGTCGGCCAGGAAGAAGCTGAAGAGTAAACCCGGGCCCAAGAGTTCGGACTTGAAACGGGGCCCTTTGCGGGCCCCGTTTTCTTTTGGTCGGGCTGGAAACACGTGCAATTCCGTGCCATCAACCCACTGCGCTGTACAAGGACGAGAAAATGAAACTGTTTGTCGGACTGGGGAACCCGGGCTCGAAATACGCCCGCAACCGACACAATATAGGTTTCATGGCTTTGGATCGAATTGCCGAAGATCATGGCTTTGGTCCTTGGAAATCAAAGTTCCAGGGTGAGATCGCCGAAGGACGTTTGGGTACAGATAAAGTACTGCTGCTAAAGCCGCAGACGTTCATGAACCGTTCAGGCCAATCGGTTGGCGAAGCAATGCGCTTCTACAAACTTGAATCCACGGATGTGACCGTCTTTCACGATGAGCTGGATCTGGCCCCGGGCAAAGTCCGGGTCAAGGCGGGCGGCGGTCACGCTGGTCACAACGGATTGCGGTCGATCCACGACCACATTGGGGCGGCCTATGACCGCGTGCGCCTGGGCATCGGCCATCCTGGTCGCAAAGAGATTGTATCGCCTTACGTACTATCAGATTTTGCCAAAGCTGAGGCCGAATGGCTGGACAATGTACTGCGCGGTGTCTCAGACGGGGCTGAACATCTGACAAAGGACGAGGGTGGCAAATTCATGAACGCCGTTGCGCTGCGTACTGCACCGGCACGATCCTCCAAGTCGCCTCCGGCCGACGACCCCACATCTAAGCCCGTTGAAAAACCCGAACCAGTTGCAGATGACCGGACGGCCATGCAAAAGCTGCTGGATAAATTCAAATAGTCCTGATCGCGCTTTCCGTTACGTCTTGATTGCGCAATGCGCCCTGCAACGCTCCTATGTAACCGAAACAGGGAGGGTTGCATGAGAACTGTGATCAAATGGCTGCTGCGCATCACTTTGGCCTTGGTGCTGGCTGCAATTGCGGTTGGGGTCTGGAAGCGTGAAGAGATTCAACGCTTGATGGCGGTGAACTCTTTGTTTTCCGAAGAGAAGATCGTTCACAACTTCTCGCACATGGATGAGGCGTTTCTGACCGCCCCCCTGCCCCGTGGAAACGGACCAACTTGGGAATTGCCCTATGGGGCTGGCTTTGACCTTCCCGATGGCACAGATGAATGGGTTGACGAACGCGCCGTGACATCTCTGCTGGTCATGCAAAACGGTGAGGTTCGGTTTGAAGAGTACTATCTGGGCACTGGCGCAGATGACCGGCGGATATCTTGGTCGGTTGCAAAAAGCTATCTGTCGGCCTTGTTCGGCATCTTACTGAGCGAAGGCGCAATCACCTCGCTGGACGATCCTGTCGTGCAATATGCCCCGCAGTTGAAAGGCAGCGCCTATGACGGCGCAACGATCCGGAATGTGCTGAACATGGCCAGCGGTGTAACCTTTGACGAAGACTATCTGGACCCAAATTCAGACATCAACCGCATGGGCCGTATCGTTGCGCTTGGCGGGGAACTGGATGATTTTGCCGCGTCGCTCAATGAGAGTTTCGCCCCTCCGGGGGAAACCTATCAATATGTTTCGATCGATACCCATGTGTTGGGCATGGTGATCCGCGGGGCCACTGGGCGCAGTGTTACCGACCTGCTGACCGAAAAGATCATTCAGCCCTTGGGCCTAGAGCATGACGGCTACTACGTGACTGACGGCGCTGGCGTGGCCTTTGTCCTGGGTGGGTTGAACTTCACCACGCGTGACTTCGCCCGCTTTGGCCAGATGATCTTGCAAAACGGCGTACACAATGGACAACAGCTGGTTCCGGCGGACTGGATCGCCGCATCAACAGCCGCGTCATCACCAACCAAACCGGGCAAAATCGGCTATGGCTACCAATGGTGGATCCCTGTTGGTGCCGAAGACGGTGAATTCATGGCGCGCGGCGTTTACGGGCAATACATCTATTTTGACCAAGCCCGCGACGTTCTGATCGTCACGACCGGCGCAGATCGGCGATTCCGCGATCCGGGCGTCAGCGAAGAAAATATTGAAATGTTTCGCAGCATCGCCCAAAGCCTGTAAGATGGCCATATGCAGAAACAAGACAGCGTCAATGTTCTGGGGGGCGTTCTGGCCCCCTGCTCACGCGATCCTCTGACCGGGTTTTTCCGGGACGGGGCTTGCAACACATGCCCCGAGGATCAGGGCAGCCACACGGTCTGCGCCGTCATGACGGCTGAATTCCTGGCCTATTCCAAGTATGTAGGCAACGATCTCAGCACGCCGCGCCCCGAGTTTGATTTCCCGGGCCTTAAACCCGGTGACGGCTGGTGCCTTTGTGCAAGTCGTTTCCTGCAGGCCTATGACGAAGGCTGTGCCCCGATGGTGCATCTTGAAGCAACACATCAGCGAGCTTTGGAGATCGTTCCGCTCAAGGTATTGGAAGCCAAGCGCGCTGACTAAGATAGTTATATCGCCACTGCGCGATATCCACGGGATGTGCGCGAAGGCGGGCCGGTTGGAAAACCGTGCTCTGCCTCCAAACCCCACCCTGATTGTGCCAGCAATTTTGCCACCACATCCGGACGATAGGTCCGGTGGCGCCACTGCAGCCATATGATCGCATTGCACCAATGCGGTTTGCTTACGACCAGCCACAGCGTCGCTCCCGGTGCAGCCAACTCGCGCATTTGACGCAGTGCATCGACCGGATCAGTACAGTGTTCCAGAACATGCGCCGCTAGGATACAATCATAGGGCTGAACGGCCTTGAACTCTGACAGCCAGTTTCTCGCGACCGCTGCATCAATTCCGCGCCGAGCGAGGGCACCCTTTGCCCGAAACAACATGTTCTCTGATGGCTCAAGCAACGTGACGGAACCGTGCGGTTGTACAACGGCACGCGCCTCGGCAAAGGCACCGGTTCCGCACCCAACGTCCAACGCATTGTCGCCTAGATTCGCCGCCGGGTCCGCCGATAGAAACCCGAGATAGGCGTCGAAATAGCCAAGCAACCGCATCTTGTCCGCCCATCCGGGCGCTGCGGCATCATACTTCTGACCAAGCTGTTCGGACTTGATGGATTGAGACGGGTCGCGCATGGGCGCAACCTGACACAATTCAATCGAGTCTCATAGCTCCAAGGCTAGTCCGCCGTGCGGCCTTCGGTATCCGACATATCAAAGTTCAGATACTTGGCCACGGTCTGTACGTCCTTGTCTCCTCGCCCACACATGTTCATGCAGATCAGGTGATCTTTGGGCAGGTCGGGCGCGATCTTCATGACATGGGCCAGTGCATGGCTAGGCTCCAGCGCAGGAATGATGCCTTCGGTCGCGCAGCACAGCTGGAACGCCTCTAGCGCTTCTTTGTCTGTGATAGCGACATAGTTTGCACGACCGATATCGTTCAGCCATGAATGCTCAGGTCCGATGCCCGGATAGTCGAGACCAGCCGAGATCGAATAGCCTTCGAGAATCTGACCATCGTCATCCTGCAACAGATAGGTGCGGTTGCCGTGCAGCACGCCCGGACGTCCACCAGTGAGTGAGGCGCAATGTTCCATCTTTTCGTTCACGCCTTTGCCGCCAGCTTCGACGCCAATGATGTTGACGTCCTTGTCGTCGAGGAACGGGTAGAACAGGCCCATCGCGTTCGAGCCACCGCCAATGGCGGCGATGATCGTGTCGGGTAGGCGGCCCTCAGCCTTCATCATCTGCTCTTTCGCTTCCTTGCCAATGATCGACTGGAAATCGCGCACCATCGCCGGATACGGGTGCGGACCGGCCACCGTGCCAATGCAGTAGAACGTGTCGCGCACATTAGTCACCCAGTCGCGCAGTGCGTCGTTCATCGCGTCTTTCAACGTGCCACGACCTGAAGTCACTGGGATCACTTCGGCGCCCAACAGACGCATCCGAAACACGTTCGGGGCCTGACGCTGCACATCATGCGCACCCATGTAGACGATGCATTTCAGGCCGAACTTGGCGCAGACGGTGGCGGTAGCCACACCGTGCTGCCCGGCCCCTGTTTCCGCGATGATCCGGGTCTTGCCCATGCGGCGCGCCAGAATGATCTGGCCCAACACGTTGTTGATCTTGTGAGCGCCGGTGTGGTTCAGCTCATCGCGTTTCAGATAGATCTTCGCGCCGCCCAAATGCTGCGTCAGACGTTCCGCATAATACAGCGGCGACGGGCGACCCACGTAGTTGGCCCACAGATCATCCATTTCGGCCCAGAAGGTGGGATCATCCTTGGCCTTTTCATATTCCTCTTCCAGCGAAAGGATCAGCGGCATCAGCGTCTCGCTGACAAACCGCCCGCCGAAGATGCCAAAGCGGCCCTGTTCATCCGGACCGGACATGAAGGAATTGAAAAGATCGTTGGCCATGGGTGTCTCCCTCGTCGTACCTGATGTTCATAGGAGGTAGGTGCGGAATTTGCCATGGCAAAACGTACACTTTGCCTTAGGCTCTAATGACCGACACCGGACCCATTCTACAATCGAGGTTTGAGTCGAATCCTAGATCACTTGGCCTGCCGTTCTGCGATCCGACGTTCAATTTCACGCCGCAGTTCCAAGTTTTCATGCATCTGCCGTAGGGACGAACGATTGATCAAAAGAACTGTGACAGCCGCGCCAATCAATGCCGCCCCCAGTTCGAAGAAAAGATCAACAAACACATCGCTGACCAACTGGACCAACAAATCAGGATACCGAGCGACAACTAGCTTTGAGAGAACAATAAAAGCCACAGCGCTAAGAATTAACGCCACCAATCGCTTATCCTTACCAGTCTCACGCGTGTTAAGCAGATCGATCCGATCCGGATTCTCGGCAAAGAAATCAATGTCTTTCTCGGTAACAGTCTTCCGCTCGCCCAGAAGCAGTTCATATGGATCAGACATATTCTCCCCGACAGGCTGCGATGAACGCTTTAATCATGTCAGCGTCCTTTACACCGGGTGCCTTTTCAACCCCCGATGCGACATCAACCTGCCGTGCCCCGGTCATACGAATCGCTTCGCCAACATTATCCGGGGTTAGCCCACCGGCCAGCATCCAGGGTTTGCGCCAGTATTTGCGCCCGGCCAGCAGCCGCCAGTCAAACGCCAAGCCATTGCCGCCGGGCAGAACTGCATTTTTGGGGGCCTTCGCGTCGATTAGCAGCTGATCGGCGACCTCGCTATAGATATCGATTGAGGTCAGGTCCTCGGCATCGGAAATACCGATGACCTTTATGACGGGCAAACCATAGCGATCCTTGACCTCTTGCACCCGAGCGACTGTCTCGGCCCCGTGCAATTGCAGCATGTCGAACGGTGCAGCCTGCGTGATACTATCGAGCAGTTCATTCGTGGCGTTCACAACCAGCGCGACCTTAGCCACACCAACCGGGACATCGGTCACCAACCCGGCGGCCTGTTCGGGTGAAACATATCGTGGTGATTTTCGGAAAAAGTTGAACCCCAAGTACCGTGCACCAGCATCAACCGCGGCACGCACGTGATCAGGCGCGGTGAGGCCGCAGATTTTGACGGATATCTCGGCCATGGTGTAGGCTCAGCTCGCCTCGTCGAGAATGGCCAGAACTTCGTCTTTGTCTTCGTTCTGCTTTTTCTTGAGCTTCTTGACCTCGCGCTCAAGCTTGCGCACTTCGCTTTTCTTGACCGACGCGTCTTTGCGATGCTTGTGCTCGCGCAGCCATTCCCACAGGAAGCCGATGACCAGCCCGGCCACAACACCGCCCAAAACGACGATGAACAGCGGCAATGAGATGGACAGGTTAAAGCCCAGCAGTTCTGCCAAAGCGTCGGGCATCAGCTTCAGCTCGACCGAGCTGACATTGGCCAGTGAAATCGAGATCAGGATGATCCCCAAGCTGGCCAGAAAAGCATATCGAAGGTAGCGCATCATGGGATCAGGCTTTACCGTTCAATCGGTCCCTTAGCAACTTGCCGGTTTTAAAAAACGGTACAGATTTTTCTTCAACCTGAACCGTCTCACCGGTTCTGGGATTCCGACCCACACGTGCATCGCGCTTTTTCACGGAAAACGCGCCAAACCCGCGCAATTCTACTCGATCACCACGCGCCATGGCATCGGTGACTTCTTCAAATACGGTATTCACGATCCGCTCGACATCACGCTGGTAGAGATGTGGGTTTTCATCGGCAATCTTCTGAATCAATTCTGAACGGATCATTCGCGTTACCCTCCCAGGCGGCCAATATGTCAGGTCTATTGTTCTGACAGTATAGGGAAAAATCCGGATCAGGGGAAAGCAAACTATGGGCGCGGGTGCCTGAATTTGGCACAGACTCACGCGATTTTTTGCCAGTTCACCCGCTTTGTACACCTAAAGCGCGAACGATCAGCCGGATAGGTCGAAGAATCGGAACATATTGATTCGCAACAAAAACGGCCCCGCACGGATGCACGGGGCCGATTATCATGTTCAAGCTTGCGCCCTGAGTTTAGTCGCCGGATTTCAGCGCTGCACCCAGGATATCGCCCAGCGACGCACCCGAGTCGGAAGAACCGTACTGTTCCACGGCCTCTTTCTCTTCGGCAATCTCCCGCGCCTTGATCGACAGGCCCAGACGGCGGGTCTTACTGTCAACGTTGGTGACCCGGACGTCGACCTTGTCGCCGGTGTTGAAACGCTCAGGGCGCTGTTCGGCACGATCACGCGACAGGTCCGAACGACGGATGAACGACTTCATGCCTTCGTACTCAACCTCGATGCCGCCATCTTCGATCGCGGTGACCTCAACGGTGATAATCGAGCCACGCTTCACGCCGCCCACGGCTTCGGCGAACTTGTCACCGCCCAGGGCCTTGATCGACAGCGAGATACGCTCTTTCTCAACATCCACTTCCGAGACAACAGCCTGTACCACATCGTTCTTGTGGTAGTTCTGGATGGCGTCTTCGCCACGCTCGTCCCAAGACAGATCCGACAGGTGAACCATGCCGTCGATGTCGCCTTCGAGGCCAATGAACAGACCGAATTCGGTGATGTTCTTGACTTCGCCTTCGACCTCGGTGCCCTCGGGGTGTGTTTCTGCAAACACTTCCCATGGGTTGCGCTGAGTCTGTTTCAGGCCCAGAGACACGCGACGCTTGGCGCCGTCGATTTCCAGAACCATGACGTCGACTTCCTGGCTGGTCGAAACGATCTTGCCGGGGTGGACGTTTTTCTTGGTCCAGGACATCTCGGATACGTGCACCAGACCTTCGACACCGGCTTCCAGCTCGACGAACGCGCCGTAGTCGGTGATGTTGGTGACGCGACCCTGATGGACCGAGCCCAGCGGGTACTTGGCAGCAACCAGATCCCACGGATCTTCCTGCAGCTGCTTCATGCCCAGGCTGATGCGGTGGGTCTCTTTGTTGATCTTGATGACCTGAACCTTGATGGTTTCGCCGATCGTCAGGATCTCGGACGGGTGGTTTACACGACGCCATGCCATGTCGGTGACGTGCAGCAGGCCGTCAACGCCGCCCAGGTCAACGAATGCACCGTATTCGGTGATGTTCTTGACAACACCCTCGACGGTCTGACCTTCGGACAGGTTGCCGATAACTTCGGCACGCTGTTCGGCACGCGATTCTTCCAGGATGGCGCGGCGCGAAACAACGATGTTGCCACGGCGGCGGTCCATTTTCAGAATCTGGAACGGCTGCTTCAGACCCATCAGCGGACCAGCGTCGCGCACGGGGCGAACGTCAACCTGCGAGCCGGGCAGGAACGCAACTGCGCCACCCAGATCGACGGTGAAGCCACCTTTGACGCGACCAAAGATTGCACCTTCGACGCGCTGGTCGTCGGCATATGCTTTTTCCAGACGGTCCCATGCCTCTTCACGGCGGGCCATCTCGCGCGAGATGACGGCTTCGCCACGGGCGTTTTCTGCGGCGCGCAGGTAAACTTCGACCTCGTCACCTACAGCGATTTCAGGGGCTTCGCCGGGATTTGCGAATTCTTTCAGATCAACGCGGCCTTCCATTTTGTAGCCTACGTCGATGATGGCTTGGCCGGCTTCAATCGCCAGAACCTTACCTTTGACGACAGAACCCTCTTCGGGTGTGTCCATTTCGAAGCTTTCGTTCAGGAGGGCTTCGAATTCCTCCATAGATGTATCAGCCATGTGGCGTCGTTTTCCTTTACAGTACGTTTTTGCTGGCCGAGCGGTTGTCTCCGCCGGTCTTGTTTCATGATGTCGTCGGGCGTGATCCGGTGCGCCCCTGAGCAAACAAACACAAAGGGCCGAGGTAACCCGGCCCTGCTCAGAAACGTCATCCGGGCGTTGACCGCCCATGTATCGACAGCGCGCGTATAGGCGGATTTCAGTGCGGACGCAAGGGCAAAGCCCATATTTTCATGGCCCAGGGGAATCCGGGCGCCCTTGTGCAATCAGACAGACTGGGTCCAGACTTTCGAATCCTTTTGCAGCATCGCCTGCTCGACCGCGTTCAACCGTCCAATCGCAGCTAAGGGGTATTTGGCACCGTCAATTCGGTTCCAGATTTTCAGGGCCGAGCTTGGGCTCCACGGCAGACAGGCCTGTGCCAGCCAGCGCCGTAACGGTTGCGGCAAGTTATCATAGGTCTGCATAGGCGACGCCTGTCGGCGACGCCGTTTCAAATCACTCCGCAGATTGCGGTCAGTGCCGGGTCGGTATTGGGGTCTCGGTTGCCTCATGACGTAATGATATTACATTTCTCATCACAGGCTGCAACACGGATTGATCACCTTACCAAGTCATAGAGTGGGGCACTTGGCGCTCAGAGCACCAGTGCTTGACAAATGCCCCCTGTCACCCGCCGCAAACACCCTAGAAAAGCTGCAAATCCTTGCTGCCACTTTGAATTTCGGCAAGATTCGGCATGTTCTGGATCGCCACAGGCGCAGGCACCTGCCCGGGCATTGCCACCGTCGCCGCAGCAACGGCCTTGTCAAAGGCGGGTTTATCCAGTTCTCCCCGAATATCGCGCAACAGAGTTTTGTGGTCTGGCATGGTGCGCAGAATCTGCGCAAGGTCCACCTTGGCCCCCTTCCACCATTGGAACCAGATCGGCTTTTTCAGCGGGCGTATCCGGTCGCGTATCCCCGCGCCATAGCCTGTATCGTAGACCTGCTTGCCTAGCAGAACCGTCTGATAGACGCGGAAATTGAACAGGGTTGCGAACTCGATATCATGTTCCATTGGCAGGCGGCGTTGCCACAGCTCAAGGTTCTCGGCCAAACGGTCCGGTATCTTCATCTCGGTGCGCGCATCAATCCAATATTGGTCATCTGTGCGATTGCCCAATCGGTAATGCAGGCAGATGAAGTCCAGAACCTCATCATACAGCTTGTTCATCTGGCGATTATATCGCGCCCGCAAAGACGGCTCGATATCGCGCGTGGGCAGATGCTCGGCGAACCAGCGGATGGCATGGTCGATCATATGGATCGCGGTGCTTTCAAGCGGTTCGATAAACCCACCGGACAGACCAATCGCCAAACAGTTCTTAACCCAGGCATTGCGCACCCGCCCGATGCGCATCGGGATAACACGTGGTGTCAGACCCTTGCCGCTGTCGCCCAGCCATTCCAGATACTCATCCGCCGCCTGATCATCAGTCCGATGCGCCGATGAGAACACATAGCCCGTCCCAACCCGATTGTAGAGCGGCACGCGCCATGTCCAGCCCGCGCCCAGTGCGGTCGACCGCGTGACGCTTTCGATCTTTTCCGGATCGGGATGTTCGATCTGTAACGCCATGGCGCGGTCATTCGGCAAATAGTCCGAATAGTCCATGAACGGCTCGCCCAGAGCCTGGTTGATGATCAATCCCCGGAATCCGGTACAGTCGATGACCATCTCAATGTCGTGCCGCCCTTTGCGCTCCAGCATCAGATGGCTGACATTGCCCTGCTCGTCCAGCTCGACCGACTGCACCTCATCCTGAATGTGCTCCACACCACGCTTGGTGCAGACCCGCGTGAGCATGCCCGCAAACTTTACCGCGTCCAGATGATAGGCATAGCCAAAGCGCTGTTCGAACTCAGGCGCACCCAAAGGCCGCGCACCTTTGCACAGGCGGGCCAGATCATCATGAGGCGCGATTGACTGCGTAAAATCACGATCCCCATTGCCGAACCGCAGAAAGTATTCCGCGGCCTCGAGCCCTTCCAGCAACTGCCCATGGGCAAAGGGGTTCACGTAGTCGATACGGTTTCCCTTGGCATCCTTATTCCAGTTGCAAAACTTCACGCCCAGCTTGAACGAAGCGTTGGTTTCACGAAAGAAATCCCGCTCGGAGATCCCCGCCTGGCGCAATGTGACCGGCATGCGGGGCACCGTCGCCTCGCCCACACCGACGGTCGAAATATTCGGGCTTTCGATCAGGCAGATACGCGGACGATCCTTGGTTGCGGAGGTGCGTGAAAACACCATGTCCAGGATCAGCGCAGTCATCCAACCCGCCGTACCACCACCGACGATGGTGATCTTACTCAAACGATTATTCATATTTTCTGTCCCTGTTGGCTTTTGGGATTCTGTAACCGCCTCCCCATTTATTGAGGTTGTTTGGCGGCTTTCCCATTTAGCTTGCAGGAGACTATAGCAGCTTTCCTGCATCCAGCTAGGGTCTTTGGGATGGGGCCATCAAAGAGGATGGGGGATCGCCAATTGCGTTCAGATTTCTTCGCCCTTCTTCAACAGCTCTTCGAGCAACTCGCGCTGCAAGTCATGACTGTCGCCGCCGCCAAACTCGGCCGCACCACCTGTGTACAGAGTGCCATAGGTGATTGCGATGTTCACAGTCTGGGCCAAACCCGAAATCAACTGATCCTTATCCAATCGGGACAACGGATGGATAAACGCCGCCCAGAGTGTGCCATTGGCAATAGCGTAGCGGGCATCCAGCGTACTGTCGAAATTTGCCTGCATCATGCGCTGCAGGTCTGCGTGCGACAAATCTTCGGCGCTGCCAATCGCAACCAAAGCCCGCATCCGATCCAGTGTCGTATCGGTGACAACCAGCACCGTCTGTTCTGATATCGTCAGCTGAAAGCCCGGTCCAAACGGCTGCGCCTCGGGGTCGAGCGCGAAGAGGATCTTGCCCAGACGCTCATATGTCATCGCAGGTTCGACATCTGGCTGCTCTGGCTGAGCCTCCTGCGCCATCAGGCTTCCGGCGGCGAGGAACAAAATCAGGGCTAGTCGGATCATGGCGTCTCTCCTGCTGGCATAGGGTGAACATATGGCCAGATGTTTCGCATGACCAAACAAAGCTTGGTGAACAGCACAAGCCTGCAATCCGACAAGTTGTACGATCTGCAAGTAATCGCGACCTATCTGCGATTAAACGTCCAACCACCCTTGCCTAGCTATGTTTCATCGGTCGCCACAGTGATCGACTTGAACCCAAAGCAACAAGGAAACGCACAATGAAAACTCGATTTTTGACCGCCCTCGCAGCTGCCATTGCCCTCACCACACCGGCCTTTGCAGCGGATGAAATCAATGTCTCGAACGGCATCTCAGCCGCAGGTGCGCCGCTGGCTGCCCACGGCGTTGATCTGGTCGCACTGGTCAATAACGGCAACCCGGTCGAAGGCTTCGCGACCCATACAGCAACTTATGATGGCGCATCATACTATTTTACCACCGCCACAAACCTCGAAGCATTCGAGGCGAACCCGACGGCGTATCTGCCGCAACACGGCGGTTTCTGTTCGTTTGGCGTATCGGTCGGCAAGAAGTTCGATGGCGATCCGGATCAATACCTGATTGCCGATGGCAAGCTGTACCTGTTCTTGAATGCTGATACCCGCGCCGCCTTTTTGAAAGATGTTGCTGGCACCGCAAAAACGGCGGACGATCAGTGGGCAAACATTCAAAGCATCGCAGTTGGCGATCTGTAAACTGCGCCTTGCTGCCCGCGGCTTTAGTCAGCTGCGGGCAGTTTTGCGTTGATCGCGGCCAGGGCTTGGTTCAAAGCGGCCTCGATGCTCAGATCTGTGGTATCCAGCATCACGGCATCTTCGGCCGGTTTCATCGGCGCTGTACTACGCTCGGCATCGCGCGCATCGCGTTCTTTCACATCCGCCAGAACCTGATCACGGGTCACGTCAGCGCCTTTGGCTTGCAGCTCAAGAAACCGACGCTCGGCCCGAACCTCAGCACTTGCGGTGACGAACAGTTTCACCTCGGCATGTGGGCAAATCACAGTCCCAATGTCCCGCCCATCCAGTACGACACCGCCTGCCCGCCGGGCAAAAGCGCGTTGAAAATCGACAAGTGCGGCGCGCACGTCAGGGATCACAGCGACTTTTGACGCTGCCTGCGCTATCTCAGCCGTGCGCAGGTCGCCCTGATCTAAATCCTCGGCCGTCAATGTCTGTGCGGCGTCTACCGGATCGACGCCCCGCAGAGTCTGTCGCCCAACCGCGCGATAGAGCAGTCCCGTATCCAAATGCGCAAACCCAAAATGCGCCGCAACCGCCTTTGAGATTGTGCCTTTTCCTGCTGCTGCCGGGCCATCAATCGCGACAGTGAAGCTGTAGGTCATCGCCCGGCTCACTGGTTGTTTCTGACAAGCCGCGCCCCAAGGCCGGCCATCAGAGGTTCGAATATCGGGAAAGAGGTTGCGATTGGGCCAGCGTCATCAACTGTCACTGGGGTCTTAGCACCCATACCGAGGATCATAAACGACATGGCGATGCGGTGATCCAGAAAGCTCTCGCAGGTTTTGCCACCGGGCACGTTACCGATGCCCAGCCCTTCAACCGACCACCAATCATCGCCGTCTTCCACAGTGACGCCATTCGCGCGCAAGCCGCGGGCCATTGCGTCGATCCGGTCGCTTTCCTTCACGCGCAGCTCTTTCACGCCAGCCATCATCGTAGTGCCGGTCGCGTTGGCGGCCACAACGGACAGAACCGGATATTCATCGATCATCGAGGCGGCGCGTTCGGGTGGCACCTCGATCCCCTTCATATTTGGCGAATACTTGGCGCGCAGATCGGCAACGGGCTCGCCCCCTTCTTCACGTTCGTTCTCATAAGTCAGATCAGCCCCCATCTCGCGCAGCGTGGTGAACAGACCCGCACGGGTTGGGTTCAAACCAATACCAGGCACCAACACGTCTGAGCCGGGCGTGATAAGCGCAGCACAAACTGGGAAAGCCGCGCTGGACGGGTCGCGTGGCACGGCAATGACCTGAGGTTTCAACTCGGGGCGACCGGTCAGAGTGATCACGCGCCCCTCATCCGTATCCTCAACGGCGATCTCGGCCCCGAAACCCGCCAGCATCCGTTCGGAGTGATCGCGGGTGGCTTCTTTCTCGATCACCACGGTCTTGCCGGGCGCATTCAGCCCTGCCAGCAGCACCGCCGATTTGACCTGCGCAGACGGCACTGGCACTTCATAGCGCACCGGAACAGGCTCAGCCGCACCCACGATTGTCATCGGCAAGCGCCCACCGGAACGGCCCACAGATTGCGTGCCAAACAAGGCAAGCGGATCAGTAACCCGTGCCATTGGGCGTTTGTTCAGGCTCGCGTCTCCTGTGAACGTGGCCGAGATCGGACAGGTGGCCATGGCCCCCATGATCAGCCGCACCCCGGTGCCCGAATTGCCGCAATCGATCACCTGATCGGGTTCAGCAAAGCCACCAACGCCGACGCCGTGAACCGACCATTCGCCACCGCCGTGATCTGTCACCTCGGCCCCAAAGGCGCGCATCGCCTTAGCGGTGTCCAGAACATCCTCACCTTCCAGCAGGCCGGTGATCCGCGTCTCGCCCACAGCCATCGCACCCAGGATCAAAGACCGATGCGAAATCGACTTGTCGCCGGGAACCTCGGCCGTGCCTTGCAGCGGGCCGCAGGGATGCGAGGTCATCGGGATGGGCGTGCCGTGTCCGGACATGGGAGCTCCTGTTTTCGCTATCAATCCTCAGGCCGATTAGCGAATTGGGCGTGCAGGGTCCAGCGCCAAAGCCCCGGGTTGCAAGCTTGTTTCTTCGATTCTGTGCTAAACACCTGATTTGTGGTATACTGAAGCCATTCATATTCAGTGATTTATTTTATCTATGAAAGCTCAGGATTTTACCATGAACAGAGCACCAAACATGTTGGAGCGCGGGCCAACTCAGCTTTTCCACCCCGCTGATCCCACGCGCACAGAAAGCAAACTGGAACAAAGGCTGGCGTTTCTGGTCGGACTGGTCGCCTTTGGCCTGCCGATCATTCTGGCAGTCGGGGCCAACTTCGGCGGAAGCTGTTTCCGCGACAGCATCAGCCATTTCTACTATGCCCAGTTTCTTGGCACAATCTTCGTTGGCCTGCTGTATTTCATTGGCGGCTTTCTGATCGCCTACACCGGAGATACGTTTTTCGAAGACACCCTCAGCAGCGTTGCAGGTGTCGGCGCATTCATCGTCGCCTCAATCCCAACACTGGGCACCGGGTGCGAGGATCGGAAAACTTTCCTGTCCCGCGTCTTTGTCGAAGTGACCAGCGGCCCGCCGATCACAGTTGCAGAGGCACCGCATCAAGGGTTTTTCAACCTGTTCAGCAGCGCCAGCAACTGGCACCTGATCGCGGCTGGTATCTTGTTTGTTTATCTTGGCCTATACTGCCTGATCGTGCTCAAGCGCGTGGTCCCCGAACGGCATGAAAAAGACGGCGTGCTGATCGAAAGCAAGCGCAAGCGGAACCGGCTGTATACCATATGCGGGATCACTATTCTGGCCTGCGTCGCAGCGCTTTATGTTAAAGACAAGTTCGGAACAGATTTCGTCGACTGGTGGAACAGCCTGAACTTGACCTTCTATGTCGAAGCCCTCGCCCTGTGGGCCTTTGGAATCGCATGGTTCGCCAAGGGACGTACCTTCCCGAAGCTGAACGACGCCTAGCCCAACCGCCGGAAGGTCAGATAATGCGGGGTCCTGCCTTCGCGCAGGGCCTTTTGCTCATACCGGGTTGAGATCCAATCAGACCATGGCTCGCGCCAATCCGCGGGCCTCTCCGCCAGCCATTCGAACCCCGCACGCGGAACCTCTTCCAGCGTTTGGCGCACATAGTCGGGGATGTCAGTCGCGACCCGAAAGATCGCACCCGGCTTGAGCGCCCGCGCTAGAGGTTCGAGATGCTCGGGCGTAACGAAGCGACGGCGATGATGCCGTGTCTTGGGCCATGGATCGGGATAAAGCAGGAAAGCGCGCGAGATGCTGGCCTCAGGCAATACATCAAACAAGTCGCGCGCATCGCCAGGGTGAACGGCAAGGTTCTGAACTCCCGCCTGTCGGATTTTGCCAAGCAGCATCGCAACGCCATTGATATAAGGTTCAGCCCCAATGATCCCGACATCAGGGTTGGATGCGGCCTGATGCACAAGATGCTCTCCACCGCCAAAACCAACCTCAAGCCAGACATCCTTGCCGCCGAACAACGCATCAAGATCCAACGGGTGACGATCCGGGTTAACATCCCAATCCACTTCGCCCGGCGACAAAGCATCGAGATCTTCGTTCAGATAGGTCTTTTGGCTTTGCTTAAGGGTCTTACCCTTGAAGCGACCATAAAAGTTTCTGCGGGGGCGTTGGGGTGTCTGGGTGCTCATGGCCGTGCCCATACTGCGCTCATGATGTTGTTGCAATAGATGGCAAGGGCGGAAGCGGGGGCCAGCCCCCACACCCCCGGGGTATTTTCAAACAGAAGAAGAGCGCGCCCGTCAGGGCGCACCTTCGGATTAGGGTCGTTAGACGGCCTTTTTCAGAGCGTCAGTCAGATCGGTGCGTTCCCAGCTAAAGCCGCCATCCGCATCCGGTTCACGACCAAAATGGCCGTAAGCGGCCGTGCGCTGGTAAATCGGCTTGTTCAACTGCAGATGTTCGCGGATGCCACGCGGGGTCAAATCCATAACCTGCCCAACCGCCTTTTCGATTTGCGCATCCTCAATCTGGCCGGTTCCGTGGGTGTCTGCATAGATCGACAGAGGTTTGGATACGCCAATCGCATAGCTCAGCTGGATGGTGCAGCGTTCGGCCATGCCGGCGGCGACCACGTTCTTGGCCAGATAGCGCGCAGCATAGGCGGCTGAACGGTCCACCTTGGTTGGATCTTTGCCCGAGAATGCACCACCACCATGGGGCGCAGCACCGCCATAGGTATCCACGATGATCTTACGACCAGTGAGACCAGCATCTCCATCCGGGCCACCAATGACGAATTTTCCGGTTGGGTTCACATGCCACTCGGTCTCAGTCGACAGCCAACCATCGGGCAAGGTTTCGGTGATATAGGGTTCGACAATGGCGCGAATATCATCCGAGCTCAGCGCTTCATCGAGATGCTGGGTCGACAGCACGATCGAACTCACGCCAACGGGCTTGCCATCGCGATACACGACCGACAGCTGCGATTTTGCGTCCGGGCCCAATGCGGGCTCAGCTCCGTTCTTGCGCACCTCGGCCAGACGCCGCAGGATCGCGTGCGAATACTGGATAGGCGCAGGCATCAGCGCAGGGGTTTCGGTCGTGGCATATCCGAACATAATGCCCTGATCGCCCGCGCCCTCATCCTTGTCGCCCGAGGCATCCACGCCCTGAGCAATATGGGCGGATTGCTCGTGCAGCAGGTTCGTCACCTCGACTGTTTCATGATGAAACTTGTCCTGCTCGTAGCCGATATCCTTGATACAGTCGCGCGCAATCTGATCGATGCGCCCCATGTAATCGTGCAGCTTTTCCTGATCAGACAGACCTACTTCGCCACCGATGACGACACGATCGGTGGTCGCAAAGGTTTCGCACGCCACGCGTGCTTCGGGTTCTTCATTCAGAAATGCATCAAGGACGGCATCCGAGATCCGGTCGCAAACCTTATCCGGGTGCCCTTCGGAAACCGATTCCGAAGTGAAAGTATAGTTCTGTCTGGACATAAAATTGCTCCATTAAGATTTCTCTGCCACGCCAGGAAGCCGTTGTGACAGGCTTTTGCGGGGATACGCGCGTTGTTACACGGGGTCAATCGGTATTTCTGAACGACCCCGGTAGGCCGTGAAGCAACACCCGGCAAACAGGAACAATAAAAAGATCAGAACCGGGTTGTCCCCAAATCGCGAATAGAGCGTGGGTGCGTGCGGCGCAGGCAGTATGGTATCCACGAATCCCGCTTCTCCCAAAGGCAATGAATCTGTGATCTGGCCCAGCGGGTCGATCATTGCAGAAACACCGGTATTGGCGGATCGCATCAGCGGCAAACCCTGCTCAATGGCCCGCATGCGGGCCTGCGCCAGATGCTGATAGGGGCCCGAGCGGGTGCCAAACCACGCATCATTTGTGATCTGCAGAATGAAATCTGCCCGATCCGGTGCGCCGTTGACATCTTGTGGAAACACGGCCTCGTAACAAATCAATGGTAAAGCGCGGCCGAGCTTTCCAGCCTCCAACAGCGATGGACCGGGCCCCGCACTGAACCCGTGGCCGGTCGTGGCAGCCAGGCCATGAATGCCAAAACGCCCGAGCAAATCGCCAAACGGGACGTATTCCCCAAACGGGGCAAGGTGGTGTTTGTCGTACGATCCCCGTTGGGCACCGGTTTCATCCAGAAAGATCAGCGAGTTGAAAATCTTCAACCCATCCGCGCGCTGGATGCCGAACACAACAGGCGTGCCCTGCGCTGCACTGGCAATCGTTTCCAACCAAGGGCCAGCACGGCTCAACCATGCTGGCACTGCGGTTTCGGGCCAGACAATGAGATCAGGCCGTGGCGCGGCGGCGGTAAATTCAATCTGCCGCGCGAAGAACAGCGATGCGTAGTCCGGGTCCCATTTCTGGTGCTGCGGCGCATTGGGTTGCACCAGCCTTACGACACTATCGGTATGCTCCACGGCGGGCCTGAGGCCTGCATAGACGAACGCGAAAACCACGCTGGCGATGGCAAAAATACCCGGAGCAACCAAGCCCTCCCCGCGCATCAGCGCCGCCCCTAAGGGGACGGCTACCAACAGGGTCAGCGCACCCAAACCATACGGCCCGATCAGAGACAAAAGCTGCGCCACAGGCGTATCGACCCAGACCTGTGCAACGCCTGCCCATGGAAACCCGGTCAGCACATAGCCGCGCACAAACTCAGCAAGCGACAAAGTCAAAGCCAGCAGTACGGCCCTCTGCATGAGTGTGCCGCGAATCCGATGAGCGGCCCAAAACGCCGCAGCCCAAAACAACGCAAGCCCGCCTGCCATAAACACCAAAGCAAAGGGTGCCATCCAGGCGTGGCGTTCGGGGTCCACCTGAAACGGTTCAATAATCCAGCCCAGCGCATGGGCGAAATAGCCGGTTGCAAAGGCCCAGCCCAGAAATCCGGCACGCCAAGCAGTCTCGGAAGCCAGAAAAAGCGGCGCAATCAGAACCAAAGCGGCAAGCGTCACACCCCAATACCCAAATGGAGCTAGACCAAATGCGCCCAGTGCGCCCAATGCTGCCGCGAATAGGATCCTCAGGCTGAATGGCCAGCCCCGGACAAGGGTCATGCAGTCAGTTCCGGCAACATGACACGCAAGCGCTTGATGCGGCGCGGATCGGCATCGATCACTTCAAACTCGGGACCTTCTGGATGCAGCACCACCTCACCCCGCGCAGGAACACGGCCCGACAGCATGAAGACCAGACCTCCCAAGGTGTCGATCTCTTCTTCATCCACATCCTCGTGACTGGTCAGAGAACATCCTATTTCAGCCTCAAAGTCTTCCAACGGCACACGGGCCTGCACCACGTAACAGCCGGGTTTTTCCTGGAACCAGAGCTGATCTTCGTCAGCGTCATGTTCATCGGCGATTTCACCAACGACCTGTTCGATCAGGTCCTCGATGGTCAGCAAGCCGTCAACGCCACCATACTCATCGATCACCAATGCCATATGCCGACGTTCGGTCTGCATCTTTGTCATCAGAACACCGATCGGCATCGAAGGCGGCACAAACAGTAGCGTGCGCAGCATCGAAACCAGATCGAATTCGGCCGCACCGCCATTGAACCCGTGGGTAAGTGCGAAATCCTTGAGGTGAACGAAACCGAGAGGTGTGTCCAGAGTGCCCTCATAGACCGGGATACGCGACAATCCACTGTCACGGAACACCTGCGCCAGTTCATCCTTTGAGATGGTTGAAGGAACCGAAATGATCTCGGCCGTTGGGATCGCTACATCTTCGACCCGCATCCGGCGCAGATTGATCATTCCACGGGGTTGAACGGCCATAGTCTCTTGTCCGTTCACCACCTCTTTCTGATCATCGTTCTGACCAGAAAATGCGTCAAATATCCTTGAAAAGAAGCTGCCCTTCTCTTCGATTTCAATGCTGCTGTCCTGTGGTTGCGCGCCCTGCGCCGCCCTAGAACTGCCGTCTGTGTCGCCCATTATCCTGTTCCAATAATCCGGGTGAATTTACCCGCTTCATCCACTATATGGGTTATTGATACCCATTTTGCCAAGTATCTCGACCTCAACAGCCTCCATAAGGGTGGCATCAGGGTCACGAATGTGATCATAGCCCAACAAATGCAACGTGCCGTGAACGATCAAATGCGTCACATGATCCGCCATAAGTTTGCCCGCATCGGCTGCTTCGCGGGCGCAGGTATCGTACGAAATCGCAATGTCACCCAGGGCAATTTCACCCGTGAAATCCGGTTGTGGAAGATCGGGCGTAGCGCCTGCCGTTTCCGGGGACAGGTCCTCGGCAGGCCAACTCAGTACATTGGTCGGGGCAGGTTTGCCGCGAAACTCAGCGTTCAGTTCTGTGATGCGGGTATCATCGCAGCCTAATAGGCTAACTTCGCATATGTCGGGATCGAGGCTCCGAAAGCGCAGCACCTCAGCAATGGCTTTGGTGGCAAGAGGTTCCAGATCTTGCCAGCGCGAGTCTTCAATCGTTAGTTCCAGGTTCATTTCACCAGTCCAAAGCCCGTTTCGGGGCCCTGGTTCTAACCGGTCTCACGGCCCGCATCAGCCTCATATGCTTCGATGATCGCGGCGACAAGCGGATGGCGTACAACATCCTTGGACGTAAAGTAGTTGAAGCTGATATTCGGGATCGTCTTCAGCAAACGTTCGGCATCTGCAAGCCCCGACTGGACCCCGCGCGGCAGGTCAACCTGCGACCGGTCGCCAGTGATGACCATGCGGCTGCCTTCGCCCAGACGGGTCAGGAACATCTTCATCTGCATGGTCGTGGCATTCTGCGCCTCATCCAACACAACAAAGGCATTTGCCAGTGTCCGCCCCCGCATAAAGGCCAGCGGCGCGATTTCGATTCGCTTTTCCTCGATCAGTTTCGCCAGTTGTTTGCCCGGCAGAAAATCATTCAGCGCATCATACAGCGGCTGCATATAAGGATCGACCTTGTCCTTCATATCACCCGGCAGGTAACCCAGTTTTTCGCCCGCCTCGACGGCTGGTCGGCTGAGGATGATCCGGTCCACATGGCCGCCAATAAACATCGACACGCCAACGGCTACGGCCAGATAGGTCTTACCTGTGCCCGCTGGGCCGATTCCAAAGGCCAGTTCATTGTTGAACAGTGACTGCACGTAAGCCTTCTGCGCATCGGTGCGTGGTTCAACCAGCTTTTTGCGAGTTTTGATCTCGACAGAACCGCCCTTGAACATCTCAAGCTGATCACCGTCGCGACTGCCGGTATCCTGCTCAGCATTGCCCATGCGCAGCTCTCGATCCACATCCGCAGCTTCGACGTCGCGCCCCCCTTCCAGACGCGTATAGAGTGCCTGAAGCACCTCAATTGCGTTTTTTTGGGAATCTTCGTCGCCCATGACAACCAGTTGATTGCCGCGGCGCACAATCTGCACGGACAGCTTTTGTTCAATCTCTGTTAGGTTACGGTCATATTCGCCGCAAAGATCGATCAGCAATCGGTTGTCTGGAAATTCTACAAACGCCTCGCGCGCGGGCATTTCATTTGGCGGTGGGGTTAGGGCACCGGTGGCCAATCCGTTCTCCTGTCTTGGCATTGCACCCCGAGCGTAGACAAGATTTCTTGGTAGGTGCAAGCCACAGTTTTAAAATTTCCACTGAGGTCGACAAAACCGCCAGCAAACCTGCTTTCAATCGCCAGAAACTGTGCTCAGAACGTGTAGTTCAAACCAAATCTGAGGCCGCGATATCCTGGCGTCGACTTGGTCGAAAAGCCTGAACCAAATTCGACGGTCTTGGATTCGAACTGAACATATTGATACTCGCCCGTGATCGACCAGTTTTCGTTCAATTTATGCTCAGCCCCAATGCTGGCCGTGTACCCACCACGCCGATCCGATTCTTCGAACAGCTGGCTGGAGAAGGTCGAGGAGATGCTGCTGGTCGTATCAACCTGACCCCAGATATATCCAACGCTGACAAAGTACAGCACCCGACCGCTGCGGTTTGTCAGGCCGTTGCGCAGTTGCACATAGAACATGTCGGAAATTTCGGTTCTGCCCGTCACCGTGTCGCCACCGATCTGGGTCGAGACCGTATCGCTTAGGTTTCCGACGTCATATCCCAGTTCGATCCCATAAACATAGTCGCGGCCAAGGCTGGTGGGAACGACACCACGCCAGCCCCCCCGCATGCTGAAATAGCCACCGCGGACATCCTGATCCCCGATATCGAACACACCGGTGGGAGTTCTAAGACCAAAGCGATCGCTGCCGTTTGCGCCATAACCGGCACCGAACCCAAGATAAAAGGCGCTGACATCGCGGCTGAAACGCTCAGCGCTGATCACATCGGGCTCTGTCACCTCACCTTTCAACTCAGCTGCCAGCGTAGTGCCGGCAAAAAGTGCTGAGACACAGACAACCCACGCTGCGCGCCAAAGATCCGACCGTTTCAATCCCCGAATAACTTCCACTCGTACCCTCCATCACACGCTGACCACGTCTTCAGCGCAGCGCAATATACGGCTTTTCAGATGCTCAGATAAACGCCGAACACATGGTTAGCATTGGTCCGAACATAGTTCGAAGCCATAAATCAAGGGTAAATTTTGGAAACAAAGCCCAGAACCGGTACCGTATCTGCGATCAATCACCAAACGAGCGCAGTTCTCCGGCCAGAGAATTTGCACCCGAATCAGTGATGCGAACCTCTCGCAGATCGCCAACTTCAATCCCGGGGGCCTTAACGTGGACCGAATGCAGATATTCGGATTTACCAACCATTTGCCCTTCGAGACGGCCGGTTTTTTCGAACAGAACGCGTACAGTGCGGCCCACCATCGAATCCTGTATCTCGCGCTGATGCCGGGTGATCAGAGTTTGCAGCCGCTGCAGGCGATTATCAGCAGCGTCCGGATCAACCTGCGCTCGTTCAGCTGCCGGTGTGCCCGGACGGGTCGAATATTTGAACGAATACGCATATCCGTATTTGACCTGCTCGACCAAATCCTTCGTCGCCTGAAAATCCTCTTCGGTTTCTTCCGGGAAACCGACGATGAAATCCCCGGACATCACGATGTCCGGGCGCGCCGCGCGAATACGCTCGATCAGTCGAAGGTAGCTTTCAGCCGTGTGGCTGCGGTTCATCCGCTTGAGAATCCGGTCCGATCCGGATTGTACGGGCAAATGCAGATACGGCATCAGCTTGTCACATGTGCCATGCGCCTCGATCAGGTCATCAGCCATGTCATTGGGATGAGATGTGGTGAAACGGATGCGTTCCAGCCCGTCAACCTTGTTTAATTCCCAGATCAGAGAGGCCAGCGTCATATCCCCGTTCGGACCCGCGCCGTGATAGGCGTTGACGTTCTGACCCAACAGGGTGATTTCACGCACACCACGTTCGACCAAATCTTGCGCTTCGCGAATGATCCGATCCGCCGGGCGGCTGACCTCGGCCCCGCGGGTATAGGGCACGACGCAGAAGGCGCAGAACTTGTCGCAGCCTTCCTGCACGGTCAGAAACGCCGTCGGGCCACGCTTGGCCTTAGGCCGGTTCTTCAACTTCTCGAACTTGTCTTCCTCGGGAAAATCCGTGTCCAGCGCCTTGGCCCCGGTACGAGTCTTCGCCTCCATCTCAGGCAAGCGGTGATAGCTTTGCGGGCCAACCACCAGATCGACCAACGGCTGGCGGCGCATGATTTCTTCGCCTTCAGCCTGCGCCACACATCCTGCAACGCCGATCTTTAGATCGGGTTTTTCGGCCTTCAGCCCCTTGAACCGACCCAGTTCGGAATAGACCTTCTCGGCCGCCTTCTCCCGGATGTGGCAGGTGTTCAGCAGGATCATATCCGCGTCATCGGCTGACTTGGTTTCGACATACCCCTGCCCGCCCAGCGCTTCGGCCATACGTTCACTGTCATAGACATTCATCTGACAGCCATAGGTCTTGATAAACAGCTTCTTGGATTCGGACATGGGGCGGGCCTTTGCATTCGCTGGATCGGCGTCGTCTATACGCTTCGAACGCCGCTTGCAATGTGGGCGCATTTACCTGAATTTGGCAGGACTTTCCAGCAGGGCACAAATGAACGCGCGATGACCTATGATTCCTTGGACAGCTTCCTGAAATCCGGCCAAACCGCCTTGTCCAAGGGACCGGTTGCTCTGATCTTTGCCGAAGATGATGCCGAGGTCGAAAGCACGCTGCACCATCACCTCTCACTTGGATTTCAATCCGTCGTTGCGTTCATGCCAGCCGAGTTCGACCTGGGTGAGGAGCTCAGCGCGCGGGTTCATCGGGTTACGTTCAATTGCGCGCCCAGATCGGTCGTATTCGATGCGTTGAATCTCATCATCAAAGCCGCTCCGAGCGTCTGGATGTACTACTGCTACAACGCCGAGTACCTGTTCTATCCGTTCTGCGAAACGCGCAGCATCGGTGAGATGCTGGCCTTTCACACCGAGGAACGCCGCAGCGCGATGCTATGCCATGTGGTCGACATCTACGCCGATGATCTTGCCAAGTTCCCAACCGGTGTCGCACCGGACCATGCCATGCTGGATAGCACAGGATATTATGCGCATGCGCGCCACGATGCCTCGGGGCGGCAGCTGGAACGCCAGCTGGATATGTCAGGTGGCCTGCGGTGGCGGTTCGAGGATCATATTCCGTACGAACGCCGCCGGATCGACAGGATCGCCCTGTTCAAAACGCAGGCCGAATTGATCATTCAACCGGATCACACGTTCAACCAGCCGGAATACAACACCTATTCCTGTCCGTGGCATCACAACCTGACGGCTGCCATCTGTTCGTTCCGCGCTGCCAAGGCACTGAAAAGCAACGCCGGGTCGACCTTTGACATCCCCAGTTTCCGCTGGAGCCATTCTGTGTCTTTCGAATGGAACTCGCGTCAATTGCTGGATCTGGGCCTGATCGAGCCTGGCCAGTGGTTCTGAAACTACCGTTGCAGCAGAATTGGAAACCAATCCTCGCGCAGGCGCTGGCCCGGCACCATCTCATGCCCCGGAAACGGGGGTGAGGTCGGGCCGGGGCGTTCCACATAACGCGCATCATCACCGACCAACCGTAGCGAGAATGCCCGACGTCGGCTGTCCGACTGATTGCCCCGCGCTCCGTGCAAAGTGCGATAGTTAAACGCCACCGCGTCCCCCGGTTCCATCTCGAACTCAACCACTTTCATACCCTCGGCATCGGGGTCTGGCACGGGGATGTATTGACCTTCATCCGCAAAGAACCCCTCTTCAGAGACCCAGCGGGTCGGCAGTACCTCTTTTTCCCAGCGATGCGATCCGGCAACGCAACGCAGCGTGGCCTGTTTCACCGCATCCAGCGGCGACCAGAAGCTAATCGTTTGCTGCCCTTCGACGAAGTAATACGGCCCGTCCTGATGCCAGGGGGTTGGCATCGAAGTTCCGGGTTCTTTGACCAGAACATGATCATGAAACATCTGCACACTTTGCGACTGCATCAAATCAGCAGCCACGGCGGCAGCCGGAGAGGTCTTGATCACCTCCTGAAACTGGGGGATTCGGGTCCAGTTGCAATAATCATCGAAGAATAGGCCGGTTTGGCCCTCTTTCTTGTTTTCTGACGCATAAGGCCCCGGCGCGTCCATATTGGCCGCAACACCTTCGCGCAGTTGTTCGACGTGATCGGCAAACAGTCCTTTGACCAAGACAACACCCTCACTCTGATACGTGTCGATCATCTGCTGCGAAACAAGAGGGTGCGGCATGTCAATCTCCGTTCGGTTACCCTTGAATACATCCGTTAGAGACCACCCAGGTATTCTGTTCAAATCATATCTTTCGAAGTTATAATTAGCTTCATGTTATATATTTCACTGCGTCAGTACGAATACATATGTGCGATCGCGCGGCAGGGCAGCCTATCTGCGGCGGCCCAGGCGCTAAATGTCTCGCAACCCGCGCTGTCCAACGCGCTGACCCGGGTCGAATCACATCTTGGATACCCACTGTTCGTCCGCAGGCGCGGGGCTGCTATGGTTTCAACCCCACAGGGGCGCCGCTTTGTCGAACAGGCCGAAGGGTTGTTGAGTGCTGCTGCTCAGATTGAAAACCCTGGGTCCGTTCCGCAAGGTCTGGATCATTTAACTGTCGGCTGCTTCGTCGATTTGGCCCCGTTCCACCTTGCACCCGCCCTGCGCTGTTTGCACGCGACGCTGCCAGATGTTTCGGTGTCTTATACGGTCGAAGATTTTCAGGGATTGCTGGACAGCTTGGTCGACGGTCGGATCGACCTCGCCATTACTTATGATCTTGGTATGGATGCCGGTTTTGTACGGCAAAAACTGTTCGATAGCGTCCCGCAGGCATTGCTGTCGCCAGAACACCCACTGGCTGGGGCACGTCAGGTTACGCTAACCCAACTGGCGAACGAACCCTTGATCCTGTCAACCGAAGGGCTGTCTGCACAACACATACTAGGCCTCTTTAGACGCCATGGGTTAAACCCAACAGTCAGACACCGTGCCGCCACGCTTGAGATTCAGCGCAGCCTCGCCGCACATGGTGAAGGGGTGGCAATCAGCTATGTCAGCCCAAAGAACGAACTGAGCTACGCCAACAAAAGCCTGGCAAGCCTGCCCATCGCCGACAAGGACGTGGCCGAGGCCGTCGTGCTGGCGCGTCACGGCACCGGGCCTGTCGACGCAACAACGAAGGCCGCAGAGCGCGCTCTGCTTGATCAAATGAAGGATCTGTAAATCAGGTGGTTTTCTTGCGCAGACGGATCACCACATCAACCGATGCGATCTCGACACCTTTGGGGGCCTCTGGCAGGCGCTGGATCACCAATTCCTCGGACGGAGCATCGCTGAGCCGTCCTTCATCTTCCCAAAAGAAATGAGGGTGATCATGCGTATTGGTATCGAAATAGCTTTTTGATCCGTCCACCGTGATCTCTTGCAGCACTCCCGCATCGCAAAAGGCACGCAAAGTATTGTAGACAGTCGCAAGCGACACGGCGTCGCCTTTTGTCTTGGCGGACTCGAATAGGCTTTCTGCTGTGACGTGGCGATGGCGACCATCACCAATCAAAAGCTCAGCCAGCGCCACGCGCTGACGCGTCGGGCGCAGACCTGCGCCTTCCAGCCAATTTGTCGCTATCTTCCGGCTCTGAGGTGTCATGAATCCGATACCCGTTCTTGCTGCTATATATATAGGGGCGCTCTTACCCAGATTTCAAATGAAATTCATTCGCAAACAGCCATATGCAGGAACATCTTACGGCCCGCGCTCTTGCAGGACCTTGCATACGGGTGCTAGGTGAGGCCAGATATAACGAACGGACCCAAGGCAGGAGAGGCGGCAGAATGGCCCAGTTCCCGAGCAGTTTTGACAAAGACGATCTGCTAAAATGTGCTCGTGGCGAATTATTTGGCCCTGGCAATGCACAACTGCCTGCGCCGCCCATGCTAATGATGGATCGCATCACCGAAGTGTCGGCGGATGGCGGGGCCCATGGCAAAGGCCACATTCTAGCTGAATTCGATATCACGCCAGACCTTTGGTTTTTTGACTGCCACTTTCCCGGGAACCCGATTATGCCCGGATGCCTCGGGCTAGATGGCTTGTGGCAATTGACAGGCTTCAATCTGGGCTGGCGTGGTTGGCAGGGTCGCGGCATGGCCGTGGGTGTCGGCGAAGTCAGGCTGACAGGGATGGTGCGACCGGACCGCAAGATGTTGACCTATAAAATCGATTTCAAAAAGGCGATCCAGACCCGCCGCCTGACCATGGGCGTCGCAGATGGTATCGTCGAAGCGGACGGCGAAATGATTTACGACGTCAAAGACATGAGAGTTGTTCTGTCGGACGCCTAAGGCGGACCAGCCTGAAATAAGGAGCACGCACATGCGTCGAGTAGTTGTCACCGGTCTGGGGATCGTATCCTCCATCGGGAACAATGCCCAAGAGGTTCTGGCCTCACTTAAGGCCGGTAAATCCGGTATCGAAGCCAATGAGCAAATGGTTGAACATGGCTTTCGCAGTCAGATCGCCGGAACGCTGAAAATCGACGTGGCCGAGCATGTGGACAAACGCACTTTGCGGTTCATGGGCCCCGGCGCTGCCTATGCCCATATCGCCATGAGTCAGGCGATAGCCGATTCCGGGTTGGGCGAAGACCAGGTGGTCAATCCTCGCACGGGTCTGGTGGCAGGTTCCGGTGGGCCATCCACAAGCGCAATGCTGACAGCGCACCAGACCGTGCTGAAAACCGGTGCGACTAAGCGGATCGGGCCATTTGCTGTGCCGAAATGCATGTGCTCGACCATTTCCGCGAACCTTGCGACGGCGTTCAAGATCAAGGGGATCAACTACTCGATCACCTCGGCTTGCTCGACCTCGCTGCACTGCATCGGCAACGCGGCAGAACAGATCATGCTGGGCAAACAGGATGTCATGTTCGCAGGCGGCGGAGAAGAACTGGACTGGACGTTGTCCTGCCTGTTCGACGCGATGGGTGCGATGTCATCGAAGTATAACGACACACCCGAAAAAGCCTCGCGCGCGTTCGACGAAAACCGCGATGGGTTCGTGATTTCCGGCGGTGGCGGAATTGTCGTGCTGGAAGAACTGGATCACGCCTTGGCCCGTGGTGCAAAAATCTATGCCGAAGTGACCGGCTACGCCGCCACTTCGGATGGCCATGATATGGTGGCTCCGTCCGGCGAGGGTGGTGAACGTGCGATGCGGCTGGCTCTGGCGACAGTTCCTGAAAGCCGCAAGGTTGGCTATATCAACGCCCATGGCACCTCGACCCCGGTCGGGGACGTGGGTGAGGTCGAAGCCGTGCGCCGCATTTTTGGCGAAGGCAGTGTGCCGCCAATCTCATCGACCAAATCGATGACCGGCCACGCACAGGGGGCTGCGGGCGCGCTAGAGGCGATCTTCTGCCTGCTGATGCTGGATAATGATTTCATTACGCCGTCGATCAATGTCGACACTTTAGCCGAAGGCATTCTGCCCGGTGAAATTGCAACGGAAACGGTTGAAAACGCAGGCTTGGACAGTGTCATGACCAACAGCTTCGGCTTTGGCGGCACCAACGGGTCCATGGTTCTGTCGAAGTATAACGGGTGAATGTGATGTCGGATATTCTAACGGGAAAACGCGGGCTGATCATGGGCGTGGCCAATGATCGCTCGATTGCATGGGGCATTGCCAAAGCCATGCACGAAGCAGGCGCGGAACTGGCATTCACCTATCAAGGCGAGGCATTCGGCAAGCGGTTGGAACCGCTGGCCCAAAGCCTTGGCAGCGATTTCATGGTGGATGCGGATGTCACCGATGACGCATCGTTGGATCGCGCATTTGGAGAACTAGCCGAGCGCTGGCCAACCATTGATTTCGTGGTCCACGCGATTGCCTATTCGGACAAATCCGAACTGACGGGCCGGTTCCTGAACACCTCACGGGCCAACTTCAAGCATTCGATGGATGTTTCGGCATATTCCTTCATCGAAGTCGCGCGACGCGCCTATCCGATGATGAAGGAAAATGGCGGCTCGCTGCTGACACTGACCTATCAGGGTTCGAACCGCGTTGTTCCAAATTACAACGTAATGGGTGTTGCCAAGGCAGCACTGGAGTCTGCGACCCGCTATTTGGCCAACGATCTGGGCCCTGAAGGCATCCGTGTAAACGCCATTTCGCCCGGACCGATGAAGACACTAGCAGGCGCAGCCATCGGCGGTGCGCGTAAAACCTACAAGTTCTGCGACCTGAATGCCCCTATGCGCTCGAACGCGACGCTTGAGGCGGTCGGCGGAACCGCCGTCTATCTGACATCGGATGCGGGCGCCTGCACGTCGGGCGAAATCATCCGTGTGGATGGCGGTTTCCACGTGCTCGGAATGCCACAGCCCGATTTCATGTGACCATATCTTTCCCTGACGCCGCCCAGATTTAACCAAATTTCAGCGTCAGGGTTTGCGATATGAGCAAACTTGACCAGATCATCGCAAGCAATGCCCGCACGGCCCGGCGCAAATCCGGCTTTCTGAGCCAGCGCGCCCGTATCCTGCTTTTGACCCTGACCACGTTGCTGGTGCTATTTGTGTTCTTCACACAACCTCCAGTGCGCAGCGCCATCGAAGCGTTGATCGGATAAGGGCAAAGCCGGGTTCATTGCGTTCAAGAACAGCGCAGGCCCGTGCAGGTCCTGCGATGGTACTGCGTAGATTTCAACCGTTCTGACTGAAACACTCGGATCGATCTTCAATTACACTAGTTGATTGAGGCAACCTCAATCTCGAAAATCAAATCCTGACCAGCCAGCGGGTGATTGGCGTCCAGCGTTACGGTCGCGTCATTTGCGTCAACAATCGTGACCGGCAAAGCCTGACCATCCGGTGTCTGCATTTGCAATTGTGTCCCGGGGTCCAGCGGGATGTCATCCGGAATACCCTCGCGCGGTATTTCCTGGCGCATGGCAGGGTTGATCGGCCCATAGGCATCAACGCAGGCAATCTCGACCCGTTTCTTATCGCCCACGGCAAGGCCGGGCATCGCGCTATCAAGCCCCGGGATGATCTGCCCGGACCCCACAACAAACTCCAGCGGATCGCGCCCGTCCGAGCTGTCGAAGACAGTACCGTCCAGCAGCGTACCGGTATAGTGGATGCGAACCCTGTCGCCTTGTTTGATGTCTGTCATTTGGGGCCTCCGGGCCGATAAGTGTGTGAACCGCCAACCCTAGGGGCCTACACAATGATGTAAACCCTTCGCCCTTTCATGCCCTGCCCTCTTATGCCAACTTGCGCAGAAATGTCGGAGGCGTAGATGACAATCACAACCTGTATTTTTGATGCCTATGGCACATTGTTCGACGTCGCCGCCGCCGCCCGTCAGGCCGCGTCCGAGCCAGGCTTTGAGGCGCTGCGCGACACCTGGCCCAAGGTCGCGGGACATTGGCGTTTGAAGCAGCTCCAATACACCTGGCTTCGGGCCGTCGCCGATGCGCATGCCGATTTCTGGGATGTCACGCAGGATGGTCTGGATTGGGCGCTAGAGGCCGCCGGGCTGCAAGGGGACGCCAAGCTGCGCCAACGCCTGCTGGATCTGTATTGGGAGCTACAGGCCTACCCCGAGGTTCCGGACATGTTGAAGGCCTTAAAAGACGGCGGACTGCAAACCGCGATCCTTTCCAACGGATCTCCGCCAATGCTGGACGGGGCTGTTGAATCTGCCGGGATTGGCGACCTGCTGGATGATGTTCTGTCCGTCGAAAGCGTTGGTGTCTTCAAGCCACATGTTCGGGTCTATGATTTGGTGCAGCAACGGTTCGGCTGCGCCCGAGAAGAAGTGTTATTCGTCAGCTCGAATGGTTGGGATGCCGCTGGCGCCAGTGGTTATGGCTTTGTCACCGCATGGGTAAACCGCGCAAACGAGCCGATGGATCGTCTGCCTTGGACACCGGCGCATGTGCTGGCGGACCTGACCACGATCCCTGATCTGGCGGGGGTTTGATGCCTGATTTTCGAACATCAGACGGCAGACGCCTGTATTTCCAACAATCCGGCTCTGGTGATCCTTTACTGTGTCTGTCGGGTTTGACACGCAACAGTGGTGATTTCTCGTTTGTTCAGCCCCACCTGAATGGCGTGCACCTCATCATGATGGATTACCGCGGACGCGGGCGATCAGACCATGATCCAGACTACATGAACTACAACATCTTCCGTGAATCACTGGACGCGATTGACCTGTTGGATCATTTGAACTTGCCCAGAACAGCAATCCTGGGCACATCGCGTGGCGGATTAATCGCCATGGCCCTTGCCGCCAGCCACCCCGAACGACTGACACAAGTGATCCTAAATGATGTTGGGCCCGTGATCGAACCGGCAGGCATCGCCAAGATCATGGATTATGTTGGCAAAGAACCCGCCTCAAAAACCTATGAACAGGCGGCACATGCGCTGAAGTCAGGGATGGCAACGCTGTTCCCTGATGTTCCATATGACAGATGGCTGGCACAGGCTAAGGTTCAGTATAATGCCGCAGATGACGGTTTGACCCTGCGCTATGACCCTGCCCTGCGCACCGCGTTGCTGGAACAGGCCGCAACCGGAGCGATCCCGGATATGTGGATGTTCTTCGAAGCGCTAAACGGCATCCCAACCGGCGTGTTGCGCGGTGCAAACTCGGATGTTCTAAGTGCGGAAACCCTGGCTGAGATGCACCGACGCCATCCCGGTTTGATCTCAGCCGAAGTTCCGAACCGGGGGCATGTACCGTTTCTGGACGAACCTGAATCTTTGGCCCTCATACACAAGGTATTGAGTACAACATGAGCAGTATTGAACTGATCGAAGCCGCCGCAGACCGGTTGCGCGGTCATGTAAGGGAAACGCCCGTTCTAACCTCACCCTTTCTGGATGACATCGCGGGCCGTCGCGTTTTGGTTAAACCCGAATGTCTACAACACACCGGCAGCTTCAAGTTTCGCGGCGCATGGTCGGCGATATCTGCACTGAACCCCGAGCAGCGACAGCGCGGTGTCATCGCCTATTCCTCGGGCAATCATGCGCAGGGCATCGCAATGGCGGCGGCGAAGCATGGCGTTGCGTCGGTGATCGTGATGCCGTCGGATGCGCCACAATTGAAGATCGACAACACACGCGCTTTGGGTGGCGAAGTGGTCCTCTATGATCGGTCCAGCGAAAGCCGTGAGGAGATTGGCGAGGCTTTGGCCGCTGAACGAGGCCTGACCCTTATCCGGCCCTATGATGAACCTCAGGTTATTGCCGGTCAGGGTACAGTTGGCCTTGAACTCGCGCGACAGGTCGAAGCGTTCGGTGTTGAAAAGGCAGATGTTCTGGTATGCTGCGGAGGTGGTGGGTTGACCTCGGGTATCGCTCTGGCATTGGAAAAACATGCGCCCGGCCTGCGCGCCCGACCGTGTGAGCCGGACGGGTTTGACGACGTCAAACGTTCGCTGGCCAGCGGTCAGATCCAGAACAACAACGCCTCGTCCGGCAATATCTGTGATGCGATCCTCACCCCGCAGCCGGGCGAGATTACCTTTCCCATTCTCCAACGGCTCTGCGGACCGGGCCTGTCGGTGTCTGAGGATGAGGCGTTGAAGGCAATGGCTTTGGCATTTCTGCGCCTGAAAATCGTATTGGAACCCGGTGGGGCCGTTGCGCTGGCCTCGGCCCTGTTCCGCAAGGATGAGATTGAAGGCGACGATGTAGTGGTGGTTGCATCCGGCGGCAATGCCGATCCGGAAGTGTTTGCCAAAGCATTGGAGCGGTTAGACGCATAGTGGTCAGATTGAATGAAGCACGTGTTATGACCCAAAGGACCTTAACATGCCTCACGTGACTATCGGGAACGTGGACCTGAACTACAGGATTGATGGCGCGCCAACCGGCGCACCCATCGTGTTTGCCAATTCACTGGGCACAGACCTGCATCTCTGGGATGGGGTGATCCCTCACCTGCCCGACGGTCTGCGGATCATTCGATTTGACAAGCGCGGCCATGGTCAATCCTCGGTTCCTCCTGCGCCCTATTCGATGGGATCGCTGATCCGAGATACCGAGGCTTTGTTAGATCATCTCGACGTGCGCGATTGTGTGTTCGTGGGCCTGTCAATCGGTGGCATGATCGCCCAAGGCCTAGCCATCAAACGTCTGGATCAGGTGCGCGCCTTGGTCCTGTCCAACACGGCCGCCAAGATCGGTATGCCCTCGATCTGGCAGGATCGGATGGAGGCTGTTCGCGATGGCGGGATCGAAGCCCTGGCTGATGCCACAATGGAGCGCTGGTTCTCGCGTGAGTTTCGAGCCGCACAAAACCACCTGCTCTGGCGCGAGATGATGGTGCGGCAGCCAGTTGAAGGGTATCTGGGATGCTGTGCCGCTATAGCCGGCACGGATTTTTATACGCCAACGTCGGGTTTGCGGCTGCCCACTTTAGGCATCGCCGGCAGCGAAGACGGCTCGACCCCACCAGACCTTGTGCGTGAAACGGTCGAACTGATCCCCGGCGCGAAATTCAATCTGATGCGAAGGGCAGGACATTTGCCTTGTGTTGAAAAACCAGACGAGTTTGCCGCTATACTTGAAGCGTTTTTGAAAGATATTGGACATATTTAAGGGAGCCTTTCGATGGCTGATTTCCTTCTGATTCATGGTTCTTGCCACGGCGCCTGGTGTTGGCGCGACTTGATTCCCGCGCTGGAAAACTTTGGGCACACAGCCCGTGCCATCGACATGCCCAGCCACGGTGCTGACCCTACGCCGATTGCCGAGGTCACCCTTGATGGCTGCCGAGACGCCATCCTTGCCGCATCGACGCCAGATACGATCATCGTAGGGCATTCCTGGGGAGGGTATCCGATTAGCGCCGCCGCCGAAGCGCAACCGCAAGCCATGCGCGCCCTGGTCTATCTGAGCGCCTATGTCCCGCAAGACGGGGTGTCTATGGTCGAGATGCGCCGCCGTGGACCAAGCCAAACAATCGCGAATGCAGTAGAAAAATCGGCTGATGGATTGTCTTACACCGTCCGTCCAGAGCACGTAAAAGAACTGTTCTACCATGATTGCGCGCCCGAAATCACACCGTTCGCCTTTGCGCGCCTTTGTCCGCAGGCCATACGCCCGCAAGATACGCCCTTGGCACTTAGTGAGCGCTACAAAAGTGTCGCGCGCGCATATATTGCAACCAGCGATGATCACACTGTTCCATTCGCGTATCAAAAGAAAATGGGCAGCGAAATCCGCACGGATTTGCAACGCACTATTGACAGCGGCCACTCCTCGTTCTTTTCCCATCCGGACCAATTGGCGCGTGCGCTGACAGATCTTGAGAAACAGCTTTGATCAGGCGCCTTTGCGACCCTACGTCAAAGAACAGCCCTCTATCCTAACGAATTGGCCCCGCCTAGGGTGCTGGGGACGAAACTTTGTGACGGTTCTGATGCGCCTGCCCTTTGCCTTTGTTCTATGTACGGTGATGATCGATGCGATGGGGATTGGCCTCGTGATGCCAATCATGCCGCAACTGATTGTCGAGGTTCAGGGCGGAACGCTTGCCAGTGCGGCGATTTGGGGCGGTATCCTCAGCACCGCGTTTGCGGCAATGCAGTTTGTCTTTGGGCCTATCCTCGGGAATCTGTCTGACGCCTACGGACGACGGTTGGTTCTGCTGGTGTCGCTGTTTGTGATGGCCTTGGATTACGTGGTGATGGCGCTCGCAGGGAGCATCTGGCTACTGCTGATTGGGCGTATTGTCGGGGGTATCACGGCGGCTACACATTCGACGGCGGCGGCATTTATGGCCGATGTCTCAAAACCGGAAGACAAGGCTGCAAACTTTGGCCTTGTCGGCGCGGCGTTTGGCGTGGGCTTTGTTCTTGGCCCAGTGATGGGCGGGCTGCTCAGTGAATATGGAACACGCGCGCCGTTTTGGGCGGCTGCCGGTCTTTCAGCGCTGACTTTCGCCATTGGCTTTTTTGTGATGCCGGAAACCGTGACCGACAAGACCAGACGGGCATTCAGTTTGAAGCGCGCGAACCCGGTCAGCTCGCTTACCGCGATCGCCGCCCTGCCTGGCATCCGGCCTCTACTGTGGGTCTATTTCCTGTATTCGGTGTCAATCTACGTCTACCCCGCGATATGGTCCTATTTTACCACCGAGCGCTTTGGCTGGTCGCCGCAGATGATCGGCCTGTCGCTGGGCGTTTATGGAATTGGCATGGCCGCAGTTCAGGGCGGACTGATCCGCCCCGCCACGCGTTATCTGGGTGAACGCGTCACCATCCTCTACGGTATGGCCTTCGAGATCGTTAGCTTCCTGTTTCTGGCCTTTTTAACCAATGGCCTGATCGCCCTGATGCTGGTCCCGATGACTGCGCTGGGCGCGGTCATCACGCCAGCCTTGCAAGCGATAATGTCACGCGCAACGCCAGATTCGCAGCAAGGTGAACTGCAAGGCGTATTGGCGTCTCTACACGCGTTGTCGATGGTCATATCACCCCTATTGATGACCAGTGTTTTTGCCCGCTTTATCCAACCAGAGACGGCGATCTATCTGCCAGGTGCTCCCTTTCTTCTGGCTCTCGTCCTCATGCTGGTTGGGGTGCTTCTATTTCTTCGCGCACGCCCCATCGCGGTATAACAACGACATCAATCTGACGATTTCCGGCTTGCAGCCCGATTGTTCCCAAGCCACCGTGGGCGAAACAGCCGAATAGCCGGAGCGCTCGGAATGAAGTTGCAAGATCTTGATATTATTGTCACCGCACCCCCCGCCCCCGGTTGGGGCGGGCGGTATTGGATATTGGTGAAACTCACCACCGATACGGGCATCACAGGCTGGGGGGAATGCTATGCCTCGACCGTGGGTCCCGAGGCCATGAGCCATGTGATCCGCGATGTGTTCGACCGGCACATGCAGGATGAAAATCCCGAAAACATCGAACTGATGTTCCGCCGCGCCTATTCCAGCGGATTCACTCAGCGCCCCGACTTGACCGTCATGGGTGCCTTTTCGGGGCTTGAAATCGCGTGTTGGGATATTCTGGGGAAAGATCGAGATCGGCCCGTTTACTCCCTGCTGGGCGGCAAGATGAATGAGCGCATTAGGTCCTATACCTACCTCTACCCTCTGCCCCAGCACAATTTGAATGACTTCTGGACTGCGCCTGATCAGGCCGGAGAAAGCGCCGCAGAAATGGTGCGGCAAGGCTATACGGCGGTCAAATTCGACCCGGCGGGTCCCTATACCATCCGGGGCGGGCATATGCCGGCGATGTCTGATATCTCGATGTCTGTGGCCTTCTGCAAAGTCATCCGCGAAGCTGTGGGGGAAAAGGCCGATCTGCTGTTCGGCACCCACGGTCAATTCAACACGGCTGGCGCTATTCGGCTGGGCCAAGCGTTGGAGCCGTATTCACCGCTTTGGTTCGAAGAACCTACCCCGCCCGATAATATCGAAGACATGGCCCGCGTCGCGCGCAATGTCCGTATCCCTGTCGCAACCGGCGAGCGCATGACCACCAAGGCCGAGTTCGGTGCAGTCTTGCGCGCGGGCGCAGCGGAGATCCTGCAACCCGCTCTTGGGCGCGCCGGTGGCATTTGGGAAATGAAGAAAGTCGCGGCCATGGCCGAAGTCTTTAGTGCGCAGATGGCACCTCATCTTTACGCCGGTCCGGTAGAATGGGCCGCCAATATCCATCTGGCGGCCTCGATCCCCAACTTGTTGTTGCTGGAATCCATCGAAACTCCGTTTCACGATCAACTAATCAAGGGCTCGATCCGGGTTGAGGATGGCTTTGTCACACCACCCACGACGCCGGGGCTTGGGATTGAGGTCGACGAAGATCTGGCGCGTGCTCATCCCTACACCGGAGACGGCCTGCACCTGCAAATGCAGGAAGATCCTTGCGACTACGCAAATGGAAATTCCTTTCAGGGCGGCGCACCAGCAACCGAGGGGTGACAAGCCCGCGCGGGTTGGGGCATATTGCTCCAACCCCTATCTTACAGATGACCGATCCGTGACCCCGAAAGACGCTGCCGTTCTACCCGCTGAAGCATCAGACAGCATGCAAGCAAATGCAGCCCGTGCTGCGGCTTACCTGAAGACATTGGCGCATGAAGGCCGCCTTATGATCCTGTGCCACCTGAGCGATGGGGAAAAATCGGTCGGAGAGTTAGAGAGCCTGTTGCAAATCCGTCAGGCCGCCGTCAGCCAGATGCTGGCACGTTTGCGAGACGAAGAACTGGTTTCAACCCGCCGGGACGGTAAGACCGTTTATTACTCGCTGGCCGATCAAAGTACCCAACGCGTGATCGGATTGATGTATGAGCTGTTCTGCCAGCCCGAGGACTAAGGATCAGTTCGACACATACCCGGCGATCACCTGCATCAGCTTATAGGCAGTGGCGGCATCATTTTCGACAACGGCCAGAAACTCTTCTTCACCAATCCGTAGGCAGGACAGGTTGGTTTCGGCAATCATGCTCAGGGCGCGTGGTTCTTTTCGGATCAACCCCAACTCACCCACCAGAGCGCCTGCGCTTACGGTGGTGATCAGTTGATCCGGGCCATCCGACTGCGGCAGATACAGGCCCGCCTCTCCGTCCAATACCACGTAGGCGCCATCGGTCGGTTGGTCATCTTTCAGGAACACGACCTGTCCGGGTGTTGCATCAAACCAGCGCGCACCAAAGGCCAGCAGGCGCAGTTGCCTGCGATCCAGGCCCGAGAACAGAGGGGTCTGTTCAAGTGCTCGTAGCTTGCGCGCAAGATCAGCCGATGCGGCGCTGTCTTCTTCCACGTCCATGGGTCCTTCATCCGAAACCACACGACCTTGCCGGATTTCGACGAACATGTCGAACACGTCCGGATTTTCGAACTGATCGTTGAGATAGATGATCGTGACATCCGGCATCAATTCCCGCAGGTTTTTATAAACAGCAATCTGTGTCTTGACGCTGTAGCTGGCCAACGCGTTCTCCAGGATCAGGATATCCGGCTTCTTGATCGTTGCACGCGTAAAGGCCAGTGGCTCGGCAAATACAGCGGGCAGGTTCTGCCCCCCGAGCGAAACCGGCACATCATAAATCAGCTCAACAACCAGCGGGCGCGCGCCATTCTCGGCCAGAACATCCCCAATCAGCTTGCGTACCTCGTCGGATCGCGCGCCGCCAATCTGGCTGACTTTACCAAAAAGCGCGTTCTCCATCACCGACAGACCCGGTGCGATCTGCTCGGAATCCAACGGTACAAACACGTCCTGCAGCGGTTCCAGCAGCTTACTGGAATGGCTATGGCGCAGCTCCAGAATGCGGCTCTTGAGCTCATCGGTGAAGGCCGGGCCAATCTGCTCCGCTGAGATCACAAATGGCACCGCCAGCAGATTCGCCAATTGAGCGTCATCCAGCCCCTCGGCCCCTTCTTTCCGGGTACGTTCGACCAATTCAACGGCCGCCTCATAGGTCCCGGCCTCCAGGCCCAGTTTGCGGAACAAGGGATGGTCGGTGCCATCCAGCCCAAAGATCTGCCGCAACATGTCGATCACGTCGCGCGTCAGGGCGATCAAGGTCTCATCCAATCCAAGCTCACGCAGCTGTCCCAAGAACACGGTTTGCTTGGCCAGAAGCTCTTGGTTGACCGGAACACAAGGCGTTGCGAACAACAGGTTCTCGGCCACGGGCAAGGCCGGGTTATAGCTTTCGCGATCAAAGATCAGCGCCTGCTCGGTCAGCTTCGCCTTTGTTACCGTCTCTTGTATCAGCGGGCGCAGTTCGATCAGCTTCTCCGCAAGTTGAGGATGGGCCACCGGATCAAATTCCTGCTCGGCTCCGCGTCGAAACAAGGCCGCGCCCGATCCCATACCATCGATCAGTTTCAACCACCAATCCCGCAACTCAGCCGCGTTCTGAAAGCCTGCACGGGACGGGTCGAGCCATTCTGCCTGGAACGGGTCGGTGCTGTTGCCTGCACGCAGGGTTTCAGCAAAACCGGGGTGATCGGTGTGTTCAGACAACGGCTTGAACCGCATTGGCATCATAACGTTGTCGCCCAGCGTGCCTTGGAACATCACCGGTCGGGATGATGCATAACCGATCCGCGCCGCCACGACGCCCTGATGCAGCTCGGCCAGATTCTGATCACCGATTTCCACCCTACCCGCACTGGGCAGGATTTCGCGTGTCAGCAGTTCGCTGACGGCGCGGCGGTCTTCCTCGCTCTGCGCCAGAATGCCGATGGTTTTGCCCGCCGGGAATGTCAGGTTCAGGTCATCCAGCACCTGATTGCCATCCATGTCGCGCACCGAAACGTGATCAAGAATAATATCGCCGCTCAGATGCGGACGCTCGGGCGGTTCGCCTTCGAACAGACCTTCATCCTGCATACCCGAAGGCGCAAACCGTTCAACCACCACGTCCCACCGCAGCGACATATCCTGCGTTTGATTGTAGTAGGTCAGCAGTTCTTTCCACGGGGAACTGAGGTCTTTATACGCCGCCAACGCCGCCACCAGCGCGCCGAGTGAAACCGATCCCTGCAACACCAGCAAACCGCCAACCAGATAGAACATGAACGGTGTCAGTTGCGAGATGAAGTTGTTTATGAACTTCATAAAAAACTTCTTTTGGTAGATCTCGAACCGGATCCCAAATAGGCGACCCAATTGATCCGAAATCATCGCGCGGCGATAGCGCCAGCCTCCGTTTGCGCGCAGGGTCGAGGCACCAGCGGCGTTTTCGCCGATCTGCGCAGCCAGTAGGCGAACTTCCTGAATGCGTTTCTTGTTCAGCAGGTTGATCTGGCGCTGCAGTTTCGGGATCAGCCACGCCTGCACCGGGATCAAAGCAACCGCCGCAAGGCCAAACCAGACGCTTTGCAGAAACAGGAACGACAGGATGGTGATCATCTGACCGGCTTGAAGCACCGGCTGGCTGATCGCGTCGCCCATCAAACCGCCCATGGGTTCGCTTTCGGCGGTGATCATCGACACCATTTCGCCTTGGCTGACCCGTTCGAAATAAGGCTGAGGGAAGCGCAAAGCCCGACTGATCAATTGATAGCGAAAGCGACGCAGCATCCGCTCGCTCAAAACACCTTTCATCGTGTTGATGCGCATCTTCATCAGGCCATGGGCCAGAACCGCACCCAGAAAGGCAAAGCACAAGATGATAAGGAAATTGGTCTGCTGCAGGCTGTATCCCCAGACCTCTACGATTTCACTGCTGGCCCCAATCGCATCGTTGATGATGCGCTTGGGCAGTTCCAGCGTCAGATATAGCAACGGAAACAACGTTGACGTCACGGCCAGAAGGATAAGCTGGTCGCGTTTGGAGTACTTCCAGATAAAACGAAAGATCGTGCGCTCTATGGAACCGGTTCCTGCTTGCTATCTACAACTCAGCTTTTTGGCATGGCCTCAGACTCAACAGCATAAAGCCACAAAATCCCAGCGAAAACTGATATTCGAGGTCAATAGCGGAACATTTCTTTGCCGAATGTGAACTAGTTTATTTACGTAGCAACTTAATCGTGCCTAGTATCCGCCTCAGGACGTTTTCGGGAGAGGCCTTTTGACTGCCAGTTTTGGCGCAGTTTTTTTTATGCTCTGCTTGATGCAGATTAAGCATATGTTTGCCGATTATTACCTCCAGACGCCCAAAATGCTATCCGGGCGAGGTGAGTATTTTCATGTCGGTCGCGCGCAACATGCCGGGGTGCACGTTGTCGGCTCTGCTGTTGTCTTTATCCTATTTGGCACGCCTTTGCTTTTCATCCTGATTGTCGGTCTGATCGAATGGGTGGTTCATTTCAATATCGACTACGCCAAAGCCAGCTACTCCGACAAGAAGCAGCTAGAACCCAAACAGGCCGCATTCTGGCGCGCGGCCGGGCTGGATCAGTTGATGCATCAGTTGACCTATATAGGTATGGTCTGGGCTTGGGTTACCTTCGCCGCCTGAACCGGTTTCAGGCGACATGTTTCAGATGACTGGGCTCATAAGCCGACAACCACATCCGATCCAAAGCGTCGAGTTTTTCAACATCAAAACGTTGCGCTTCTTCCCAATAGCGCCCGGATGGGACGTGATACCCCAACCGTTCTTCTTCAGCCAAAGCCGCCTTCATTCCAGCGGTCGCGGGTAGTGGCGCAATGGTCAGCCGTGTCGCCTGCGACGACGGAAAGACCAACCGACTGTCCCCTTGCGACAATCTTACAACACGGCAATTTTGAGCGGCTGCAAGCAGGGCCAGACGTGCGGATTTGGCTTCTAACGAGCGTAAGGTGACGTCATCGCGCAGCGGATCAGCGGCGCCCGTGCCATAGAAATGGGTCTGACCCTTGCCCGCATAAACCATGTCGCAACCAAAATACGCAAGAACCTCGGGCTCAAGGGTCGACAAAGCCCAATACCCTGCCGTAAAGGCCATCGTGCCGCCTGCGTAGACAAAGCCGCCATAGTGGTTCTGCCGCGGCACATAATCCTCGGCCGTAACAATGCTTTGCCCAGGTTTCAAATGCACAGGGCACCTGTCTGTTGGGAAATCTTCGGGATGGATCAGCACATCCCAATCCTCGCGCACACGCCAGGCGTTGTTGATCACCACTATGTGCGTAAAGGGCGCACGGGGCCATGCGCGCGCCTCAATCGCATCTGGTGCGCTGCCCAAAATCAGAACGCGGTTTCCTGACTGTGCCATCTCGGGTCCTGTGTTTGCTCAGACCTTTCGAAAGCATAGCGCGTTTGGACCGGTCGACTACCCCAGAACCGAAAAACTGCTTTCTTCGTTGATTGGGCGTTTGCGCGAATAGAACCCCACATCGATCATGCGCTTGATATACGGCAGTTCGAACTGCAGCGGCTTGGAATCATGGTCGGCCCCACCTTCGCAATATTCAATCAGCGCAGTCATCATCTTTCCCGCAATTGGAGCGTTCTTATACTGGTTTCCGCTGGTGCCACAGGCCATATAAAAACCCGGCAGGCTGGATTTGTCGTAAATCGGAATCCAATCTGTCGACGCATCGTATAGATCAACTACACCTCGGGTTTTGGACGGGATGCCCAGGCTGGGCACGCGCTGAGCATATCGCATGGCCTGAGTGGTCCACTGATCGGTGAAATCGCGATTGTAGTGCAAATCATCCTCGCACCACTGATGCGGATCGCATTCGGGGTCTTCAGACCCAACGAGGATATGGTTACCATGTTCCGGGCGGCAGTAACACGCGATATCACTGTCCGAGACGATGGTGCCATTGTTCTCGAAATCGAACCCTTCGGGCGCGGGCACATGAACCACTTCTTGCCGCAAGGGTCGTGTCTCAATCGTCATGTCATCCAATACGCCCGCCATCTTGTTGATGATGGCCGACCCCGGCCCGGCCACATTCACGACAACCTTGGCGTGGATTTCTTCGCCAGACGCCAGCTTGACCCCCGTTACACGGCCATCTTCGGATAGAACCTCAACGACCTCAGCCCCAGTCTGCACCCGAGCCCCATGTTGCTTGGCAGCATCCATCAGGTTCTGAGCGGACAGCGCTGGATCGGTGACATAACCTGCCTGCGGCCAAAACACACCGCCCTGCATCTTGCGACCGTTGGGATGACCGAACTCAGGATCATCCATCCGGCGTGCTGGTGCAAAACTATCCAAAGAATAGACCGGCAAACGATCGTTGATTACCTCGGGCGACCATTCTTCGAACGGGCAATCCAGATCAGCGCTGTTGGCCATATGCTTTTCCAGCATACCGTTGGCATTGGTCTTCATGACCAGACACCCCGTCTCGCGAAACTGCGCCAGGTCGGCATCGGCAGGCAGACCTAGATATTCGGCCCAATCACGCCAATAGTGATATCCTTCCCAGGCAAAGGCCGTGCCATCGGAGGTCGAATAGTGCATGCGGATGATCGCGCAGGACCCAGCGGTTGAGCCATGCCCCGCCTGGCTGTTCCGATCCAGCGACAGGGTTTTCCACCCGGCTTTCGCCATCTCAAAAGCGATCGCGGCACCGATTACACCGGTCCCAATGATAATTGCATCTGGTTGGCTCATGGGGTGTCTCCTCTCCAATAGCACTGCGAATAGGCGCTGAATTCTTCAACTTCCTCGGGCTGCGGATCAACGCCCGTGAATACATACAGATAGTGCGGCACCATCGAAATCCGCGTGTCCATGGGCTCGTTCAATTGGGCCAGATCATAGCCAATCTGCATGTAGTACAGAACGCGCGCGCGGGTTTCTGCTTCGACCTCGGAATACCCATATCGTGCGAACATTGCGTGCAGGGCGGCCAGGCGTTTGGCGTCGGACTGATCCAGAACGCGCCGCACCTTGCCGGATTTGCGCGCCCAGTCGCGCACCGCAAAGTCCAAGGCAGTGTCAAACAGCGCCGTATTCACGACACACCGATGCACGTTACAGACCGCCGCGGTAATCGTCTTGGCGGGGATTTCAGCCTGTTTGATCAGGGCCGCAGTGTTCGTCGCCTGCCAGCGCGCCAAAAGCGCGTCCAACAATTCCTGGCGCGACTTGAAGTACCAGTAAAAGGACGACCGTGACACAGCCATCCGCTCGGCCAGGTTCAGCACCTTGATCTGATCCACCCCGTCCGAGATCAGCACATCCATCGCCACGTTCAACCAGTCGTCGCGCGTGACTTTGACATTGCCGACCAATGGTTCGGCCTGTGGGTCATCCCGGTGCAGGATCGGTTTGGTGTTCATTCAGCTCTCCGGTGGTGCGCCGCCCTCGTTAGTGCGTCGTTCAATAAATTCGTGCAGGGCTCCGATACGGTCACTATCGGTTGGCGGTGCTTTGAAATCGTTCAGAATAGACTTCCAAACCCCGGTTGCCCGATGGTTGGTGTCAATCGATCCGCGTTCGGTCCAGGTTCCGAAATTGGCGTAATCGTGGACATGGGGCTGATAGAACTCGGTATTGTATCGCTCCATTGTTTGGCTGGAGGCAAAGAAATGGCCGCTGGGCTCAACCTCACTTAGCGCAGTATCAAAGCCGATCTCAGAGGTTCCGGCCTGCGCCCCGGCGCAAAGCTCGGCGACCATGTTGAGAACCTCGGCATCGCAGACAAGCTTCTCGAAGGATACAGTCAGCCCGCCTTCAAGCCAGCCTGCCGAATGGATAATCACAGTTGCCCCGGCCATCAAACAGCCCCACAGGCCGAACTGATTCTCGTTGGCCGCCTGCACATCGTTGACATTCGCCGCCGATCCCGCCGCAGATCTCCATGGAAGACCTAAATGGCGCGCGAGTTGTCCGGCCGCTAGCGAAGCCTGGAAATGTGAGGGCGTCCCGAATGCCGGCGCACCTGATTTCATATCCACATTGCTGGTGAACGTCCCATAGCATACAGGCGCGCCCGGATTGGTGAGTTGCGTCAGGGTCAGCGCCGCCAGCGCTTCTGCATGAGACAAGGTAATCGCCCCCGCCACCGTGATCGGCGCCATTGCCCCCATGAGCGTAAATGGCGTGATAATCGACATCTGACCATGCTTGGCAAAATCGATCAGCCCCTGCGCCATCGGAATGTCCAGCGTGCGTGGGCTGTTGGTGTTGATGATGGTGTAGCAATGGGCTGCATTGCGGAAATCATCATCCGACAAGCCTCGGGCAGTGGCCAGCATCTCAAAGCAATCCATCACCTGTGGCGTCCCGCGCGAGAAGAAGAACGGAAACTTGTCCGTCAGCTCCATCTGCGCTTTGGTCGTGAAATAGTGGCGCAGGTTGGTTGGTACGTCCTGCGGTTCGACCTGGGGTGAGATCATCTGAAACACGTCAAAATGATGGGTGAGTTTCAAAAACTCAAGATAGTCCCGCCCTGTCGCCGGCCGGCGCCCCCGCTCCAGATCGGTGGCATTCGGGGCCCCGGCCCCCGGTTGAAACACCAGCGAACCCAATTCCAGTGTGAAGTCCCGATACCGTGCCCCTGCCCGGCAGGCAATCGACTTTGGGGCCGAGGCAACCGCCGCCTCGACCATATCGCGCCCGATAAAGACCATCTCGGTCTCTTCATTGACCCGTGCGCCCGCCGCAGCAAAAATACGGCGCGCTTCGGGCAGCAGAACCTTGACGCCCAGCTCTTGCAGCATACGCAGCGCGGTCTCGTGCATGTCCGCAATCTGATCTGCCGGGAACACCTCCATCTGCGGGAAAGGGTTTCTAAGTTGGCGATAGTTCACATCCCGCAAAACGGGTGGCGCAGCCTCTGCTCCGCGTCCGCGCCGTCGACGCCTTTGGTCATGCGCCACCATGATCAGCCTCGCATCGCCTTACCCTGCGGGTCGTATGGCGACGCGGCGATCACACAGGCCGGGCGTTCGACGCCGACCACATGTACGGACAGTTCCGTCCCCGGTTCAGCTTTGTCCCTGTTGACCAGAGCCATCGCCAGCGACTTGCCAGTGTAGTGGCCATAACCGCCCGAGGTTACAAACCCCACACGCTCTCCATTCGCCCAGATCGGTTCATACCCGCTGGCATCTGCGTCCAGCGCATCGACCTCAAGCGTGACCTGCACCTGTGCAGGGCCATTGCCATCGCGTTCGGCCACAGCGGCATCCTTGCCGACAAAATCCTTGTCCCAGTCGATCCAACGATCCATCCCGGTCATGCCTGGTGTGTAAAGCTGCGTGAATTCCGCCGACCAGATGCCAAAGCTTTTTTCGAGGCGGGTCGACAACATCGCATTGAAACCACATTCACGGATGCCCTCATCGGCCCCGGCCTCAAGCAGCATCCGACGTAGCTTGATGTGATCGCCGTAGCGGCAGTTGATCTCATACCCCTTTTCGCCAGTCACCGACATGCGGGCCACGCGGGCACGCGCGAGGCCAATATCGAAATCGCCGCAGCCCATGAATTTCAGGCCCGAGATATCCTGTTCGGCCAGTTTCTCGATCACGTCCTGCGATTTCGGCCCGACCAGACCGAAGCCGCAGTATTCCTCACCCAGATCGCGTATGTTCACCCCATCGATCATGTGGTCGTCGAACCAGCGCATGTGCCAGGCGCGCAGGTAGTAGCTGCCCATGATCCACCAGGTGCCATCGCCCCAGTTCAACACGGTCAGATCGCCCTTGAGGCGCCCATTCTCACCCAGCATCGGTGCGAGTTTGGCTCGACCCGGCGCAGCCAGTTTTGAGGCCATGACCTTGTCCAGCCATGCTTCGGCATTCGGGCCAGAAACCTCGAACCGCGAAAAGCCCGAGATGTCTAGCAGGCCCACGCCTTCGCGGATCACTTTGCATTCCTCGGCCACGATGTCATGCGCGTTGGACCGCTTGAGTGTCGGTGTTTCCTCGAACCCTTTCGGCGCAAAATAAAGCGGCACTTCCAGGTCCCAGCTGACGCCCCATTTGCAGCCCGCTTCGGTCATTGCGTCATGCGCCGGGGCCATTTTCAACGGACGGCCGGCAGGCAGTTGTTCGTTCGGATAGGTCATCACAAACCGGCGGGAATAGAATTGACCGGTGGTTTCGCGGATATACCGTTTGTTCTGGGCAAAATCGCCATAACGCGCCACATCCATCGGCCATGCATCTGCCTCAGGCTCGCCATGGATCATCCATTCAGCCAGCGTTTTACCAACACCGCCCCCTTGCAGGAAGCCCGCCATCACCGCGCAGGCCGTCCAATAGCCGCGCTTGCCGGGCACCGGACCAACCAGCGGGTTGCCATCGGGCGAGAAGGTAAATGCGCCGTTCACCCATGTCTTGATGCCCACATTCTGTATTGATGGGTAGCGCTCAAAACCCAGCATCAACTCGTTTTCGATGCGGTCCAGCTGTTCCTGAAACAGCTCTTCGCCATAGTTCCAGGGCGCGCCGTCCATGGCCCAGTGTTCGTGGTCGACCTCGTAAATGCCGACCAGAACCCCCTTCTGGTCCTGCCGCATATAGGTGAAGCCTTCCAAGTCCACGGTCATCGGCATTTCGAAATCTGCCGCCGCCACTTCGGGTACGGAATCGGTGATCAGGTAGTGGTGCTTGAGCGGTGAGACCGGCAGTTCCACGCCAGCCATGCGGCCCACTTGCTTGGCCCACAGACCAGCAGCGTTGACCACATGTTCACAGGTGATCGTGCCCTTGTCGGTCACCACTTCCCAGCCATCCGCCGTCTGCGTCAGGCTTTCGACCTTGGTCTCCTCGTAATACTCCGCACCACGCTTCTTTGCAGCCGTTGCATAAGCCTGCACCGTGCCGGTGGTGTCGATGTAACCTTCGCGGTCCGCCCACATCGCGCCCAAAACGCCATCAGTGGACATAATCGGACAACGTCTTTGCGCCTCTTCCGGTGTCAACAACTCACAATCGTCAATGCCGATGGATTGGAAGATGCGATAGTTGGCTTGCAACCATTCCCAGCGCTCGGGTGTTCCGGCCAAGGTCAGGCCACCGGTCATGTGCAGCCCGATGTTCTGACCCGATTCCTTTTCAATCTCGCTGAGCAGGTCGATGGTATAGGCTTGCAAAGACGCCATATTCGGATCGGCATTCAGCGCGTGGATACCGCCGGCTGCGTGCCAGGACGAGCCCGACGCCAACCGACGCCGCTCCAGCATGACCACATCGGACCAGCCAAATTTGGCCAGATGATACAGAACCGAGGCGCCCACAACGCCGCCCCCAATGACCACCACGCGATACTGCGATTTCATCCCGACCTCCCTTGGGTGACTCGTAGCGGACGCTAGCGGCACTGTTCACTCCTGTCTAGACATTTCTGTACAGTGTAGATCACCGCAGGCCGGCGCACGGTTTGGCGCTGAAGTTACAGGCTTGCGCTGGGCCGGGATTGAACGCTTTGAAACCAGGCTAGGGTGGCGCTGTTGCCTTCAGGGATGCGTGTTTTGATGACACGTGCAAAATCCACAAACACAAATGTGCTGATATCCGCCAAACTGAACATATCCCCCGCAACAAAGCGGCTGGACTGCAATCGCGCCTCAAGCAATGTGAAAAAATCGGAGAGGCGCGTCCTGCCGCGTTCGGCCAATGCTGAGATCTGAGGATGGTTTGTTGGTCCGGGAATGGCCCGGTCCTTGAACGCCGGGTGTGTATTGCGCAGAACCTCTGCGATCGGCATACCGCCCTGTTGTTCAACGATGGCATTCCACATCAAAACCTGCCCCTTCTCATCTGGTTTGCGCCCGAGTAGGGGTGGTTCGGGAAAGCGAGCCTCAAGATAGGCCGCGATCCCCAGGTTTTCGGTCAGAACTGCGCCTTCATCTGTGACCAGAACCGGGATTGTCGCCCGAGGGTTTACGGCCAGAAACGCGTCATCCAACTGCTCGTTCTTGGCAATCGAAACCTCGCGCGTTTCGATCTCCAGCCCTTTTTCCGCGATGAACATTCTGGCTCGGCGCGGGTTCGGGGCGGTCGAGCAGTCGTAGAAGATCATCTCGAATTTCCTCTCATTTAGGGGCGACAATTCAATCCAGTGCCTGGGATACGGCGCGCGCGATGACGCGCTCTTCATCCGTCGGGATCACCAACACCGGAATACCCTTGTCTGATATGACCTTGGAATTGGTGTCATTGGCCTGAACATTCAGGTGGATGTTCAGAAACTCCATCCCCTGCAGCACACGTTGCCGAATTGGGGCCGCGTTTTCTCCAATACCGCCACAAAAGACCACGGCATCAAGACCACCCAGAATGGCGGCCATTGCCCCCAGCTCGCGGCGGATGCGGAAAACGTAGTAGTCAATTGCCTCGCGGGCATGCGGGTCGTCACTGGCCAGCAAGGTACGCATGTCGTGGCTGATCCCGCTCAAGCCCAGCAGGCCGCTCTTTTTGTACAAGATATGGGTGATCGCCTCGACCCCATGCCCCTGCTGCATCAGATACAGCAAGACACCGGGATCAAGCTGACCGCAGCGCGTTCCCATCGGCAATCCATCCAGCGCAGAGAACCCCATGGTCGATCCGACGCTTGCGCCGTTGGTCACGGCACACATCGACGCACCATTGCCCAGATGCGCAATGACAACGCGACCCGCCGCTAAATCGGGGTAGTCCTGCTGCAACTTGCCGGTGATGTAGTCATAGGACAGCCCGTGGAACCCATAGCGCCGCACGCCTTTTTCGTAGAACCGCCGCGGGAGGGCGAAGGTATCGTTCACAAACGCATGGCCTGTGTGGAACGAGGTATCAAAACACGCCACCTGCACCGCATCCGGAAAGGCGGCCTGTGCAGCGCGAATGGCGGCCAGATTGTGGGGTTGATGCAGTGGAGCCAGCGGCGAAAGAGCCTCTAACTGCGTAAGGACATGATCATTCAGAACAACAGGACCATCAAATGTTTGCCCGCCATGCACGATACGGTGACCCACCCCAACAATATGGTGCGTGTCCAACAAAGGCTCGACAGATTGTAAAATTGCCTCTACGGCCGCCGCATGGTCGGCTGGGCCGATCTCAATGACCTGAATCGGCCCATCGCCTTGCAACTCCAGCTGCGCGACTGGGCCAAGGTTTTCGACCTGCCCCTGCCACAACAGTTCGGGTTCAGACGCGGCCCGGTATACGCTGAACTTGATGGTCGAACTTCCCGCGTTCAGTGTCAGGATTGCCTGCATGACGTCCCTCCTGTTTGCTTTGGTTGCCGCCGTGCCGACGCTACCTCCAGGCTTATCAAACCTAGCGCTGATAGATAAAGCACCGCCCCGGAACCGCGCCTTGGGGTAAGGGGAGCTCGGTAAGGGTTTCAAAATACATCCGGTCGCTCGACACCATTAGGCCACCTTCGGCCAAAAGCGGCTCGATCAAGGGTGAGACAAACCGTGCGAAGGCGTCATTCTTTTCTCGGTTGTGCCCGCCCAGATCAGCATGGATCAGGCTGGCTGTCGCACCGAACCGATCCAGAGAAGCGGGAAGTGTCTCGCGGACATCGCCCAAAATCACTCGATCCTCGGGCGGTGTCGAATCCGGATGCGAAGCGACCGCGCGTTCGAACACATAGACCGGGCGCTTGGTGACATATTGGATCATGTGGTGATAGGTCCTGCCATTCCCCAGCCCAAGTTCAAAGACCGGCCCACCCATATCTTGGGTCTGCGCGATGGCAAAATCCAGACAGGCCCGCTGGGACACCATGCGGTCGATGAACAGATCAAGTCGGCTTTGATTCTCGGACACTGGGAAATCTCTCCTTGATACCTACTGCCAACATAAGGGCGGTCGAATTGGGCTTTGATGACAAAAGCTCAAGTGTTTGTGTAGTCGCCAGACCCCAAGTTTCACATTTCCGCGACATTTCAGCACAAGAACGGGTTTGACTATACGGGCAGAACCGCGCGAGACTGTCGAAAAAATCACGGGGAGTTGATAGAGCCGATGCAAACATGCGGCCAACCGGGTGGAAAACCCGAATGAATGCTTTGTTGTCCGTCAAAAACCTGAGCATCGGTTTTGGCGCAGGTGAATCTGTTGTCAAAGATGTGAATTTTGATGTCCATGCCGGACAGACCCTGGCGCTGGTCGGCGAGTCCGGGTCTGGCAAAACCATCTCATGCCGCGCCGCCTTGCGCATTCTGCCCCGAACCGCGCAAATCCGCAGCGGATCAATCACTCTTAACGACTCCAAAGGTGCCGCCGAACTGACACAGATCAGCGAGCGCGAAATGCGTGGCATTCGCGGCAACCGGGTATCGATGATTTTTCAGGAACCGATGCGCTCGCTTTCGCCGCTGCACAAGATCGGCAATCAGGTGAGCGAGGTTCTCTGGCTTCATCGCGGCGCGTCCGAGGCACAGGCCCGCAAAGAGGTATTGAGTCAGTTCGAACGCGTTGGCTTCCCAGACCCGCAGCGCGCCTACGATTCCTATCCGTTCGAACTGTCTGGCGGCATGCGTCAGCGTGCAATGATCGCCATGGCAATGGTATCTAAACCCGATCTGTTGATCGCTGACGAACCGACCACAGCGTTGGACGTGACCACTCAAGCACAGGTTCTTGGCCTGATCAAAGAGCTTCAGCGCGAAACCGGCATGGCTCTGATCCTTGTAACCCATGACCTTGGCGTTGTGGCGAACATGGCCGAACACGTGGTGGTGATGCACAAGGGCCGTGTGATGGAGGCAGGCCCCGCCGCGCCGATCCTCACCGCTCCGGCGCATCCTTATACCAAGCAGTTATTCGATGCCGCCCCCGCGATCCCCGATAACGATGCTGTCGGGGTGCCAATGCCGGATGAAGACCTGATCCTGCAGATGAAAGGCGTTTCAAAGACCTATACGATGCGGGCCAGCAAAGGCTGGCAGGCCGACAAGGAAATCCACGCCTGTCGTGGCGTCGACCTGAACCTTGGCCGCGGCAAAACGCTGGCCATTGTCGGTGAAAGCGGGTCGGGCAAGACCACGGCTGCCCGGATCGCCCTGGGGGCAGAGCTACCTGACGCCGGTGGGGAAGTTCTGTTCAAAACCTCCGCACGAGATGACCCGATCCCCGTACATCAGATGACCCGCGCCCAGCGCACCGCGTTTCAACGCAAGGCGCAGATGGTATTTCAAGACCCCTATAGCTCGCTCAGCCCGCGTATGCGCATTCAGGATGCGATGACCGAACCGCTGGAAATTCACCGGATCGGGTCGACATCGGAACAACGCGACAAGGCCGCCGAGATGTTGCAGCGCGTGGGGCTGAACGGGGATATGCTGAAACGCTACCCGCATGCGTTCTCCGGCGGGCAAAGGCAGCGCCTGTCCATTGCGCGCGCCATGATGCTGGACCCGCAACTGATCGTCTGTGACGAACCGACCTCGGCTTTGGATGTTTCGGTACAGGAACAGATCCTGACCCTTTTGGAGAATTTGCAGGACAGTCTGAACCTGTCGTATTTCTTTATCTCTCATGACCTTGCCGTTGTGGCCCGCATCGCCGATGAGGTCGCCGTAATGCGCCGGGGGTTGGTCGTGGAACAAGCCCCGCCCGAAACCCTTTTCTACAATCCGCGCCATCCCTACACAAAGGCGTTGATTGCCGCCCAACCAGAACCCGACATCAACCGCCCGATTGACTTGCAAATGGTCTCATTGGGTGCCGGCGCGCCGGACAGTTGGGATGAAGCCTTTCGTTTCTCTGACACCGTGATACCTTCACTTGTGGAATTGGAGCCGGGCCATAAGGTACGTTGCCATGTATAAGACCACTCGCCATCTGATCCTTGCGGCATCGTTGGCCTTTTCTTTGCCCTTTGCCGCGAGCGCCGAACTTCCGACCTTGCAAGAGAGTGAGTTCTGGTCAAACGAGGTCAATTCCGGCGATCTGCCGCCCATAGCCGAGCGCCTGCCTAAGGAACCGCTGATCGTTGATCTGGCCGCGAAAGGCCGGGAATTCGGAACCCAGGGCGGCACCTTGCGCACCATGGTGACCCGGTCCAAGGATATCCGTCAGATGGTCGTCTATGGCTATGCGCGACTGGTCGGATTTGACGAGAACTACAACATTGTCCCTGATCTGCTGGCCTCGTTTGAAAACGAAGGCAACCGTAAGTTCACCCTGAAGCTTCGGGAAGGTCACAAATGGTCTGACGGGTCGGCGTTCACGTCCGAGGATTTTCAATATTGGTGGGAAGATGTAGCAAACAACCCTTTGCTCAGCCCATCCGGCCCGCCAGATTTCCTGATTGTCGAAGGCAATCCGCCCACAGTTTCTTTCCCGGATGAAACCACGGTGATCTTTGAATGGCCGGATCCCAATCCGGATTTCCTGCAATCACTGGCTCAGGCCCGCCCACCGTTCATCTATCGGCCCTCGGCGTTCTTGAAACCCTATCACGAGAAGTACGCAGACCCTGAAGAGCTTGCCTTTTTAGTCGACGACGCCCGGGTCAAAAGCTGGGCCGCGCTGCACAACAAGCTGGACAACCTGTACAAGTTCGACAATCACGAACTGCCCACGTTACAGCCTTGGTTGAACGCAAGTTCTGGCAAGAAAATCCGCCACAACTTTGTCCGCAACCCCTACTATCACCGCATTGACTCAAATGGCGTCCAACTGCCCTATATTGACATCGTCGCGATGGAGATCGTCGCCCCCGGTCTGGTCGCCGCAAAAACCAACGCGGGCGAGAGCGATCTACAGGGTCGCGGCTTGGCCTTCCGGGATGCATCGATCCTGAAAAAGGGGGAAGAGGTCGGCGACTACAAAACCCTGCTGTGGAAAACCGGTGTCGCCTCGCAAATCGCAATCTACCCCAACCTGAACTACGCGGATGAGGTCTGGCGGAATGTGCTGCGCGATGTCCGGGTGCGCCGTGCACTTTCGCTGGCGATAGATCGCAAAACCATCAATCAGGCGCTCTACTTCAAACTGGCGAAGCCAATGGCGATGTCCGTCCTGCCTGCCTCGCCCTTTTACAACGAGGAAGATGCCAAAGCCTGGGCCGCATTCGATGTCGACATGGCCAATGCGCTGCTGGATGAGGCCGGGCTGGACCAACGCGACGGCTCTGGCACCCGTCTATTGCCGGATGGCCGCCCGATGGAACTGATCATCGAAACCGCAGGTGAACGGCAAGAAGTTGAGAATGCGCTGCAGATCGTAACCGATACATGGCGCGAGATCGGGGTCAAACTGGTGATGCGCCCGCTTGATCGTGACATCTTGCGGAACCGTGTTTTTGCAGGCAATACAATGGCTTCAGTCTGGTTTGGGTGGGATGACGGGCTGCCACAGGCACATACCTCTCCGGCCTATCTGGCCCCGACCGATCAGGTCTTCCTCGCCTGGCCCAAATGGGGCCAATTCTACCAGACAGGTGGTGAGGTTGGCGAAGCCCCCGATATGCCCGAGGCCGAGCGGCTCATGAATCTGAACCATGATTGGGAGGTCGCCACCACGGATGAGGAGCGCACGGCAGTTTGGGCAGAGATGTTGAAAATCCACGCCGATCAGCTTTATGGCATCGGCATCCTGAACGGCGCCCCACAGCCTATCGTCGTATCGAACCGTCTACGCAACGTCCCGGAACAGGCCATGTGGGCGTGGGAGCCCGGCGCGCATTTTGGCGTCCACCGCCCAGATGAATTCTTTTTGGTCGACTGACAGGAGCAGCTAAATGATCATGCTGCGCTATGCGGTCTATCGCTTCTTTACGATGCTGCTGACCCTGTTGGTGGTCTCGGTTCTGATTTTCGTCATTATCAACCTGCCGCCGGGCGACTATCTGAGCAATCAAATCGCTGAACTTCAGGCCTCAGGTCAGTCAGCAGGTGTGGCAAAGGCCGAGTTTTTGCGCACCGAATATGCGCTGGATCGGCCGATGTGGGAACAATATCTGATCTGGATGGGCTTCTGGCCCGGCCCGCACGGGTTCTCTGGCATGATACAGGGCAACTGGGGTTGGTCCTTCGAGTTCGACCGCCCCGTGTCCGAGATCGTGGGTGATACGCTTTGGCTGACCGTTGTTGTGAACCTGGCCGCTATCCTATTTGTTTACGCCGTCGCCCTGCCCCTGGGCGTGATCGCCGCAGCACGATCGCGGACGTGGATCGACTATACTTCGGCCTTTGTCGGTTACCTGGGGCTGGCCACACCAAACTTCTTGCTGGCGCTAATCCTCTTCTACTACGGCCATCAATATTTCAACCTGCCCATCGGCGGACTAATGGATCCCAAATTCGAAGGTGAGCCAATGAGTTGGGACAAGCTGAAATCGATCCTAGTACATCTGATCGTGCCCACCTTTGTGATTGGCACCTCCGGCGCCTCGGCGATGATGCAGCGTTTGCGTGCGAACATGTTGGACGAGCTAGGCAAGCCCTATGTTGAAACCGCGATTGCCAAGGGAATGGCGCCATCGCGGATGCTGACAAAATACCCTCTGCGCGTTGCGTTCAATCCCTTCGTGGCCGATATTGGCAACCTGCTGCCCTCGATGGTGTCGGGTTCGGTTCTGGTGTCCGTTGTGTTGGGCCTGCAAACGATTGGTCCGACGCTGCTGACAGCCCTTAAGACACAGGATCAGTTCCTGTCAGCTTTCATCCTGATGTTCGTAGCGCTTTTGACGCTCATCGGCACTATGATCTCGGATATTCTGTTGGTGATGCTTGACCCCCGCATTCGGTATGAGGGGCGCGAAGCATGACAGATCGCCCTGATAACCGCTATGTTGACGAGGCACCGTTCGATCCCGAAGCCTCGGTCCAGCAGCTAGAACGCGCTGATCTGGACGCCCCGAACTGGGTGCTGGTCTGGCGCAAATTCAAAACACACAAGCTGGGCTTGATCTCAGGCATCTTCCTGTTGCTGTGCTATCTTATGTTGCCGTTTGCGGGGTTCATTGCACCGTACGGCGCCAACGAACGCAATGGCGAGCATCTCTATGCCCCGCCCCAATCGATCAACTGGTTCCATGATGGCGAATTCATCGGGCCGCATGTCTATCCAATTGTAGCCGAAGCCGATCTGGAAACGTTCCAGTGGAAGTTCGTTGCGGATACTGACGACCCAAAACCGATCAAGTTCTTCTGCGAAGGCTCCGAATATCGTCTGGCCGGGTTCATTCCATCTGACACCCATCTGTTCTGCGCACCGGATGGAGCGACCGTGTTCCTCTGGGGCTCGGACCGACTGGGCCGCGATATCTTCAGCCGCATCCTCTATGGCGCGCAACTGTCGCTGACTGTGGGCCTGATTGGCATCTCGGTATCGTTCTTCCTAGGCATTCTGTTCGGTTCAATGGCCGGGTATTTCGGCGGGCGCATCGACTGGACCATCAACCGCGTTATCGAAGTTCTGCGATCCCTGCCCGAACTTCCCTTATGGCTGGCTCTGTCAGCCGCCGTGCCCTCGAACTGGAGCCCTGTTGCGGTCTTCTTCATCATCTCGATCATCCTGGGCATCCTCGACTGGCCCGGCCTCGCCCGATCCGTGCGGGCCAAATTCCTATCACTGCGCGAAGAAGAATATGTGCGCGCGGCTGAGATGATGGGCGCCAGCTCGGGTCGGGTGATCCGCAAACACCTGCTGCCGAACTTCATGTCCCACCTGATCGCCTCGGCCACCTTGTCGATCCCGGCCATGATTCTGGGCGAAACGGCGCTTAGCTTCCTGGGTCTGGGTCTGCGTGCACCGGCGGTCAGCTGGGGGGTCATGCTGAATGACGCCCAAAACCTCGCCTCAATCGAGATTTATCCGTGGACGGCCATTCCTATGCTTCCCATTATCGTCGTCGTTCTGGCCTTCAACTTCCTGGGTGACGGATTGCGCGACAGCCTCGACCCCTATCAACAATGAGCCTGCTGGCTTCTCTTCCCGCGGCCAGCAGCTACCGCACGAAAAAGCCCGGTGCATTGCACAGTGCGTTTGCTGTCTCGGAACTGGCAACCGCCAGCATCGCCGCGGTTGGACAGGAACTGTCGCGCCTGATGGTGGCGATGAACCTTACACCAACCGCACCTGAGGTGGTTATGGATCAGCGCCTGGCCTCACTTTGGTATCGCTATTCTTTCAAACCAGACGGCTGGGAAATGCCAAGCCTGTGGGACGCGGTCGCCGGAGACTATCAGGCGGCAGACGGGTGGATTCGCTTGCACACCAACCTGCCGCATCATCGGGCCGCAGCCTTGAAGGTGATTGGCACACGCGCAGACCGGGACACCGTCGCACAGGCATTGAAATCATGGTCGATCGTTGACCTGGAAACCGTCATCGTCGCCGAAGGCGGGGTCGCCGCCGCCATGCGCAGTCGGGCCGAATGGCTGGACCATCCTCAGGGGCGTTCCGTGTCGCGGGACCCTTTGATTGGTTGGCACGGTCCTAGAAAAATCTCTCTGCGGGTTCGGCCAGAGGCAAACACCAATCGCCCGCTGGCTGGGCTGCGCGTGCTGGATCTGACGCGCGTTCTGGCGGGCCCGGTCTCAACCCGCACGCTGGCGGGACTTGGGGCTGATGTTTTGCGCATCGACCCACCGGATTGGGACGAGCCTGGCGTCATCCCTGACATCTCTTTGGGCAAACGCTGCAGCTATCTCGACCTCAAATCACCAGAGGGGCTTGCGCGGTTGGAGGGGCTTCTGGCAGAGGCCGATGTGTTTGTCCATGGCTATCGCCCCGGTGCATTGGATGCGTTGGGACTGAATAAAGCCAAGCGAGATCAACTGGCCCCAAACCGGGTTGAGGTGACGCTGGATGCGTATGGCTGGCAAGGTCCTTGGGCCGCACGGCGCGGATTCGACAGCCTGGTACAGATGAGCGCCGGGATCGCACATACCGGTATGATCTGGGCGCAGGCGGACAAACCAACCCCGCTGCCGGTTCAGGCGCTCGACCACGCAACCGGCTATCTTATGGCTGCCGCTGTTCTGTCCGCTCTGGCCGAAGCGGCGCGAGGTAACACCGTGATGCATGCCCAGCTGTCGCTTGCCCGAACGGCAGAGCTGTTGGCAGCCCTGGGCAAATCCGATTCGGAAAAGGCCATCAAGGACGCCTCTCAGTCTGACTATAACAATACGCCCGAAACCTCGGGTTGGGGGCCGGGATATCGCCTGAGATCGCCGCTGAGCGTTGGCAAAACCAAACTGCACTGGAACCTGCCCGCCTCAAAACTGGGCACATCCGACGCCGTCTGGCCCTAGCCGACCAAAACACACGACCGCCGCGCGGAACGCGCGGCCCGGCCCAACGCTTTGGGGGACGTCTCGCCAGAGACGCATCCCAAAATAACGGGAGCCTACCCTAGCGATCATCTCCACCCGGGCCGATATCGTCCAGGTAATCTTCGTCAATAGCAGCTTGAACCGCGCCGGTGACCGCCTCACGCTGTTTCGGGCTCAGTTCCTCGACGTCTTTGCCATCGGCCAGCCTTACGGTGACCTCGCGGTGCGCAAAGCGGATACCTTCCCGCGCGAACAGCTCTCGGATGTCCTGATAAACCTTCTTGCGCACCAGCCATTGGTCACCGGGCTTGGTCATGAACTTGACGCGGATGATCATCGCGGAATCCTGCATCTCGATCACGCCCTGCGATTTGAGCGGTTGGATGAAGTTTTCACCAATCACCGGGTCGCTCAGCAGTTCCTGCCCCAGCTTCTTGATCAGCTTCCGCACCTTCTCGACATCCGTGTCATAGGTCACGCGCAAGGGCAGTTTCATGATCACCCAATCACGCGAATAGTTGGTCAGCACTTTGATCTCACCAAATGGGATGGTGTTCAGCGCCCCCAGATGGTGCCGCAGCTGGAATGACCGGACCGAGATCTTTTCAACCGTCCCTTTCACGTCCCCAATGTCGATGTATTCCCCTTTGCGGAACGCGTCATCGAGCAGGAAGAAGGCACCCGAGAAGATATCGCGCACCAAGGTTTGTGAGCCAAACCCGACCGCCAGCCCGACAACACCGGCACCAGCGAACAAGGGGCTAACATTGATGCCCAACTCCATCAGTACGATCAGGATAATCGTCACTACGACAACGGCCAGGATCGCCCCACGGAACAGTGGTAGCAGAGTCGCCAGACGGCTTTGCCCGCCTTCGCCACCTTCGTCCCCAAGTTCGGCCTCGGTACCGTCATCGGATTCTTCGGCGATCTTGCTGTCGATCCAGATGCGGAAGAAGTTGAACAGGATGTAGCCGATGAACAGGATCACCATGACATCCAGCGCGCGCCCTATCGGGATGTCTTCGCTCCAACTGGCTTCGGGGTTCCAGATCACGACCAAAGCGTAGATGCCGACTACAAAGGCCAGAATGCCGGCCACACGGCGGGCCAGATCCTCATAAGTAAGGATCACATGCTTACGTTGCTCAGCTTGCGGCGTGTCGGCATCCTCGTGCGCTGCATCTGCAATGGCATTCTTTTCTTCTATACGCCGGTTGCGATCAAAATAGCGTTCCAGCACATAGTTCATCGCGCCGTATGCGACGACAACTGACATGAAGATCATATAGCTACTGGCAACAATCGGGATTGAATTGTCATTCTCCAGCACCAGATCAACGGCCAGTTTGAACCAGCTGAACATCAAATAGACGATCAGAAATGGCGCCCAGGCGAAAGAAATAAACCTCAAGAGCCATGATACTTGAGCCGGGGCCCGTCCACCTCGGATCGCGTTAGAAATCGCACGCGCATTGAATAGGATCATCAGGATGTTGCCCACGGCACCGACCATGGTCAGCCCGCCATACACCATGGCGTAGACATTGTAGTTCAACCCGAAATCCGCGACCCAGGTTGCAAATAAAACGGCCGAGATATCATAGGTCGCCAGAAGCGAGGCCCAGATATACAGCCGCTTCGCATCCCGGTCCGAAAACGGGGGCAATCGGTATTGGCTCAGAAAGGGTGACAGCACCATCCGCCACAAGTCAGACACCGTGCGCGCCAGGAAAAAGGCGGTGAAGATGGCAGTCACCGTAAACTGGATCGAAATATCTTCGGCCTCGCCAAAGAACAGATAGCCAACGATCAGGGCCATCAACATCGCAAAGATGGTTCCGCCTATCCCCATAAGGAAGCGGAACACCAAGAACGGCATCTTTTCCTTATAGCCTTGCGGGTTTTCCTTGATCCGGGCCACCACCCAGCGTCTGGCGAACCGCTTGCCATAGATTTCGGTGGACAGCCATCGGCCCAACAGCAGGAACAGAACGTTCCAGCCCAGAACCTCGACATAGGTCTGTATCCGCCCGTCCGGGCTGGTCTGGCGCAAGATGTACTGAACTTCGAACACCGAATACGGCAACGCCTCCAGCCGTGATGCGGCGGAATCGCGGAATTTCGAGAACCGCTCCTGCGCTTTCATCAGCTGCGACCCATCAGCCATTGGGTTACCCGAAGCGTCTTCCGATGCCTCTGCCGCAGCACCGGTTGACGTCACGACCTGCCCGGCGCTGTCAATGACAATAACGCTGGCACCGGCCTCACTGGCGGCGCGGATGGCAGCGGCCAAATCGCTTTCACTGGTGGTGTCGGTACTCTCGCTTGATCCAGAGGAATAGCCCGGTATCAACCCGGTTTGCGCGGTTCCGCTGACCGGATAGACCAAGACAAAGGTCATGAACGCAAAAAGCAATCCAGCCAGAACATTATGTTTCATAGGGTCTTACATCCCGATCCAAAGTTTCGGATAAGGTTACAAAAGCGTTCGGTTCAGTTCAAACCATCTTGGCCCAAGGTCCCAAATTTGTGTTAAATTGCGTGATCGGCGCACCGTGACAAGGATTCCTCAAAACCCATTCGGCTGTTGCCAAATCACAATGTTTGGCGCATTTGCAAAGGCGCTTTTCCACCTTTGGCAAGCGCGGCTTAACAATGTAAGGTATGTGGTGCAAACGCGCAGACCAGAAGTAAGACCAAAACACAGGCACCAATATGAGCCTCGGCAAAAACACAGTTAACACCGGTCGCGCGCCGCGCATCCTGTTTTACAGCCACGATACTTTTGGGTTGGGGCATCTGCGACGCTCGCGCGCATTGGCCGCAGCGATCACACAGGCTGATCCGACCGCCTCGGCCCTGATCCTGACGGGATCGCCCGTGGCTGGGCGATTTACCTTCCCGCGTCGCGTCGACCATGTCCGCCTACCCGGCGTCACCAAGCGCGCCGACGGGTCTTATGCCGCGCGCACAATCGGGATGGGGATCGATGAAGTGACCGACCTGCGATCCGGCCTGATCCAGACAGCAGTTCAGCAGTTTAACCCCGATATCCTGATCGTTGACAAGGAACCCACCGGGTTTCGGGGTGAGCTTTTGCCCACGCTTGAATATCTTGAAAACAACTGCGGCACACGGCTTATCCTGGGTCTGCGCGATGTTCTGGATGAACCCGAGGTGCTGGCTGCAGAGTGGGAGCGCAAAGAGGCCATCGCCGCAACCGAGAGGTTTTACCATGAAATCTGGGTTTACGGGCTGAACTCAATCTATGATCCAACCAAAGGATTGCCGCTGAGCCGCAGCGCGCAATCCCGTATCCACTACACCGGCTATCTGCGCCGCGATCTGGGCCCGGTTGGTGAACCGCCCGAACAGCCCTATATTCTGATCACACCCGGCGGAGGGGGTGACGGCAAGGCCATGGTCAATCTGGTCCTTTCCGCCTACGAAAAAGATCCCGATCTGTCCCCCCGAGCCATTCTGGTCTACGGCCCGTTCCTGTCGGGTGAGTTGCGAGAAGAGTTTGAAACCCGTGTCGCTGCGCTAAACGGTCGGGTCACTGCCGTTGGCTTTGAATCCCAGATCGAAACCCTGTTTGCCGGGGCGGCTGGGGTTGTGTGCATGGGGGGCTACAACACGTTTTGCGAGGTTCTATCCTTTGACAAACGTGCCGTTATTGTGCCCCGCACCACTCCTCGTCTAGAACAATGGATCCGGGCCTCGCGTGCCGAAGGTCTGGGGCTTGTGCGCATGCTGGATGAAACCCGCGATGGCCTGACGCCTGACGCGATGATCAAAGCCATCCGCGCGCTGCCGCAGCAATCTTTGCCATCGCAAACCATCCGTGCTGGCCTGCTGGATGGCCTTGACTATGTCACAGCCCGTATTGATGCCCTGCTGACCGGGGAAAAGGAACGAGCCACCGGATGAATGCCAATGCTCCGAAGCTAGCGGTGCTGGTCAAAGGGTGGCCGCGCCTATCCGAGACATTCATCGCGCAGGAACTGGTCGCCCTTCAGGATGCAGGCCACCAGTTTGATATCTGGTCGCTGCGCCACCCCACGGATACCAAGCGTCATCCTTTGCATGACCGCTTTAGCGGTCAGGTGCACTACCTGCCTGAGTATCTGTATGACGAACCCCAACGCGTCTGGGCCGCGCGCGCGGTGGCACAGCGCCTGCCCGGTTATGCCGAGGCCTATGACGTCTGGCGCAAGGATCTGCGCCGCGACCCGACCCACAATCGCATTCGCCGTTTCGGTCAGGCCTGTGTTCTGGCCACCGAGCTTCCGGCAGAAACACGCGCGCTTTATGCGCATTTCATGCATACGCCTTCGTCCGTCGCGCGCTATGCCGCCATCATGCGCGGCCTACCGTGGAGCTTTGCCGCCCACGCCAAAGATATCTGGACCTCGCCGGACTGGGAAAAGCGCGAAAAGCTGCACCCAGACACCTATGGTGCAGCCTTTGGAGCGACGTGCACTGCATTTGGTGCCAAACATCTGCGCGGATTGGCCGATACACCAGATCGAGTCGATCTGATCTATCACGGGCTGGATCTGGGCCGGTTCCCTGCGCCGCCAGACCGTCTACCACGACAACCCGATGCGGTCTTCCATATGATGTCGGTTGGCCGGTTGGTTGAGAAAAAAGGGTTTGACCGGCTGATCGCCGCCTTTGCCTTGCTGCCGGATACTCTGAACTGGCGCTGGACCCATATCGGCGGCGGCGGTTTGGGGCCAAGCTTGCGCGATCAGGCCTTGGCTGCCGGTGTTGCAGATCGCATCACCTGGAAAGGGGCCTGTGATCAGCCCGAGGTGATTGCCGCCATGAGGCAGGCAGATTTGTTTGTTCTGCCAAGCCGGATTGCCGAAGATGGCGACCGGGACGGGCTGCCAAATGTCTTGATGGAGGCGGCCTCGCAAAAACTGCCGATCCTGTCGACACCGGTTTCGGCCATTCCCGAGTTCATCGAAACGGGGGTTCATGGCCTCTTGTCCAGCGACGGTCCTGCCGCATTGGCCAGTGCGATTTGTGACCTTGCAGCGCACCCATCCCAAACCGCCCAAATGGCCGAAGCCGCTTATACGCGCCTATTGGCAGAGTTTCGGATGGATCCAGGAATTGCGCGTTTGTCGGCCCGTCTTAAGACCCTGTGCGCGGATGCAGCCTGATGGCGCGGGTCGCGTTCTATGCTCCGATGAAATCGCCCGATAGCCCCAAACCCTCGGGCGATCGCGAGATGGCCCGAAACCTGATGCAGGCAATCGGGGCACAGGGGGATCGCGTTGATCTGATCTCGGACCTGCGCATCTATGACAAGGTCGGAGATGCGGCGAAGCAGCGCGCCCTGCGACAAGCGGCTGAGGTTGAAGCACAGCGGCTGATCTCGGACATGCCTGAAGACATCGACCTTTGGGTGACCTATCACAACTACTACAAGGCGCCCGACCTGTTGGGGCCGGTCGTCGCGCAAGCACTTGGCATTCCTTATGTGCAGTTGGAAAGTACCCGCGCCTCAAGCCGCCTGACGGGACCGTGGGCAAGATTTGCGCAAGCTGCGCACACAGCCTGCGATGCGGCACAGGTGATTTTCTATCACACGGCCAATGATCTGATCACACTGGAGCGCGAGCGCTATGGCGATCAGGCACTGATTGAGCTGCCTCCATTCTTGCCGATGGCGGATCTGCCATCCGCAAGTAGCTGTGATGGCCCGATGCTAACCGTTGGGATGATACGCCATGGGGATAAGCTGTCCTCGTACCGGATTCTGGCCGAAGCACTGTCGCACCTGTCAGGCGATTGGCACCTGAACATCGTGGGTGATGGCCCTGCGCGCCCGGATGTCGAAAACCTGATGGCACCGTTTGAAGGCCATATCACCTTTCTGGGCCAACTCGATCGGGAGGCGCTCCAACGTGTTTACGGCGAGGCCTCGATATTCGTGTGGCCCGGTGTGAACGAAGCCTATGGGATGGTCTATCTGGAAGCGCAAGTCGCTGGCGTACCCGTCGCCGCGCAAGACAGACCCGGTGTGCGGGACGTTCTGGCCCCAGCGGACTACCCGGCTGCTGAGGCGGGGGCAAAAGGATTGGCGCAGCAGATTCAACCTTTGCTGGATGATCCCAAGCGGCGGCGCGCCCTTGGCCAAGCGGCCCGCACGCATGTTGCCACCCGTCACCTGATGCCCAAAGCGACCGAGGTGTTTTGGGCAGCCATACGCCCAATGCTGGAGGTAAAGGCATGACCCGATTGGCTCTGCTGCGCCATGGACACACCCACTGGAACCGTGCTGGACGCATTCAGGGGCGCAGTGACATCCCACTGGATGACGATGCCCGTTCAGAACTGGCCGAATATGCCCTGCCAAACGGTTGGGAAGACGCCGAGATATGGTCCAGCCCTTTGGCCCGCGCGCAAGAGACGGCGCTGTTAGTATCGGGTCGCACCCCTCAGACCTCGCCCGCGTTGACCGAAATGAACTGGGGCCGGTGGGAAGGGTTGCGCGGGGTCGATCTGATCGCAGACCCAGACAGCGGGTACCGCCATATCGAGGACTGGGGTTGGGATTATCGCCCACCCGAGGGCGAAAGCCCTGCTGAAGTTTGGGCACGATTGGAATCCTGGCTGTGTGAGCTGAACCAAGACACTATTGCTGTCTGCCACATCGGCATCATGCGCGTCATTCTGGCCCGGGCGTGGGGATGGAATTTTGAAGGCCCAGCGCCCTTTAAGATCAAACGCAATCGGCTCTATATCATTGATATGGCCGATATGACCCCAACACCGGATCCCGTTCGCCTGATTGCTCGCGGAGTGACCGAATGAACATGATGATCGTCGTGACCCATCTGCTGGGAACAGGTCACCTAAGCCGCGCATTGACGCTTGGCCGTGCCTTTGCCGAAGACGGCAGCGAAGTCATGATCGTGACCGGCGGGATGCCCGCGCCGCAGTTAAACTCGGACGGCATAACACTGTTTGGCCTGCCCCCGCTACGCTCAGACGGAACAGATTTCACGCGTCTTTTGACGGAGACCGGTGAGGTCGCCGACCCTGCCTATCTTTCGTCGCGCATTGCGGCACTTGTTCAGGCTGTGCAGAGCTTTCAACCGGATGTTCTGATCACCGAGCTGTTCCCCTTTGGCCGCCGGTCTCTCGCGGCGGAGTTCGAAGCGGGCCTTGCGGCGGCACATGCCTTGCCGAAACGCCCGCTGGTTCTGGCCTCGGTCCGGGATATTCTGGCCCCGCCATCCAAACCGACCAAAGCCACCCATGCCGACGAAATCATTAGTCGTTTTTACGATGGTGTCTTGGTGCATTCGGATGAGAGCATAATCCCATTATCGGTCAGTTGGCCGGTATCCGATCAACTGGCCCAGCACCTGCACTATACGGGTTTTGTTGCGCCTGCCGCGGCGCGCCCGCATCCCGAGGCGCTTGGAACCGATGAAATCCTGGTAAGCGCTGGTGGCGGATCGGTGGGGCAGCCGATCTTTCGTGCGGCCATCGAGGCCGCGCGAAAGATACCCAACAGGCGCTGGCGCCTGTTGGTGGGCGGGCGTGATGCTCAGGAGCGCATAGCAAAACTATCTCAGCTTGTGGGTGAGGCACCCGTGTCGCTCGAACCCGTCCGCCCGGATTTTCGCCAGATGCTGCCACACGCGGCGGCCTCGGTCAGCATGTGCGGCTACAACACTGCGCTGGACATCCTGCAATCGGGCACCCCTGCGGTACTCATCCCGTTTGATGACGGCAAAGAGGTTGAACAGGACCTACGCGGTCAAAGCCTGTCAGAATTGCCAGCAATAGAAGTGCTGCGTAGTCAGGCATTGACCGGCGATAGTCTTGCCGAACGGGTCGAACAAGTGATCTTGGAAGGCAGGCGTGCACCCAAGCAAGACGGCCTCGATGGAGCACAGCGCTCAGTCGAGATCACAAAGCATCTTTTGGGGCGGCGCACATGAGGCCGGATTGGAAACCCTTGGAGGACGAGCTTGCGCATTGGCATGCCCAAGGCCTGACGCTGCCCCTATGGTGGCGCGATGATGATGCCACGGTGCAAACACCGCAATTGGCGACACTGACTGCGCTGTCCGAACGCGTTGGATTGCCGGTACATCTGGCCGTTGTCCCCCGGGATGCGAATGCCAGCCTTGCGGGTTTCGTAGCACGCCACGAAAGCCTAATCCCTGTCGTCCATGGCTGGGCACACCAAAACCATGCGCCTGCGGGAGAAAAGAAGTCTGAATTTCGCGCGCATCGCCCGTTACAGGATATCATTGCCGACGCGCAAGCCGGGTTTGTTCGCCTGACGGATCTGTTTCACGACAGGTTGCGCCCCATGTTTGTCCCCCCCTGGAACCGGATCGGGGATGAGGCTGTCGCCCAACTTCCTGCACTTGGGTTCCGAATATTGTCGACAGCAACGCCGCGGAAAGCGACCTTTGCGGTCCCTGGACTGGAACAGATCAACACGCATCTGGACCCGATTGACTGGCGGGGCACACGGGGATTGGTCGCACCGGACATTCTGATCGCAAGGATGGCCGCACTACTGCAAGACCGCCGCACGGGTCAGGCCGACAATACAGAGCCCTTCGGCATCCTGACCCACCATCTGGTCCACGACCCAGACATTTGGACCTTTACCGAGGCATTGCTAACAAAACTGCTGGAGGGACCCACGCGCCCTTGGGTGGCCCTCGACACACCAGAACGGAGTTCCCCCATATGAGCCGATTGGATTCCATGCTGCGCCGCCTGACCGCTCAGCGCGACGGGCTGAACTGGGCCGCAGCCCGGATCGCCGAACAAGACGGAGATGTTCTGGACATGGGTCTAGGCAATGGCCGCACCTATGACCACCTGCGGGAAATCATGCCGGATCGGCGCATTTGGGTGATGGATCGCGTGTTGCAATGCCACCCTGACAGTACCCCGCCCGAACAGGATTTCTTGCAAGGTGAGGCCGAGCCAATGCTGCAGAAACTGGCAGCCTCGGGCCACAAGATGGCCATGGCACATTACGATTTCGGACGCGGGATCAAGGAAGACGACGTGGCTGAAGCCGCGCACCTCAGCCCGATGATCGCACAGGTCATGCAACCCAATGGGTTGTTGATCTCGGGCCAACCTCTGGTCGGGTTCAACCAGATCGAAGGACCCGAAACCATCGCCCCGGACCGTTATCTGTTTTACACCGCCTGATCAGGCGACCCGCTGCCCGCGCGACCAAACGGCGCTGAGCGCGGGTACATTGCCACGCATGCGGAACCGGATCAGGTCAGCGCGTGCATCTTTGCGCAGCTCGCCCCGATCCTGCAGCCCTGCGGCCTGCGCCGGGGAAAGCGTAACGGTCTTGAGGCCGCGCGCCATATCCCCCCACATCTCGCCCAATCGCACTGCCGACAGCAACAGCGCTGAAGGCACGTAGTCTGATGACATGATGTCCAGGTGGCCCAACTCTGCCAGGTCCCGGGCTGCGACGTTCCCGGAATGCGACCCGCCCCGAATGATGTTCGGTGCCCCCATCATCACCTTGATGTCGTGATCATGGCAGGCGCGCGCCGCCTCGACGGTCGTGGGAAACTCGGCCAAGCGGATACCGTGGCCAGCAGAAACCTTCACCTGATCCTCGGTCGTGTCATCATGGCTGGCCAGCACCGCCCCAAAACGACGCGCGGCCTTGACAGTCTCGACCTCATGCTTCTCACCATACGCATCCCGCAGCCCCTTCAGTCGCGCCACATGCTGCAGGAACATGTCATCGTCCATGGCATGCTTGCCCTTCACATAAGCCTCAAGCTTCGAGATATCCCGAAACTGGCGTTGCCCCGGCGTGTGATCCATCAGCGAGACCAACCCAACCCGATCTTCCGGGCCAAACTCATCCAGTTCTTCGACCAAAGTTTCCGAGCAGACCTCGGCCCGCAAATGCAGGAAGTGACTGATCTTAAGGGCGTCCTGTTCGCGTAGCTCCCACAGTTCTTGCGACAAACCGCGGGCGTATTTGCCATACCGCGCCGCACCAGATGGGATCGACCCCACCCGCATGGCATCGAACACCGTGGTAATCCCGGTGCTGGCCAACTCGGCGTCATGAGCCAGGATCGCAGCAGCATGAGGCCAGTCCACTTTCGGACGCGGCTGGATATGCCGCTCCAGATTATCTGTGTGCAGCTCGACCAGACCGGGGCAAACATAGTCGCCCTCACAATCAATCGCACCCGCCGGAACCGCAGTTCCGCTGTCGATATCTGCAATATGCTCACCAACGATGCGAATGCTGCCGGTTACGGTTTCATTCGGGAAAACAAGCGTGGCATTGGCAAGGGTCAATTCTTCTGTCATCTGAACTTCACACAGTTTGAGCTATTGGAAGGCCACGCAATAGGAGGCCAATGTGACATTCACGCGATACGCGATCTATTTTGCGCCACCCGCCAAGGCGGATTGGACGGTTTTTGTAACCCGCTGGCTGGGTTGGGATATGGAAAGCGGAACGCAGGTCGCACACCCACCGATCGGTGGTGTTGACGTGGCCGCCGTGACCGAGGTGCCCCGCAAATACGGGCTGCACGCGACGATGAAACCGCCATTTCGCCTGCGCGATGGCCAAAGCTTCGACACGTTGCAACAAGCCTGCGAAGCACTTGCCGCCAATCAGACGCCAGTTACTCTGGACGGGCTTGAAATAGCGCGTCTGGGGCGGTTTCTGGCGCTGCGCCCGGTTGGCGATACAGGTGCACTGAATGCGCTGGCCGCCGCCTGCGTGACAGAGCTTGATAGGTTCCGCGCGCCTGCATCCCAGGCCGAACTGGCGCGTCGCCGTGCCGCCAATTTGACCCCGGAACAGGACGCCCATCTGATCAGATGGGGCTATCCTTACGTGCTGGATGCGTTCCGGTTTCACATCACGCTGAGCGGGAAACTGGACAAACCCACTCTGGCCGCGACCGAAACTGCGCTTCAGGCATATTTGGGTCCGCTTTTGCCCCAGCCCTTCCAGATCAACGATCTGGTCTTGATGGGCGAGGCCGAGGATGGGCGGTTTCACCTGATCCATCGTTACGCGCTTTCTAGCTGAAGACGGTTCAGGATTTCGCTGACCGTATCGTCCAGCGCGCCTGAATTGTCGATTTCGAACACGCGGTCCAGCCCTTCGGGCAAAGGCGCGCGTGCCCGACCCAGTCGGCGCGCCTGTTCGGCGCTGTTTTCGCGCCCGCGCGCTGCAAGACGCTGGGCAAGAACTTCTGCGCTGGCCGTCAGCGAAACCACGACCAGATCTCCGAAAACCTCCTGCGCCTGCACCAGCACGGACCGCGAGAAATTCACCAGTACCGCGCTGCAATTCTTGCGCTGCTCAGCAATTTGCGATGGCACGCCATATAGCAACCCATGGGCCGACCAATGCAGTGCAAAGGCTCCGTCCAGCACCATCTGTTCGAACACATCGACCGAGACGCGGTCAAAATCCTCGCCCTCTTCCCCTTCGGGCCGGGTGATCACACGGCGCAAGCGCTGAATACCCGGTGCACGGGCTTCCAGTGCTTCCATCACACTGTCCTTGCCAACCCCAGAGGGTCCGACAATGGCAATGACCGGAGCCAGCGTCATGCGGCTTTCCCAGGGGTGAAGCCCGACACGTCAATCTCGCGGTCGCACACCCGCTGACGGGCTTCAATGTCGTGGAAAATGCCTACAATCGCCGCTCCGCGCGCTTTTGCCTCTTCGATCAGGGACAAAACCGTTTCACGGTTCTGCGCATCCAAACTGGCTGTTGGTTCGTCCAGCAACATCGCCGGATATTCATGCGCAAAACCGCGCGCGATATTGACCCGCTGCTGCTCGCCACCCGAAAACGTCGTCGGGCTCAGCGCCCAAAGCCGTTCAGGAATGTTCAACCGCTTGAGCAGGCCTGCAGCCTTGTCCAACGCGATCTGCCTGTCATGCCCCAACGCCAACAACGGCTCGCCCACAACCTCCAGCGTCGGGACCCGAGGGACCACCCGCAGAAACTGGCTCACATAGCCCAGCGTCTCGCGCCGCAGTGCAAGAATCTCGCGCGGCTCAGCCTGTGCAACATCCAGACCGCCGACCAGCACCTTGCCAGACGCCGCCAGATAGTTCCCGTAAATCACCCGCATCAGCGTGGATTTCCCCGCGCCCGAGGCCCCGGTCAGCGCAACGCATTCCCCCGCACCGACCTTTAACGAGGCCCCTTCCATAACCGGGATAACCGCGCTGCCCTGATTGTGCAGGGTAAAGCTCTTGCTTACGTCATTCAGCTCAATCATAGCTTTATCTTTTCCCAACTATTCAAACCTGCAGGACGCTGGAGACCAGCAGCTGCGTATAGGCATGTTGCGGATCGTCCAGTACCTGATCGGTCAACCCGGCCTCGACCACATGGCCGTCTTTCATAACCATCAATCGGTCCGCCAACAGGCGCACGACGGCCAGATCATGGGTCACGATGATGGCGCTCAGCCCCATCTCGCGAACCAGCCCGCGCAGCAAATCCAGCAGACGTGCCTGAACCGATACGTCCAGCCCGCCGGTCGGTTCGTCCATGAACACCAGCCGAGGGCCTGTGACCAGATTGCGCGCGATCTGCAGGCGCTGCTGCATCCCGCCCGAGAACGCAGTGGGGCGATCATCGACCCGGGCCTCGCTGATCTCGACCCGACCCAACCAGTCGATGGCCTTGTCCCGGATATCGCCATAGTGGCGATCGCCAACCGCCATTAGCCGTTCGCCAATATTACCACCCGCACTGACTGACATCCGCAACCCGTCACGGGCATGCTGATGGACAAAGGCCCAATCGGTGCGGCTGAGCATCCGGCGCTCGGGTTCCGACATGGTCACCGTGTCCACCGGCCCATCTGCGCGGGTATCAAAGACCACCTGCCCGGCATCCGGCTCAAGGTGGCCAGCCAAGCAGTTCAACAAGGTCGATTTGCCCGAGCCGCTTTCGCCCACGATCCCCATCACTTCGCCCGGATAGAGATCAAAACTCACATCCGCGCAGCCGATCCGCGCGCCATAGTGTTTCTGAATACCTTTGACTTGCAACAAGGGGGTCATGCCGCGTTCTCCTTGGTCATTGGACCGACATGGCCCGCCTCGCGGCGCGACCGGCAGTAATCCGTGTCCGAACAGACAAACATGCGATTACCTGCGTCATCCGTAATGACCTCATCCAAATAACTGTCCGCGGCCCCGCACAGATCGCAACAATGATCGGCCTTGGTTGCCTCGAACGGGTAATCCTCGAAATCAAGGCTGACGACTTTGGTATGCGGCGGTACCGCGTAAATCCGTTGCTCGCGTCCCGCGCCAAACAGCTGGATCGCGTCCATCTCAAGCTTGGGGTTGTCGAACTTCGGAATCGGGGACGGATCCATCACATACCGTTCCGACACTTTCACCGGATAGGCGTATGAGGTCGAAATAGCGCCGTGCTGGCTGATATCTTCATACAGCTTCACATGCATTAGCCCGTATTCCTCTAGGCTGTGCATCTTGCGTGTCTCAGTCTCGCGCGGTTCCAGAAAACGCAGAGGTTCCGGGATCGGCACCTGATAGACCAATATCTGATCTTCGGTCAGCTTCGCCTCGGGGATGCGGTGGCGGGTCTGGATAACAGTCGCCTTGTCCGTTTCTTCCGTGGTTGTCACACCTGCGGTGTTTTCAAAGAACTTACGGATCGAAACCGCATTGGTGGTGTCATCCGCGCCCTGATCGATCACCTTGAACGTATCATCCGGCGTCAGCGTCGCGGCCGAGACCTGCACCCCGCCTGTGCCCCAGCCATAGGGCATTGGCATCTCACGGCTTGCGAAGGGCACTTGGTAGCCTGGAACTGCCAACCCTTTGAGAATGGCGCGGCGGATCATCCGCTTGGTCTGTTCGTCCAGATAGGCGAAATTATACTCGCTCATAAGAACCCTCTTTCGGTTAGCGCGATGTCCAGCGCTTTTGGCGTGGTAAAATGGATACCGTCCATGCCGACTGCCTTTGCGCCTTCGACATTGTGCAACCCGTCATCAATGAAAACGCAGTCTTCTGGCGCGACTCCCGCACGATCACATAGCATGTGGTAAATACGGGCATCCGGCTTCATCACACCTTCTTGCCCAGACACGACCAGAGTGCCGAAGACCTCACCCAAACGTGGGTGGACCTTCAGACCTTCGGGCCAGGTTTCAGCAGACCAATTGGTGATGGCGTGGACTGGTGTTCCTTGAACCTTCAATCGGTCCAACACGTCCCACGTTCCATGGATCGCGTTTTCTACCGTCCGGGCGTAAAGCGAAACATAGTCTACAAACAGGTTTTGATCTTGCGGGTCTTCTAACTCTTGCGCCAGATCCGCAAACTGCTCACCATTGTCCGCACGCGCGTTCTTTTCCCGAAAACCCGTTCTTTCGATAAACGCATGAGCAGCCTCTTCTGAACCCAGCGCTTCGGCCCAAGCCAATTGCGGCTGCCAATCAATCAGCACACCGCCAATATCAAAAACGACCGCCTTCATTCCGCGGCCTCCCTGGGCGCAATCCGCTCTTCGGCCTCGCGGCGCAGTTTGCGGACCAATTCCAGTTCGGACTGGAAATCCACGTAATGCGGCAGCTTGATATGTTCCAAGAACCCGGTCGCCTGAATGTTGTCCGAATGGCTCAGAACAAACTCTTCGTCTTGCGCCGCAGCACCAACAAAATCCTCGCCCAGTTCTTTCCAGCGCAGCGCGCGATCAACCAAGGCCATCGAGATGGATTTCCGTTCCGATTGCCCGAACACCAAACCATAGCCGCGCGTGAATTGCGGCGGTTCGGTTTTCGAGCCTTTGAACTGGTTCACTGTTTCACATTCGGTCAACTCAACCTCGCCAATGTCGATGGCAAAACCCAATTCGGGGATATCCATCTCAACCGCGACCTTGCCAATCCGCAGCTCGCCGACAAAGGCGTGGTTCCGGGCATAGCCGCGCTGGGTTGAGTAAGCCATGCCCAGCACGAACCCTTCATCCCCGCGCGCCAAAGACTGCAGCCGCAAAGGTCGGTTCGATGGAAACTCCAGCGGTTCGCGCGTCAGATCACCGGGTGTTTCATCACTGGCAATTTCATCCTGAATGATGTCCTCACCCTTGAGGAATTCGGTGATATGCGGCGTGGATTCGGTGCGTGCCGCCCCTTCCGGCGCGGCGGGCACCTCTCCATCAGCGGCCAGTTTGAAATCAAGCAAGCGATGGGTGTAGTCGAAAGTCGGGCCCAGAACCTGCCCACCAGGCGCATCCTTGAACGTGGCCGAGATCCGTCGGTCACAGTCCATCTGCCCCGTTTCAACCGGGTTCGAATACCCAAAGCGCGGCAAGGTCGTGCGATAGGCACGGATCAGGAAGATCGCTTCGATCAGATCGCCACGCGCCTGTTTGATCGCCAATGCAGCCAGATCGGGATCGTACAGAGAGCCCTCGGCCATGACCCGGTTTACCGCAAGGCTCAACTGTTCGCGGATCTGCGCAAGGCTCAGCTCGGCCACGTCGGTTGATCCACGCCGTTCCTCGGCCAGCCAGGCATGGGCGTTTTCAATCGCCTTTTCGCCACCTTTGACAGCTACATACATGGCTTAGCCTCCTACCGTGATCTGCGTGCTGCGCGGCAGAGCCGCAACCTGATCGCCGCAGGTCAGAAAAAAATCACACCCCAACGGGTAGAGCGCCGCATTAGCTTGCAGAACAGCCACATCCGGTAGTGACAGTTGGGCGACATCCTTGATGCCCGGCCCAGACAGAACCGCACCTGACGCCTGCAGGTCATCGCATTCCACGATCAACGTGGTCGAGCGGTCGGGGTATTCCGGCGTTCCAATACGATACGCATTGAGGGATCCCAAATCCTGCCAGGTTCCAACGGCAAAATCCGCCTCAGACGCGGCAACCAAAGGTGCCCCGGTGTGAAAGGTCAGCCACTTGCGCACGGCGTCGGTGTCGACTGCCCCGGCCAGGTACAGCTTGGTTTCTGGGTCGCAAAGCGTCAGCAGTAGGGTCGCCGCCGCAACCGACAAGGGCGCCGGAGGAACAGCGCCGGTCAGGCTGCGAATCTCACCCGGTCGGGCCATGACTGTCATAGCTGCGCGGAAGGCATGTGCCGCCTGGATTGGGGCGTTATCAAATCCGCCCGAAAACTGTGCTTGTTCCGCCATCAGTCTTCCCCCCGCACCATCGTGAAGAACTCGACCTTCGTCGCCGCCGCCTTGGCCGCACGCGCCGTTTTCGACGCCTGCATCTGCCGCTTAAGCGGTTCCAAAAGCTCGGACCTCAAGGTCCCCGCCGCAGGGGTCTGCATCATCGCGTCAATCAGTGCCGCAGCTTCGGCCTTAGGTTTTGACCGCCCCTGCACATATCCGTGCCCAACGGTGCCATCGTCCAGAACAACGGAGCAGCGGGTCACAGTCATTTCACCCAGATTGAACGGTGCGCCGGTGCTGCCCGCACGACCACGAACCATGACGCCGCCGACTTCAGGACGGCGCAGCCAGTCAAAATGTGGACGGTCGAAAAGCCCATTCCAAAGCGCCAACATCGCCTCTTCTGGCGCGCGCGCCAGAAGGCCCATCCATTCTTGCCGGGCGGCAGTCTCAATTTCTGTTTGATTTGTCATCAAAGCCTCTTGGCGGGGTTGTCTACACATACTATACAACTAGACAAATATTATATCGTACGATCCTGACCTGCAATCGAAACTCTGTGAATATTTGATGACATGAGCAAAACACCGATCTGGAAAAGCATCTCGCTCAGCCTGACCTCTGACATAGCTGAAGGGCGGTACCAAACGGGGGATCGCATCCCGACCGAGGCGCAGCTGGCCGCAAAACATGGCGTCAACCGCCATACAGTGCGGCGGGCATTGTCGGATATGGCAGAACAGGGCCTGGTTCATGCGCGCCGCGGTGCAGGTGTGTTCGTGGCGGCACGCCCAACCGATTACCCCATCGGCAAGCGTGTTCGGTACCACAAGAACATATCGGCCAGCGGCAAGATACCCGGCAAACAGATTCTCTCGCTGACAACCCGCGCCGCGGATGAGGCCGAAGCTGGTGCACTTCAACTAAACACTGGCGACCCCGTGCACGTCTATGATGGATTATCCTTGGCCGATGGGCAGCCGATTGGACTGTTTCAAAGTGTTTTTCCAGCCCAACGATTTCCCGATCTCCTGAAAGCTCTGCAAGACACGCAATCCGTCACAAAGGCGCTGCAGACCTGTGGTGTATCCGACTACACCCGGATATCGACCAGACTGACCGCGCGGGCAGCAACAGCAACTCAAGCTTTACATCTGCATCTCAGCGAAGGGGCCCCGGTGCTGTTTTCAACCGGGATCAACGCAGACCCTGATGGCAATCCAGTGGAATTTGGCCGGACCGTTTTTGCCGGTGAGCGCGTGACCTTGACCCTGAATGAGGATTGAACCGGTGGGGCTCCCGCCTGTCTTCGACCTCCTGACGGAGATCTCATCCCGTTGGGCGTAGCCGATGCTCCTGCGGGCGCGTGAGCCTTCACCTTTGCTATTCGTATTTTTCCAAAAACGCCTCAGCATTTAGCGCGCGAAAATCCGGCAACGCCTTGCGCAGGCGTGCGTTGTCCCAATCCCACCAGGCCAAGGCCATCATCCGGTCAGCTACGTTGACGGAAAAGCGGCGGCGTATTTCAGTCGCCGTGACGCCTCCGACGATGGAAAAGGGTGCAACATCCTTTGTGACCACGGCCCCCGCAGCCACAACCGCTCCGTGGCCAATTGTAACCTCGGGTTTGATCATGGCACCATGGCCAATCCAAGTGTCATGGCCAATCCGAGCAGTACGGCTGGCCCGATGGGCGAACCAGTCGGCATCATCCTCTTCATTGTCCCAATAGCTCGCCGATCGATATAGAAAATGATGCAGCGACGCTTTCTCAATCGGGTGATCTGTTGCCCCGATGCGCGTGAAACTGGCGATATTGGCGAATTTCCCGATCTCGGCATTGGCGATGTCGCAAGTCCGGTCACAATAGGAGTAGTCACCCCAGACCGAATTTGCGACACGGCTACCCGCGCCGATCTCGACATATTCACCAAACTGACTGTTGGTGATCTGACAATCAGGGTGAATGAACGGCTGATCTGCACGCAGTCTTGGCATGGTCTGGTCCAATTATCCTGTCAGGGCAAAAGGAAAGGTTTACGTTTAGAATCACGCGGCTTTCGCGTCTTCCCTGTCTCTCCCTGGATCAATCGACGGCGTAGCCAGCCCGAGAACCAGTCCATCAGCATCACCATCATAATAATCAGGACGATGTAGTAGGCGACCTCTTCCCAGTCCTTTTGCGTGATGATCGCTTGGGTCAGCAACAGGCCGATACCCCCACCGGTAATGGCACCAATTACGGTGGCGCTGCGGGTGTTGGATTCGAGGAAATATAAAAGCTGACTTAGCAAAACAGGCGTGATCTGAGGGATAACTCCAAAACGATAACGCTGCGTGGCGTTGGCCCCGGTCGATTGCACGCCTTCGATTTGTTTCTGGTCCACATTCTCCAACGCTTCTGAGAAGATTTTGCCGAACGTGCCTGTATCCGTCACCAGCATAGCCAAAGCCCCGGTTAACGGGCCGGGCCCAAAGGCGCGGGCCAGCACAACGGTCCAGATCAACGCATCCACACCCCGTACGAAGTCAAAGATACGGCGGGTGAAAAACCGGACGGATTTCAGCGGGTTGAAGTTGCGCGTGGCTAGAAAGGCCAAAGGCAGTGCCACGATGGCTGCGCCGAATGTGCCAAGGAACGCCATCAGGATTGTTTCGAAAATCGCCCAAGCAACATCCTGGTGCCGCCACATCTTGTTGGTCCAGAAGTCATTGAAGATGACACCCGCCTCACCCGAAGCAGCGCGCCCGGCGAGCTGGGAGAAAGACTGACCATAATACGGGCTGTCCAAGGTGAACCAGAACAGCTCCCACCCGTTGAAGTACCGGAATACTTCGGCGCGGTTTCGGGTCACCGTCAGGCGGCCCGCATCCGTGGTGATGGCCATCCGGTTTTTCGAAACATTGATCCACTCGGGCACATCTCCTGCAGGCAATTCAGCCTGCACCCCGGCGGTGCGCGTCGGGGTGGCGCGCACGGTGCCATAGCCGGGAATGTCATATTCAATCGTTTCCGGACCGAACCGGACAACATGCCCGTCCTCCAGATCGATCACGGTTGTTTCGCCCAGCACTACCCAATCCGGGGCCTCACCTTCGGGATAAGCACCCTTGCGCTCACCCTCGATAGCGGCTGAGACCTCGCCGGTGCGATTGTCCCTCTCGATATGGGTTTTATAGCTGTAACTGTCTGCAACCAGCGTTTTGCCGTTCTCCAGATTGGCCCGGGCTGCCAGACCCGGCACGTCAAAGGCGAAGAACACATAGGTTAGGTAGACCAGAACCAGTACGGGCAGGCCGAAGTTCATCAGGCGCTTGCGACTGAACAGGCGGTCCGCCTCGGCCTTCAGCTCATCAATCGACAGATCGGTTGCGAAGGTGCTCATACCGAGGCTCCTTTTTCCGACCCGTGGGTCAGGCGGTCGCGCAGCACACCTGAAATCTGGTCCACAACGACGATAGTGACAAAGAGAAGAAGGAAGATGGCCGCCGCTTCATCATAGCGCCCCTGGCCCCAGGACATCGAGTTCCTCAGCTCATAACCCAAACCGCCCGCCCCGACGAAACCCAGAATGGCCGACGCGCGGATGTTGATCTCGAACCGCAGCAGCGCATAGCTGACGTAGTTCGGGCCGACCTGCGGGATGACACCCAAATACATGCGCTGTGACCAATTGGCTCCGGCTGAGTGCAGCCCTTCAACTGGCTTTAGTGAGGCGTTTTCGTTCACTTCCGAGAACAATTTGCCCAGTGCCCCGGCCGTATGGATCGCAATCGCGATCATCGCGGGAACCGGACCGCCACCCAGAACAAAGATCAGCACCAAAGCGATGACAATCTCGGGGATCGCGCGACAGATATCGGCAATACGTCGAAACAGCGGGATAAGTGCAGGCCAAAGCGCCATGCCCCGCGTCGACATCAAGGCCAGAAACGTCCCCGCGATAGTCCCGATCAGAGTGGAGGCTGCGGCAATGTTGATCGTCTCGATCAGAGCCGGGAAAAACTTCACCAGGTTCTCGGGCATTGACCCGATCTTCTCCCACGCCTCCGACAAAACTTCCGAGGGGTAGTCGAAGATACGGTGCCAGCCATCGATAAAGCTGCCTGCGTTGCGGCTGTCTGCGGTGCGGAAACCCGCGGCCATCAGCGCGACAAAAAGGATCAGAAGAATACCGCCATAGACCCGCTTGCGCCGTGTCATATCGGAATAGTCGGCCCGAATCTGGTCGACGGTCTGGGACCCTGCGGTCAGGTCTGTCATGGAATGCTCCTGAGTGGAAAACGGGGCCCGGTGGAAACCGGACCCCGAACTTGGAAGATGCAGGCTTAGTTTGACTTCAGCTTGCGTGCTTCGATGATGATCTCATACGCGTCATGCGTGATTGGCTCGAACGCCTTGGCTTCACCGGCCGCAACACCGTAAAAGCATTCGCGGTCTTTTTCCGCCAGACCAGCCATCAGAGCAGTCATCTTTTCCTTTACGTCGGCAGGCAGTGCGGTGCGCAGAACAACCGGGCCTTCCGGAATCGGCTTGGATTGCCAGATCATCACCATGTCGTTCATGTCAATCAGACCTGCGTCAACCGCGCGGCGCAGGGCACCCGAGTTGAAACCGTCTTCCCAGTCGCCCAGACCGTCAGCCCAGGTCACACCACCGTCAACGTCGCCATTGTTCACAGCAACGATGGTCTGTTCATGACCGCCGGTGAATTTCACTTCACCAAAGTAATCACCCGAGTCCATGGTCGCGCCAGTTGCCTGCGGGATTTCGATCGACGGGATCAGGTAGCCCGAGGTCGAGTTCGGATCACCGAAGCCAAAAGTCTTACCCTTCATGTCTTCCAGCGAGGCAATGCCGCTGTCCTTGCGCGCAAAACCGATCGAGTAGTAGCCGTAACCACCGTCCAGGTTCACTTTGACCAGAACCGGCTCAACTGCTTCGGGGTCGCTCAGATAGGTTTTTGCGTAACCCGACGCACCCAGCCAGGCCATGTCGATGGTGCCGCCCAGCAGGCCCTGGATCACGCCATCATAGTCGGCAGGGGCGAACAGCTTGGTTTCAACACCCAAAGCTTCTTCGGTGTATTCACGCAGACATTCGTTGTTGTTCAGGCGGTCCTGGGCGTTTTCGCCGCCCAGAATGCCAATGCGGAACTCGCTGATTTCGTCAGCCAGGACCGGTGTGGCCAGGGCCGTGGTCGCAGCAAGGGCAGCAATCAGTTTTTTCATCTGTCTCTCTCCAGTTGATGTGCCGGCCTTTCATCAGCCGGTCGATGAAAGGGGGTAAGTGGCTCAGATGGTCGCTTCTGCTTCCATCAGCGCCTTCTGGGTGGCGTCCAGAGTGTCGATCTCGGTCGAGGTTGCCTCTTCCGAAAAACTGGCGTCCGCCCCGTAGATCTCGCGGGCGACGCCGGTTGTCAGTTGCTCGGGCAGCCCGTCAAAGACGATGCGCCCGTCGCGCATACCGACCACGCGGTCGCAATAGCGGCGTGCAGTGTCCAGCGTGTGCAGGTTGGCGATGACCGTGCGGCCATCTTCTTCGTGGATGCGGCGCAGCGCCTGCATCACGACCTGTGCGTTCATCGGGTCGAGCGAGGCAATCGGCTCATCCGCCAGAATCATCTTGGGGTCCTGCATCAAGGCACGCGCAATCGCGACGCGCTGCTGCTGTCCGCCCGAAAGCGCTTCGGCCCGTTTGGGCGCGTGCTCGGCGATCCCCAGACGATCCAGAATATCGATGGCACGATGGATCTCGGCCATTGGGTATAGGTTAAACATGGTGGCCAACGTCGAATGACGGTTCAGCGTGCCATGCAGCACGTTCGAGACCACATCCATGCGCGGCACCAGGTTGAACTGCTGAAAGATCATCGCGCAATCGGCCTGCCAGGCGCGTTTCTCACGGCCCTTCAGTTTCGTGACATCGCGGCCTTCGAACAAAATCTCGCCTTCGGTCGAATCCGTCAGACGGTTGATCATCCGCAACAGGGTCGATTTGCCCGCGCCCGAGCGCCCGATGATGCCGATCATGCACGGCTTATCTACATCCAGCGTTGCCGCATCAACGGCGGTATTCTCGCCGAAGCGCTTGGTCAGTTTCTCGATCCGCAGCACGTGCCACCCCCAATTCGTATTGGCGGTCAGCTACAGACACCACAAAACGGATATGTGTCAGTATGGTGAAAGTTTTGTAACGGCGCGGACGGCGGCGGGGCTATCCTTCTATGACGGCCACAGGTATACGCGACCCCGACTCTTCAGCTGATACGAGACCGCCATGAGCTTTGACCGCACCATCAAGATCGCCCCGTCCATTCTGTCCGCCGATTTCGCCAATTTCGGTGCCGAGATTCAGGCCATCGAAGCGCAAGGCGCAGATTGGGTTCATGTGGATGTGATGGACGGTCATTTTGTCCCGAACCTGACCTTCGGCCCCCCCGCGGTAAAAGCCTTCCGACCCCATGTGAAAACCGTGATGGACGTGCACCTGATGATCGCACCGGTCGACCCCTATATTCAGGCCTATGCCGATGCAGGCGCTGACATCCTGACCGCCCATGTCGAGGCTGGCCCGCACACGCACCGAACCCTGCAGGCGATCCGTGCCGCTGGCATGAAAGCCGGCGTCGCCTTGAACCCCGGCACCCCGGCGGAAGCGGTTGAGCATCTGCTGGACCTGACTGATCTCGTCTGCGTCATGACCGTGAACCCAGGCTTTGGCGGCCAGAAGTTCATCGACATGACCGCAAAGATCCGCAAGCTGCGCCAGATGATCGGCGACCGCCCGATCCATATTGAAATCGACGGTGGCGTTGATCCCCGGACTGCTCCTCTGGTCACTGCAGCCGGTGCCGACGTACTGGTCTCCGGGTCAGCGGTATTCAAGGGCGGGTCGGTAGATCAGCCTGAGGTCTATGGCGAGAATATCCGGGCAGTACGTGCGGCGGCAGAGGGGGGGCTATAACGCCAACCTAATCCTGACGCATGCCTGAAATGATCCGACGCATGAGGTCCAGGAGCTGACGCTGTTCAGAAGCATCAAGTCCCTCAAGCGCCTGAGCGTTGACGCTGTGGGCGGCGTCATATGCATTCTGACGAAGTCTAGCGGCCTTTTCAGTCAACCAAATCAACTGCGCCCGGGCATCATTTGGGTTTTTGGTTCTCTTGACCAGCCCGTCCCGCTCCATCCGGTTGAGAGTATTTGCAAGGGTCGCCTGCTCGACATCGATCCTGCTGAGCAGATCCTTTTGCGACACTCCATCTTTCTGCCACAGCTCCAACAGGATCTGGAACTGGCCGACAACGATACCCATTGGTGAGATACGCTGTTGCAGTTCTCTGGCGAACAAACGCGCCATGTGATTGATCAGATATCCGGCTGAGTCTTCTTTCCTGAATTCCATATCAAGCAAATACGCTTGCATAGCATGCTATGCAATATTATATAGCTTGCTATATTAATACTTTGGAAAGGATCCAGAATGGCACGTATTGTAGAACTCGACAATGTTGCAAGCTTGGCCGATCAGATGGAAACTGACGAAGGCCCAGTTGTATTGATCAACCTCTTCACGGTTGATGCGAAGGACGAAGACGCTCTGTTGGCCGCATGGTCGCACGACGCTGAGTTCATGAAGTCCCAACCAGGATACATCTCGACACAGCTACACAAGGGCATCGCCAATAGCTCAACCTTTGTGAATTACGCCGTTTGGCAAGACGTTCAGAGCTTTCGTCAGGCCTTTACCAACCCTGAATTCCAGCGCCGTATCGCCGATTACCCTGACAGCGCGGTAACGCGCCCGCACCTTTTGCGTAAGCTGGCGGTCGACAATCACTGTGTTGCTTAAGTGAAGGACAATGAGGGACACATGATCAAAACAATCCACCCGATCGCCGGAGTCGTTGGTTTTCTGACGATTCTGACCTTCTGGACATCGACTCTGTATAGTGAACTTTTCACCTCATACGCGACCGTTGCTTTTGTGAAAGCGAGCGTCGTCAAGGGGCTGTATTTGCTTGTACCTGCCATGATAATCGTCGGGGCAACCGGCATGTCGATGGGACGGCGCCGCAAAGATGCGCCGGCTGTGGCAAAGAAGAAGAGAATGCCCATCATCGCAGCCAACGGGCTTCTGATCCTTGTGCCTGCCGCAATCTACCTAAACGCAAAAGCCGGAACCGGAGCGTTTGACACCGGCTTTTACGTTGTGCAGGTCATCGAGTTGATTGCCGGAGCCGCCAATCTGACACTGATGGCGATGAGCATTCGCGACGGTCGGGCGATGACCGCGCGAAGGCGTAAACTACAGAAAAAGTAGATCACACTTCCTGAATATACAAAGGCCGCCCCCTGTGGGACGGCCTTCTTTTGTTCAACCGAGTGGGCTCTCATTGCTCTTTCAGAGCAACTGCCGCCCACCAGTCGGCAGAGCCGACTTAATCAG